>NZ_JASBRN010000037.1 GCF_030149505.1 Nocardioides sp.
GCACGCGCGGCGATCACCTCACGGTTCTCACCACGCCGCAACAAGCAGTGGATCAGGTCGAGCTGGTCAACAGGCATCGGCGGAGCTGGCACAACATCCCCCTCAGGGCAGGGGGTGTTGCGACATTCCTCTGACACCGCCGACGGTTCGGGGGTTCGGAACTGACGGTTCGGCGGGTCAGGAGCCGTACGCCGCCGCGCTGAGCGCCGCGGAGGCGGCCGCCGCCTGCTCCTCGACGTCGTCGCCCACCGGCCGCTCGGCGGCGATCCGGGCCTGCCAGCGCTGCAGGGCCACCACGCGGGCCGCTGCCTCCTCGACGCGGGCGCGGTCGAGCGTGCCGTCCTCGAGGGCGGCCGTGACGGTCGCGTGGGTGCGACGGGTGTCGACGGGCATCAGCAGCAGGTCGGCCCCGGCCTCGAGCGCCTTGACCGCGAGCGCAGGGATGCCGGCGACGGCACCCATGCCGAGGGAGTCGGTGATGGCCACGCCGCCGAACCCGAGCTCCTCGCGGAGGTAGGCGTAGGTCTCCGGCGCGATCGAGGACGGGGTCCCGGGTGCGAGCGCCTGCACGTCGAGGTGGCCGATCATGACCGAGGGCGCCCCAGCCTGGATCGCCTTCTCGAAGGGCGGCAGGTCGCGGGCCTCCAGCTCGGCCAGTGTGTCGGTCAGCACCGGGAGGGTCAGGTGGGAGTCGGCGGTCGCGCCGCCGTGGCCGGGGAAGTGCTTGGTGGTCGACACCGTGCCCGAGCGGTCGTAGCCGGTCACCGTCTGCTTCACGGCCGCGCCCGCCAGCTCGGGGTCGGTCGAGGGCGAGCGGGAGCCGATCGTCACGTCGGCGGCACCGATCGTCACGTCGGCCACCGGGGCGTAGACCCAGGTGAAGCCGAGGGCGCGCAGCTCCATGCCGGTCGCGTACGCCGCGTCCTTGACCGCCACGCGGCCACGGCGTCCCGCGTTGTCGATGGCCGAGCCCGCCGCGGCGAAGGCCGGGAAGGTCGTCGCCACGCCGCGCAGGTGGGCGACCGTGCCGCCCTCCTCGTCCACGCCGATCACCGCGGGGAAGTCCCGGCCGCTCTCGGCGACGGCTTCGCTGACGGCCGCGGTCGTGGCGCGCACCTGGGCCTCGTCCAGGACGTTGTCGGCGGTCACGCAGACCCCGGCCAGGTGCAGGTCGCGCACCAGCCGGGCCGGCACCTCGGGGTCGGTGCCGGCGTAGCGGCCGACGATGACCTGGCCCGCCAGCTGCTCGGAGGAGTAGGTGGCGACCAGCTCCCGTGCTTCGTCGAGCTCACCGACCGTCGGGCCCCAGCCCAGCGGCTCGTCGGGGTCGGTGGCGACCGCAGCGTCCTCGGACCCGTCCGGCTGCGCCGTGGCGGCGGGACCCGACGGGTCGGAACCGCCCGGTGCGGTCGCAGGGTCCGACGGCGCGGCGCAGCCGGCCGCGAGGAGCACCGTGACGGCCAACGAAGCGACCAGCCGGGTCGTCGTCGTACGAGGGCAGCGGGGGCGGGAGGTCACGCGGTGGCCCCGTCGGTCAGCGCCGCGTGCACCTCGGCGACCCGGGCACGCAGCTCGTCCAGGGTGCCGGTGTTCTCGATGACGTGGGTCGCCACGGCCAGCCGCTGCTCGCGGGTGGCCTGGGCGGCGATCCGCGCCTCGGCGTCCACGAGGCTCCAGCCCCGGTCGCGCAGCATCCGCTCGACCTGCAGCTCGCGGGGCACGTCCACCACGACGACCGCGTCGAACTCCGAGGCCCGGCCGGACTCGACGAGGAGCGGGATGTCGTGCACGACCAGAGCGCCCTGCGGGGCGGCCGCCTCCTGCTCGGCGTACCGCTCGAAGACCAGCGGGTGGACGATCGCCTCGAGCCGACGCCGGGCGGACTCGTCGTGGAAGACCAGGCTCCCCATGGCCGGGCGGTCCAGCTCGCCGTCCGGGGTCAGCAGCTCCTCGCCGAACTCCGCGACGACCGCGGCCAGGCCGGGGGTGCCGGCGGCCACCACCTCGCGCGCGATCGCGTCGGCATCGATGACCACCGCCCCGAGGTCGGTCAGCATCCCTGCGACGGTGCTCTTGCCCGACGCCACCCCACCCGTCAGTCCGACCCGCATGCGGGCCAGGTTATGCGGTGCGCCTCAGAGGAACAGCACCAGTCCGACCACCATCGGCAGCAGGCCCAGCGCCAGCCAGGGGCTGAGCAGCGGCTTGCGGTGGATCGCCAGCCCTGCGCCGACGGCCATCACGCCGAAGGCACCGGCGATCACCGAGAGCCCGACCCGCGGAACCGTCTCGGCCTCGTCGATGAACCAGGCCGCCACGAGCAGGCCACCGGCCATGTGCAGGATGGTGGTCACCACCAAGGTCGACATCACCCATGTCTGCACCCGGGTCATGCCGGGCGAGCCGTACTGGTCGCGCACCGGTGCGTTCGGGTCCATCAGGTGCCGGCGCCGTGGGGCCGCCTGCTCGGTCCGACCCTGGCCCTGCCCTGTGGTGCCCTGCTCGCTCACAGGTCCAGGGTAGGGCCCGGGCCCGTCAGTTCAGCATGCGCATGGTCGAGGGCACGCCGCCGCCGCGGTGGACCTCCTCGACGAGCTCCTGCAGCGCGGTCAGCGCGACGTTCTGCGACATCGGGCCCCACGAGACCCGCGCGACGCCGAGCTCCTCGAGCCGGGCCAGCGAGGGGTTCCCGGGGATGCCGATGAGCGTGAGGTGCTGGGGCCCGACGGCCTCGACGAGGGTCTCGACCATCCGCTCGTCGAGCTTGGCCGGGACGAAGACCGTCGGTGCACCGGCGGCCGTGAAGGCCTTGACCCGCTCGACGGCGTCGGCGAGAGCCTCCTGCGGGTCGCGCGAGCGGTCCTTGACGAAGGCGTCGGTGCGGGCGTTGAGCACGAAGTCCGGGACGCCCTCGGCCTCGGCAGCCTTCAGCACCGCCTCGACGTTGCGCACGGCCTCGTCGAGCGGGCGCAGCTGGTCCTCGAGGTTGCAGCCCACGACCCCGACGCCGATGGCCCTGCGCACGGTCTCGGCCGGGTCGCCGTAGCCGCCCTCGAGGTCGGCGGTCACCGGCAGGTCGGTGGCGGCGACGATCCGGCCGACGGCCTCGATCATCAGCTCGCCCGGGATGTTCTCGCCGTCCTCGTAGCCGTAGGACGCCGCGATCGAGTGGCTGGCGGTCGCGAGCGCGGCGGTGCCCTCCACGTCGGCGACCACGGTCGCGGAGATGACGTCCCAGACGTTGACGACGGTCAGCAGCTTCGGGTCGCGGTGGAGCTGCAGCAGGGTGGAGGCACGGGAGGCGGTGCTGGATTCGGTCATGCCTGCACGGTAGGCAGGCGCTCCCCCGCCGGCGTACACCCGACCGTCTGCGACGATCGCCCCGTGCACGAGCTGACCCGGGAGCAGGCGCGGGGCATCGCGGTCCGCGCCCAGCTGTTGGCCGAGCCGCGGCCCACCGACGTGCTCGAGGTCGTCGCGCACCTCACGCTCCTGCAGCTGGACCCGACGAAGGTCGTCGTGCCGTCGGCACACCTGGTGCTGTGGAGCCGGATCGGGTCGGGCTACGAGCGCACCGACCTCGAGGACGCCCTCACCGCGGGCGAGCTGGTGGAGATCGGCGGCATGGCCACACCGCTCCCCCACGTCCCGCTGCACCGCGCGGTCATGGCCGGCTGGCCCGGCGCCGGTGACCGGCCCTGGCACGCCGAGGTGGCGGGCTGGGTCGAGGACAACGACGAGTGCCGGCGCGAGATCCTCGAGACGCTGCGTCAGGAGGGGCCGTTGACCGCGCCCGACCTGCCGGACGCGATCGTCCGGCCGTGGACGTCGTCGGGCTGGACCCACGACAAGTCGGTGCTCAAGCTGCTCGACATCATGGCCGCGCGCGGTGAGGTGCTCGTCGTCGGCCGCGAGGGCCAGCACCGGCTGTGGGACCTGGCCGAGCGGGTCTTCCCCGACGACCCGGTGCCACCGATGGAGGAGGCGACGGCCGAGCTGCGGCGGCTGCGGCTGCACTCGCTGGGCATCGACCGGGGCGCGAAGCTCGCCGACGTCGGCGAGCCGGCTCGGATCGAGGGCGTGCGCGGCACCTGGCGGGTCGATCCGTCGTACGTCGGAGCAGGCGCGTGCACGCGCACCGTGCTCCTCTCCCCGCTGGACCGGCTGGTCCTCGACAGGGCGAGGATGGCCGCACTGTTCGACTTCGACTACCAGCTCGAGCAGTACAAGCCGGTCGAGCGGCGCCGCTTCGGCTACTGGGCCCTGCCGGTGCTCCACGGCCACGACCTCGTCGGCAAGGTCGACTGCACCGCCGAGCCGGGCGAGGGCGTGCTGCGGGTCGACGCCGTGCACGAGGACCCCGTGGGCGGCCCCGACGGGCCCCCGTGGACCGAGGAGGTGCGAGCCGCGGTGCACGCGGAGATCGACGCGCTGGCCACGTGGCTCGGCGTCGAGGCGCTGCTCATGCCGGGGGTCCGCAGGTGAGCAGGGCCGCGACCGGCCTGCGCGAGGGCGACCGGGTCGCCCTCCTGGTCAGCCCGTCGACGTCGTACGTCGAGGCGGTGCTGGCCCTCCTCGCCGGGGGGATCGTGCCGATCCCGCTGGACCCTCGCCTGACCGAGCACGAGCGGCAGCGCATCCTGGCCGGCCTCGACCCGACCCTGGTCGTGACCGATGAGTCGGTGCTCGACGCGTTGCTGGCCGCCCACCGGCCCGACGGACCCGTCACCGGCTGGCTGCCGCGGGCCAGGCCGATGCACTGCACCAGCGGGACGACCGGGACGCCCAAGGGCGTCTGGAGCGGGGTCCTGGCCGACGACGCCGCCGGCGCCCTGCTGTCCGAGGAGCGCGACCTGTGGGGCTTCGCGGCCGACGACGTCAACCTGGTGCTGAGCCCGCTCTACCACTCCGCTCCCCTGCGCTTCGCGATGGGGACGCTGCTGGCCGGCGGTCGGATCGTGGTGCCCGGCCCGTTCGAGCCGGCGCTGGTGACCCGCGCGATCGTGACCGAGCGGCCCACGACCGCCTTCTGCGTGCCCACGCACCTGCAACGGCTCTTCGCACACTGGGACGCGGTGGGCACCCCCGACCTGTCGTCCTTCCGGCTCCTCGCGCACGCCGGCGCCCCGTGCCCCGACGACGTCAAGCGGCGGCTGATCGAGGTCTTCCCGCCCGGCTCGACGTGGGAGTTCTACGGCTCGACCGAGGGACAGTTCACCGCCTGCCGCTCCGAGGAGTGGCTCGAGCGGCCCGGCACCGTCGGGCGGGCGCGCCCGGGCCGGGTGCTGAGCACCGATGCCGACGGGCTGATCTGGTGCGTGGTGCCCGAGCACGCGCGCTTCACCTACTACCGCGCGCCGGACAAGACCGCCGCGGCCTGGCGCACCACCCCGCAGGGACCCGCCTTCACCGTGGGCGACCTGGGCCGGCTCGACGAGGAGGGCTACCTCTTCCTCGACGGCCGCCGCGAGGACCTGGTCATCAGCGGTGGGGTGAACGTCTACCCGCTCGAGGTCGAGCAGGTGCTGCGCGAGCACCCGGGCGTCGTGGACGTCGCGGTCTACGGCGTACCGGACCCGGAGTGGGGGCAGCGGGTCTGTGCCGCCGTCGTCGGCACCGCACCCGCCGAGGAGCTGGCCGCGTGGTGCCGCGAGCGCCTCGCCCCGCCCAAGCGCCCCAAGACCTGGACCTCGCTCGACGACCTGCCCCGGACGCTGACGGGCAAGGTACGCCGCGACGTGCTCGCCGAGCGCACGCCCTGACCCGGGCTGAGGGCACCCGACGACGCACGAGGGCCCGCCAGGTCTGACCTGGCGGGCCCTCGTGTGGATGTGGTGCTGTGGAGCTAGCGGCTCACGGTGGTGGTCACTGACCGCCGGTGAGCTTCTCGCGCAGCGCCTGCAGGGCCTCGTCCGAGGCGAGCGAGCCACCGTCGGTGGTCTCGGTCTCGGTGCCACCCGAGGAGTACGAGGTGGCCTCGCCGGCCTCGACCTCGGCCTGCGCGGCCTCCTGCTTCTGCTTGACGTGGGCCTCCCAGCGGGCGTGGGCCTTGGCGTAGTCCGCCTCCCACTTCGCGCGCTGCTCGTCGTAGCCCTCGAGCCACTCGCCGGTCTCCGGGTCGAAGCCCTCGGGGTAGACGTAGTTGCCCTGCTCGTCGTAGGTCGCGGTCATGCCGTAGAGGGTCGGGTCGAACTCCTCCACGTCGGCGGCCGCGGCCGTGTCGTTGGCCTGCTTGAGCGACAGCGAGATCCGGCGACGCTCGAGGTCGATGTCGATGATCTTGACCATGACGTCGTCGTTGACCTGGACGACCTGCTCGGGGATCTCCACGTGGCGCTCGGCCAGCTCGGAGATGTGCACCAGGCCCTCGATGCCCTCCTCGACGCGGACGAACGAGCCGAAGGGCACCAGCTTGGTGACCTTGCCCGGCACGATCTGACCGATCTGGTGGGTACGGGCGAAGTGCTGCCACGGGTCCTCCTGGGTCGCCTTCAGCGCCAGGGAGACGCGCTCGCGGTCCATGTCCACGTCGAGGACCTCGACGGTGACCTCGTCACCGACGGTGACGACCTCGGACGGGTGGTCGATGTGCTTCCAGGACAGCTCCGAGACGTGCACCAGACCGTCGACGCCGCCGAGGTCCACGAACGCACCGAAGTTGACGATCGAGGAGACGACACCCTTGCGGATCTGGCCCTTCTGGAGCTGGGTGAGGAAGCCGTGGCGGACCTCGGACTGGGTCTGCTCGAGCCAGGCGCGGCGCGACAGGACCACGTTGTTGCGGTTCTTGTCGAGCTCGATGATCTTCGCCTCGAGCGTCTGGCCGACGTAGGGCTGCAGGTCGCGGACGCGACGCATCTCCACGAGCGAGGCGGGCAGGAAGCCACGCAGGCCGATGTCGAGGATCAGGCCGCCCTTGACGACCTCGATGACGGTGCCCTCGACGACGCCGTCCTCCTCCTTGACCTGCTCGATCGTGCCCCAGGCGCGCTCGTACTGGGCGCGCTTCTTGGACAGGATCAGACGACCCTCCTTGTCCTCCTTCTGGAGGACCAGGGCCTCGACTTTGTCGCCGACGGCGACGACCTCGTGCGGGTCGACGTCGTGCTTGATCGACAGCTCGCGCGAGGGGATGACGCCCTCGGTCTTGTAGCCGATGTCGAGGAGGACCTCGTCGCGGTCCACCTTGACGATGGTGCCGTCGACGATGTCGCCGTCGTTGAAGTACTTGATCGTCGCGTCGATCGCGGCGAGGAAGTCCTCTTCCGACCCGATGTCGTTGATCGCCACCTGGGGCGCGTCGTAGTCGGGAAGAGCAGAAAGGGTAGTCATAGAGGAAGTGGTTCCTTGGGTGGGCAGAAGTCGTGCGGGCACGCGCGAGGGTCCGGTCCGGACGTGACGGTGGCGAGGGCTGCATCCGCGAGGACGACGCCGACCACCGAGGCCGAGCCTGGTCCGCTCCGTACGGGACGCAGGCAGACCACTGGCGCAACGGGCAGCGTACGCCGCCCGCGCGCGGGGAGTCCAACCAGCGTCCCCACCGCTCGGGAGCGGCCTCCCCGCCCGCCGATCGGCCACCTGGACCAGACCAGCGCATACCGCCTCGACCGACGGGTACGGCCCGGCCAGTGCGTCGTCGACGCGGACCGCCCCACAGGGACGTCCGGGCCGCCCGCGCACCCGCAGCCCGCCCGGTCGTCCTGCTCCCTCCACCACCGGGAACCGTCTCCGGCGCGCCGCGGAGCCCCCCGCCATGAGTCACCGAGGAGACCCGCATGACCCGTCGACCCAGCCGTCGACCCGATCGACCGCGCGCGCACCGGAAGGCCGTCGCCGCCGGCGTCGGCCTGTCCACCGCCGCCTTGTACACCCTGCTCACCGTCCCGCTGACCGCGCCGGCCAACGCCGAGCAGCTGCCGCTGCCCCCGGGCGCCACGTCCGCCGGTTCGATGGACCTGCTGCGCGCCCAGGTGCTCAGCGTGCCCCTGCTCGGCCAGTCGGCCGTCGACCTCTCCGTGGGCCGGGCCTCCGGCTCGCTGAACGCGGCGAACCCGCGCGCGGTCGCCGCCGCCGACAACATCGCCACCACCAACGACCTCGTGGCGCTGCTCGGCCTGGAGGAGGCGGTGCTCGACACCCTGCTCGGCAACGTCACGCAGACCGCTCCCCCGGACAACGCCGCGCCGGCGACCGACGAGCTGCTGCCGACCGACGGCGGCCCGCTGGACGCGCTGGACCTGCTGCTGGACCTCGGGGTCTCCAACGCCTCTGCCCAGGCCCGCTTCAGCGCCGACGGGCGCTGCATCCCCTCCCTGCCCCCGGTGTCCCAGTCGCGGGTCTCCACTGCTGACGTCGAGCTGCTCGGCTCGATCGGCCTCGGTGGCACAGCCTCGGTGAGTCAGCAGACGCGCCTGGTGCCCAACGGCCGCCCCAACGGCGGGCGCAACGTCGTGACCGAGGTCGAGGGCAGCACCGTCGCCCTGGAGATCCTCGGCAACCCGGTCCTCGAGGTGCTGTCCGCACCCAGGCTGGAGGTCCGCGCCGACGGAACCCCCGGTGCGGACGACGTCACCTACACCGCCCCCGTCATCGCCCTGGCCGGCACCGGCGGCGACCTCGCCGACTTCCCCTTCACCACGCCCGGTGCCGCGGGACAGCTGATCGAGGTCTCCGTGGCCGACCCGGTCGTGGAGGTGCTGCCCAACGGCGTGCGCGCGACCCTGCAGGGAGCCATCCACATCAAGGTCACCCTCGCCGGCTTCCTCGACGTCGCCGAGATCGACGTCTTCCCGATGACAGCCCAGGCCACGGCGCCCGCCGGCGGCGTGGAGTGCGGCACCCCCGGCGACACCGACGGCGACGGGCTGACCGACGACGTCGAGGGTGTCATCGGCACCAACCCGAACAACCAGGACAGTGACGGCGACGGGACCAGGGACGGCCAGGAGGACGCCGACAGCGACGGCCTGACCAACCTCGAGGAGGTCACCGGCTCCGAGAACGACCGCTACGACAACGAGCCCACCAAGCCGACCGACGCCGACTCCGACGACGACGGGCTCACCGACGGCCAGGAGGTCGACCTCACCGGCACCGACCCCAACACCGCCGACACCGACGGCGACGGCACCTCCGACGCCGCCGAGGACCCCGACGGCGACGGCCTGACCAACCTGCAGGAGGTCAGCGGCTCCGAGAACGACGCCTTCGACAACGAGCCCACCAAGCCGCTGGTCGCCGACAGCGACGGCGACGGCCTGGAAGACGGCGAGGAGACCTCCGGCTCGGAGAACGACGCCTTCGCCAACGCCCCGACCGACCCGAACGCCGCCGACACCGACGGTGGGGGCGTGCCCGACGGCGACGAGGTGACCAGCACCGGTCCCACCGACCCGGCCACGAACCCCAACAACGCGGCCGACGACGTGCTCGACCCCGCCGGTGACGCCGACCAGGACGGCGTGACCAACGGCGACGAGCTCTCCGGTGACGCCAACGACGGCTACGACAACGAGCCCACCGACCCGCGCGACCCCGACTCCGACGACGACGGGCTCACCGACGGCCAGGAGATCAACGAGACCGCGACCGACCCCAACACCGCCGACACCGACGGCGACGGCACCTCCGACGCCGCCGAGGACCCCGACGGCGACGGCCTGACCAACCTCGAGGAGGTCAGCGGCTCCGAGAACGACGCCTTCGACAACGAGCCCACCGACCCGCTGGTGGCCGACACCGACGGTGGTGGCGTCGAGGACGGCGACGAGGTCGCAGCCGGCACCGACCCCAACGACCCGCTCGACGACCTGCCCCTGGACGACCAGGACCAGGACGGTCTCACCGACGCCGAGGAGCTGGTGGAGGGCACCGACCCCACCGACCCCGACACCGACGGTGACGGGCTGCTCGACGGCGAGGAGGTCAACACGGTGGGCACCGACCCGCTGGACCCCGACACCGACTCCGACGGGCTGAACGACGGCCGCGAGGTGAACACCGTCGAGACCGACCCGCTGGACGCGGACAGCGACTCCGACGGGCTGAGCGACGGCCGCGAGGTCAACAACGTCGGCAGCGACCCGCTGGACAAGGACACCGACGGTGACCGGCTGAACGACGGCCAGGAGGTCACGCGGTTCAAGACCGACCCCACCCGCAAGGACACCGACCGCGACGGCCTGAACGACCGGGTCGAGGTCAAGGGCAGCGCCAACAAGCGCTACGACAAGTGCCCGACCAACCCGAACCGCAAGGACTCCGACAAGGACGGGCTGACCGACCGCCAGGAGATCAAGCGCTTCGGCACCGACCCCTGCACCAAGGACACCGACCAGGGCGGGGCCAGCGACGGCAAGGAGATCAAGGCCGGCAGCGACCCGCTCGACCCGCGCAGCACCCCGGGCAACCCCTGATCCGGGACTGAGGCGCACCCACCGGGGAGGGGACCCAGACCGCACCATGGCGGGGCGGGGCTCCCCCCGGGCCACCTGTGGCCCGGGGGGAGTCTGGGGTCCGCCCGGTCCTGCGACAGGTCCCGTGGCGAGCCGACGGCTCTCAGCAGGCGTGCAGGTCGCGGGCCCGGGCCAAGACGAGCAGCCGCTCGTGGGCCGCGTCGCTCACCGGGTTGCTCCCGCGTCGGGTGGCCAGCTCGACCACCGCGACGAGGTCGGCTGCGCGGGCCAGGTCCAGCGCGAGGTCCACCGGCACACCGCGTCGGTCGGCCACGGTGTCCAGCACCGCCTCGACGTACGCCGGGGAGCGCTGCTCGCGCAGCAGGTTCCCGAGGTCGGCCCAGGGCGACCCCGCGTGGGCGAACTCCCAGTCCAGCACACCCGTCACCACCACCCGGTCGTCCTCCGTGCTCGCCAGCAGGAGGTTCTTGGCGTTGAGGTCGCCGTGCACCAGCACGGCCCCCGGCCCCTCCCGCGCCGCGTCCTGCAGCACGTCGTCAGCGTCTCCGGCGAGCCCGAGCACCGCATCGTGGTCCGCGGCCCGCAGGTCCAGGCGCGGGGCCAGCGCCGCGACGAGGTCGACGAGGGACTCCGCGTCCCACGGCGGCTCCCAGGGCGCGAGGCCCAGCTGCTCGTCGACGAACCGCCCGACGCGCGGCTGGACCGCACCGGCCAACCGCGCCACGACCTCCCCCAGCGCCCGGCCCACCACGGCGAGCGCGCGGTCGTCGAGCCGCGGCAGCAGCAGGTCGCCGCGCTCACCGGGCAGGTGCTCGGCCAGCAGCAGCCCCGGGGCACCGACGGCCGGGTCGCCCGCGCGTGTCTCGAGGACCTCCGGCACGGGCGCGCAGCCGGTCAGCACGCTTCGGCCCAGGCGCAGCACGGCTGCGTCCCGTGCGGGCCCCGCCACGTCGTCGGGCGGGTAGACCCGCACCACGGTGCGCTCCCCCGCCACCTTCCCGAGGAAGGTCCGGCCCGACCAGCCGCCCTCCAGCGGCTCCAGGTCCAGGCCGAGGGCCGCCTCCGGCGGGTGGCCCGTGGTGTGGCTCGTGGTGTGGTCCGTGGTGTGGTCCGACATGCGCGGGACTCTGCCATCCGACCCGCCCGCCACGTAGCGTGCACCCCATGGCCCGTCCCCCTGCCGCCGCGCTCGTCGACGCCGCTCTGCTGCCGTGGCGACTCACCGTCGCCGCCACCCAGACCACCCTGCAGCTCGGGAACCTCGTGGCCCCGGACGGACCGATCCGTCGCCCGGGCGGCTACGCCGACCTGGTGCTGCGGGTCATCGGCGAACGGGGGTACGCCGAGCAGCTGGTGGACCTGCTCACCGACGAGGACGGCCCGATGCGGTTGGCGACCGTGGTCAACGAGCTCACGGCCCCCGACCGCCCGCTGGGCCGGATGCTCTCGCGTGACGGGGTGCTCGACCGGCTGCTCGCGGAGGACGGGCCGCTGACCCGGCTGCTGGCCCGCGACGGTGTGCTCGACCGGCTGCTGTCGGAGGACGGACCGCTGGACCGGCTGCTCGGCGAGGGCGGCGCGCTGGACCGGGTCGTGGCCGAGGAGGGCGTGCTGGAGCAGCTGCTGAAGACCGGTGGGCCCGTGGACCGGCTCACCCAGCCCGGCGGGCTGCTCGAGCTGGTGCTGCGCCCGGGCGGGCTGGCCGACCGGATGCTGGAGGACGACGGCTTCGTGGAGCGGCTGCTCGCCGACGGCGGGACCCTGGACCAGCTGGTCTCGCTGGGCGACACCCTCGAGGCGATCCAGCCGCGGCTGGCCGAGCTCACCCAGATCGTGCCCACGCTCTCCTCCTCCGCCGACGCGCTGCACAAGGCCGTCGGGCCGATCGGTGACCTCGCCGGCCGGCTGCCGCTCAACCGCAGGCGCACGGCGCTGCCGGCGCCCGCCGGCTCCCAGGCGTGAGCCTGCCGCCCGTCACCCCGGACTCCCGCGACCACCCGCCGCTGCCGCCGGTGCGGGTGGAGCGCCGGGCCGTCGACGAGGCGGAGTCCCGCGCCGCCAACGGCCCGGACTGGGACCGGTACGCCGACGACTACCAGGCCACGCACGGGGAGTTCCTCGGGGACGACGGCTTCGTCTGGGGTCCCGAGGGCCTCACCGAGGAGGCTGCCGGGATCCTCGGCGACGTGCGCGACCGGGACGTGCTCGAGGTCGGCTCCGGTGCCGGGCAGTGCTCGCGCTGGGTGCGCTCGCGCGGCGGCCGCGGGGTGGGCCTGGACCTCTCGCACCGCCAGCTCCAGCACTCCCGCCGCCTCGACGAGGCCACCGGGGTGCCGGTGCCCTCGGTGCGCGGCACTGCGACGGCGCTGCCCTTCCGCGACGGCTCCTTCGACGCGGTGTTCTCCGCGTTCGGGGCGCTGCAGTTCGTCGCCGACCTCGACGACGCGGTGGCGGAGGTCGCGCGGGTGCTGCGGCCCGGCGGCCGCTTCGCCTTCTCCATCACCCACCCGACCCGGTGGATGTTCCCCGACGACCCCGGCCCCGAGGGTCTGGTCGCCTCGCAGGACTACTGGGACCGCACGCCGTACGTCGAGGTCGACGAGGCCACCGGCCGGGTGTCCTACGTGGAGCACCACCGCACGCTCGGCGACTGGGTCGCGGTGCTGGCCGGGCACGGTTTCCGGATCACCGACCTGCTGGAGCCGCAGTGGCCCGAGGGGCACGAGCGGGTCTGGGGCGGCTGGTCGGGCACCCGGGGCCGGATCGGCCCGGGCACGGCCGTCTTCGGCTGCGACCTCGACGCCTGAGGCAGGCCCGGACACGGGCCCGGACATGGGCCCGCACGCGACCGGGGCCGCACCCGTCGTACGACAGGTGCGGCCCCGGTGAGGCGTGGCGTGCGGGTCAGCGACCGGCGGCGGCCATCTCCCGCGGGTGGTGCGCGGCGGGAGCCTGCTTGCGGCGGCGCACCAGGACCAGGCCGACCACGAGGAGGATCGGGCCGCCGATGAGCCCGACGAGCGGGATCGTGGAGGTGACCAGCGTCAGCAGCGACATGTTGTCGCGTGCGTCCGCCGCGGACTCCAGGACCTGGTCGTCGGTGAAGGCGAGCTGCAGGTCGAGGACGGGGGTGCCGTTCTCGAGCCAGCGCTGCTGGTTCTCGGTCTGGTTGAGGATCGCGCCGGTCATCGGCTCGACCCAGATCTCCTTGGAGGTGGAGTAGAAGCCGTTGGTGTCCGCAGCCACCTCGGCGGCGTTGCGGGTCACGGTGACGGAGTAGACGTAGACCTCGATGCCGTCGACCTCGTCGACGCGGTCGAACTCGGCGTCGACGGTGCGGCCCAGGGTGCCGTCCCAGTAGGGGTAGGTCTCCTGCTGGGCGTCGAAGGGCCACTTGTTGACCAGGCCCTCGTGCGGGGTGGCGTCGGCCGGGAGGTCGATGCCCTCGTTGACGGCCAGACCGGTGTGGCGGTCGGTGGCGAAGACGTCGACACCGGCGGTGATCATGTCCGCCGAGCCGTCCTCGCAGACACGCTCGCCGCCGCGGTCGATCATCACGCAGCTGGAGGAGACCCAGGCGACGGTGTCGTCGGTGGACACCTCGCTGTCGGTCCTCGTCACGCTGATCGCGTAGATCGGGTTGCGCACGAGCTCGCCCGTCGAGACGTCGATCTTGCCCGCCTCGCCGTCGAGGTAGGTCGTGGTGTTCACGTCGAGCGGGGTCCGCTCCACGACACCAGGGGCCCAGACGAGGCCGAGCAACCCGGCGACGACGAGGAACCCTCCGAGGCCGATGCAGATACGGCCGATCCAGCTACGCACAATTCCCTCCCCAGAGAAGTCCATCCCCTCCCCGAGGACGGACACGCATCTGTTCCACGCTACTGCACCGCGCGGGATTTCGTGGCATCCGCCACAAGTCCGCAGATCCTCCGGCGCGCCGCTGTGCCACACTCGCGCCGTGCTGACGGAGGACTCGGACACCCTGCGCGACGGCGGAGCGGTCCCCGACGGCGAGGCCGCGGGTGGTCCCCGGACCGCGGAGACCGTGTGGATCGTGGGCCTGCTCATCGTGGCCCTCCACACCGCGGGGCGGGCCTGGGCGCTCTACGGCTCGTGGTTCTACAACGACGACCACCGCCTCGCGGCCGACGCCCTGGGACTGGCGCCAGCGGGCAGCGAGGGCTCGCCCGCCGCGCTCCTGGAACCCTTCGACTCCCAGCTGATGCCACTGGGCCGGCTGATGGCCCGGTGGGTGACCAGCTCGGGACAGGAGAGCTGGGGGGTCGCAGCGACCACGACGCTGGTCGCCTCCGCGCTGGCCGGCCTCGCGTGCCTGGTCGCCCTGGTCGTCCTGTTCGGCGCGCGAACGGCCGTGCTCCCCCTGCTGGCCGTCTACCTGACCTCTGCCCTCGTGCTTCCCGCGACCATGTGGTGGGCGGCCGCGCTCAACCAGGTGCCGCTCCAGGCGGTGATGTGGGCGAGCGTGGCCACCTGGGTGACCTACCTGCGCACGAGTCGCCTCCGATGGCTGGGGGCGACGGCCGTGATCCTGCTGGTGGGCTTCACGGCGTACGTGAAGACCGCGCTGGTGCTGCTGCTGCTCACGGCGCTGCTGCTCGGCTGGTTCGTCGAGGGCGGGGCGGCACAGCGCGTGCGGCAGGCCGTGCGTCGCGCCTGGCCGGCGGCCCTGGCGCTCGGCGCCCTCGCGGCGGCGTACGCCGTCTACTACTCGGTGCGAGTCCCGCAGGCCCTGGGTGAGGACGGCGACCGCGCGGTCGCCTGGGACCTGGCGCGCGAGATGCTCGGCACGTCCCTGCCCACGGCTCTGCTGGGCGGCCCGTGGCGCTGGGCCACCGACAACCCCCCGGTCGCGACTGCCGACCCGCCCCTCCTCGCCGTCGCCGCTTCGTGGGCGGTACTGGTGCTCGGAGCCGTGTGGCTGGCCAGGCGACGGACCCGCACCTGGCGCGCCTGGGTCGTGCTGACCGGCTACGCAGCCGCGGCCTACCTCCTCGTGCTCACGAGCCGGGCACAGGACGTGGGCGGGGTGATCGGAGCCGAGCTGCGCTACCTGACCGACCTCCTCCCCGTGGCCGTGCTCTGCCTGGGACTGGCGCTCCTCGACCTGCCCGGCGCCCCCGGCAGCAGCGGCGCACGTCCCTCGGCCCGGTCACGGCGCTGGGAGGTCCCCGCGCTCGGCGTGCTCGTCGCGGCGGTGGCGCTGGGCGGACTCGCCTCCTCGTGGCGCTACGTCCAGGTCTGGCACTCGGACCACCCGGGTCGCGACTACCTCACCACGGCGCGGCTCGACCTGGCAGGGGAAGGCGTCACCGACATGGTGGACCAGGTGGTGCCGGCGTCGGTCGTCCCCGGCTTCCTCTTTCCCAGCAACACCACTCCGATGCTGCTGCCGCTGTTGTCCGACACCGTCCGCTTCCCCCGGGCCAGCGCGGCACCGCACCTGCTCGACGCCGGCGGCGCCGTGCGTCGCGCTGTCGTGGACCCGGTGCTGGTCAGCGAGCCCGGTCCCGAGGAGGGCTGCGGATGGCGGATCCGGGAGTCCCCGCGCGCGATCCCGCTCGAGTCCGGCACCATCGACATCGAGTGGTGGCTGCGGATCGGCTACCTGTCTTCGTTCGACGGCGAGGTGGAGGTGCGTGTGGCCGGCTCCGAGCCCGTGCCCGCCCCGGTGACCCAGGGCCTGGGCGAGGTGCTGGTGCGCGTGCAGGGGGCCTTCGACGAGGTCGAGCTGGGAGGCCTGCCCGCGGGCGAGTCCCTCTGCGTCGACGAGGTCGAGGTCGGCGAGCTCGAGGAGGACCGGTGACCGTCTCCCCGCCCGAGGTCGTCGACGAGGCCTTCCCGCACGTCGACGCGCTGCGGGCCGTCGGTGCGCTGGCGGTGCTGACCACGCACGTCGGCTTCTGGTCGGCGAGCTACCAGCGCGACGGCACGGTCGGGGCGCTCCTGGCCAGGCTCGACGTCGGCGTCGCGCTGTTCTTCGTGCTGAGCGGCTTCCTGCTCTCCCGCGGCTGGCTGGTCCGGGCACTCGCCGGTCGACCCGCCCCCGCGACCGGGCACTACCTGTGGAAGCGGGCGCTGCGCATCCTGCCGGTGTACGTCCTCACCGCGACCCTGGCGCTCGCGCTCATCGACGCCAACGCCGAGCTGGGCTGGGGCGACCGCGTGGCGACGTACCTGCTGGCCTCGACCCTGGTTGACGCGACGTTCCCCGCCGGGCTGACCCACATGTGGAGCCTGGCGGTGGAGCTGCACTTCTACCTCCTGCTGCCGCTGCTCATGCTCCTGGCCGTGGGGCGACGCCTCCGGCCGGCCCGGCTCCTCGCGGTGCTCGCCGTGCTGGTCGCGGTGTCCGTGTGGTGGCACCTCGACGGCGCCGCCCGGGCCGGTGGGGACCGGATGGTCGCCACCCCGCAGTGGCTGCCCGGCTACCTCGACTGGTTCGCCGTCGGGATCGCGCTGGCGCTCGCCTCGGTGCTGCACCGCGCCGGCCGCGGCGGCCGGGTCCTCGCCGGTCTGCGCGCGCTCGCCGCGCAGCCCGGGGTGTGCTGGCTGCTCGCGCTGGGCCTCCTGCTGGTCTCCACGACCCCGCTCGCCGGCCCGCTGGTCCTCACGCCGCCGACCGACGCCGAGGCGCTGACCAAGAACCTGCTGTACGCCGCCATCGGCGGACTGGTCGTCCTGCCCGCGGTGCTGCGCGACGTCCCCGCCGAGCCGGCCGTCTTCGACCGGATCCTGCTGCACCCGGCGGCCCGGCACCTCGGTCACACGTCGTACGGGCTCTTCTGCCTGCACGTGCCGGTGCTGCACCTCGTCGTGGCGCTGACCACGTGGGAGGTCTTCACCGCCCCCTTCTGGCCCCTGTGGCTCACCGTGCTGGGCGTCAGCCTGGTCGCCGCGGAGCTGGCCTACCGGCTGGTCGAGCGGCCGGCGCTGCGCCTGAAGGGGCGCCACCCACTGAGCCGCCGCCGCCCGGGGTCCCCGGCGAGCACCAGCGCGCCGACCAGCGGCACCAGCACCAGGTAGGACGGCCAGGCGAGGTCGCCCGACCAGCCGGCGGGGTCCGACCACGGCCGGACGGCGTACGCCGAGCCGACCGCCACGAGCGGCGCGGCGAGCACCCACGGTGCCGCATCGCGCGCCCGGCGGGCGAGCAGCAGCGCCACCGGTGCGGTGAGGGCGGCGACCACCGCGCCCGTGGTGCCCGCGAGCAGCCCCGCCGCGACCAGCGCCGTGGCCACGGCGACCGCCGGGCCGTGCCGGCGCGCACCGAGCGCCGGCGGACCCGCGGGCTGTGGCCGGCGCACGGCGACCAGCGCGCCGAGCAGCAGCCCGAGCAGGGCGAGCCCGCCGACGAGGAGACCGAGGCGGTAGGGGGTGTCGGGCTCGAAGGTCGCCACGACGACGCGCTCCTCCCCCGGGGCACCCACGGGTCCCTCGACAGGCGGCACCAGCCAGGCCTGCTGCCAGCCGTCGACCGTGAGCCCCGCCAGGGTGGTGCCGTCCAGGCGCGCGGTCCACCCGGGGTTGGTGTTCTCGCGGGAGACCAGGACTCCGCCGTCGCCGGCCGGCAGCTCGAAAGTCCGCCGAGCCGCCTCGGCGCGGCCGGAGAGGACCGCTGGGTCCGGGCCCGAGGGAAGGGCGCCGAGCACCACCGACAGCGCCTCGACCGCGTCGCTGTCGCGCAGCCGGACCCGGGTGGTGCCCTCGGGCAGCGTGACGGTCCGGTCGTCCCGGGCCTCGGTGCCGCACGGCAGCAGGTCCACCCCCTGGCCGCGCAGCAGCTGTGCCGGTGAGGCGACCACCCGCGTGCGCAGCTCCCGGTCCGCGACCTCGAGGTCGGGCCCGGTGCCGCAGGCGTAGCGCTGGGTCTCGAAGGACGGCTTGAGCGGCTCGAACGGCACGCCGCGCAGGCGCAGCTCGCCGATGCCCGCGCCCACCGCGCGGCCCTCCCCGTCGAAGCCGAGGTCGCGCGTCGGCTCGGTGTCGAGCACCTGGATGGTCAGCCGGTCGGTGCGGAGACCGGCGGACAGCGCGGCGCGCCCCTCGTCGAGAGCGACCACGCGGGTCCCCCCGGGCCAGGTCAGGCGCACCCGGGAGGGTCGCGCGGCCGCGGTGTCGGGGTCCAGCCGCACCCGCAGGGCGGTGACGTCGCGCTCCTCGAGCCACGAGACGTCCAGCGTCGGGAACGGGTCGTCCGCATCGGCGATCCAGGCGGTCCCCGGGTCGCCGTCGATCGCGGCGAGCGCGCCGGCGCGCGGGTCGGCGACGGCGGTGCTGGAGGCGCGCGCCGCGATGGCGCGGCCCTCCACGACCAGCGCGTCCAGGGCGGGGCCAGGTCGCGGTCGCCCGCGCAGCGCCACCTCGTCGTACGACGCCTGGCCGGCGAGGGTGACCAGCCGGTCGATCCCGCCGGGCTCCTCGTCGGCGACGGCCTCGCGCGCAGCGCACCGCACCTCCTGCCGGGTGCGCCGCAGGTCCCCCACGACGACGCAGCCGGACCGGGCGTCCCGGTCGGCGCGCAGCGCGATGGCGTCGGGCTGGTCCCACACGGCCAGCCACTCCTCGGGCAGGGCCGGCAGCGCCCAGGGGCGGGAGACCGTGACCCCGGGGAGGTCGACCTCGGCCAGCGACAGCGGCCGGTCGTCGACGACGCCCTCGACCCGCAGCCGGGTCGTGCTGCCGGCGTCGAGGCCGACGGTGCGGGTCTGGCCGGGCCCCAGCGGCAGCTCCTGCGTGGCGCCCGCGTCGGTGACGACCCGGATGCGCTGGTCCTCCGCGGCGTCCGGCCCGCCGGTCACCTGCACGGAGGTGAGGCTGCGGGCGGCCTCCAGCCGGACCTCCCACCACGGCGTGCCGGCCGCGAGCCGCGCGGTGCGCCACGCGGTGGCCGGGTCGCCGTCGAGCGCGGCCCACGGGTGCTCACCGCGGCGCACGGGACCGAACGCGTCGGCGAAGGCGCCCGCCGAGGAGGCGTCGACCGAGGCGACGCCCTCGAGCACCGCACGGGTCGACCACCGGTCGTGGTCCTGCGTCCCGTCGCCGAGGAGGTAGTCGCGGGTCGGGTTGCCGTTGCGGCGGGGCTCGGACCCGGTGAGCACCGCGGAGTCGCCGTCGTGGATGCGGGCGAAGGCGTGCTCGCGCAGCCGCAGCCCGTCGGTGAGGACGAGCGGGCCGAGGGCGGCGCGCAGGTCGGCCGCCGACTCCCCCGCCAGGTCCTCCGGCAGGTCGACGGCGAGCACCGACGGCCGCTCGTCGAGGACGTCGAGGTCGCCCAGGTCGGCGAGGTCCTCGGGCCCGCCCACGACCACCGGCAGGTCCTCGGCGAGGACGGCCCGGTCGGCGCCGTCGACCTCCCACACCTCCACCGCCCGGTAGCGGGCCTGCCAGCCACCGCCGACCACGACCCGGTCGCCGTCGACGCCCTCGAGCCGGGCCTCACCACCGAGCACCGGCCCGAAGGCCTCGGCGATCGCGAGCCCGGGCGAGTCCTGGAGCGCCTGGCGCACGAGCAGCGGGTCCGGGACGTCGTCGGCGCGGGCGAGGTCGTTGCGCACGACGAGGTAGCGCACGCCGGCCCGGGCCAGCGCCTGCGCCAGCCCCGCGGACCCGCGGCCCTCGGCGAGCCGCCGCTCGAAGGCGTCCAGCGTCCGCACGCCGCCGGCCGGGACCAGGGGCACCACGTTGCGCACGGCCCACCGGGAGTCGGCCAGCCACTGCGCGGGCTCGTCGTCGGGAGAGCCCCACTGGTAGCGGGCGAAGGTCGAGCCGGGCACCAGCAGCGAGGTGGCGTCGCCGTCCTCGACCTGCCGCTCCTCCAGCCACCGGGTGGCGGCACCCCAGTAGCCCGGGACGGCCACCACAGGCTGCGCCGGCGCGATCCGCCCGACCAGGGCGGGCACGGCACCCGCGGCGACGACGGCCACCGCCGTCGCGGTGAGCACCCAGCGGTTGACCCGCTCCGTGCGCGGGGCCGCAGCCCCGGCGGCACCGGCCCGGGCGCGCAGCGCGTCCACGACGTACGCCAGGCCGATGACCAGCGGGAGCCGCACCACCGGGTCGAACTTGTGCACGTTGCGGATCGGCGACAGCACGCCGTCGAGCAGCTCCTGCAGCGTCGCGGCGCCCCACCCGGCCACGGAGCCCTGGTGGCCCAGCGTCACCAGCAGCAGCCCGAGCAGCAGCCCCCGCACGAGGAACGCGCGGTGGGGGTTGCTGCGCAGCATCAGGCCGGCGCACCCGAGGAGGAGCAGCACCGCGGCGTCGAGTGCGAGGTACGGCGTGGTGAGCAGGTCGCGCCCGGCCCGGGAGGTGGTGTCGACGTAGGCGACCCAGTTGGAGGTGCCGCGCAACGCGTCGGCCAGCGTCGTGGGGAAGGTGGTGACCGAGGCGGTCTCGATCCACTGCAGGAACGGAGGACTGTAGGCGCCCATGAGGACCAGCGGCACCAGCCACCACAGCGTGCCGACGAGGGTGAAGACCGGCCACCACAGCAGCAGCGCGCGACGGCGCGGACCCGGGGTGCGGGTCAGCAGCCAGACCGCGCCGAGCGGGATGACGGCGAAGGCCGCCGCGGCGTTGATGCCGCCCACCAGCGCGACCGCGAGCCCGGCCCCGGCGGCCGCGCGCCGCGGGCTCCCCCGCTCCGAGCCGATCACGAGCGGCAGCAGCACCCACGGCGCCAGCGCCATCGGCCAGCTCTCGCTGGAGATCGGGCCCAACGTGGTGAGCATCCGCGGGGAGAGCGCGTACGCCGCCCCGGCGAGCAGGCAGGCCAGGTCGCTGCGCACCCCGAGGGCCCGCACCAGGCGCGCGGCGCCCGCGAAGGCGACGGCCAGCACCAGCCCCCACCACAGCCGCTGGACGACCCAGCCAGGGATCCCGGCCAGGACGCCCGCGAGGAAGAACGGCCCGGTCGGGAAGAGGTAGCCGTAGGCCTGGTTCTGCAGCTGGCCGAAGGCGCCCTCGCCGTCCCACAGGTGCAGCGCGCGCTGCAGGAAGTCGGCGGGCGCGGCCACGAGGTCGAACTTGGTGTCCGCGACGAGGTAGCCGGGATCCTGGGTGAAGGCCAGGCCCATCAGCAGCCCGCAGCCGGCCAGCAGGCGGAGGGTGAAGCGGGTCATCTCTTGCGCAGGACCAGGACGAGGTTCCAGGTCACCAGCTCGCGCACGACGGGGACACGCAGCAGCCACCGGCTCCACCACGGGTTGTAGCGCGGGGTCAGGTGCACGACCTCGACCGTGCCTGCCGCCTGCTGCTCGCGGGCCCAGCGCAGACCGGCCGCCACCGTCACGGCGAAGAGCGACTCGCCGAAACGGTTCTTCGGCTCGTGGCCGTGGGTGCGCGCGTAGCGGCGGCGGGCCCGCATGCCGCCGAGGAAGTGCCACGGGGCGGTCTCGTGGCCGCCCCAGGGGCCGAACCACACGGTGTAACTGATGAAGACGAGGCCGCCCGGCCGGGTCACCCGGACCATCTCGGCCGCCATCGTCCAGGGCTCGGGCACGTGCTCGAGCACGTTGGAGGAGTAGCAGACGTCCACGCTGCCGCTGCGCAGCGGCAGCTGCATCCCGCTGCCGACGACGGTGCCGGCGGCGATGTCGCCCAGCCCGGACAGCTCGCCCACGTCGGAGTCGAGCGCGAGGTAGGTCGCGCCGCGCTCGCGGAAGGCGTCACGGAAGAAGCCGGGACCGCCGCCGACGTCGAAGACCAGCCGCCCCTCGAGCGGCTCGTAGTGCTCGACCTGCGCAGCGGAGTCCTGGGCCAGCGCCGTGTAGAAGCGAGCCGGGTCGGGCTGCTCGTGGCGGAACTCCCGCAGCAGGTGCACCGAGCGCCGCAGCGTCGCGCGGAAGGGTTCTGCGGACGCGGCTGGCACGCCCCGGACCATATATGGTCGCCCGGATGGACGAGGGGTCGCTGGAGGGTCGGCACGTCGTCTTCCTGAGCTGGCGCGACACCGCCAACCCGGAGGGCGGCGGCGCTGAGCGCTACCTCGAGAAGATGGCCGAGGGCCTGGTCGAGCGCGGCTGCACCGTCACGATCTTCTGCGCCGCCCACGCCGCGGCCCCGCCCGAGGAGGTCCGCCACGGCATCCGCTTCGTGCGGCGTGGCGGCAAGCTCTCGGTGTACGCCGCCGGCATGCGCGCCCTGCGCCGCGGGGACCTCGACGGACCGCACGGTCGGGTCGACCTGGTCGTCGACGTGCAGAACGGGCTGCCGTTCTTCTCCCGGCTGGTCACCCGCGCCGCGCTGGTCGTCCTCGTCCACCACGTGCACCGCGAGCAGTGGCCGGTCGTCTACCCCGGCCTCACCGGCCGGGTCGGCTGGTGGATCGAGCGTTGGTTCGCGCCCCGGCTCTACCGCCACGAGCAGTACGTCGCGGTCTCCCGCGCCACGCGGGCCGAGCTGGTCGAGCTCGGGGTTGACGCGCACCGGATCGCGGTCGTGCACAACGGCACCGACCCCTACCAGGCCGTCGACCCGGGCAAGAGCCCCGCGCCGATGGTCGCGGTCGTCGGTCGCCTCGTCCCCCACAAGCAGGTCGAGCACGCCGTGGACGCGGTCGTCGCCCTGCGCGAGGAGATCCCGGGGCTGACCCTGCACGTGGTCGGGTCGGGCTGGTGGGAGGCCGAGCTGGCGTCGTACGTCGCGAAGAGGGGTGCCTCGGACTGCGTCGTCCTGGAGGGCCACGTCAGCGAGGAGCACAAGCACGAGGTCTACGAGCGGGCCTGGGTGCTGGCACTGCCCTCGCTCAAGGAGGGGTGGGGCCTGGTCATCGGCGAGGCGGGGATGCACGGCACCCCGGCGGTCGCCTACCGCGCGGCCGGCGGCACCCAGGAGTCGATCGAGGACGGGCACTCCGGCCTGCTGGTCGACAGCCAGACCGACTTCACCGAGGCGCTGCGTCGGGTGCTGACCGACGAGCTCCTGCGCCGCCGGCTCTCGGCCGGCGCCCTCGAGGTGAGTCACCGCTTCACGTGGACCCAGAGCCAGCTCTCCTTCGCCTCCGTCGTCGCCGCCCGGCTCGAGGGGCGCATCACCGACGCCGACGACCCGGGCGCCACCCGGCCGTGGGGCCGTCCGCGGCGCGCGTAGCCGCCCCGGCCCCCAGGCCCGCGCCCCGGGAGCACCACGAGGCCGACAGCCCGAGGGCTGCCGGCCTGGCGTTGGTCGTGCTCGGACGCTACTGCGTGGCGCCGTACTGCACGACGGGTGCGTTGACGTTCGCCGGGGAGTCCCCCTGCGGGCTCGTCTGCGACGAGACGACGCCGACCACGGTCACTGCTGCGACCGCTCCGCCGACGATCATCGCCGCCACGGTGCCAAGAATGGTTCCCACTGATTCACCCTCCCTCAAAGGTAAGAAGACCGTAGCAGTCCGCGGCGCTATCCGGACAATTTCCCGCGCATCGTCGGGGAAGCACCACGAGATCGGTCGACACCGCGCCGACGCCGGACCAGCGCGAGGACGAGACCGGTGGTCGGGAGCCCGAGGTACGCCGCCCAGGCGAGGACCATCACGACGACCCAGCCGGTGGGCACGCTGCGGGGCTCCACCTGTGGCAGGACGACCACCCGCAGTCGCTCGTCGGCCCACACCTGCTCCCCCGCCACGTCGGCCCGTGGCCCGGGCGCGGTGAGGTCCTCGGCGACCGCCGCGATGCCGAGCCGTCCCAGTGCGGCGGCTCGTGAGGCCGGGTCAGGCTGGGCCAGCGCCGCCCGCGCGTCGCGCACCCGCGGGTCCTCACCGGCGACGGTCACGTCGTCGACCACCAGGTCGTCGGAGGCGATCGGGACGGGGACCAGCTGCCGCGGGAGCGGGTCGAGCACAGGGCGCCCGCCGTTCCAGTCGGGCGCTCGGTAGCTCGACAGCGGGAGCACCAGGACGTCCCCGTCGGGCGCCGCCTCCTGGAGCGCCGCGCGAGCACCGGCGTACGACGACGGGTACTCGACGGCGTCGAGCCGCCCCGCGACCCCGAGCGCGGCGTCCGGCAGCACCGTGACGGGCAACAGCACCAGCGCCCCGACCAGCACGACCACGGCCGGGGCGGGCAGCGGCACAGCGCGCAGCCGACGGGCAGCATCGTCCACCGCGAGGGCGACGAGCAGCACGAGCAGCGGGACGCACAGCAGCAGCAGGCGTGCACCGTCCCGCAGCACCCCGGCGCCGGGCAGCACCTCCGACAGGTCATGCACCGCCCCGGGTGCGGCCCAGGTCAGCACCGCGAGCGCCCAGCCGACCAGCCAGAGCACCGCCAGCGGTCGCGCGAGGGCCCGCGCCGACGTGCCCCGTCCCCGCAGCAGCGACGCCAGACCGAGCGCGGCCAGGACCGAGAGCACCAGGAGCCCGACGACCGCGAGCACGCCCTCACGACTGTCCGGCACGACCGCGGCGTTCCAGACCCCACCGACGGAGAGCGCGGCCAGCGGCGCCGGCAGCAGTCCCTCGTCGGACAGCGCGAAGAGCGCAGCCCCCTCGCCGTCGGTCACGGCGGCGCCCGCGTGCAGCAGCCCGGAGACCAACCACGGCGCCTGGCCCGCGAGGGCCAGGCCGCCGGCCGCGAGCAGCCGTCGCACCTGCGCGCGGCCGGCGGCCAGCACCACGAGGAGGGCGAGGGAGGTCGCGAGTCCGGCACTCACGCTCAGGCTGCCGAGCGGCACCACGAGCAGCAGCCACGCGGGGCAACGCCCCTCGGCCCGCCAGCGCGACGCGCCGTGCAGCACCCACGGCAGCGCGGCGTAGCCCACGAGCACCGGCCAGTGCCCCAGGACCAGCCGCTCGACGACGTACGGGTTCCACTGCCACAGCGTCAGCGCCGCGAGCCGCGCGGCGAGCCCGAGGTCGAGCGGGACGAGCAGCCTGTCGACCCCGAGTCCCCCGACGACGAGGGCAGCGAGCAGCACCAGGTCCTGGAGCAGCGCTCCGGGCAGCACCTCGTCGAGCACCGCGACCACCGCGTCGCTGGGCACCGCGCGAGGCAGACTGCTGCCGACGCCGAGCACGTCGGCGCGCAGGACCAGGTCCGGGACCCACACCATGTCGAAGGACAGGACGTAGCCCGGTCCCAGGGCCGGGCCGAGCAGCAGCACCGCGAGCAGCGAGGACCACGCCACCGGGACGGCCCGCACCCACCAGCGAGGCGGGTCGGGCGTCGTCACCCCCAGAGCAAAGCACGCCCGCGGCCACGGCGAGGCCCCGCCTCACCTACGCTCGACGGGTGACGACCACCGCAGCGCAGGCCTCGGGAGCCTCGGGCGGGCAGCACGGCCAGCGCCGACTGCCCCCGCTGCGCGACCTCCTGCGCAGCAGCGCCGGCATCGCGATCGCCATGGCGGTCATGAACGTCGCGACGTACGCGTTCCAGATGATCGCCGCACGCCTGCTCGGCCCCACCCAGTACGGCGCGGTCGCCTCGCTCATGGCGCTGCTGATGGTCGTGGCGGTGCTGCAGCTCGGCCTGCAGGCCACCGGGGCACGGCGGATCTCCGCCGAGCCCGAGCACGTCGGCCAGATCGAGCGGATGGTCCTGCGCGTCACCTACCGCGCGGCCCTGGGGTTGGGCCTGCTCATGCTGGTCCTCTCCCCCGTCGTGCACACGGTGCTGCGCCTGGACAGCATCGTCCCGGCGGTGCTGCTCGCCGTCTCGGCGGTCCCGCTCACGATCATGGGCGGGCAGTCCGGGGTGCTGCAGGGCGAGCGCCGGTGGTTCTCCCTGGCCGGGGTCTACCTCGCGATGGGCCTGGCGCGCGTCGTGGTCGGCACCGCCTGCATCGTGGTCTCCCCCACCGAGTCGGCGGCGATGCTCGGCGTCATGCTCGCGATGTTCGCACCCGCGATCGTCGGCTGGCTGGCCCTGCGCCGCCCGGGGCTGCACGCACGCGACGCCGACCGGCACAGCGAGGAGCACACCGGGCGGCTGGTGGTGCGCGAGACCGGCGCGGCGTCGCTGGCCCTGCTCGCCTTCTTCGTGCTCTCCAACCTCGACATCGTCGTGGCGCGCAACGTGCTCGACGACCGCGAGGCGGGGCTCTACGCCGCCGGCCTGATCCTGGCCAAGGCCGTGCTGTTCCTCCCGCAGTTCGTGGTCGTCGTCGCCTTCCCCGCGATGTCCACCCCGGCGCAGCGACGCCGCGCGCTGCTGCGCAGCCTCACGCTCGTGGCGCTGCTCGGGATCTTCTGCACCCTCGCGGCCTGGCTGCTCAGCGGTGTCGCGATGGTCTTCGTCGGCGGCGCGGAGTACGCCGACGTCGAGTCGCGGCTGTGGGTCTTCGCGGTCCTCGGCACCCTGCTCGCGATGCTGCAGCTGCTGGTCTACTCGGTGCTGGCCCGGCGCGGCACCCGCACGACGTACCTCGTGTGGCTGGCGGTGGTGGCGCTCGTGGTGCTCAGCAGCCAGGCCGCCCACCTCGGCAGCCTGGCCGCGATCGTCGTCGCGGTCGACGGCGCGCTCTTCCTCGCGCTGCTGCTCATCAGCCTCTGGCGACTGAAGGAGCCGGTGGCCGAGGACTGAGACCAGCCCTCAGTGAGCCGCCTCGTGCCAGGAGCGGCCGGTGCCGACCGAGACGTCGAGCGGCACCAGCAGGTCGGCGGCTCCGCCCATGTGCTGGCGCACCAGGGCCTCGAGCCGCTCCCCCTCCCCCGTGGCGACCTCGAGCACGAGCTCGTCGTGGACCTGCAGCAGCATCCGCGAGCGCAGGCCCTCGGCGGCGATGCCGTCCTGGAGGTCGAGCATGGCGACCTTGATCAGGTCGGCGGCCGAGCCCTGGATGGGGGCGTTGAGCGCCATCCGCTCGGCGATCTCGCGGCGCTGGCGGTTGTCGCTGGTCAGGTCGGGCAGGTAGCGGCGGCGCCCGCGCAGGGTCTCGGTGAACCCGGTGCGCCGCGCCTCGTCGACCACCCCGGCGAGGTAGTCGCGGACCCCGCCGAAGGTCTCGAAGTACTCATCCATCAGCCCGCGCGCCTCGCCCGGCTCGATCCCGAGCTGCTGGCCCAGGCCGAACGCCGACAGGCCGTAGGCCAGGCCGTAGTTCATCGCCTTGATCTTGGCCCGCTGCTCGACCGAGACCTGGTCGGCCGGGACGTCGAAGACGCGCGCCGCGGTGATGGAGTGGAAGTCCTGGCCCGAGCGGAACGCCTCGATGAGCAGGGCGTCCTCGGAGAGGTGGGCCATGATCCGCATCTCGATCTGGCTGTAGTCGGCCGTCATCAGCGACTCGTAGCCCTCGCCGACGACGAAGGCCTCGCGGATGCGTCGCCCCTCCTCGGTGCGGATCGGGATGTTCTGCAGGTTCGGGTCGGTGCTGGAGAGCCGGCCCGTGGCCGCGATCGTCTGGTTGAACGTCGTGTGGATCCGGCCGTCGGGCGCCACGGTCTTGAGCAGGCCCTCGATGGTCTGGCGCAGCCGGATGACGTCGCGGTGCCGCAGCAGGTGCAGCAGGAACGGGTGCTCGGTCTTGACGTAGAGCGCCTGCAGGGCGTCGGCGTCGGTGGTGTAGCCGGTCTTGGTGCGCTTGGTCTTCGGCATGTCCAGCTCGTCGAAGAGCACCACCTGCAGCTGCTTGGGCGAGCCGAGGTTGATCTCCTTGCCGATGACGGCGTACGCCTCCTCGGCTGCCTGGCGCACCTCGGTGGAGAAGTGCTCCTCGAGCGACTCCAGGTGGTCGGTGTCGACCGCGATGCCGACCGTCTCCATGGTGGCGAGCAGGTGCACCAGCGGCAGCTCGACGCGGGCCATCAGCTCGGTGCCGCCGTGCTCCTCGACCGCGGTGTCGAGCGCCTCGGCGAGATCGAGCACGGCGCGGGCGTTGAGCATCGCGGTCTCTGCGGCGCCGGAGGTCTCGTCGGAGTCGAGGGTGTCGAGGCTGAGCTGCCCGTCGTCGGCGGCCCCCTGGCGCAGCTCCCGCTTGAGATAGCGCAGCGTGAGGTCGGCCAGGTCGTAGGAGCGCTGGTCGGGTCGCACCAGGTAGGCCGCCAGCGCGGTGTCGCTCTGCAGGCCGGCCAGCGGCCAGCCGCGAGCCGCCAGCGCCAGCATGGGGCCCTTCGCATCGTGCAGGACCTTGGGTGCGGAGGCATCGCCCAGCCACGCGGCGACGGCCGCGTCGTCGCCCACCGTGAGCTCGGCAGCGTCGAACCAGGCCGCCGACCCGTCGTCGGTGGCCAGGGCGAGCGACCAGACCTCCCCGGTCCCGGCGCGCCAGGTGCCCTGGACGCTCACACCGGTGCGGGCGCCGGCGTGCTCGGCCAGCCACGGGGCGACCTCGTCGGCGCCCAGCCGGGTGCCGGCCAGCTCGAAGCCGGAGTCGTCGATCTCCTCCTCCGAGGTCAGGGTCTCGAAGAGCCGGTCGCGCAGCACCCGGAACTCCAGGCCGTCGAAGAGCTGGTGCACGGCCTGCCGGTCCCAGGGCCGCAGGGCCAGGTCCCGCGGGTGCAGCTCGAGGTCGAGGTCGCGCACCAGGGCGTTGAGCCGGCGGTTGCGCATGACGTCGCCGAGGTGCTCGCGCAGCGCCTCGCCCTTCTTGCCGGTGATCTTGTCGGCGTTGTCGATGACGCCGTCCAGCCCGTCGTACGTCGTCAGCCACCGCGCCGCGAAGCCCTGGCCGACCCCGGGCACGCCCGGGAGGTTGTCGGACGTCTCGCCCACGATCGCGGCCAGCTCGGGGTAGCGGTGCGGGGGCACGCCGTACTTCTCCTCCACCGCGGCCGGGGTCATCCGCGCCAGGTCGGACACACCGCGCATGGGGTAGAGGACGGTGGAGCGGTCGGTGACCAGCTGCAAGGAGTCGCGGTCGCCGGTGAGGATCAGGACCTCCATGTCCTCCTCGGCCAGCGCCTCGGTCACCAGCGTCGCGATGATGTCGTCGGCCTCGTAGCCGTCCTTCTTCAGGAACGGGATGTTGAGGGCGTCGAGGACCTCTTCGATCAGCGGCAGCTGGCTGGAGAACTCCGTGGGCGTCTTGTTGCGCTTGGCCTTGTACTCGGAGTACTCCTGCAGCCGGAAGGTCTGGCGGGAGACGTCGAAGGCGACCGCCACGTGGGTGGGCTGCTCGTCGCGCAGCACGTTGATGAGCATCGAGGTGAAGCCGTAGACGGCGTTGGTGTGCTGCCCGGTCGTGGTGGAGAAATTCTCCACCGGCAGCGCGAAGAACGCGCGGTAGGCCAGCGAGTGGCCGTCGAGCAGCAGGAGCCGGGGGCGGGACGTCGTCTCGGGCACCGGTCCAACCTAGTCGGCACCTCCGACATCGCGACGACACCCTGGTCACACCTGAGCGGGAGGCGCTCGGGGGGCACGGCTACCTTGTGCGCATGAGCGAGAGCATCGAGGAGTACCTCGCCTCCCTGCCCCACGGCATGGGTGGCCTGAACGAGAAGCTCGGTGTCGAGCTCGTGGAGGTCAGCCCGGAGCGGATCGTGGCCACGATGCCGGTGGAGGGCAACACCCAGCCCTACGGCCTGCTGCACGGCGGCGCCTCGATCGCGCTCGCGGAGTCGCTGGGCTCGATCGGCTCGGCCATCCACGCCCACCCCGACCGGGTGGCCGTCGGCGTCGACATCAACGCCACCCACCACCGCTCCGCGACCTCGGGGATCGTGACCGGGACGGCCACGCCGGCCCACCTCGGGCGCACCAGCGCCACCTGGGAGATCGTCGTGACCGACGAGCGGGGCAAGCGGCTGTGCACCAGCCGCATCACCTGCGCGCTCGTCCCCAAGGAGAAGGTCGGGATGTAGTCGGTCCGGCGGCCGCTCGGCCTGCCGGTCCCCTCAGTCCTGCTGCTCGGCCTGCTGGCGGCGCAGCGAGCGGCGGGCGGCCAGCAGCTGGACCCGCGAGCGGTCGCGGTGCCGCTCCATGGGCGGGCGCTGCGCCTCGACCTTGCCCCGCACCACGTGGGTGGGCGCCACGCGCAGCACCGCGTGCGGCCCCAGGCCCAGGCGGGCCATGAAGCGATTGGCGTCGCGCGAGCCGGACTGCGCACCGGTCGCGACGTGGGCGACGCCCAGCTCCTCGGCGTACGCGACCGCGCCCTCGACGAGCATCCGGCCGACACCGCGGCGGCGGAACTCGGGCAGCACGTGCGGGGAGACGGCCTGCACGACCGGCTCGAGGTTGAGCGGGGTCAGCGTCGTGACCCGGAGCAGGACGGCACCCGCCGGGACGCCGTCGACCTCCGCGACCAGGATCCGCTGCTCCGCGGAGTCCAGGGAGTCCTTGATGACCAGCTCGAGGTCGTTGACCTGCTCCTGACGGTCCCCGCGACGCAGGGCGTCGGCCCAGACCTCGGCGAGGAACAACGCGTCCTCGACCCCAGCGCTGCGCAGGTGCACCAGAGGACGACTCATGCAGCACCTGCCTTGCCGGGAGAGCGGGGGAAGCCGGGGGGACCGCCCAAGATTACGCTCGGTCCGGGCCCGGGCGACACCGGACCAGTCCGGTCTTTACCTCCAGGAGCAGATGTGGTCGTCGGAACCGGCACGCTGGTCAACGTGGCCACCGTGCTGCTGGGCTGCGGGATCGGGGTGCTGCTGGGCAACCGCCTGCCGGTGCGGACCCGCGACCTCGTCACCGACGGGCTCGGCCTGGTCACCCTCCTGATCGCGGCCACCTCGGCGATGGCGGTCCTGTCCCCCGAGCTCTCCGACGCGGTCGGGGACGCGGCGCCGATGCTCATCGTGCTGGGCGCAGTGCTCATCGGCGGGATCACCGGCTCCCTGCTCGGCCTCGAGCAGGGGGTGGAGCGGCTGGGCGCCTGGGTGCAGCGACGGCTCGTCGGGAGCGAGAGCTCCGCGGACCGCGCCCGGTTCGTCGAGGGCTTCGTCGTGGCCTCCCTGGTCTTCTGCACCGGCCCCCTCACCATCTTGGGCTCGCTCCAGGAGGGACTCGGGGACGGCGCGGACCAGCTGCTGCTGAAGTCGGCGCTCGACGGCTTCGCTGCGATCGCCTTCGCGGCGGCCTTCGGCTGGGGCGTCGCCGCGAGCGTGATCACGGTGGTGGCCGTCCAGGGCTCGCTGACCCTGCTCGGAGCGGTGCTCGGCGACGTGCTCCCCGCCGCGCAGCTCGCCGCCGTGACGGCCACCGGCGGCGTCCTGCTCGTGGGGGTCGCCCTCCGCCTGCTCCGGATCCGCGAGGTCGCCGTCGCGGACCTCCTGCCGGCACTGCTCGTCGCCCCGCTGCTGACGTCCTTGGTCGTGGCCGTCGGCTGACCCCGCACGGGGATACCGGTGCCCCACCTGGGGCGTTCGGGCCGGCCGCAGCCGAATTGTTACGTTTCGGGCACATCCGCGCCTCGCTCCTGCAACGACCCCCGCAGGCACCCGCTCTTCACTAGTGTGCCCACAATGCCCGACCGGGGCAGGGAGAGATCAGTCAAGGATCCGGAGACACCACTATGCGGATGACCCACACGATGCGCCTCGCCGCGGTAGCCACCTCGGCCATGCTGGTGCTGGCCGCGTGCGGCAGCGAGGACAACAGCGACGCCGAGGACGGTGGCGAGGACACTCCTGCCGCGACCGGCGAGGTCAACCTGGACCTCAAGCTCGGCACCGCTCTGCCCCAGACCGGCAACCTGGCCTTCCTCGGCCCCCCGGAGGAGGCGGGCGTCGGGTACGCCGCGTCGCTGATCGAGGAGGCCGACACGGGTCTGGACCTCGAGATCATCTACGGAGACTCGGGCGACACCGACAACAAGGCCTACGAGTCCGAGATCCCGCGCCTGCTCGGCGAGGACGTCTCCGCGATCATCGGTGCCGCCTCGTCCGGCACCTCGCTGCAGTTCATCGACCAGGTCGTGGACGCGGGCGTGATCCAGTTCTCCCCCGCCAACACCTCCGACGCCTTCACCACCTACGAGGACGACGGGCTGTACTTCCGCACCGCGCCCTCCGACGTGCTGCAGGGCGACGTGCTGGGCAACCTGATCGCCGCCGACGGCGCGTCGACGCTGGGCATGATCGTGCTCAACGACTCCTACGGCACCGGCCTGGCGCGCTACGTCACCGAGGCCTTCGAGGGCGCCGGCGGCGAGGTCGTCGCGATGGAGACCTACAACACCGGCGACACCTCGTTCGACTCCCAGGTCAACGCGGTGCTCGCGGCCAACCCGGACGCGATCGCGCTGATCACGTTCGAGGAGGTCGCCACGATCCTGCCGAGCCTCTTCGGTGAGTTCCCGGCCGAGAACCTCTACTTCGTGGACGGCAACCTGTCGAACTTCGGCGACCAGTTCCCCGAGGGCTCGCTGACCGGCGCGAAGGGCACCCTGCCCGGCCTGTCGATCGACTCCCTCGCCGACTTCACCGAGGACCTCGACGCCTACGCCCGTGAGTCGGGCCAGTTCCCGAAGGGCCTGGACGAGTTCAGCTACGCCGCGGAGTCCTTCGACGCCGTGAACCTGCTCGCCCTGGCCGCGCTCGAGGCCAACTCGACCGACCCGGCCGACATCGCCGCCAAGCTGCAGGAGGTCTCCGGTGGCACCGGCGAGGGCGAGAAGTGCACGACCTTCGCCGACTGCGCCGAGATCATCCTCGGGGGCGGCACCGCCGACTACGACGGCATCTCCGGGCCCATCACCTTCGACGAGGTGGGCGACCCGCAGGACGCCACGATCGGCATCTACCAGTACGGCGAGGACAACAACTACTCCGCCTTCACCGGCTGAGCCAGCTGTGACCGGCGTCGTCTGACGCACCGGCGACGGCCCGGGACCCACGAGGGTCCCGGGCCGTTCGCCGTCCTGGGGCGGACCGACGCCCTGCACGACGGACAAGCAGACAGCAGAGCGCATGCGGCAGACGGCAGACGGCCCGGGTCCGTGGGGACCCGGGCCGTCTGCGCTGCTGAGGTGGCTCTGCTACTTCCCGAGGGTGCCGAGGTAGAGCTCGGTGACCTTCGGGTCGTCGAGCAGGTCGCGTCCCGAGCCCGTGTGCGCGTCGCGCCCGAGGTCGAGGACGTAGCCGCGGTCGCAGATCTGCAGGCAGCGGCGGGCGTTCTGCTCGACCATGATGCAGGTGACGCCGGCCTTGTTGATGTCCGAGACCCGGATGAAGGCCTCGTCCTGGCGCACCGGCGACAGACCCGCGGAGGGCTCGTCGAGCAGCAGCACCTTGGGGTCCATCATCAGGGCTCGGCCCATGGCGACCATCTGGCGCTCACCACCCGACAGCGAGCCGGCACGCTGCTTGAGCCGCTTCCCGAGCTCGGCGAAGATGCCGGTGACGAACTCCAGGCGCTCGGGGTAGACCTTGGGGTTCTGGTAGAGCCCCATCTGGAGGTTCTCCTCGATCGTCAGCGAGGGGAACACGTTGTTGGTCTGCGGGATGAATCCCACGCCCTTGGCGACCAGCTTGTTGGCCTTGAGGCCGGTGATGTCCTGGCCCTCGAGGGTGATGCTCCCCTCCCGGACCTGGACCATGCCGAAGATCGCCTTGAGCAGGGTGGACTTGCCCGCACCGTTGGGTCCGATGATGCCGATCAGCTCGCCCTCGTGCGCGGTGAGCGAGCACCCGTTGAGGATGTTGACCCCGGGCAGGTAGCCCGCGTGGACGTCCTTGACGGCGACGACCACGTTCCGGGTCTCCTGCACTGGCGCGCTCACCTGTTCTCCTCCTGCTCGACCTCGTCGCGGGCCTCGGCCTCGAGCCGGAGGCGCTCGGCCTCCGCCTGCGCCTGCTGCTCCGGCGTGCCCGTCACCCTGCCGGTGACGACACCGAGGTCCACGTCCTGGTGCGCCCCGAGGTAGGCGTCGATGACCGCCGGGTCAGCCATGACCGACGTGGGGTCGCCCTCGGCGACGATCTTCCCCTCGGCCATGACGATGACCCAGTCCGCGATGTGGCGGACCATGTGCATGTCGTGCTCGACGAAGAGCACCGTCATGCCCTGGTCCTTCAGACCGAGGATGTGGTCGAGCAGCGACTGCGTCAGCGCCGGGTTCACACCGGCCATCGGCTCGTCGAGCATGACCAGGGTGGGCTCGGACATCAGGGCCCGCGCCATCTCCAGCAGCTTGCGCTGCCCGCCCGAGAGGCTGGCGGCGTAGTCGGCGGCCTTGGTGTCGAGCTTGAAGCGCGCGAGCAGCTCGTGGGCCCGCTCCTCGATCGCCTGGTCCTGGGCCCGCCAGATCCCCGGCACCAGGCTGGTGAAGAAGCGCTCGCCGCGCTGCCCGGTGGCCCCGAGCTTCATGTTCTCCAGCACCGTGAGCAGGCCGAGGGCCTTGGTCAGCTGGAACGTCCGCACCAGCCCACGCCGCGCGACCTTGTAGGCCGAGACGCCCGCCAGCGAGCGGCCCTCGAAGGACCACGAGCCGGCGTCGGGGGTGTCGAAGCCCGTGAGCAGGTTGAAGAAGGTGGTCTTGCCGGCGCCGTTGGGTCCGATCAGCGCCGTGATGGCACCGCGCGGGATCTCGACGTGCTCGACGTCGACGGCGGTCATGCCGCCGAAGGTGCGTCGTACGCCGTCGGCGACGAGGATCGGGTCGACCTTGGCGCACCCCGGGGCGGCCTCGCCCTGGTGGAGCCCGGTGGACTTGGCGCGTGGCGCCAGCGCATCACTTGACAAAGGTCATCTCCTTCTTGTTGCCCATGATGCCCTGGGGCATGAAGACCACGAGCAGCATGAGGCCGACACCGACGAGGATGAACCTGACCATGCCCGCCTGGTTCGCGGTCATGAACGGCAGGACGCCTGCATCGACGAGAGCCGGCATCAGGTTGCTCAGGAAGTACTGCAGGACCCAGAAGATGATCGAGCCCAGCACGGGTCCGAAGATCGTCGCGGCGCCGCCCAGCAGCACGATGGTGTAGACGAAGAACGTGAGCGACGTGACGTACACGCCGGGGCTGGCGTTGGAGCCCAGCGTGTAGACGATGCCGCCCGCGGCGATGATGACCCCGCCCAGGACCAGCGCCTGCATCTTGTAGGCGAAGACGTTCTTGCCGAGGGCACGCACGGCGTCCTCGTCCTCGCGGATGCCGCGCAGCACCCTGCCCCACGGGCTGCGCATGAGCGCCCACACGAGCAGCACCGAGAGCGTCAGCAGGACCGCGCCGACGATGACCGGCCACAGCGTGGTCTCGTTGAACTGCCACGGGCCGAAGCCGTAGTCGCCCTCCGGGAGCGGGTTGGACTCGTCGAAGCTGCCGCTGAAGCCGAAGAGACCGTCGGCCGAGCCCGTGACGTCGTCGAAGGCGACCGTCAGCAGGAGCAACCGCAGCACCTCGGCCGCGGCGATGGTCACGATCGCGAGGTAGTCACCGCGCAGCCGCAGGGTCGGGATGCCGAGGATGAGGGCGAAGACCACCGAGGCGAACAACGCCGTCAGGGCCGCCAGCCACCACGGGAATCCGAAGGTCAGGATCGAGATGGCATACCCGTAGGCACCCACGGCCATGAAGCCGGCGACACCCATGTTGAGCAGGCCGGCCTGGCCGAAGTGGACGCCGAGGCCGACGGCTGCGAGGGCGTAGGCGATCGTCGTCGTCGAGATGATCGACGACGCGGATTGGTTGAGGATCGAGCTCCAGTCCATCTCGGGTTCCTATCCGATTCTCTCGCGACGGCCGAGGATGCCCTGTGGCCGGACCAGCAGGATGACGATGAGGATCGCCAGGGCGGAGGCGAACCGCAGGTCGGCCGGGATGAACAGGCTCGACGTCTCGACGATGATGCCGATGATGATCGCCCCGATGAGGGCACCGAAGGCCGTCCCCAGGCCTCCGAGGGTGACGGCCGCGAACATCAGCAGGAGCACCTGGGTGCCCATGTCCCACTTGATGCCCGGCCGGTAGTAGGCGTACAGCACGCCGGCGAGGCCGGCGAGCGCGGCGGCCATCACCCAGACGACCCGGACCACGAAGTCCACGTCGATGCCGGACGCCGCGGCCAGCCCGGGGTTGTCGGAGATCGCTCGGGTGGCCTTGCCCAGTCGGGAGTAGAGCAGCCACAGCGCGAAGGCGACGATGACCGCGATGGCGATACCCATGGACGCCAGGTCGACCCTGGTCAGCCGGATCGGGCCGATGATGTCGATGCGCTCAGCCGAGGCACCCGGCAGCTGCTCGGTGCCGCCGCCGATGAAGTACTGGAAGAGGTAGCGGATCGCCAGGGAGAGGCCGATGCTGACGATCATCAGCTGGACCACGCCGACGGAGCGGTGACGCAGCGGTCTCCAGACGACCACGTCCATCAACAGCCCGAACAGGGCGCTGATGAGCACCGCCACCGGCAGGGCGATCCACAGCGAGGCGCCGAGGAAGGCAGTGCCGCCGATCCAGAGGGCCATCACGGCACCGAAGGTGACCATCTCGCCGTGCGCGAAGTTCGAGATGCCGGTCGTGCCGAAGACGAGCGAGAGGCCGACGGAGGCCAGCGCGAGCATGAGGCCGAAGTTGACGCCCTGCACCAGGCGCTGGGCCAGCTGTGCACCGAAGGCCGTGGACTCACGGTCGCCCTCACCGATGAAGAAGTTGACCGCCTTCGGCGCGAACGGCACGTTGGGCGTCACCTCCTTGGTCTCCGGCGAGTCGTCCTCGGGGTCGTCGAGCGTGACGCCCTCGGGGAGCGTGTCGACGTCGAGGGTGACGGTGTACTCGGCGGCCTCCGGGACGCCGACGTTCCACCTGCCTTCGGGCCCGGTCTCGACCACCTGGGCGCCACCCGGACCGTCGACGGTGATGGTGACGCCCTCGATCGCCTCGCCCTCGAACTGGACGTTGCCGGCGATCTTGTAGGGGTCGTCCTCGGCCGCCGACGCCTGCACCGGGCCCAGCAGCGCGAGCAGGCCCAGGGCCAGCAGGAGCAGGGCGAGGGCGCGGTGCGCGGCAGGCCACCCCAGCCTGGTCGTTGATCTCATGGAGCTCTCGGTCCTCCGTGCCTCTGGACTGACTCTGCACTGCACACACGACGGCGCCCTCACGTCATGACGGCGCAGGTCCACGTCCGGACCCGCACCACGTGAGGTGGGCCACACGGGGGGGAAGGCTACACGTTCGGGTGACCGTGGGTGCCCGGTGGAGCACACCGACACCGGGCCGTTACGCAAGCGAGTCCCACGAGGGGCGATCAGGCGCCGTCGGCGATGGACGGACCGTGGGAGATGACGCCCTCCGCCACCTGCCTCATCGACAGTCTCAGGTCCATGGCCGTCTTCTGGATCCAGCGGAAGGCCTCGGGCTCGCTGAGCGCGAGCTGCTCCTGCAGCACCCCCTTGGCCCGGTCGACCACCTTGCGTGTCTCCAGCTGCTCCTTGAGGTCGGCGACCTCCGTCTCGACCGCGCGCAGCTCCGCGAAGCGGCTCAGCGCCATCTCGATCGCGGGCACCAGGTCGGACTGGGAGAAGGGCTTGACCAGGTAGGCCATGGCGCCCGCGTCCCTGGCCCGCTCCACGAGCTCACGCTGGGAGAAGGCGGTCAGCACGATCACCGGCGCGATCCGCTGCCTGGCGATCGACTCGGCCGCGGAGATCCCGTCCAGGACGGGCATCTTCACGTCGAGGATCACCAGGTCCGGACGCAGCTGCTCGGCCAGCTCGATGGCACGGGCCCCGTCGCCGGCCTGGCCGACGACGTCGTACCCCTCCTCGACCAGCATCTCGGCGAGGTCCATCCGGATGAGGACCTCGTCCTCGGCGATGACCACGGTGCGGGGGGTGGTGCCGGCTGCCTGCGCTGCGGGGTCGCTCACGACCGAAAGGGTAGGGCACGGGCCCGCACGTGACGCGCGCTCGGGTAGCGTTCGCTCCCGCGCGGCCCCGGTATCCCAACGGCAGAGGAAGCGGTCTCAAACACCGTCCAGTGTGGGTTCGAATCCCACCCGGGGCACCCCTGTCGCTCGCGAGTGCTGAGTGCGCGGCCGTCGAGGCCCAACAACGCAGCTAGGCGCGTGCTCAGCGTGCTCAGTGCCGGCGGTAGGCGGGGGCGACCTCGTTGATGGCGTCGCCCATCTTGTGGATGCGCAGGGCGTTGGTCGAGCCCGGGATGCCCGGGGGCGCCCCGGCGATGATCACCACGAGGTCGCCCTCCTGGACCCGGCCGATCTTGAGCAGCTGGTCGTCGACCTGGCGCACCATCTCGTCGGTGTGCTCGACCTCGGCGGTCTTGAACGTCTCCACCCCCCACGACAGGGAGAGCTGCGAGCGCACCTGGTCCTCGGGGGTGAAGGCCAGCACCGGGATCGAGCCGCGCAGCCGGGACATGCGACGGGCGGAGTCCCCGGACTGGGTGAAGGCGACGACGTACTTGGCGTGCACGCGCTCGGCCACCTCGGCGGCGGCCTTGGCGATGACACCGGACTTGGTGTGGGGGTCCCAGTCGATCTCGGCGAGCCCGCCGTCCACCGCGCTCTCCAACGCGTGCAGCTCGGTGGCGGCGATGATCCGCGCCATCGTCTCGACGGTGTGGACGGGGTACTCCCCCACGCTGGTCTCCCCCGACAGCATCACCGCGTCGGCACCGTCGAGCACGGCGTTGGCCACGTCGGAGGTCTCGGCGCGGGTGGGCTGGGGGTTGCCGATCATCGACTCCAGCATCTGGGTCGCCACGATCACCGGCTTGGCGTTGAGGCGGGCCTTGCGGATCACCTGCTTCTGCAGGAACGGCACCTCCTCCAGCGGGCACTCCACCCCGAGGTCCCCGCGCGCCACCATGAACCCGTCGAAGGCGGCGATGACCTCGTCGAGGTTCTCGATCGCCTGCGGCTTCTCGATCTTGGCGATGACCGGGACCATCACCCCGACCTCGCGCATGATCCGGCGCACGTCCTCGGCGTCCTGCGCGTCGCGCACGAACGACAGCGCCACGAAGTCGACGCTGAGCGAGAGCGCGAAGCGCAGGTCGGCCTCGTCCTTGTCCGACAGCGCGGGCACCGAGACCGCGACGCCGGGCAGGTTGATCCCCTTGTTGTTGCTGACCCGGCCGCCGACCAGCACCTCGCAGCGCACGTCGGTGCCGTCGACGACCTCCAGGACGCGCAGCCGGATCTTGCCGTCGTCGATGAGGATCGGGTCCCCGGTCGCCACGTCGCCGGGCAGTCCCTTGTACGTCGTGCCGCAGATGCGGTCGTCGCCCTCGACGTCGCGGGTGGTGATGGTCCACTCCTGACCACGACGCAGCTGCGCGGCGCCCTCGGCGAACCGCTCGAGGCGGATCTTGGGCCCCTGGAGGTCGGCGAAGATGCCGACCCCGTGACCGCTCGCGTCGGCAGCCTCGCGGACCAGGCGGTAGGCCTCGGCGTGGTCCTCGTGGCTGCCGTGGCTCATGTTGAGGCGGGCGACGTCCATGCCGGCGTACACGAGCTCACGGATCCTCCGCGGGGAGGACGTGGCCGGGCCGAGGGTGCAGACGATCTTGGCTCTACGCACGCGCCCACCCTAGCGACACCTTGGATCGATCTAAGGTCTTCGTCGCCCGGGAACGGCAAAGACCGGCGACCCGTCGGTCGCCGGTCCCTGCCGGTGCACGTGCGACCCGATCGGGCCGCTGGGTCAGACCATCAGCGGACGGTCGGTCGGCTTCACCGGAGCCGGCAGTGCGGTCTCCCCGGTGAGGAAGGCGTCGACGTACGACGCCGCCGCCCGGCCCTCGGCGATCGCCCACACGATGAGCGACTGGCCGCGGCCGGCGTCACCGGCCACGAAGACGCCGGGGCGCGAGGACTGGTAGTCCGAGCCGCGCTGGACGTTGCCGCGCTCGTCGAGCTCGACACCCAGCTGCTCCACCAGGCCCGGCTTCTCAGGGCCGAGGAAGCCCATCGCGAAGAGCACCAGCTGGGCCGGGATCTCGCGCTCGGTGCCCTCGACCTCGGTCAGCTTGCCGTCGACGAACTCGACCTCGGCCAGCACCAGGGCTCGCACGTTGCCCTGCTCGTCGCCCAGGAACTTCTTGGTCGAGACGGCGTAGACGCGCTCGCCCCCCTCCTCGTGCGCGGAGGAGACCCGGTAGGTCATGGGGTACGTCGGCCACGGCTGGGTCTCGGGCCGGCTCTCCGGCGGGTGCGGCATGATCTCGAGCTGGGTGATCGAGCGCGCGCCCTGGCGGATCGAGGTGCCGAGGCAGTCAGCACCGGTGTCGCCGCCACCGATGATCACGACGTCCTTGTCGGTGGCCATGATCTGGCCCTCGACGGACTCCCCGAGCGCGGAGCGGTTGGCCTGCGGGAGGAACTCCATCGCCTGGTGGATGCCGCCCAGCTCGCGCCCCTCCACGGGGAGGTCACGGGCCTCGGTGGCACCCATGGCCAGCACGACGGCGTCGTACCGGTCGACGAGCTTGTCGCCGGTCAGCTCACCGCCGACGTCGACCCCGGCCCGGAAGACGGTGCCCTCGCGGCGCATCTGGTCCAGGCGCCGGTCGAGGTGCTTCTTCTCCATCTTGAACTCGGGGATGCCGTAGCGCAGCAGGCCGCCGATCTTGTCGGCCCGCTCGTAGACCGCGACGGTGTGGCCGGCCCGGGTCAGCTGCTGCGCAGCGGCCAGCCCGGCGGGGCCGGAGCCGACGACGGCGACCGTCTTGCCCGACAGCCACTCCGGGGGCTGGGGCCGGACGAACCCGGACTCCCAGGCCTTGTCGATGATCGAGACCTCGACGTTCTTGATCGTCACCGGGTCCTGGTTGATGCCCAGGACGCAGGCGGTCTCGCACGGGGCCGGGCAGAGGCGACCGGTGAACTCCGGGAAGTTGTTGGTCGCGTGCAGGCGCTCGATGGCGCCCTCCCAGTCGTCGCGCCAGACCAGGTCGTTCCACTCCGGGATGATGTTGCCCAGCGGGCACCCCTGGTGGCAGAAGGGGATGCCGCAGTCCATGCAGCGCCCCGCCTGCGGGGTGATGATCGGCAGCAGCGCGCGACCGATCCCGTCGGGGTAGACCTCGTCCCAGTCCTTGACGCGCTCCTCGACGGGGCGGCGGGTCGCGACCTTGCGACCCTCCTTCAGGAATCCCTTGGGGTCAGCCATCAGGCACAGCCCTCCATCATCGAGCGGACAGCGCGCACAGCGCGCCGTGGGGTGGCAGCGGAGATCTCAGCCATGGAGCGCCTCCATCATCGCGTGTGCGGTCTCGTTCTCGTCCAGGCCGTCGGCCTCCGCCTTGGCCTTGGCCTCCAGCACGATCCGGAAGTCCCGGGGCATGACCTCGGTGAACCGGGTCAGTGAGGTCTCCCAGTCCTCGAGCAGCTCCGCAGCGACCTCGGAACCGGTCTCCTCGGCGTGCGCGCGGACCATCGACTCCAGCTCGCGAGCGGCCTCTCCGACGACCGGGCCGAGCTCGACGAGCTCCTTGTTGACCCGGAAGTCCTTGAGGTCCAGCACCCAGGCGATGCCGCCGGACATGCCGGCCGCGAAGTTGCGTCCGGTCCGCCCGAGCACCGCGAGGCGACCGCCGGTCATGTACTCCGCGGCGTGGTCGCCCACGCCCTCGGTCACGACCCAGGCACCCGAGTTGCGCACGCAGCAGCGCTCGCCGACACCGCCGCGGACGAAGATGTCACCCGACGTGGCGCCGTAGGCGATCGTGTTGCCGGCGATGATCTGCTCGTCGGCGCGGAAGGTGGCAGCCCGGTCGGGGCGGACCACGATCCGGCCCCCGGAGAGGCCCTTGCCGACGTAGTCGTTGGCGTCGCCCTCGAGGCGCAAGGTGACGCCGCGCGGCACGAAGGCACCGAAGGACTGGCCGGCCGACCCCGTGAAGGTGAGGTCGATGGTGCCGTCCGGCAGGCCCTCGCCGCGGTACCGCTTGGTCACCTCGTGGCCCAGGATCGTGCCGACGGTGCGGTGGACGTTGCGGATGGCCAGCTGTGCCCGGACGGGCTCGCCCTTCTCCAGCGCCGGCTGGCACAGCGGCACCAGCTCGGTCATGTCGAGGGATGCCTCGAGGGCGTGGTCCTGCTCCTTGGTGCAGCGCAGGTCCTGGTCGGGGAAGGCCGAGGTGTCCGGCAGGTGCAGGATCGGGCTGAGGTCCAGCCCGTGCGCCTTCCAGTGGTCAACGGCCGGCTGGACGTCGAGTGCCTCCACGTGGCCGATCGCCTCGTCGAGGGTGCGGAAGCCCAGCTCGGCGAGGTACTCGCGGACCTCCTCGGCGATGTACTCGAAGAAGTTCACGACGTACTCGGCCTTGCCGGAGAAGCGCTCGCGCAGGACCGGGTTCTGCGTCGCGACGCCCACGGGGCAGGTGTCGAGGTGGCAGACGCGCATCATGATGCAGCCCGAGACCACCAGCGGGGCGGTCGCGAAGCCGTACTCCTCGGCGCCCAGCAGAGCGGCCACGACCACGTCGCGCCCGGTCTTGAGCTGGCCGTCGGCCTGCACGACGATCCGGTCGCGCAGCCCGTTGAGCAGCAGGGTCTGCTGGGTCTCGGCCAGGCCGAGCTCCCAGGGACCACCGGCGTGCTTGAGCGAGGTCAGCGGGGAGGCGCCGGTGCCGCCGTCGTGGCCGGAGATGAGCACCACGTCCGCGTGCGCCTTGGACACGCCCGTCGCCACCGTGCCGACACCGACCTCGGAGACCAGCTTCACGTGGACGCGGGCACTCGGGTTGGCGTTCTTGAGGTCGTGGATCAGCTGCGCCAGGTCCTCGATGGAGTAGATGTCGTGGTGCGGCGGCGGGCTGATCAGGCCCACGCCCGGCGTGGAGTGCCGGGTCTTGGCCACCCACGGGTAGACCTTGTGGCCGGGCAGCTGGCCGCCCTCGCCGGGCTTGGCGCCCTGGGCCATCTTGATCTGGATGTCGTCGGAGTTGGTGAGGTACTCCGACGTCACGCCGAACCGGCCGCTCGCGACCTGCTTGATCGAGCTGCGCCGCTCGGGGTCGTAGAGCCGCTCGGGGTCCTCGCCGCCCTCACCGGTGTTGGACTTGCCGCCCAGCCGGTTCATGGCGATCGCGAGGGTCTCGTGTGCCTCGGAGCTGATCGAGCCGTAGGACATCGCACCGGTGGAGAAGCGCTTGACGATCTCCGAGACCGGCTCGACCTCCTCGATCGGGATCGGCTGGCGGCCCAGCGAGGCGGCGTCCTTGAACGCGAAGAGCCCGCGCAGGGTCATCAGTCGCTCGGACTGCTCGTCGACGCGCGAGGTGTACTGCTTGAAGACGTCGTACCGGCCGGCGCGCGTGGCGTGCTGGAGGCGGAAGACGGTCTCCGGGTCGAAGAGGTGCGGCTCGCCCTCGCGGCGCCACTGGTACTCGCCGCCCACCTCGAGCTCGCGGTGCGCCGGGCTGATCCCGCCGCGGGGGTACGCCGTGCGGTGCCGCAGCGCGACCTCCTGGGCGATCACGTCGAGCTCGATGCCGCCCAGCTTGGAGGTGGTGCCGGTGAAGTACTTGTCCACCACGGCCTGCGAGAGGCCGACGGCCTCGAAGATCTGCGCGCCGGTGTACGAGGCAACCGTGGAGACGCCCATCTTGGACATCACCTTGAGCACGCCCTTGCCGAGCGCCTTGACGAGGTTCTTGACCGCGACCTCGGGCTCGGCCTTGACGTAGAAGCCCTCGCGCGCGAGGTCCTCCACCGACTCCATGGCGAGGTAGGGGTTGACCGCCGCGGCGCCGTACCCCACGAGCAGGGCGACGTGGTGCACCTCGCGGACGTCACCGGCCTCGACGAGCAGGCCGACCTGGGTGCGGGTCTTCTCCCGGACCAGGTGGTGGTGCACCGCGCCGGTGAGCAGCAGCGACGGGATCGGCGCGAGCTCGGCGGTGGAGTGGCGGTCCGACAGCACGATGATGCGCGCGCCGTCCGCGATCGCGGCGCTGACCTCGGCGCAGATCTCCTCGATCCGCGCGGCCATCGCCGCTCCCCCGCCCTCGACCTCGTAGAGGCCGCGCGAGACGTGCGTGATGAAGCCCGGCATGTCGCCGTCGCGGTTGATGTGGCGGATCTTGGCCAGGTCGTCGTTGGAGATGACCGGGAACGGCAGGACCACCTGGCGGCACGAGGCCGGGGTCGGGTCCAGCAGGTTGGCCTCGGGGCCGATGGTGCCGTTGAGGGAGGTGACGAGCTCCTCGCGGATCGCGTCCAGCGGCGGGTTGGTCACCTGGGCGAACAGCTGCGCGAAGTAGTCGAAGAGCAGCCGCGGCTTCTCCGACAGGGCAGCGATCGGGGTGTCGGTGCCCATCGATCCGATCGGCTCGGCGCCGGTGTTGGCCATCGGCGTGAGCAGGACCCGCAGCTCCTCCTCGGTGTAGCCGAAGACCTGCTGGCGACGGGTGACCGAGGCGTGCGTGTGGACCACGTGCTCGCGGTCGGGGATGTCGTCGAGGTGCACCAGGCCGGCGTGCAGCCACTCGTCGTACGGGTGCTCGGCGGCGAGGGAGCTCTTGATCTCCTCGTCCTCGACGATGCGGTGCTCCTCGGTGTCGACCAGGAACATCCGGCCCGGCTGCAGGCGGCCCTTGCGGACGATCGTCGCCGGGTCGAGGTCGAGCACGCCGACCTCGGAGGCCAGGACGACCAGGCCGTCGTCGGTGACCCAGTAGCGCGAGGGGCGCAGGCCGTTGCGGTCGAGCACGGCACCGATCTGGTCGCCGTCGGTGAAGACGACGCACGCCGGGCCGTCCCACGGCTCCATGAGGCTGGCGTGGAACTCGTAGAACGCGCGGCGCTTCTCGTCCATCTCGGCGTGGTTCTCCCACGCCTCGGGGATCATCATCAGCACCGAGGGCGGCAGCGAGCGCCCGCCCATGTGCAGCAGCTCGAGGACCTCGTCGAAGGACGCGGAGTCCGAGGCACCCGGGGTGCAGATCGGGTAGAGCCGCTCGAGGTCGCCCGGGATCAGGTCGGACTCCAGCAGCGCCTCGCGGGCCCGCATCCAGTTGCGGTTGCCCATGACGGTGTTGATCTCGCCGTTGTGGGCGATGAACCGGAACGGGTGCGACAGCGGCCAGCTCGGGAAGGTGTTGGTGGAGAAGCGCGAGTGCACCACCGCGAGGGCGGAGGCGACGCGCTCGTCGACCAGGTCCGGGAAGAACCGGTCGAGCTGGTCGGTGGTGAGCATGCCCTTGTAGGCGATGGTCCGCGAGGAGAGCGACGGGAAGTAGACGTCGGTCTCGCGCTCGGCGCGCTTGCGCAGGCAGAAGGCCATCCGCTCCAGCTGCATGCCGGCGACGCGCTGGGTGGCGCCGGCGACGAAGAGCTGGCGGAAGGTCGGCATGACACCGAGCGCGGTGGCGCCGAGGACCGAGGAGTCGGTCGGGACGTCGCGCCAGCCGAGGACGGCCAGCCCCTCCTCCGCGGCGATCTCCTCGATGCGTGCCACCTGGGAGGCGACCTGGGACTCGTCGCCCGGCAGGAAGGCCGTGCCGACGGCGTACGAGTGCTGGGCCGGGAGGTCGATGCCGGCCTCGGCGGCCACGTCGCGCAGGAACGCGTCGGGGACCTGCATGAGGATGCCGGCACCGTCGCCGGAGTTGGGCTCGGCGCCCGCGGCACCGCGGTGCTCGAGGTTGCGCAGGGCCGTGAGTGCCTTGGCCACGATGTCGTGGCTGGCGACGCCGGTCAGGGTCGCGACGAAGGCCACACCGCACGCGTCGTGCTCGTGGCGGGGGTCGTAGAGCCCTTGGGGCGGCGGGAATGCGTGCTGGTAGGGCACCGGGCGTTCTCCCGTCGTCGTCTCGCCGGGGCAGGTGCCGACCGGCGTCGTGGTGGTGGAGCCCGCGTGCGCGGCCTCCGGGTGCAGGGGACGACGTTGGCCCACGTGCGGAGTTCTCAGGTTACCAGGGAGTTACGCCCGCCCAGCCGACCTGGGCCTAGTCGCGGACGGTCTCGCCGCCGGCCGGTGGGGCGGTCGCCGCCTCGGCGGCCAGGCGCTCGTCGGTGAGCACCTGCTCCTCGCGCTCGGGGTACCGGCGGCGGGACCAGACGAGGTACGCCGTGGCGAGCACGAACAGTACGAGGGAGGTCCACACGTTGAACCGCAGCCCGCCCACGTCGGTCAGCTGGACGTCGTCGATGCGCAGCATCTCGATCCACCCGCGACCGGCCGTGTAGAGCATCACGTAGAGCGCGGCCACCTGGCCGTGGCCCAGGCGGTGACGGCGGTCCAGCACGATGATCACCGCGAAGGCGGCCAGGCTCCACAAGGACTCGTAGAGGAAGGTGGGGTGGAAGGTGGTGCCGAGTTCGAAGGTCTGGTCGTCCGGCCAGTAGCGCGGGTCGATCTCCAGGCCCCACGGCAGGTCCGTCGGGCGGCCGTAGAGCTCCTGGTTGAACCAGTTGCCCCAGCGTCCGATCGCCTGGCCCACCAGGACCGCCGGCGCGAGCGCGTCGAGCAGCGGGCGCACCTGGACGCCCTGGCGGCGGGCCGCCAGGGCGATACCGAGCGCACCGAAGGCGATGCCGCCCCAGATGCCCAGGCCGCCGCGCCAGATGTAGAGCGCCTCCCACGGGTTGTCGCCCTCGCCGAAGTAGCGCCCGGCGTCGGTGGCCACGTGGTAGAGCCGGGCACCGACCAGCCCGAGGGGAACGGCGACGATCGCGAGGTCCTGGATGTCCCCGGCGCGACCGCCGCGGGCCACCCAGCGCCGCTCGGCGATCCAGATGGTGGCGACGATCCCGAGGATGATCGAGAGCGCGTAGCCGCGGATCGGCAGCGGCCCGAGGTACCACGTGCCCTCGGAGGGGCTGGGGATCGACAGCACGCTGAGCTGGAGCAGCAGGTCGGGCATCACGTGTCGCTCCTCAGAAGCAGGGAGAGGTCGGAGGCGAGGTCGGCCGACGAGACGTCCTGCCGCCAGAACGCCGGGGCCAGGCCGTCACCGTCGACGGCGATGACCTGGGAGCCGTGGCTGCCCAGATCGTAGCCGCCCGAGGCCAGCTCCTCGGCGTCGGCCACGAAGATGCCCACGCTCTCGGCCAGGCCCCTGATGGCGTCGAGGTCGCCGGTGAGGCCGACGGCGGTCGGGTCGTAGCCGTCGAGGTAGCGACGCAGCCGCTCCTCGTCGTCACGAGAGGGATCCGTGGTCACGAAGACCAGCTGGACCTGCTCGCGCTCCTCCGGCTCGAGCCGGGTCAGCGCCGTCGCGATCGACGACATCACCAGCGGGCACACGTCGGGGCAGTTGGTGTAGCCGAAGAAGACCAGGCTCAGCCGAGCACCCGGCTGGGCGAGGCTCAGCTCGCCGCCCTCGGTGGTGGCGAGCGGCACGTCGGCCAGCTCGAAGGGCGGGTCGACCGGTGCGGCGGTCAGGGTGCCGGCCGGCTGCTCGTCGCCCCCGCAGGCGGTCAGCGCGGCGGCCAGGAGCACACCCAGGCCACCGGCCAGGACCGCGCGCCGGCCGGGCCCGACGGACCGCTCAGGCACGGCGTCGTACGCCGGCGGCCAGGTCCTCGGTGAGCGCGCGAAGCGCCGCGAGACCGGCAGCGCGGTCGTCGGGGTGGTCGAGGAGCGTGCGCACGAAGGCGGAGCCGACGATGACGGCGTCGGCGTACGACGCCACCTCGGCGGCCTGGTCGCCGCTGCTCACGCCGAGGCCGACGCCGACGGGCAGCTGGTGCGCGGAGGCGGCCCGCTTGGTGCGCGCGACGAGCGGCCCGGCGAGGTCGCTGGTGCTGGCCCGGGCGCCGGTCACGCCCATGACGGCGGTGGCGTAGACGAAGCCGCGCGAGGCCGCCACGGTCGACTCGATCCGGGCGTCGGTGGAGGACGGGGCCACGAGGAAGATCTTGTCGAGGCCGCGCTCGTCGGCGGCCTCGCTCCACTCGGGGGCGTAGTCGGGCGTGAGGTCGGGGGTGATCAGCCCTGCTCCCCCGGCGTCGGCCAGGGCCTGCGCGAACCGGTCCACGCCGTACCGCTCGACGGGGTTCCAGTAGGTCATCACCACGGTGGGCGTGCCAGTGGCGGCGACGGCCTCGACGGTGCGGAAGACGTCGGCGATCCGGAAGCCGCTCTCGAGTGCCTGCTGGGCGGCAGCCTGGATGGTGGGACCGTCCATCACGGGGTCGGTGTAGGGGACGCCGACCTCGATGACGTCGCAACCGGCCTCGACCATCGTCAGCAGGGCGTCGATGCCACCCTCGACGTCGGGGAAGCCGGCGGGGAGGTAGCCCACGAGGACCGCGCGGTCCTCCGAGCGTGCCTTCTCGAAGGCCTCGGCGACGCTCACGCGGTGCCGCCCGGGGTCACGTCGCGGTGCGCCTCGCCCAGACCGAAGTACTCGATCGCGGTGCCCATGTCCTTGTCGCCACGGCCCGAGAGGTTGAGCAGGATGGTGGCGTCGGGGCCCTTCTCGGCGGCGAGCCGCTCGGCCACGCGCAGGCCGCCGGCGATCGCGTGCGCCGACTCGATGGCCGGGATGATCCCCTCGGTGCGCGCCAGCAGCGCGAAGGCCTCCATCGCCTCGGTGTCGGTGACCGGGATGTAGGTCGCCCGACCGCTGTGGGCCAGCTGGGCGTGCTGCGGGCCGACGCCGGGGTAGTCCAGGCCCGCGGAGATCGAGTGCGACTCCTTGGTCTGGCCGTCCTGGTCCTGCAGGACGTAGGTGCGGGCGCCGTGCAGCACGCCGCTCTCGCCGGCGTGGATGGTCGCGGCGTGCCGCGGGGTGTCGACACCCTCACCAGCGGCCTCGAAGCCGTAGACCTCCACCTCGGCGTCGTCGAGGAAGGCGGTGAACAGGCCGATGGCGTTGGAGCCGCCGCCGACGCAGGCACCGATCGCGTCCGGGAGCACGCCGTACTGCTCCAGGCACTGGGCACGCGCCTCGTCGCCGGTGCCGCGTACGAAGTCGCGCACCATGCTCGGGAACGGGTGCGGGCCCGCGGCGGTGCCGAAGAGGTAGGCGGTGTGGTCGACGCTGGCGACCCAGTCGCGCAGCGCCTCGTTGATGGCGTCCTTGAGCGTGGCGCTGCCCGACTCCACCGGCACGACCGTGGCGCCCAGCAGCTGCATGCGCGCCACGTTGAGCGCCTGGCGGCGGGTGTCGACGGCGCCCATGTAGACGGTGCAGTCGAGGCCGAAGTACGCCGCCGCGGTCGCGCTGGCCACGCCGTGCTGGCCCGCGCCGGTCTCGGCGATGACGCGCTTCTTGCCCATCCGCTTGGTCAGCAGCGCCTGGCCGATGACGTTGCGGATCTTGTGGGCACCGGTGTGGTTCAGGTCCTCGCGCTTGAGCAGCACCCGGCAGCCGACCATGTCGCTGAGCCGGCGGGCGTGGAAGAGCGGGCTGGGGAGACCGGCGTACTCGCGCAGGACCTGGTCGAACTCGCCCACGAAGGTCGGGTCGGCCATCGCGTCCTGCCAGGCCTCGGTGAGCTCGTCGAGCGCTGCGACGAGCGCCTCGGGCATGAAGCGGCCGCCGAAGAGGCCGGGCTCGCCGAACCAGCCGTGCTCGTCCGCGTCGAAGCGGCCGCGCTCGACGGTGGTCACGGCTCCGGCCGGACTGGTGGTGAGGTCGGTCATGCTCCTGCTCCTGTCATGACTCCGGTCATGGCGGCGACGGCGGCGCGCGGGTCGCCGTCCTTCACGAGGGCCTCGCCGACGAGGACCGCACGAGCGCCCTCGGAGACGAAGCGGGCTACGTCGTCGCGGCCGAAGATGCCGGACTCGGCCACCTTCACGCGGTCGTCGGGGATGCCCGGGGCGAGCCGCCCGAAGGTGTCGGGATCGATCTCGAGGGTCTTGAGGTTGCGGGCGTTGACGCCGACCAGCTCGGCACCCAGGGCCACGGCACGCTCGGCCTCGGCCTCGTCGTGGACCTCGACGAGCACGGTCAGTCCCAGCTCGCCGGCGGTGTCGTGCAGCCGGCGCAGGGTGTCGTCGTCGAGCGCTGCGACGATGAGCAGCGCCAGGTCGGCGCCGGCAGCCCGGGCCTCGACCAGCTGGTACTCGGTGACGATGAAGTCCTTGCGCAGCAGGGGCACGTCGACGGCGGCGCGGACCGCACGGAGGTCGGCCAGGCTGCCACCGAAGCGTCGCTGCTCGGTGAGCACGCTGATCGCGGCAGCACCGCCGGCGGCGTACTCCTTCGCCAGGACGGTGGGGTCGGGGATGTCGGCGAGCGCCCCCTTGGAGGGGCTGCGGCGCTTGACCTCGGCGATGACGCTCGAGCCGGGTGTGCGCAGCGCGGGCATCGGGTCCCGCGGCGGGTCGACGTCGGCGAGCGAGGCCCGCAGGTCGGCCAGGGACAGCGCGGCCTCGCGCTCGGCGAGGTCCAGGCGCACGCCGGCGACGATGTCGTCGAGGACCGACATGGCTGCTCCGTCCGGGCTTCGGGGGAAAGGACTCCTCCGAGTCTGTCACGGGCGGCGTAGCAGGCCCCGATCCGGGTACGGTCACGCCACGGACCACACCTGCGGTCCCTGACGCGAAGGAACCCGATGAGCTACAACGAGCCTCCCCCGCCGCCGCCCCCGGGCTACGGCGCACCCCAGCCGCCCTACGGCGCGCAGCCGGCCGGCACGTCGCAGAAGGCCATCTGGTCGCTGGTGACCGGCATCCTCGGCCTGCTGTGCTGCAGCCCGCTCGGCATCGTCGCGATCCTGCTCAGCCGGTCGGCGCAGGACGAGATCAGCACCACGGGCAAGGGCGGCGCCGGTCTGGCCAAGGCGGGCTTCATCCTGGGCATCATCGCCCTGGTGTTCATGGTGATCACGATCATCCTGGTCGCCACCGGCAACTTCGACTTCACGTTCGAGACCAGCTGAGCCTGACCTCCTAGGGAGCCAGCCAGGGGGCGACCGGGGTGTTGCGCAGCAGCGTGAACAGCCCGGTCGCCGCCAGCAGGACACCTCCGCCGACGAGCACGGCGGAGCGCGGCAGGCGCAGCTCGGTGCCGCGCCACCGCACCACCAACCAGGTCGCCAGCGCCAGCATCGCGAGGGGGGCGAGGAGGACGAGCAGCAGGTTGCTCGATGCTGCCGACGCAAGGTTGCCGTCGGTGAGGTCGTGCACGGCGCGCAGGCCGCCGCAGCCGGGGCACCAGAAGCCGATGGCGGCGCTGGGGCAGAAGCCCCAGGAGCCGGAGACGTGGGGGTCGCGGTAGTGCAGCGCGACGGTGGCCGCAGCCAGACCCCCGATCGTGACCAGCGGGGCTCGCACCCGCTCGGCCCGGCGCTGGGCCGGGGCGGGGGTGAGGAGCGCGGTCACGGGACCGGGGGCGTCGGGGTCAGTGACCCTCATGGAGGCCCATCTTGGCCATCACGAGGAAGACGACGCCCGCACCCAGGGTGATGGCCACGCCGGCCCAGAAGACCGGCATGCTGACCGGGTCGAACATGAGGCCGACGCTGCCCACGACGAAGCCGATCAGGCCCACGACGACCGCCGACCAGGCAGCAGGGGTGTTGCCGTGATTGCTGGACATGCGTGGCTCCTCGGTGTCGCGGGGGGATCTGCGGACAGTCTAGGGGGCGCGGCCCGACGGGCCGTCGGTCGGGTCGAGGCCCTGGTCGATGGCCTTCCAGAGGTCGAGCGAACCATCGGTCGTCCGGGTGGCCGCCGCGCTTGAGCCGGCTGGCGCGTCGTAGCGCTGGCCCATCTCCGGCCAGTCGCGGACGTTCCGGACGGCCAGACCCGCGGACGCGGTCATGACGACGGCACCCACCAGGGCCGCGACGTACCACCCCGTGACACCCGCTCCCCCGGTCGCACCGACCTGGGCCAGCGAATCCTCGACGGTGCCGCGCAGCTGACCCTGCGCCACCGCAGCTGCGGCGAGGGAGCCCAGGGACGCCAGGAGCGCCAGGCCGGCCGCCAGGCGGCGTACCCGCGCCCGGGTGACGAGGACGACGCCCCAGGCCGCGAGCACGACGAGGGCGAGCGAGGTGACCAGCGGCATCGTGAGGGCGTCGCCCGCGGTCGTGCCCGCGGTGACGAGGGCGACCGCGGCGGAGTCGGCGTCGACGCTCACCGCGGCCCGCGTGCCGGCGACCGCGCTCAGCGTGCCGGAGGCCAGGCCGGCCAGGACGGTCGGCCCGAAGAGCCGGCGACCGCGGCCGTGCCCGGTGGCTTCCTTGGTGGCGTCCTGCTCAGCCACGGGCGAGCACCAGGTCGGCATCGAAGCAGGTGCGGTCGCCGGTGTGGCAGGCGCCGTCGACCTGGTCGACCTTGACCAGGAGGGTGTCGCCGTCGCAGTCGAGCCGGATCTCGACGACGCGCTGGGTGTGGCCGGAGGTCTCCCCCTTGACCCAGTACTCCTGGCGGCTGCGGGACCAGTACGTCGCGCGGCGGGTGTCGAGGGTGCGCGCGAGCGCCTCGTCGTCCATCCAGCCGAGCATCAGCACCTCGCCGGTGTCGTGCTGCTGGACCACCGCCGGCACCAGCCCGTCGGGGGTGCGCTTGAGCCGGGAGGCCAGGTCGGGATCGAGCCCCGGGGACGCGGTCGTCATGTCCTCATCATCGCGCGCGGGTGGGCAGGACGCGCCACGGGGCACCGCGGCGGTCTCCCGCCGGGGTGCCCCGTGTGCGTGCTGCGCGCTGCTGCTGCTGGGTCGGGCCCGGTGTCAGCGGCCCGGTGTCAGCGGATGGTGAAGGTGAAGGTCTTCGACCGCTCCCGCACCAGGTCGTTGCCCTGGAACGTGAGCCGCACCGAGTGGAAGCCCTTCTTCAGGCCGCGCACGACCAGCTTGCGCTTGCCCTCGGCGTTGAGCATGCCGCCGGCGAGCCGCTTGCTGCCCTCCTTGAGGACCAGGGCGCCCTGGACGGGGTCCTGGGTCGAGGCCGTCACGGTGACCCGGAGGACGAACTTGTTGCCCTTGATCTTCTTCTTGGTGTCGAGCCGCGGCTTGACCGGGTCGGTCGGCTCTGCGTCCGGGACGGTGCCGGCCTGGACCGTGCGGACGACGTCCGCGCAGTCGGTCTTGCTGTAGGTCACGCGGACCGCCAGGGCGGAGCCCGCGTCGGCAGTGACGACGCGGTACGTCGCACCGGTGGCGCCGGTGATGACCCGGCCGTCGCGCAGCCACTGGTAGGTGGCCGTGACACCGTCGGGGGTGGTCGTGCCGTTGGTGACGGCGAGGACGTTGCCCACCTCGGGCGTGCCGGCGACGGTCGGACCACCGGTGACCGTGATCTCGCAGGTCTCCGGGTCGGTGCCGTCGGCCGGCGCGACCAGTGCCGTCTGGGCCGACGTCGCCTGGCCGGAGGTGAGCCCGGTCTTGGCCGCGGTCACCCGCACGCTCATGCGCTTGCCGGCCTGGGTCGCGGTCAGCACGAAGGTCTGCTGGGTCGCACCGGTGACGGCCACGCCGTCGGCCAGCCACTGGTAGGTGAACGAGGTCGGCTCGTTGGTCCAGGTGCCGTTGGTGGTCGACAGCTGCTCACCGACCTTGGCGGTGCCCGACACGACCGGGAGCGACCGGTTGGTCACCTTGGTCGGGTCCTCGGCCACCGGGGCGGTGGACTCCGAGGAGGCCGTGCCCGGGGTGTAGCCCGAGGGCTTGGTGGCCGTGACCGTGACCCGGATGGCGCTGCCGACCAGGCTGTCGGTCAGCGCCAGCGTGTTGGTCGTCGCGCCGGCGATGGGCTGGCCGTTGGCCATCCACTGGTAGGCGAAGCTCGGCGACGGGTCGTTCCACGTGCCCGGCAGGGCGGTCAGCGTGTTGCCGACCGTCGGGGTGCCCGAGATGGTCGGCCGCGCGGTGTTGCGCAGCACGCCGCGGGCGACGGGGGCGGTCTTGTCCGAGAGCGCGACCCGGTCGGGGTCGTTGGTGGTCTCGGTGACCTCGAGCTGCAGTTCCTTGCCGAGCAGCTCCGGCGTGACGGCGAGCGTCTTACCGGTGGCGCCGGGTACCACGACCTCGTCGGCGAGCCATCGGTAGGTGAAGGTCCCACCCTCGCTCCATACGCCGTCGGTGCCGGTCAGGGTCTCGCCCACCACCGCCGATCCGGTGACCTGCGGGACCTGACGGTTCTCGGTCGTCGTGTCCGCGCCCTGGAGCGGGTCGGACATGACGGACAGGCCGGTGGGGAGACTGTTCTCGGCCGGGCTGGTCACGTTGGACGCCGAGACCGCGGTCACCTGGACCACGTAACGCGCCGGTGTGAAGCCGGGGAAGCCGGGGAGCGGGAGCACCCGACCGGGGATGTCGTACGTCGACCCCGTCGCGCCCGAGATGGCGGTGAAGTCCCCGGTGGCTCCTGCCGAGAACCACTGGTAGCGATAGGTCAGGCCAGCACCGGACCACGTGCCCGGGTTCGCGGCCAGGGTCTCGCCCTCTGCCGCGATGCCGGTGATGAACGGCGGCTGCAGGTTCACGGGCGAACCATCGGTGAGCCGGATGTCGATGCCGTCGACGTCGACCCCGGCGAGCACGACGTCCGACGCCTCGTTGAACGTCCTGACGGTCTGCGTGCGGGTCTTGTAGAAGCTGCCGTCGGCCGCGCCACCGACACCGACCCGGTAGGTACGGCTGAGGAGGTCGAGGACGTAGGAGCCGTCGACCGCAGTCGTGGCGGCGACGTTCGAGATCGGGTCGCTGAGGACCGGCGCGCCGTCGTTGACGTCGACCACGTAGCGGTAGAACGCCTTCACGGACTCACCCTGCTTGGCAGCGCCGAGCCGGTCGCTCACCTTGCCCCGGATCTCCGCCGACAACGGCAGGGCGAACTTCTGCAGGCTCAGCGCCTGCTCCTGGCCGATCGTGATGCTGGCGGCATCGTCGAGACCGACGAGTCCGGGGAGGAAGCCCTCGCCCTCGCGGACGGCGTTCGTGGCCGGGTTGTCGACGAGCTTGAGCCGGTAGCTGCCGCTGGTGAGGCTGAAGGAGAAGGCGCCGGTGTTGCTGAGCACCGTGGACAGGTTGTCGCCTGTGCGGCCGCGGCTCTTCGCGAGCTCCCAGGTCGAGTGGGCAGGGCCACCGTCCTCACCCTGCTCGGTGTAGTCGATCTTCTTCCAGAGCTCGACGACTCCGCCGCCGGTGTAGGCGGTGCCGTCACTGTTGGTGACCGACCCACCGAAGGAGGCCAGGGTCGACAGCACCATGTCGCGACCGGTCAGCACCTGGTTCTGGGCGACGGTGAGGCTCTGTGCGGCGTTGGGGTCGGTGGCGTTCGGGAACCAGCGGACCTCGCGGCCCGCGTTGCCCGCGAACTCCAGGCGGAACGGGGTGGCGGCAGGCACGTCCAGGACGTAGGTGCCGTCGTTGGCGGTGGTGGCGGTGGTGCTGCCGAGGGGACTCCAGCTACCGAGACCGGACGCGGGCGTGGCGGGCGTGTAGGTGATGGGCGTGACCTTCACCCCACTCAGAGCGACACCGTTGCGGTCAGTCACCTTGCCCGTGACCTGGGTGGCCGGCGCAAGGACGGCGTCGATACCCGTCCTCGGGTTCTCGAAGGTCGGCGCCACGGTCTCGTTCGCGGTGACCGCAGCCTCACGCGTCGCCTCGTCCTGGTAGTACTCGGTCACGAAGCCCGGGGCGCTGAAGCCGACGACGTACTTGCGAGTGCCCTCAGGGACGGGGACCCGGGCGACGTACTGACCGTTGACGTCGGTCCTGGCCTTGGTCGACTGCACCTCCACCCACGTCGTCTGACCCGTGTTGCTCGTGGTCGGGTACTCGACCGAGATCGTCACGTCCTTGACCGGCGTGGCAGGGGTCCCGGTCGTGACACGACCGCTGATCGTGGTGGTCGTCGCAGCCGGGAGCGAGGCGTTGATCGCCTGGGCCACGCCCTTCTCGACGGTGATGAGCGGCGCGGTCTTCGGGTCGGTGGACCGGGTGCCGTTCGAGGACAGGTAGAACGTGCCGAAGGCGGGAGCACGGACCTCGAGCAGGTAGGAACCGAAGGTCAGGTCGAGCGGACCCCAGCGGCCGTCGGCGTCGGTCACGAACTTCTCGCCCTGGCCCAGCTCGGGCGTGTAGGTGACGTCACCGGTCTGTGCGTCCGCGGGCGAACGCTGGTAGAGCCGGAACTCCGCGTCCTGGATGGGTGCCCCACCGGTGGTGGTCAACCGACCACCGATCTCGCTGCGCGTGAGACTGGCGAGGGAGCCGTCGATGCCGGTCCTCGTGCCCCCGTCGGTGACAGCGACGTCCGCTGCGGAAGCGGCGTCCTGGACGTTGTTGAAGAACTCCGACTCCAAGCCGGAGCCGCTGAAGAACACGTTGTACGTGCCGGCGCCATCGGGGGTGGACAACGAGTAGGTCCCGTCCGGACCAGTGGTGGTCGTGGGGCCGTTCGCGATGGCCGCGCCCGCCGAGGTGCGCAGCTCGACCAGAACTCCAGGAAGGGGGCTGTTCGCGAGGGAACCCTGTCGCGTCACCTTGCCGGTGATCGTCCCCGTCGCGGCGTACGCCGGGGCGCTGAGACCTCCCACCACGAGCCCGAGCAGGGTCAGGAAGAGGAGCGGGATCGCACCGAGTCGGGTCAGACGTCGGGACGGGACTGCAGAGCGCATGTTCACCTCGAGGCGGGGGGTACAGACGGGACCGGTGGGGTGCCGGCACGCTCACAACCCCGACACCCCGCCGGGTGTTACGGGAGATCCCCGAGAAAGCCTCGAACACGGGAAGTTAAGGCCCTGTGGTCCAGACCACACCGGTGGGCGGCTTGGCTGCCCACCGCGCGGGACGGTAAAGGAGATCAGCGCACGGGGTGCCCTGCGGCCGCCAGGGATGCCTTGACCTCGGAGACCCGGCAGGTGCCGAAGTGGAAGACGGTGGCCGCGAGGACCGCGTCCGCCCCGGCGTCGACCGCCGGGGCGAAGTGCTCGAGCCGGCCTGCGCCGCCGGAGGCGATGACCGGGACGGTGACCTCACGGCGTACGGCAGCGATCAGCTCGAGGTCGAAGCCGTCCTGGGTGCCGTCGGCGTCCATCGCGTTGAGCAGGATCTCCCCCGCGCCGAGCTCGGCCGCCCGGGCCGCCCACTCCAGCGCGTCCACGCCGGCGGACTGCCGACCGCCGTGGGTGGTCACCTCGAAGCCGGACGGGCACCTGTTGGTCGAGCCTGTCGAGACCCGACGCGCGTCGACGGAGAGCACGAGCACCTGGTTGCCGAAGCGGTCGGCGATCTCGGCGATCAGCTCCGGCCGCCGGATCGCGGCGGTGTTGACCGCAACCTTGTCGGCGCCGGCGCGCAGGAGCCGGTCGACGTCCGCGGTCGAGGAGACTCCCCCGCCGACGGTCAGCGGGATGAAGACCTCCTCGGCGCACCGCGAGACCACCTGCATGGTCGTCGCGCGACCCTCGTGCGAGGCGGAGATGTCGAGGAAGGTCAGCTCGTCGGCACCCTCGGCGTCGTAGGTGCGGGCCAGCTCGACCGGGTCACCGGCGTCGCGGAGGTCCTGGAAGTTGATGCCCTTGACCACCCGGCCGCCGTCGACGTCGAGGCACGGGATGACCCGGACCGCCAGGCTCACGCGCGGCCCTGGGTCAGCGCGAGGGCGTCCTCGAGGGTGAAGCGCCCCTCGTAGAGCGCCGTGCCGGCGATCGCGCCCTCGACGCCGATCGGCACCAGGTCCATGAGCGCGCGGATGTCGTCGAGGGTCGTGACGCCGCCGGAGGCCACGACCGGCGCGGAGGTGACCGCGCAGACGTCGCGCAGCAGCTGGAGGTTGGGGCCGGCGAGCATGCCGTCCTTGTTGACGTCGGTGACGACGTACCGAGCGCAGCCCTCGGAGTCCAGACGGGCCAGCACGTCGTAGAGGTCGCCGCCCTCGCGGGTCCAGCCACGGGCGGCCAGGGTGCGGCCGCGGACGTCGAGGCCGATCGCGACCCGGTCGCCGTGCTCGGCGATGATCTTGGCGCACCACTCTGGCTGCTCGAGGGCCGCGGTGCCGATGTTGACCCGGGTGCAGCCGGTCGCCAGCGCAGCCTCGAGCGACTCGTCGTCGCGGATGCCACCGCTCATCTCGACCTTGATGTCGAGGGCGCCGACGATCTCGGCCTGCAGCTCGCGGTTGCTGCCGCGTCCGAAGGCAGCATCGAGGTCGACCAGGTGCAGCCACTCCGCGCCGGCGTCCTGCCAGCGGCGGGCCGCGGCCACGGGGTCGCCGTAGACGCGCTCGGAGCCGGCGACGCCCTGGGCGAGCTGGACGGCCCGGCCCTCGGTGATGTCGACGGCGGGCAGCAGCTCGAGGTAGTCGCTCATGTCTTCTTCCGGTGCTCTCTTCGTGTTCGTACGCCGCTGGGCGCGGCTCGCGGGGGTGTCGGCCGGTCCGGGTCGACTCAGAGGGTGGCGACCCAGTTGCGCAGGAGCGCGGCGCCGGCGTCCCCGGACTTCTCCGGGTGGAACTGGGTGGCCCACAGCGGGCCGTTCTCGACCGCCGCCACGAAGCGGTCGCCGGTCTCGGGGGTGGGACCGGTCTCGGTCCAGGTGACCAGGGGCGCGCGGGTGCGGTCGTTGGTCACCAACGTCCAGTCGCGCACGCCGTAGGAGTGGACGAAGTAGAACCGCTCGTCCTCGACGCCGGCGAACATCTGCGAGCCCTCGGGCACCGCGACGGTGTTCCAGCCCATGTGCGGCACCACGGGCGCCTGCAGGCGCTCGACCAGGCCCGGCCACTCGTCGCAGCCCTCGGTCTCGACGCCGTGCTCGATCCCGCGGGCGAAGAGCACCTGCATGCCGACGCAGATCCCGAGGACCGGGCGCCCGCCGGCGAGCCGACGGCCGATGATGCGCTCGCCCTTCACCGCCCGCAGACCGGCCATGCACGCGGCGTACGCCCCGACGCCGGGGACGAGCAGGCCGTCGGCCTCGAGCGCCGCGTCGAAGTCGGAGGTGAGCTCGACGTCAGCGCCGGCGCGCTCGACCGCGCGCACGGCGGAGCGGAGGTTGCCCGACCCGTAGTCGAGGACGACCACCCGGGGTGAGGTCACAGAGTGCCCTTGGTGGACGGCACGCCGGTCTCGCGCGGGTCGATCGCGACCGCGTCGCGGAAGGCCCGGGCGAACGCCTTGAACTGCGTCTCCACGATGTGGTGCGGCTCGCGACCGGCCAGCACCCGCACGTGGATCGCGAGGTGGGCGTGGAAGGCGATCGTCTCGAAGACGTGCTTGGTCAGCGACCCCAGGTAGGAGACGCCGGAGCCGCCGAGCTGGACGTACTGCTGACCCTCGGGCTCGCCGGTGTGCACGCAGTAGGGGCGACCGGAGACGTCGACCACGGCCTGGACCAGCGCCTCGTCGAGCGGCACGGTGGCGTCACCGAAGCGGCGCACCCCGGTCTTGTCGCCCAGCGCCTGGCGCAGGGCCTGGCCCAGCGCGATCGCGGTGTCCTCGACGGTGTGGTGGGCGTCGATGTGGACGTCGCCCTCGGTCTGCACCGTCAGGTCGACCAGCGCGTGCCGCGCGAAGGCGGTGAGCATGTGGTCGTAGAAGCCGACGCCGGTCGAGATGTCGTGGCGGCCGGTCCCGTCGAGGTCGACCTCGACGAGCACCTTGGACTCGCTGGTCTGGCGCTCCACGCGTCCGGTGCGGCTCATGGCTCTCTCCTCAGCTCTTCGCGTGCACCCGACTCCTCGAGCACCACGTCCACAGCAGCGCGGAACGCTGCCATCTCCTCGGGCGTCCCGATGGACACCCGCAGCCAGCCCTCGGGACCGACCTCGCGGACGAGGACACCCTCGTCCAGCAACCGCTGCCACACAGCATGCCGGTCCGCGAACCTGCCGAACAACGCGAAGTTCGCGTCGGAGTCGGCCACCTGCAGCCCCCGACCGCGCAGCCAGGCGACGCACTCGTCGCGCTCCCGTCGCAGGTCGTCCACCTTGCCGAGCAGCTCCTCGCGGTGGCGCAGCGCCGCCAGCGCCACGGCCTGGCTGACCGCGGACAGGTGGTAGGGCAGGCGCACGACCCGGATCGCGTCGCAGATCGCGGGGTCGGCGGCGAGGTAGCCCAGCCGCAGCCCAGCGCCTGCGAAGGCCTTGCTCATGGTGCGGCTGACCACCAGGTTGCGGTGGGTCGGCAGCAGCTCGACCGCGCTCGGCGTCCCGGCGCGGCGGAACTCGCCGTACGCCTCGTCGACGACCAGCAGTCCGTCCTCGCCGAGCGCGTCGCACAGCCGACCGACGGCCTCGGGGTCCAGTGCCGTGCCGGTCGGGTTGTTGGGGCTCGGCAGCAGCACGACGCTCGGCCGCTCGGCCTCCACCAGCGCCACGGCGGCGTCGACGTCGAGGGTGAAGTCCTCGGCCCGACGGCCGACCACGAAGCGCGAGTGGGTGTCGCGGGCGTACTCGGGGTACATCGAGTACGTCGGCGCGAAGCTCACCACGGTGCGCCCCGGTCCCCCGAAGGCCTGCAGGATCTGCAGCATCACCTCGTTGGAGCCGTTGGCCGCCCACACCTGCTCGGCGGTGATCGGCTCCTGGCCGGGCGCCACGTCACGGGAGAGGTACGCCGCCAGCGCCTCGCGCAGGGCCAGGTGCTCGCGGTCGGGGTAGCGGTTCAGCCCGCGGGCCGCCTCCGCGGCCGCGGCGGCGATGTCGGCGACGCAGGCCTCGGAGGGGCCGTAGGGGTTCTCGTTGGTGTTGAGCTGCACGGGCGCGACCTCCAGCGAGAGCTGGGGGGCGCCGTACGGCGCGAGGCCGCGCAGCTCCTCACGGAGCGGCGGGAAGGTCATGGGGCTCCCGACTACTTCTGGAAGCGGATGCGGATGGACTGCCCGTGACCGGGCAGGTCCTCGGCCTCGGCGAGCGTGACGACGTGGTCCGCCACCGCCTCCAGCCCCTCGCGGGAGTAGTCCACGACGTGGATCGACTTGGTGAACGCCCGCACCGACAGGCCCGAGGAGTGGCAGGCACAGCCCCCGGTCGGCAGCACGTGGTTGGAGCCCGCGCAGTAGTCGCCCAGGGCGGTCGGCGCGTGGTCGCCGATGAAGATCGCGCCCGCGTTGCGGATGCGCGCCGCGACGGCCGCGGCGTCCCGGGTCTGGATCTCCAGGTGCTCGGCGGCGTAGGCGTCGCAGACCGCGACGCCCTGGTCGAGGTCGTCGACCAGCACGATCGCGGACTGGCTGCCGCCGAGTGCGGTCTTGACGCGCTCGACGTGACCGGTCGTGGCGACCTGCTTGTCCAGCTCGGCGTCGACGTCGTCGGCCAGGGTCTCGGAGTCGGTGATCAGCACCGCGGCGGCCAGCGGGTCGTGCTCGGCCTCGGCGATCAGGTCGGCGGCGACGTACGCCGCGTCCGCGGTCTCGTCGGCCAGGATGGCGACCTCAGTGGGGCCGGCCTCGGAGTCGACACCGATGAGCCCCTTGAGCAGGCGCTTGGCGGTGACCACCCAGATGTTGCCGGGGCCAGTCACCAGGTCGACCTTGGCGCACGGGCCGGTGCCGTAGGCGAACATCGCGATCGCCTGGGCGCCACCGACGGCGTAGACCTCCTCGACGCCGAGCAGCGCGCACGCGGCCAGGATCGTGGGGTGCGGCAGTCCGCCGAACTCCGCCTGCGGCGGGCTGGCCAGGGCGAGCGACGGCACGCCGGCCACCTGGGCGGGGACGACGTTCATCAGGACGCTGGAGACCAGCGGGGCCAGGCCGCCGGGGACGTAGAGGCCGACGCGGCCGACCGGGACCTTGCGGTGCACGACCCGGGCACCCGGGCCGAGGTCAGTGACGACGTCCTGCTCGAGCTCGCCCTCGCTGGCCACGCGCAGGCGCCGGATCGACTCCTCGAGGCCCGCACGGATTGCGGGGTCGAGCTCGGCGAGCGCGCGGGTCATGGCCTCGACGGGGACCCGGATGTCGGTCTGGGTCACGCCGTCGAACTTCTGCGACATCTCCAGGATCGCCTCGAGGCCGCGGGTGCGGACCTCCTCGCAGATCGCATGGGTCGCCGGCACCGCCGCCTCGACGTCGAAGTCGGCACGCGGCAGGGCCGTCCGGTAGTCGAACGGCTCACCCACCGCGCGGCCGGTGGCGGCGCTGCGCAGGTCGATGCGGCGGATCATGGTCCCGAGTCTACGAGCGGGGTCGAGGCGGTTCCCCACCCCCGCCCCGCGGTGGACGTACGGCGGGTGGTGGCTCACACCCCTCCGTGGCTGGTCGGGTGCCCTAACCTCGACCCGTGCCCGACTCCCTGCCGATGTTCCCTCTGAACTCGGTGCTGTTCCCGGGTGTCACCGTGCCCCTGCGCGTCTTCGAGGACCGCTACCGCGCGCTGGTCCACCACCTGCTCCGGATCGAGGACCCCGCGCAGCGGCTGTTCGGCTCGGTCGGCATCCGCGAGGGCTACGAGGTCGGCGAGCACGGCGCCCAGTCGCTCTACCGCGTCGGGGTCCGGCTGCAGCTCACCGAGGCCGAGCAGCACCCGGACGGCACGTTCTCCGTGCTCGCGGTCGGTCGCGACCGGTTCGAGCTGGACCACCTCGACGGGTCCGGCGCCTTCCCCTCCGGCCACGTGCAGCTGCGCGAGGAGACCGAGCCGCCGCTCGACGCGGCGCTCGAGGACCTGATGGACCGGGCCCGGGCCACCTTCACCGCCTACCGGGCGGCCCTGGCCGAGATCCGCGCGGACCCGCACGAGGGTGTGCTCCCCCAGGACCCGACGTACCTCTCGTGGACGCTGGCGGCCAGCGCCCCGCTGCCGATGCCCGAGCGGCAGGCACTGCTGGAGGCGGACGACGCCGCCGACCGGCTGCGCCTGGTGACCGACCTGCTGCGCGACGAGCTGCGGGCGATGAACGTCATCCCCTCGCTGCCGGCCACCGAGGTCGCGCGCACCCGCTGGTCGCCGAACTGAGCCGCCAGGGCCCGTCCGAGGCACGAGGACGGTCCCGTCGGCGGCGAAGGTCGAGCAAGCCCGCGGCTGAGGGACGAAGCCGCGACAGGCGTGTCGAGACCCCGCAAGACGAAAGGTGACCTGATGCCGAGGAAGAACGCCGGCGGCACCCCCGCCACGGTGGCGCTGACCCGCGCCGGCATCGACTTCACCCTGCGCCCCTACGAGCACGACCCGCGTGCGGAGTCCTACGGGCTCGAGGCCGCCGCGGCCCTCGGGGTGGCGCCCGAGCGGGTCTTCAAGACCCTGCTGGCCGACCTCGACGGGCAGCTGGTCGTGGGCGTCGTGCCCGTCACCGGACAGCTGGACCTCAAGGCGCTGGCCCGGGCGCTGGGCGGCAGCCGGGCCGCGATGGCCGACCCCGCGGCCGCCGAGCGCGCCACGGGGTACGTCGTCGGCGGCATCTCCCCCATCGGCCAGCGCAAGCGCCACCGGACCGTCGTCGACGCCTCGGCGCTCACCCACGACCGGGTGCTCGTCTCCGGGGGACACCGCGGCCTCGACATCGAGCTGGCACCGGCCGACCTGCTGGCCGTCACCGACGCGGTGACGGCCAGGATCGGCCGCTGACGGCACGGCGGCTCCCGCTGCGGCCCCGCCGCGGCCCCTGCTGCTGCGCGGTCCGGGTCAGTCGTCGGTCGTGACCCGCAGGACCAGCCGGCTGGTGCCGTCCTCGGTCGAGGCGCTCAGGCCCAGCGCCTGGAGCGGCTCGAGGTTGTCCAGCACCGCGTCGTCCTCACCCTCGGGCAGCGAGCCGCGGACCAGGTCGACGAGCGCGTCGGCGTCGAGGAAGAGCAGGCCATCGACGTCGTCGGCGTCCGGGACGGCCCGCTGGAAGCGCTCGTCCTCGCCCAGGGAACCGTCCGCAGCAGCGACCTCCTCGGCCCAGGCCTCGTCCAGGCCCAGGACCACGCGCCCGTCCTCCCCCAGCACCGCGGGCTCCACGCCCAGGAAGGCTGCCAGGCCGAGACCGAGGCCCTCGGCGACGTCCTGCGCGGCCGCCAGCTCCCCGGTCGTGAGCAGCGCCACGGGGAGGTCGGTCGTCGTGCCGGCGACCAGACCCTCCACGTCGAGGTCGGGGCCCACGGCCAGCCCGACGGCATCACCGAGCAGCGCGACCGGGTCCAGGTCCAGCGGACCCAGCAGCCCCTCGACCATGTCGTCGGCGTCGGCACCGAGCTCGCCCTCCAGCTCCTCGAGGCCCTCGGGCGAGAGCCCCGTGGCCGCGGCCAGGACGGTGCCTGCGGGCAGCTCGGTGACCAGGCTGCTCGCGTCGCCGGTGTCCTCGGCGTCCGCGGCGGCGAGGAGCTCGGAGTCGCCCAGGCCACCGGCCATCTCCAGCTCCATCGAGCCGTCGACGAAGCGCACGGTCGCGGCCGCACCCTCGAAGGCCTCGATCGCCTCCTCCAGCTGCTCCTCGGGCGAGGGCTGCTCGGAGGTGGCGGTGACGGTCGAGGCGCTGGTGGTCAGGGCGGTGGGGTCGCTGATCGAGTCCTCGAGCAGGGGCTCACCCAGATCGCCGAAGAAGCCGTCCAGCGCGTCCTGGAGGTAGTCGGCGGCCGCTGGAGCGGCGTACATCGTGAGCACGCCGGGCTCCCCTGCCTCCCCGGTCCAGCGCTGGAAGTCCTCGTCGTCTGCGAGCGTGCCCTCGTCGAGGTCGGCGAGGACTGCGTCGAGTGCCGTCTCGTCCGGAGCCAGCACGACCCAGCCGTCCCGCACCTGGTACGCGGCCCCCTCCACGTCGTCACCCGTGTCGTCGTCGCCGCAGGCCATCAGAGCGTCCATGCCCTCGACGGCGGCGTCCTCGTCGGCGGCCTCCACGGCCAGCACGACCTTCGGCTGGTCGTCGACAGGCACCACAGCCACGCCCAGGCGGTCACCGAGCCAGGGCTCGAGGTGCTCCGCGTAGGTCAGGTCGTCGCAGGGCGCCGTCCCGAGGAACGCCGTGCCCAGGGTCTGCTTGAGGTCGATGTCCTCCACGGGGCCGTCGAGGTCGAGCTCCTCGGCGATCGCGGGCAGCGAGCGCAGGGTGCTCAGTGCCTCGACCTTCTGCGAGCCGCTGGGGTCGAGGGTGAGCCCGACGTACCCCACGGCCGACGAAGGCAGCGCCTCCGCAGCCTGGCCGCCGTCCGCGAGCCACCACCAGGCGCCCCAAGCCGCCGCGCCGACCAGCGCCACGCCGGCGACCGCCGCGCCCCCGAGGAGCAGCGGTCGCTTCCGGGACCGCCCCTCCCCTGGCAGCGGCGAGCCGGCGGCGGGCTCGAGGTACTCCGGGGCGGGCGTGCCGTCGCTCATGGTGCATCTCCACTGTCGGGCGGGCTGGGGGCTCGTCGGGGCCGACGCTACCCGCGCGGCTGTCGAGGAGGCGCTGCCCGAGCGTGTGCTCGAGCAGCCACCCGAAGAGTAGGTCCTGGAACGGCGATCGCGAGTGGTCGCGGCGTGAGGCTGTGGACAACAGCCCGCGGAGAGGTCTCAGCCGCGGCCGGGACGCGCCGGGAGGAGGAAGAAGACCACCCCGACGGCCAGCACGGCACCCAGCGGGAGGGCCACCAGCGCTCCGAGGGAGCCGAGCTCGAGGTTGTCGGGGAGGACGGTGCCTCGCGGCAGGTCGCGGGCCAGGACCTCGGGGTCCGCGGGACCGAGCCGGGTCCCCACCTGCCACATCAGCACCGAACCGACAGCCGAGCCCACCGCGACCGCGGCCAGCGTGCGCAGCTCGTGGCGCGCCAGGAACAGCGCGCACACCAGCCCCAGCACGACACCGGCGCCGAGGCCGAGGGTGGTGAACAGAGCGGTGCCGGAGAACTGGTTGCGCAGCCCGTCGAGGTCGTAGCGCAGCTGGTCGTCGACCACGAACCACTGGCGCCGCACGACCGTGCCGCGGGTGGGTGCCCACAGCTGCTCCCACAGGACGCCGAGACCGGCTCCCGCGGCGAGGAAGAGCGCCACGACGACCGGCGCCTGCCACCGACCCGCGCCCGCACGGTGCGGGCGGCGCGGCCGACGCGGCTCCAGGCCAGCGACACCGGTGTCGGCCGGGTCCGCGTGCGGCTGCGCGTCGTGCTCGGGGCTCAGCTGGTCAGGCATCCAGGACCCAGCAGCTGCTTGAGGTCCGCGAACAGCGCCGGGGTCGGGGTCACCCGGAGCCGGTCGTCGAGCCTCATCACGAGGGTCTGCTCGCGCTTCATGAGGCGCAACCGTACTTCGGTCATCCCAGGGTGGGTCGCCAGGACGTCGCGCAGCTGCTCGACGACCGGTCCGGTGCAGCGGGTCGAGGGCAGTGAGATCACGACCGGGCCCGAGGGCCCGTCGCTGATGTCGGGGACCGACACCTCCTGGCCGTGGATCTCCGGCTGGTCCTTGCTGCGCGAGAGCCGTCCCTTGACCGTGAGGATGGCGTCCTCGACCAGCAGCGTGCTCGCCAGCTGGTAGGCGCTGGGGAACAGGAGCACGTCGATGGCGCCGTCGAGGTCCTCCAGGGTCACCATCGCCCACGCGTCGCCGCGCTTGGTGATCTTGCGCTGCACCGAGGTGACCAGGCCGCTGATGCAGATCGGGCTGCCGTCCGCTCGCGACTCGTCGAGCATCAGCTCGCCGATGCTGCAGTCGGTGCCCTGGCTCAGCACGTGCTCCAGGCCGAGCAGCGGGTGGTCGGAGACGTAGAGCCCGAGCATGTCGCGCTCGTGGCCGAGCAGGGTCATCTTGTCCCACTCGTCGATGTCGGGGATGGCGACGGTGACACCGAAGGAGCCGGAGTCCTCCTCGTCGAGTCCCCCGAAGAGCGAGTCCTGGCCGATGGCCTCGTTGCGCTTGATGTCGACGTACTGGTCGACCGCCGTCTCGTGCACGGCCACCAGCGCGCGGCGCCGGTGCTTCATGTCGTCGAAGGCGCCGGCCTTGATCAGCGACTCGATCACGCGCTTGTTGCAGACGTGCGCGGGCACCTTGGCCAGGAAGTCGTTGAAGTCGAGGTAGCGGCCCTTCTCCTCGCGCGCCGAGACGATGCCGTCCACGACGTTGCCGCCGACGTTGCGCACCGCGGTGAGGCCGAAGCGGACGTCGGTGCCGACCGGGGTGAAGTCGGCGGCCGACTCGTTGACGTCCGGCGGGAGCACCTGGATCTTCATCCGGCGGCACTCGTTGAGGTAGATCGCGGACTTGTCCTTGTCGTCGCGCACCGAGGTGAGCAGCGCCGCCATGTACTCGGCGGGGTAGTTGGCCTTGAGGTAGGCAGTCCAGTAGGACACCAGGCCGTACGCCGCGGAGTGGGCCTTGTTGAAGGCGTAGTCGGAGAACGGCAGCAGGATGTCCCACAGCGTCTTGATCGCGGCGTCGGAGTACCCGCGCTCCTTCATCCCGCCGGAGAAGCCCTCGAACTGCTTGTCGAGCTCGGCCTTCTTCTTCTTGCCCATCGCGCGGCGCAGGATGTCGGCCTGTCCCAGGCTGTAGCCCGCGAGCTTCTGCGCGATGGCCATGACCTGCTCCTGGTAGACGATCAGGCCGTAGGTCTCGCCCAGGACGTCCTCGAGCGGCTCGGCCAGCTCGGGGTGGATCGGCTCCACCGGCTCGCGACCGGTCTTGCGTCGGGCGTACTTGTTGTGGGAGTCCGCACCCATCGGGCCCGGGCGGTAGAGCGCGCCCACGGCCGAGATGTCCTCGAAGCAGTCGGGGCGCATGGAGCGCAGCAGCGCGCGCATCGGGCCGCCGTCGAGCTGGAAGACGCCGAGGGTGTCGCCGCGCTGGAGCAGGGCGTAGGTCGCGGGGTCGGTGAGCGGGAGGTCCTCGAGGACGACGTCCTCGCCACGGTTGGCCTTGATGTTCTTGACCGCGTCGTCCATCACGGTCAGGTTGCGCAGCCCCAGGAAGTCCATCTTGATGAGGCCGAGGGCCTCGCAGGTGGGGTAGTCGAACTGGGTGATCATCGCGCCGTCGGCAGGGCGCTTGAGCAGCGGGATGACGTCGACCAGCGGCTCGCTGGACATGATGACGCCGGCGGCGTGCACACCCCACTGCCGCTTCAGGCCCTCGATGCCGATGGCGGTGTCCACGACCCGCTTGACGTCGTTGTCGGCCTCGTAGAGCTGGCGGAACTCCCCGCCCTCGCCGAAACGCTTGTGCTGCGGGTCGAAGATGTCCTGCAGCGGGACGTCCTTGCCCATCACCGCCGCGGGCATCGCCTTGGTGATCCGGTCGCCCATGGCGAAGGGGTAGCCGAGGATGCGGCTGGAGTCCTTGACGGCCTGCTTGGCCTTGATGGTGCCGTAGGTGACGATGTAGGACACCCGGTCGTCGCCGTACTTCTCGGTGACGTAGCGGATGACCTCGCCGCGCCGGCGCTCGTCGAAGTCGATGTCGAAGTCGGGCATCGAGACGCGGTCGGGGTTGAGGAAGCGCTCGAAGATCAGGCCGTGCTCGAGCGGGTCGAGGTCGGTGATGCGCAGGGCGTAGGCCACCATCGAGCCCGCACCGGAGCCGCGACCGGGACCCACGCGGATGCCGTGGTCCTTGGCCCAGCCGATGAAGTCGGCGACGACGAGGAAGTAGCCAGGGAAGCCCATCTGCGTGATGACGCCGAGCTCGAACTCCGCCTGCTTGCGGACCTTGTCGGGCACGCCGTTCGGGTAGCGCCGCGCCAGGCCGACCTCGACCTCCTTGACCAGCCAGGAGTCCTCGTTCTCCCCCGGCGGACAGGGGAAGCGGGGCATGTACTTGCCGACGGTCTCGGAGAACTGCACGTCGCAGCGTTCGGCGATCAGCAGGGTGTTGTCGCAGGCCTCGGGGAAGTCCCGCCAGATCTCGCGCATCTCCGCGGCCGTCTTGATGTAGTAGCCGTCGCCCTGGAAGGCGAAGCGCTGGCCCGGGCCGTCGCCGGCCGGGATGTCCATCGTGGAGCCGGAGTTGATGCAGAGCAGGTGCTCCTGCGAGGCGGCGTCCTCGCGGTTCACGTAGTGGGAGTCGTTGGTGGCCAGCAGCGGGATGCCGAGGTCCTTGCCCAGGGTCAGCAGGCCGTCGCGGACCCGCCGCTCGATGTCGAGACCGTGGTCCATCAGCTCCAGGAAGTAGTTCTCCCGGCCCAGGATGTCCTGGAAGTCACCGGCGGCCTTGCGGGCCGCGTCGTAGTTGCCGTAGCGCAGGTGGACCTGCACCTCGCCCGACGGACAGCCGGTGGTCCCGATGATCCCCTTGCTGTGCTGGGCCAGCAGCTCGCGGTCCATGCGCGGATGCTTGAAGAACCCGTCGCGCCACGCCCCGGTCGAGAGCCGGAAGAGGTTGTGCATGCCCTCGGTCGACTCGCTGAGCAGCGTCATGTGCGTGTAGGCACCACGCGCGGAGACGTCGTCGGGGCCGCCGTCGTAGAAGTTGACGCCCTTCTTCTCGAAGCGGCTGATGTTGGGCGCGAAGTAGGCCTCGATGCCGATGATCGGCTTGACCCCGGCCGCCTTGGCCTTGGAGTAGAACTCGTAGGCGCCGAAGACGTTGCCGTGGTCGGTCATCGCGACCGCCGGCATGCCCAGGTCGGCGGCCCGCTGGGCCAGGTCGCCCAGCCGCGCCGCGCCGTCGAGCATGGAGTACTCGGTGTGGACGTGCAGGTGGACGAAGGAGTCCTGCGAGGGCCCGGATGACATCGGTGCGCTGCGTTCCCTTCAGGGTCGTCGTGCGGGCAGGAAGCGGTCTCGACACGCAGGTCGCTGATCCGGGGGAAGGGGATCAGACTACGCGAGCCGAGGGACAGACCATCGCAGGTGCCACCGACAGTCCCGGCCCCGGGCCTCAGCCTTCGCGGGCGGCGTCCAGCGACTCGGAGATCACCACGTGGGCGATCCGCTCGAGCCGCTCGAGGCCCAGCGCCGGCGCCCGGGTGGCGAGGTGCTCGGCGACCTCCCGCTCGCGCGCAGGATCGCGCTCCGAGGAGGTCTTGAAGGGCTGGATCGCGCGGGTCAGGGCGGCCCGGCGGGCCAGCAGGTCGCCGAGCTGGGTGTCGACCTCGTCGACGAGCGCGCGCAGGCACGCCAGCGGCTCCTGACCCGGCCACACCAGCCGTACGTCGGGGGCGCGCTCCTCGTTGGCCGAGCCGTCGGTGCGCTCGAGCTCGAGCAGGCCGTGGTGGGCGTAGAAGCCGCGCGCGGGGGTGTTGGACTCGAAGACCCACAGGCAGAAGCCGTCGGGCTGCCGGGCCTGGACCAGCTCCAGCAGGGCCGCACCTACGCCGCCGCCCTGGCGCGCCGGCTGGACGTAGAGGTCGTCGAGCCAGCCCGGGGTCCAGCGGGCGTAGCCGACCGGCAGCCCGTCGACCTCCGCGACCCACGTCTCGTCGGTCGCGATCCGCGAGCGCAGCCAGCGGCGTACGTCGTCCTCGTCGTGCACCGCCTCGGGCATCGGGGCCGCGCGCCGGGCGAGCACGTGGATCAGCGCGAGGGCGTCGGCGTCGTCGGGCTCGGCGGGGCGCAGGACCAGGACCGGCTGGCCGGTGTCGGACAGCTCGGCACCCTCGGGGCCCGTAGGGCTCGGCTCAGTGGGCGTCACGGATGACCTCGAGGGCCGCGGCGAGGTCCTCGGGGTACGTCGACTCGTACTCGACGTGGTCGCCGGTGTCGGGGTGGACGAAGCCGAGCTTGACCGCGTGCAGCCACTGCCGCTCCAGACCCACGCGCCTCGCGAGCGCCGGGTCGGCGCCGTACGTGAGGTCACCGACGCAGGGGTGCTTCAGGGCGCTCATGTGCACGCGGATCTGGTGGGTCCGCCCGGTCTCGAGGTGCACCTCGAGCAGGCTCGCGAAGCGGTGCGCCTCGAGGGTCTCGTAGTGGGTCACCGAGGCGCGACCGTCGGTCATCACCGCGAACTTGTAGTCGTGCTTGGGGTGGCGGCCGATCGGGGCGTCGACGGTGCCCTCGAGCGGGTCCGGGTGCCCCTGCACCAGCGCGTGGTAGGTCTTGTCGACGGTGCGCTTGCGGAAGGCGTCCTTGAGGACGCTGTAGGCGTGCTCGGACTTGGTGATGACCATGACGCCCGAGGTGCCCACGTCCAGGCGCTGGACGATGCCCTGGCGCTCCGAGGCCCCGCTGGTGGCGATCCGGAAGCCCGCGCCGGCCAGGTGCCCGACGACGGTCGGACCGCTCCACCCCGGCGAGGGGTGCACCGCGACGCCGACCGGCTTGTCGATCACGACGATGGACTCGTCGTCGTGGATGATCTTGATCCCCTCGACGATCTCCGGCACCACGACCAACGGGTCGGTGAGCGTGGGGATGGTGACGTCGATGACCGCGCCCGGCAGGACCCGGTCGCTCTTGCCGATCTCGGCACCATCCATGCGGACCAGGCCGCCGGCGATCAGGTCGGCGGCCCGGGTGCGGGACAGCCCGAACATCCGGGCCATGGCGGCGTCGACCCGCTCCCCCGCCAGCCCGTCGGGCACGGAGAGGCTGCGCTGCTCCGAGGTCTGCGTCATGACGTCGGCTCCTGCTGCTGGGCCGCAGGCTCGTCCTCGTCGTCGGGCACCCGGGTGCCGTCGAGGCGGATGCCGCGGAAGGCCTGCACGAGGATCAGTGCGGCGGCCACGTTGATGCACACGTCGGCGATGTTGAACACCGGCCAGTTCGGCAGCATCAGGAAGTCGATGACGTGCCCGCGCAGCGGCCCCGGCTCACGCAGGATGCGGTCGGTCAGGTTGCCCGACACGCCCGCGAGCAGCGCCCCGAGGGCCACCGCCCACAGCCGGCTGCGCACGCGGAGGCTGAGGTAGAGCACCACGAGGACCGCCACGATCGCCAGGCAGCTGAGGACCACGGTGTACTCGGTGCCCGTGCTGAACGCCGCACCGGGGTTGCGCACGAGGTTGAGGACCAGCAGGTCCCCGACCAGGGGCACGTCCGGCTCGCCGTCGAGGTGCTCGACGGCCAGGACCTTCGTGACCATGTCGACGGCGTACAGGACCACAGCGATGCTGGCGAGCAGCAGCCGGGCCCGCACCGCGGACAGGGTGGAGGGTTCTTCCCCGGGGTCCCGGGCTACCGTCGTTCCTCGCGCTGCTTGCATGTCATGCACAGTGTGGCACGCGGGAACGCCATGAGACGAAGCTTGCCGATGGGCTGGCCGCACGACTCGCACACGCCGTAGGTGCCGTCGGCGATGCGGGCCAGCGCCCGGTCGATCTGGGCCAGCTTGTCGCGCTCGCTGTTGAGCACGCTCATCTCGTGGTCGCGCTCGAAGGTCGTGGCGCCGAGGTCCGCCTGGTCCTGCCCGGCCCCGTCGCCGGAGTCGCGCATCAGCCCGGAGAGCTCGGCCTCCTGCTCGGCGACGATCTCCAGGCTGTGGGCCCGCTGCTCCTCCAGCCCGGTCAGCACCTCGGCGAGCTCCGCGGGGGTCCAGGCGTCCTCGCCGTCCTTCACCACCAGGGCGTCCGCGGTGGCCGAGGGGGCAGTGGTCTTCTTCACGGCACCAGTCTTCTTCGTCGTGGTCAGTCGCGCCGAATCGGCGGGCTTCGCAGGCGGAGCGGCCTTCGTGGCCGGGGCTGCTGCCTTGGCCGGCGCGGCCTTCTTCGCGGGCGCGGCCTTCTTGGCCGGCGCGGCCTTCTTGGCCGGCGCGGCCTTCTTGGCGGGCGCGGCCTTCTTCGCAGGCGCGGCCTTCGTGGCCGGGGCTGCTGCCTTGGCCGGCGCGGCCTTCTTCGCGGGCGCGGCCTTCTTGGCGGGCGCGGCCTTCTTCGCGGGCGCGGCCTTCTTCGCAGGCGCGGCCTTCTTCGCAGGCGCGGCCTTCTTCGCAGGCGCGGCCTTCTTCGCAGGCGCGGCCTTCTTCGCAGGCGCGGCCTTCTTCGCAGGCGCGGCCTTCTTCGCGGGCGCAGCCTTCTTCGCAGGCGCAGCCTTCTTCGCGGGCGCAGCCTTCTTCGCAGGTGCGCCCTTCTTCGCAGGTGCGCCCTTCTTCGCAGGCGCGGCCTTCGTGGCGGGCGCAGCCTTCTTCGCAGGCGCAGCCTTCTTCGCGGGCGCGGCCTTCCCCGTCGCGGGAGCCGGCTCCTCGGCGGCGGCGGAGCGGCGGCGGATCAGTCGCCCTGCGGCGGACGCGGCGGTGCCGGCGAGCGACTTGCGTGCGGCTCGAGCCATCGGGCTCGACTCCCCTCGACAGGCCCGACGGCGAGGTCGGGCTGGACCAGTGATGGCCGGAGGCTAGTGGGTGGTGGGGTGGCCCACAATCCGCCTCGCCGGGAACGGCAAAGGCCGGCCCCCCGCTGGGGAGCCGGCCTTCGACGTTCGTGCGAGGGATGGGAGGGTCTCAGCCCTCCTCCTCCCCGAGGATGGAGCGCAGGCGCTTGGGCGCCGGAGCGTCCTCGGAGGGCGCCTCGTCGGCGTTGCCCTCCAGGGCCTCGAGCTGCTGGGTGAAGTAGCTGCGCAGGCGGGAGCGGTACTCGCGCTCGAAGGAACGGAGACGGTCCACCTCGCCGGAGAGCTTGTCGCGCTCGCGCTCGAGGTCGCCGAACATCTGCTGGCGGCGCTCGGCGGTCTCGGAGTCGAGCATCTGCGCGCGGGTGCGGGCGTCGGCCTCCATCCGGTCGGCCTTGGTCTTGGACTCGCTCTCGAGGCGCTCGGCCTTCGTGCGGGCCTCGCCGATGATCTTGTCGGCCTGGTCCTTGGCGTCCTCGACGAGCTCGTCGGCGTTGCGCGTGGCGATCTCGAGCAGTCGCGCCGCGGCGTTGGAGGCGTCGGCGACGGTCTCCACGCGGAGCGTCTGCGCGGGGGCCGCGGGCGCAGCAGCCGGGGCTGTGGGCTCGGGGGCCTTGACCGGCTCCGGCTGGGCGACCGGCGGCGTGAACGCCTCGGTCGGCGGGCCACCTGCCTGCACCTGGGAGAGCTGGACGCGCAGGTCGTCGTTCTCCTTCGTGAGGCGGGCCAGCTCGGCCTCCACCTCGTCGAGGAACTGGTCGACCTCCCCCATGTCGTAGCCCTCACGGAGGCGGACGGGCGTGAAGCGCTTGTTGCTCACGTCCTCGGGCGTCAGCGGCATGACCTCACCCATTCGTAGTCGTCATTCGGCAGCGGGCCAGACGGCCCACCGCTCCTGTCGGTCGAACAATAGCGGCAAGGCTGGGGCACGTGTGACCCACGGTGCTCCCAGCGGCGCGCCGAGCCCCGAGGACCGCTCAGGAGGAGAGCAGGACCGCGTCGTTGACGTTGAGCAGCACCCAGGCGATGACGAGCACCAGCAGGAAGCTGAGGTCCAGGGCGAAGTTGCCCAGGCGCAGGGGCGGGATCACCTTGCGCAGCGCCTTGATCGGTGGGTCGGTGATCGAGTACACGACCTCGAGCACGACCAGCAACGGACCCGAAGGCTGCCACTGGCGGGCGAAGACCATGACCCAGTCCACGATGAAGCGGACCCACATCAACGCGATGAACACGAAGAGGATGACGTGGATGATCGAACCTACGACGTACACGTCGGGAGCTCTCCTGGGTCTTCTGGGCGCGGGCGGAACAGGGGCCTAGCGTCCCACGGGCCGCTCAGCTCTGGTTGAAGAAGCCACCCTCGACGATGCGCTCCTTGTCCTCCGCGGTCACGCTGACGTTGTGCGGGGACAGCAGGAACACCTTGTTGGTGACGCGCTCGATGGTGCCACGCGTGGCAAACACCAGGCCCGCGGCGAAGTCGACGAGGCGCTTGGCGTCGGCGTCGTCCATCTCGGTGAGGTTCATGATGACCGGCACGCCGTCGCGGAAGTGCTCACCGACGGTGCGCGCCTCGTTGTAGGTGCTGGGGTGCAGGGTCGTGATGCGGGACAGCTCGGCCACCACTCCGGTCGGGCCGGCGGCGGGGCGGCGCCGCTCGGCGAGGTCTGAGACCGGAGCCGGGCGGGGTGCCCGGGCGGCGGCGACGGGTCGGGTCTCGACGGTCTCGTCGTGGCCGTCGTGCTCGTCGTACCGGCCGGTGTCCTCGACGAGGCCGAGGTACTCGCCGATCCTGCGCATCGCGCCGCTCATGAGTCGTGTCCTCCGGGATCGAGCGCCCCGAAGACGGGGCGCTGGTTGGTCTGAACGCTAACGGGCCGGCGGCCTGGAACCGAGGATTGCCGAGCCGACACGCACGTGTGTCGCGCCCGCGGCGACGGCCTGCTCGAGGTCGCCGCTCATCCCTGCCGAGAGCCGGTCGGCGCCGGCGTGGTCTCGCAGCAGGTCGGCCTGCACGGCCGCCAGCCGCGCGAAGGCCTCGGCGGGGTCCTCCTCCAGCGGCGCCACGGCCATCAGTCCGGCCAGGCGCAGGCCGTCGGCGGCCTCGACCGCCTCGGCCAGCGCGGAGAGGTCCTGCGGATCGGCGCCCGCACGGTGGTCTGCGCCGGGCGGGTCGAGGCTGACCTGGAGCAGCACCTCCACCTCGGCACCGCGCTCGACCGCACCGGCCGCGAGCCGCCCCACGAGCTTGGCGCGGTCCACGGACTCCACGACGTCGGCGTACCGCGCGACGGCGGCGGCCTTGTTGCTCTGCAGGCCGCCGATGTAGTGCCAGCGCAGTCCGAGGTCGGCGCACTCGGCGGCCTTGGCCTCGGCCTCCTGGTGCCGGTTCTCCCCGACGTCGGTGACGCCCAGCTCGGCGAGGAGGCGTACGTCGGCGGCGGGGAAGAACTTGGTGACGACCGTGAGCCCGACCGAGCCCGGCTCCCGCCCGGCCGCGGTGCAGGCCCGGTCGATCCGGGCGCGGACCTCCGCGAGGTTGCGCTCGAGCTCATCGCGGCGGCTCTCCGCACTCATGCCGCGACCGTCCACACGAGCCCGGCGAGGCGGCCGGACCGCTCGCCGTCACGGCGGTAGGAGTGCAGCGCGTCGTCCTCGCGCGTGCAGCGGGAGACCTCGACCGGCTCGATGCCGTGGGCGAGCAGCTGGGCACGCACGCCCGCTCCGAGGTCGAGTGCGGGTGTGCCCCAGGTGGTCTCGGCGCGGGTCTGCGGGACCACGGCGGCCACCTCCTCGCGCATCCGCTCCGGGACCTCGTAGCACCCGCCGCACACGTGCGGCCCCACCCAGGCCACCAGGTCACGGGCGCCCTGGTCCCGCATGCGTCCCACGGTGCGCCCGACGACGTCGAGCACGACCCCTGCGCGACCTGCGTGCACGACCCCGAGGACCCCGGTCGCGGTGTCCGCGAGGAGCACCGGGACGCAGTCGGCCACCCGGACCATCAGCCCGAGGCCGGGCGAGGTCGTGACCATCGCGTCTGCGGTGGGGACCTGCTCGGTCGGGGCGGGGCCCGGCTCGTCGACGAGCAGCACGACGTCGCCGTGGACCTGGTTCATCCGGGCGAACCGGACGCCACAGGCCGCCTCGAGGGCGGGCAGGCTCTGCTCGAAGCCGGGCCGAAGGCCCTGCAGGTCGAGGCTCGCGTCGGTGAAGGCGACGTCCACACGGACGTCGCCCTCACGGTGGTCGCGGAAGGAGAACACGAGCCTGCGCAGCGCCCTACTTCAGGAAGTCGGGCACGTCGAGCTCGTCGTCGTCGAACTCGACGCGGCGCGGGGCCGGGCGGGCCGGCGCCGGCGCACTGGCCTGGACGGCAGGGGCCGGCGTCGGCGCCGGGGCCTCCTGGCGCTGGGCGACGGCGGCGGCGACCGCGGCGCGGGTCTCCTCCTGGGTCTGGACCGGCTTGGGCTCGCGGCGCAGGACCGTGCCCTCGTCGCGACGCTTCGGGGTGCCGCCGTCGAAGCCGGCGGCGATGACGGTCACGCGGACCTCGTCGCCCAGCGTGTCGTCGATGACGGTTCCGAAGATGATGTTGGCCTCGGGGTGCGCGGCCTCCTTGACGAGCTGCGCGGCATCGTTGATCTCGAAGATGCCGAGGTTCGACCCGCCCTGGATGGAGAGCAGGACACCGTGGGCGCCCTCGATCGAGGCCTCGAGCAGCGGCGACTCGACGGCGAGCTCGGCCGCCTTGATCGCGCGGTCGGCGCCGCGGGCCGAGCCGATACCCATCAACGCCGTGCCGGCGCTGCTCATGACGCCCTTGACGTCGGCGAAGTCGACGTTGATCAGACCCGGGGTCGTGATCAGGTCCGTGATGCCCTGCAC
>NZ_JASBRN010000043.1 GCF_030149505.1 Nocardioides sp.
CGGGCCAGCATCTCCGGATCGCCCGTACGCGGGTCCTGCGGAAGGTACCCGAGCTCGCCGGAGCGGTCGACGCGGCCGGCGGCGGGCAGAAGGTCTCCGGCGAGGACCTTGGTCAGCGTCGTCTTGCCTGCGCCGTTGCGGCCGACGAGCCCCACCTTGTCGCCGTTACTGACGCGGAACGAGACGTCCGCCATGAGCACGCGGGCGCCCACGCGGATCTCGAGGTCGTGCACGGCGAGCACAGCGAAGGTCCGTTTCGTCGAAGTGGAGGATGGCCGAGTGGCCGACATCCCAGTCTACCGGCCGCGGATACTGCACGACACCGACAAAGACGGCGGCAGACATAGTGGACGGAATCCAAGAAGTGGCGCGACTGCTCCCCTACGCTGAAAATCAGCGGCCCGCGCCGCTTCTTCCCACCATCTCACCCTGCCGAGGAGCGCCATGTCCGTCGCCGCCATCCCCACCCGTCGCGTACTCGCCGATGTCATCGCCCGACCCTCCACCCGCGTGCGTGCCTTCGCGCTGGATGCCGCGCTCGTGCTCGCCGGCGCGGCGGTCGTCGCCGCGCTCGCCCAGGTCGAGGTCCCGCTGTGGCCGGTTCCGATCACCGGACAGACGCTCGGAGTGATCATCGTGGGCGCCTCGCTCGGCGCGTGGCGCGGAGCGACCGCCTTGGCGACCTATATGGCTCTCGGGCTGGCCGGGCTCCCGATCTTCGCCGGGTTCACCGGATCTCTTGCGGCGGTGGCCAAGCCGAGCTTCGGGTTCGTGATCGGCTTCATCGTCTCCGCTTTCGTCGCCGGCTGGTTCGCGGAGCGCGCCTGGGACCGCCGCCCCCTCCTCGCGTTCGCCGGTTTCGCGCTGGCCAGCGCGGTTCCCTTCGTGTTCGGCATCCCGTACCTCGCGTACGTGCTGAATGTCGGGATGGGCCTGGAGCTGACCTTCTGGCAGATCCTGGAGGCGGGGCTCTTCCCGTTCATCGTCGGCGGGATCGTGAAGGCGGCCCTCGCGGCGCTCATCATCCCGGGCGCGTGGGCGCTGGTCCGGCGGATCGACGCCACGAAACGCAGCTGATTTCGCGCGGATTCGGGTTCCGCGGTCCGGTTCGGTAGTGTGCTGGGTAAAGTAAGGCTTACCTAACAAGCCTCGCCCCTCACCCTGCCGACACCCGACTCATCCGGAGTATCCCGTGCCTCGCACCCGTACCGCCCCGACATCCGCCAAGGTCGCCGCCGCGACGATCCTGACCGCCGCCACCGTTCTGCTGGCCACCGGCTGCGCATCCGGCACCGGGGGTGCTTCCGCCGGAGCGACCGCGGCAGCAGAGGACGGCGCGTTCCCCGTCACGATCGAGCACGCGTTCGGGCAGACCACGATCGAGTCGCAGCCCGAGCGCGTCGCCGCCGTGGCGTGGGGCAACCACGAAGTGCCGCTCGCGCTCGGTGTGGTGCCGGTCGGCATGAGCAAGGCCACGTGGGGCGATGACGACGGCGACGGCGTGCTGCCCTGGGTGGAGGACCAGCTGACCGAGCTCGGTGCGGAGACGCCCGTGCTGTTCGACGAGACGGACGGGATCGACTTCGAAGCCGTGGCCGACACCGAGCCCGACGTCATCCTCGCCTCCTACTCGGGCCTCACGCAGGAGGAGTACGACACGCTGTCGCAGATCGCGCCGGTCGTCGCCTTCCCCGAGAACGCCTGGGGCACCTCCTACCAGGACATGATCCGGATGAACTCCCAGGCCATCGGCCTGGCCGAGGAGGGGGAGGCCCTGGTCCAGGAGCTCGACTCCACGGTGACCGAGGCCTTCGCCGAGCACGAGGTGCTGGCGGACAAGAAGGTCGTCTTCAGCTACCTCGACCCCACCGACCTGAGCCAGGTCGGTTTCTACACCAGCCTCGACACCCGTCCCGCTTTCCTCACCGCCTACGGCATGGACACTCCCGACCTGGTCGCCGAGGCCTCCGAGGGGACCGACGAGTTCTACACGACGGTGAGCGCCGAGCAGGCGGACGCGTTCGACGACGTCGACCTGCTCGTGACGTACGGCGACGAGGCCTTCGTCGACGAGGTGCGCTCGGACCCGCTGCTCTCGAAGATCCCCGCCGTGCGCGACGGTGCGATCGCCGTCCTGCCCGACGCGACGCCGCTGGCCGCTGCCGCGAACCCGACCCCGCTGTCGATCACGTTCAACCTCGACGACTACCTCGACCTGCTCGCCGCGCCCCTCGAGGGCTGAGCCACCCGTCGTGACGCTCCTCGACACCGAGTCGGCGGCACCGGCCGCCGCCCCCCTGCGGCGGCCGGTGCCGGCGCGCGCCCTGTGGGTGCTCCTGGGCCTGGCCCTGCTCGCGCTCTCCGGCGCGGCCTCGGTCGCCTTCGGGGTGCGCGCCGTGGGACTGCCGGACATCTGGTCGGGCGTCACCGGCAGCACCGCGACCATCGCCGAGGCCGCGGTCGCCCAGCGGGTGCCTCGCACGGTGCTGGCCATGCTCGTCGGCGCCGCCCTGGGGACCTCCGGCGCCGTGATGCAGGGCGTGACCCGCAACCCGCTGGCCGACCCCGGCATCCTCGGTGTCACCACGGGGGCGGCGCTCTTCGTGGTCTCGGGCATCGCCTTCTTCGGCCTCTCCGACCCCACCTCCTACACCTGGGTCGCCATCGCCGGGGCGGCCTGCGCCGCCACCTTCGTGTACGCCGTCGGCTCGCTCGGCCGGGGCGGCGCGACGCCCCTCAAGCTGGCCCTGGCCGGCGCCGCCACGTCAGCGGCCGCCACGTCGCTCATCAGCGCGATCCTGCTGCCCCGCATCGACGTCATGGACTCCTTCCGGTTCTGGCAGATCGGCGGGGTCGGGGGTGCGGAGACCACCAGGACCCTGCAGGTGCTGCCGTTCCTGGTCGTGGGGGCCCTGGTGTCCTTCGCCGCGGCCCGCGGGCTGGACTCCCTGGCGCTCGGCGACGACCTGGCCCGAGGACTGGGCCAGAAGGTGGGCAGGACCCGACTGCTCGCCGCCGTCGGGGCCATCACCCTGGCCGGCGCCGCCACCGCCGTGGCCGGCCCGATCGGGTTCGTCGGCCTGGCGGTGCCGCACCTGTGCCGGCTGCTCGTCGGCACCGACCACCGGTGGCTGCTCCCGTCCTCCGCGGTCGTGGGCGCCACGTTGCTCACCGCCGCCGACGTCGTGGGCCGGCTGGTGGCGCGGCCGGCCGAGCTGGACGTCGGCATCGTGACTGCGCTCCTCGGCGCCCCCGTCTTCATCTGGATCGTGCGACGACAGAAGGTGCGTGCGCTGTGACCTCCCTGCTCGACGCACCGACCGTGCTCTCGGCTGCCGACGTCGCGCGCGGACGTCGGTCGCGGCGTCGACGCCGCGCGAGCGTCGTCTCGGTCCTCGCGCTGCTCGTGGTCGCACTGTTCTGCACCAGCCTGATGGTCGGCAACACCTTCTACACCCCGGCCGAGGTCTGGGCGGTCGTGCGTGGGGAGACGGTGCCCGGCGCCTCGTTCACCGTCGGCGTGCTCCGGCTCCCCCGCGCCAGCATGGCGCTGCTCGTCGGGATCGCCTTCGGCCTGGGCGGCGTCACCTTCCAGACGATGCTGCGCAACCCGCTGGCCGCACCCGACGTCATCGGCATCAGCTCCGGCGCGAGCGCCGCGGCGGTCGTCGGCCTGGTCCTGCTCGAGCTGTCGGAGGCGATGACCTCGGTCGTGGCCATCACCGCCGCCCTCGCGACCGCGCTGCTGATCTACCTGCTGGCCTTCAAGGACGGCGTCGTCGGGACCCGGTTGGTCCTCATCGGGATCGGCATCGCCGCGATGCTCGACAGCGTCGTCGCCTACGTCATCGTGCGCGCCGCCCAGTGGGACCTCCAGGTGGCGATGCGCTGGCTGACCGGCTCGCTCAACAACGCCACCTGGGAGCAGGTCCGGCCGCTCGCGCTGGCCGTCCTGGTGGTCGCGCCCCTCCTGCTGCACCAGGCCAGGAACCTCGAGCTGCTCCAGCACGGGGACGACTCCGCCGCCGCGCTCGGCGTCCGCGTCGAGCGCACCCGCCTGCTCTGCATCGTGACCGCCGTCGTCCTCGTCGCCTTCGCCACGGCCGCCTCGGGTCCGATCGCCTTCGTCGCGTTCCTCGCCGGACCGATCGCCACGCGCGTGGTCGGGCCGGGAGGCTCGCTCATGGTCCCCGCCGCCCTGGTCGGCGCGGTCCTCGTGCTCGCCGCCGACCTGGCCGGGCAGTTCGCCTTCGACGCCCGCTACCCGGTCGGGGTCGTCACGGGCGTGCTCGGAGCGCCGTACCTCGTCTACCTGCTCGTCCGCACCCACCGCGCCGGAGGCTCCCTGTGACCGACTCCCCCACCGCCACCAGACACCACCGCCTCAGCGTCGAGGGGGTCACCCTCGGGTACGCCGAGCGCACCGTCGTCGAGGACGTCGACCTCGACGTGGCAGCGGGCCGGATCACCTGCATCGTCGGCGCGAACGCGTGCGGCAAGTCGACCCTGCTGCGCGCGATGGCCCGGTTGTTGAAGCCGCGTGCCGGTCAGGTCGTGCTCGACGGCAAGGACCTGCACGCGATGCCCACCAAGCAGGTGGCGCGCACCCTCGGCCTGCTGCCGCAGTCCCCCATCGCGCCGGAGGGGATCGTGGTGGCCGACCTGGTGGCCCGCGGGCGCCACCCGCACCAGGGCGTGCTCGCCCGGTGGACGTCGGCGGACGAGGAGGCCGTGGCCGAGGCGTTGCGGCTCACCGACACCGCGGCGCTCGCCGACCGCTGCGTCGACGAGCTCTCCGGTGGCCAGCGTCAGCGGGTCTGGATCGCGATGGCGCTGGCCCAGCAGACCGACCTGCTGCTGCTCGACGAGCCCACGACGTTCCTCGACGTGAGCCACCAGGTCGACGTGCTGGACCTGTTGACCGACCTCAACCGGCTGCGCGGGACGACCGTCGTCATGGTGCTGCACGACCTCAACCTCGCCGCGAGGTACGCCGACCGCCTGGTCGCCGTGCGTGCCGGCCGCCTCCACGCGGCCGGCGACCCGGCCGAGGTGCTGACCGTCGAGGTCGTGCGCGACGTCTTCGGCATGGAGTCGCAGGTCGTCGAGGACCCGGTCTCCGGCAAGCCGATCGTGCTGCCGATCGGGCGGCACCACGTGGTGGACCGGGTCGGCTGAGACGCGGAGCCCGGCTCAGCGCAGCCGGGCCACCCGGAACCTCACGGGCTCGTCCAGCACCTCGGCCGGCACGGTCGCGGTGTCGGCGAGGTGCTCCTCGAGCCTCGGCGTCGACTCCCCGTCCAGGAAGCGGCGGCGCTCGCGGGTGAGGAACGGCAGCCGGATCGCCGCCTCGTCGACGACCACGTCGCTCCCCGTGGGGGTGTGCACCCACCACCCGGCGTCGGCGCCGCTGAGCAGCACGCCGATCCGGTGGCCGCGGGCCAGGCGCCAGTCCTGGCCGTAGAGCGACAGGGAGTACGACGTCGTGCCGGCGTCCCGCACGAGCTGGGTGCCTCGGCTGATGACCGTGGCGGTGCCGTCGGGGGCGATGTCGTAGACCAGTCCCACGAGGTTGGCGCGGGGCAGCGTCGTGGTGACGCTGATGTCCAGCACCGGCTCGCCGGCGATCCACGCCGGACGCCGCAGCGGCGCGGAGACCGACCAGACGCCCTGCCCCGCGTCGGGCCCGGTGGCGGTGTTGGCCCCGTCGTCGGCGTACGAGCCGGTCTCGAGGACCGTGTGCAGCGAGCGGACGTCGCTGGGCGGCCAGACGGCCTCGCGGCGCCAGCGGCCGAGGTTGTCCTGGACCTGCACGCCGGGCCGCGCCGCCCGCACGGAGCGACCGCGCTCACCGAGCAGGTGCTTGTCGAGGAAGGCCTCGACAAGCCGGGCGAAGACCATCGGGTCCCGACCGACCTGGGGACGCCCCTCGGGGTCGGTCTCCCAGCCGCGCACGTGGTCGAACTGGCCGAACCAGCCGATGTTGTGCGACCCGCGCAGCCCCGACCAGTAGTCGAAGGCGCGGTCGGGCTTGGTGTTGGTCTCCAGGAAGCCCTGGGTCAGCAGCACCGGCAGCCGCGACCCGCGGGAGGTCTGCACGAGGTCGCGCTCGGCCCAGAACGACGACTCCTCCACGTCGTCCTGCTGCTGGAGGATGTTGAGCGCGTGGCAGGGGGTGAGGGGAGCGCCGGTGAGCTGGTAGTCCGGGGAGTCGGCCAGCGAGCCCGGGAACAGGTCGTTGGCCTGGAAGACCACCGGGGTGCCGACGGAGTTGGCGAAGCGCACCCCGCGGTTGTAGAGGTAGGAGTAGCCGGAGAAGACCGGCTCCATCGCGACCACCGCGGCGAGCCCCTCGGGGCGCCGCGAGACGCCCATGAGACCGGTCCACGCGTCGTACGACTTGCCGAGGAGGGCGACCCTGCCGGTCGACCACGGCTGGTCGGCGGCCCACTCGACCGCGGCCTCGACCGCGCCCTGCTCGGCCGGCCCGCCCCAGTCGTTGCAGCCGCCGCTGCCGCCGGTGCCGGGAAGGTCGACCATCACGTAGGTGTAGCCCTCGTCGAGGGCCCCCGTGAGGTCGAGGAAGTCGTAGAACCGCTCGCTCGGCGGTTCGGCCATGAGGTCCGGCTCGGAGGCGCCGCCGGAGTGGCTGGTGTAGGGGCTGACCGTGAGCACGACCGGGGTCGCCACGTCGTCAGCCAGACCCGCGGGACGCAGGACGTCGGCGTGCAGCGTCGTGCCGTCCGGGGTCCGGAAGTACACCTCGGTCCAGGTCGCGTCCTCGCGCTCGGCCGCCTGCACCGGCGCGTGGGCGAGCGCGGACGCCAGCAGGGGCACGGCGGCCAGGGCGAGCAGGGCGGTGCCGGGCGGCGTACGACGCATGCCCGGGTCAACGACGGCCGGCTGCCCAGGGCACGCGTCGAGCGCGGCCCCGCTGGGTAGCGTGGGCGGCATGAGCGACGTCGCCGTCTCGCACGCCCCCGACCAGAGCCGCTTCGAGGCCCACCTCGACGGCGACCTCGCCGGCTTCGCGGAGTACCAGCTGGCCGAGGGGCTGATCGTCTTCACCCACACCGAGGTCGACCCCGCCTTCGAGGGCAAGGGCGTGGGCTCCGCGCTCGCCCGCGGGGCGCTCGACGCGGTGCAGGCCGGCGAGGAGCCCCTGGGCCCGCGCAAGGTCATCGCCACCTGCCCCTTCATCAAGGGCTGGATCGACAAGCACCCCGACTACGCCGACCTGCTGTACGGCGCCCGCGGCTGACCCGCCCGCAGCACCGGACGGCCGGGAGGCCCTCCGGTGCTGCGGAGGTCCTTGCCCCGCGGGGTTCAATTGGGGGCGTGACCCGACGCGTCCTCGCCCTGGCAGCAGCCCTGCTCGGGCTGCTGGTGATGCACGGCGTCGGCACGCACAGCGCGCACGCCGCGGGCGCCCACACCGACCACGCGTCCGGCGGCAGCAGCCTCACCGCGCCGCACGACCCCGCGACCGGGACGGTGGGCGGCTCGACGCACGGGGCGATGCACGGGCCGGGCCACGCGTCCGAGCCGGCGCCGGCCACCGCCGAGGGACCCGCGTCCCGGGTCGTCGAGACGGCCGGCCCCCTCTCCCTGGAGGTCTCCGAGGCCCTCCTGGCCCTGTGCCTGGCGGTCCTGCTGGCCGTCGTGGGCCTGGTGCTGCTCGGCAGCCCGTGGTCGACGCGCTCGCGGCTCCTGCCCGCGCCCCGGTCCGAGCACGTGGGACCCGGCACCGCGGTGCCGGCGCGACCACCCGACCTGCACGCCCTGTCCGTCCTGCGCTGCTGAGCGGCCCCCTGCGCGTGCACCGGCACGCGCAGCGCGACCGCACCCCAGACCGCACGACGAGAGGAACCACCATGCACGCACGCACCCGTTTCGCCGCCCTGGCCCTGGCGCTGGGCTCCCCGCTCCTGCTCACCGCCTGCGGTGGCGACGACGACACCGGCACCGCCGCCGACATCCCGGCGGACGCCGAGTTCAACCAGGCGGACGTCGACTTCGCCTCGCAGATGATCCCGCACCACGCCCAGGCGCTGGTGATGGTCGACATGGCCGACGGCCGCGACGTCTCGCCCGAGACCGCGGACCTGATGGAGCGCATCGAGGCCGCCCAGGCCCCGGAGATCGAGCAGATGACCGCCTGGCTCGAGGAGTGGGACCAGCCGGTGCCCGACCTCGGGGACATGGGCGGCACGGGCTCGGACGACATGTCGGGCATGGACCACGGCGACATGGACGACATGGACGGCATGTCCGGGATGATGAGCGCCGAGGACATGGCCGACCTCGAGGCCGCCGAGGGTTCGGCGTTCGAGCAGATGTGGCTCTCGATGATGATCGAGCACCACGAGGGCGCCGTGGAGATGGCCGAGGTCGAGGTCGCCGAGGGCGAGTACGACGAGGCCGTCGCGCTCGCCGAGGAGATCATCGAGGCCCAGGAGGCCGAGATCGCCGAGATGGAGGCCCTGCTCGAGGGCTGACCGTCACGAGGGGCCGAGCGGGCAGGACTTTCGCGAAGAACTGCCCGCTCGGCCACCACGGTGGACGCCGCGCGGGCAGGACCTTGACGAGGAACTGCCCGTTCGACGTACCCGCGACCGACCCGGGCAGGTCCTCACCCCTGGATGTGAGGCAGCACCTCAACAACGGGTTCATGGTGGAGTAACTGATCTCAACAAACTGTTGAGATATCAACCTCCGGAGGCAGTCATGACCCAGGCACCCCAGATCCACATCGACCGGCAGTCCATCGACGGCACCCCCGACGAGGACGTCGTCGACTGGACCGCGCTCGACCGCAAGATGTGGGACTTCCTGACCGGCCGCGAGGCCGAGATCCGCTACCACCTCGACGACGTCGTCGTGGAGGTCCCGCGCGACACCGGCCCGACCTCGCCGCGCGCCACCTGGAAGCTCTCCGGCACCATCGCCGTCACCACCTCCGACGTCACGACGCGCGGCACCACGGACCGGTCGTGAGGACCTCGGTCGAGGCCGACCTCTGCTTCCGCGTGGAGGACGCCGACGGCCAGCGCATCGACGGGCACCTGACCGGCAGCGGCCAGGTGCTCACCCTCCACATCGACGACCCTGGTGCCTTCGCAGGCGCCGGTGACGCCGCGGCCGTGCGGTACGTCGCCGACGAGCTCGCCGCCCGCCGCCTCGAGGTCCGGGTCACCGACGGCCGTTCCACGCTGGTGCGGCTCGGCGACGTGCGCGCCCCCTGGTGGCAGCGCCGCCTGACCCGCTCGCGCCACCTGCGCGTCGGCAGCCTCCGTGGGCTGTGGACCGCCGCGCAGGCCCGCGCCCAGGGTCGCGACCCGGTCCTGCCCAGCCTCCTCTCGGCTCCGCCGCCGACGCTGTCGCCGCTCCTGCCGACCTTCGGCGCCCGGCCCCGCCACGTCGCCGGCACCCACGACCCGGCCCGCGCCGGGAGCCCGCGCCTCGTCGTCGTACCCGACCTCGCCGGACCCGACGCGCGCCGCACGATCTACTCCCTCGCCGGCGACTGCGGCGACTCCTTCCTCATCGGCTCCGCCGAGGACTGCCACATCCGGCTGGCCGGGCTCGAGCCGCACCACTGCGTGGTCGTGCACGACGACGACGACGAGTTCGTGGCCGAGGCCGTCGACGGCGAGGTCCGCGTGCACGGCGCCCGCGTCCACCAGGGCCTGCTGCGCACCGGTGCCCGGTTGGAGCTGGGCGAGCACTGCCTGGTCTTCGCCCGGGAGGAGTACGCCGACCACGGCCGTCCCTACGGCGGCCGCATCGGCGGCGAGCTCGGCCACCAGCGCCCCCAGCCCGAGCGGCTGCGACTGATCCGTGGCGAGGGCTGAGCCGGCGTGCCGCTGACCCCCTCCCCCTGTCCCGTCCCTGCCCCCACCCCCGCATGAGGCGCCCCGACGACCGGCCGCCCCCGCTGCCCGGGCGGGTGCTGATGTCGCAGGACTGGCGCGACGTCGGCTTCGTGCACTGGGCGGTCGACCCCGAGCAGGTCGCGCCGCTGCTGCCGCGCGGGGTGCGGCCCGACACGATCGACGGCCGCACGTACGTCGGGCTGGTGCCGTTCACCATGGTCGACGCCGGGCTCGGCCGCGGCCCGGCGATCCCGTGGCTGGGCACGTTCCTGGAGACGAACGTCCGGGTCTACTCCATCGACGAGCAGGGCCGCCGGGGCGTGGTCTTCCGCAGCCTCGACTGCGACCGGCTCGTCGTGACCGCTGCTGCGCGCCTCGGGTTCGGCACGCCGTACCGCTGGGCCCGGATGCGGCACACCCACCGCCCCGTCGCCGGCGGCACCCGGCACACCTGGGCCTCCACGGTGCGCTGGCCCGCGCCGCCCGGCGGACCGGCCGCCACCCGGATCGAGCTGGAGGTCGGCGAGCGCCGCGCCCCCACCCCGCTCGACGTCTTCCTCACCGCCCGCTGGGCCCTGCACACCACCGTCGCCCGGCAGCGGTTCTACGTCCGCAACGCCCACGACCCGTGGCCGCTGCACGACGCCCGGCTGGTCTCCCTCGACGACTCACTCCTGGCGGTCGCCGGGTTCCCGGGCCTCGCCGAGCGGCCCCCGGACCACGTCGCCTTCAGCCCCGGGGTGCACACGGTCTTCACCTTCCCCCGCCGCTGAACGTGCTCCGCCGAGCCGGCGCGTTCTTCCGGAAACATGAGCCGGTTCGACCCTGGAGTCGCCGAACTGGCACGTCTTTCCGTACGCGTGTACGGAAACATGCGCCGGTTCGCGCCCGACTGCAGGGGGCCGAGCGGGCAGGACTTTGCTGGAAGAGCTGCCCGCTCGACCCACGTCACGGCCGAGCGGGCAGGACTTTGGGGAAAGTGCTACCCACTCGACCCCCCTACGGTCGAACGGGCAGGACATTGCATGCGCGTCGTACGAAAGACCTGCCCGCTCGGCCACACGCGGTCAGTCCAGGGAGGCGAGCCCGGCGAGGAGGCGGTCGACCTCGTCGCGGGTGGTGTACGCCGCGAGCCCGACCCGCACCCCGCCGGCGTCCCCGAGGCCGAGCGCCCGCGAGGCCTCCAGCGCGTAGAACGAGGAGTGCGGCGCGACGACGCCGTGCTCGGCCAGGTCCTCGCTGACCTGGGCGTTCGCGACACCCGCGACGGTGAGCAGCACCGTCGGCGTTCGCTTGGCCGGCGACCCGTGCACCGTCACGTGCGGCAGCGCGGCGAGCCCGTCGAGCAGGTGCGCCAGCAGCCCCGCCTCGTACGCCGCCAGCGCGGTCATCGACGCGACCACCCGCTCCCGGCGCGATCCGCTGGTCGGCACCAGGTCGGCGATCACGTCGACGGCGGCGGTCGTGCCGGCGAGCAGCTCGTAGGGCAGCGTGCCGAGCTCGAACCGCTCGGGCACAGCGTCAGAGGACGGCAGCAGCTTGTCGGGGCGCAGGGTCTCGAGCAGCGCCGGGTCCGCGGCCAGGGCGCCGAGGTGCGGTCCGAAGAACTTGTACGGCGAGCAGGTGATCAGGTCCGCGCCCAGCGCGGGCCGGTCGACGGGGGCGTGGGGGGTCAGGTGCACGGCGTCGACGTGCACGAGCGCACCGACCGCGTGGGCCGCGGCGGCGATCGCCGCGACGTCGGGTCGGGTGCCGACCAGGTTCGAGGCGCCGGTGACGGCCACCAGCCGGGTGCGGTCGGTGAGCAGGGGCTCGACGTCGTCGACCTCAGCGGTGACCGGGTCGATCCCCAGCCACCGCACGGTGGCGCCCGCGCGCTCGGCGGCGATCACCCACGGTCGGATGTTGCTGTCGTGGTCGAGCCGGCACACCACGACCTCGTCGCCCGGACCCCAGCCCCGGGCCAGGGTCGCGGCGAGCTGCATGACCAGGGCCGTCGCGGAGCGTCCGAGCACCACGCCGGTCGGGTCGGTGCCGAGCAGGTCGCCGAGGGCGGCACGGCACTCCTGCACCACGGATTCGGCTGCCCGCTCGTGCTCGTGGAGGGTCCCGCGCTGGTTGAGCCCGGAGGTCATGGCGGCGTGCACCGCGTCGGCCACCTGCCCCGCGACGAGCGAGCCGCCGGGCGAGTCGAAGCGGGCCAGCTCCTCCCGGATCCCGGGGAACCACGCGCGCACGCGCCCCACGTCGTACGTCGTCAGCGGGCTGGTCCCCTCACCGGCAGTCATGCCGGCGACTCTGCCAGGGCCGGCGCGGGGCGGGCCGGTCCGGGCCGGGTGGCCGCCAGCTCCGCGAGATTTGTCGGGTGACGTCAGGACCCGGAAGTCCCACGACGAAGTTCTGTCGTCGCGTGGCCGGGTTTGTCGGGGAGCCGACGAACCCGCGGACCACACCCACTCAGCGGCGCCGACACAAGATCCGTCGGGTGACGTCAGGACCCGGAAGTCCCACGACGAAGTTCTGTCGTCGCACTTCCGGGTCTGTCGGGGAGCCGACAAACCCGGCCACGCCGACCCCCGGACGCGTCGAGCGGGCAGGACTCGCGAAAGTCCTGCCCGCTCGGCCCAGGAGCCCGACAACGCTCAGAGGTTCTTGTGCCTCCGCACCCGCAACGGCCGCTTGGGCAGCTGGGTGGCCCGCCCGTGCAGCACGGTGAGGAGGGTGGCGACCTGCGCGTCCTGCTCGGCGGTCCGCTCGAAGGTGGTGAGGTTGAGCGGGGCCTTGAAGCGCGTGCGCGTGACCGCCTTGGCGTAGCAGAACTCCCGCAGCCCGTCGGGGCCGTGGATCCGGCCGAACCCGGAGTCACCGACGCCGCCGAAGGGCAGGCCGGGGACGGCGGCGAAGGAGATGACCGAGTTGATCGCGGTCATGCCCGTGCGGAGCCGGCGGGCGATCTCCTCGCCGCGGGAGGCGGAGAAGACCGAGGAGCCCAGGCCGTACTTCCCGACGTTGACCCGCTCGATCGCCTCGTCCATCGACCGCACGCGGTTGACCACCACGGTCGGGCCGAAGGTCTCCTCGCACACGGCTTCGGAGTCCTCGGGCACGTCGACGAGCACGGTGGGCTGGACGAACCGGTCACCGACCGCCTCCGGCCCGCCGACCACCGCGCGGCCGCCCTTGGCGATCGCGTCGTCGACGTGGCGGCGTACGACGTCGAGCTGGGAGGGCATGGTCATCGGGCCGTAGCTCGCGGCCGGGTCGTGGCCCGAGCGCACCTCGCGCGCGCGGCGGGTCAGTGCGTCGAGGAAGGCGTCGTGCACCTTGTCGTGGACGTAGACCCGCTCGATGCCGGTGCAGGTCTGGCCGGCGTTGGAGAACGCACCCCACGCAGCCGCGTCGGCGGCGGCCTCGATGTCGGCGTCCTCGTCGACGAGCATCGCGTCCTTGCCGCCGGCCTCGATCACGACGGGCACGAGCCGCTCGGCACAGGCCGCCATGACGCGCTTGCCGGTGGCGGTGGAGCCGGTGAAGGCGACCTTGTCGACGTCGGCGCGGCACAGCGCGGCGCCGGTCGAGCCGTTGCCGGTGACGACCTGGAGCAGGTCGTGGTCGGGCACGACCTCGCGCAGGCTGTCGGCCAGCCAGTGACCGACGCCGGGGGTGAGCTCGCTGGGCTTGAACACCACGGTGTTGCCGGCGCCGAGGGCGTAGGCGATCGAGCCCATCGGCGTGAAGACGGGGTAGTTCCAGGGACCGATGACGCCGACGACACCGAGCGGGCGGTACTCCACGGAAGCCGCCTGGTTGGCCAGCAGCAGCCCGGCGAAGACCTTCTTGGGGCCGAGCACCTTCTTGGCGTGCGAGGCGATCCATGCGAGGTGGTCGATGGCGAGCGCCGCCTCGAGCTGGGCGTCACCGTGCGGCTTGCCGGTCTCGCGGTGCACGACGTCGACCAGGACGGCGACACGGCGGGCGAGCACGCCGCGCCACTGGTCGAGCACCTCCTTGCGGCCCTCGAAGCCCAGCCCCTCCCACCACGACGCGGACGCGCGCGCTCGTGCGACCGCGGCGTCGACGTCGGCGGCGGTGTGGACCGGGTAGGTGCCGACGACCTCGCCGGTCGCGGGGTTGAGCGAGGTGAAGGTGTCGGTGCTGGTGGGGCGGTCGTCGAGCTGGGTCATCGGGCGGTCCTTCCGCGCAGGAGGTCGGCGGCCTTCTCGCCGATCATGATGGAGGGGGCGTTGGTGTTGCCGCGGGTGACCATCGGCATCACGGAGGCGTCGGCGACCCGCAGCCCCTCGACGCCGCGCACCTTGAGCTCGGGGTCGACGACGGCGCGCTCGTCGGAGCCCATCGCGCACGTGCCGACGGGGTGGTAGAGCGTCTGGGTCTCCGCGCGCAGGTGCGCCTCGAGCTGGGCGTCGGTGGGGTCGACGCCCCAGCCGCGCATCGTCGGCAGCAGACCGTCCTCGACGTGCTTGGCCAGCGGGCCGCTGTGCACGGTGTCGAGCAAGCGCCGCATGCCGGCGACCATCGCGTCGAGGTCGACCTGGTCGTCGTAGTAGCCGGCGTCGATCTCGGGGTGCCAGCGCGGGTCGGTGCCGCGAAGTCGCACCGAGCCGCGGCTGGCGACGTGCACCAACGTCGGGGCCACGGTCACGCAGCGGGCGGTCGCCTCGTGCAGGCCGTTCGCATAGAAGGCGCTCGGCGCGACGTGCACCTGCAGGTCGGGGGCGGGCAGCTCGTTGCGGGTCTTGAAGAACCCGCCGCCCTCGCCGACGTTGGACGTCAGCGGACCGGTGCCGCGGGTCTTGGCCCGCAGGAACTGCACCAGGTTGTTGTGGTCGAGCAGGTCCCCGATGTCGCGGGTGCGGAAGACCATCGGCAGCGCCGGGTGGTCGTGCAGGTTGGCCCCGACGGTCGGCAGGTCGACGATGACGTCCACCCCGACCTCGCGCAGGTGCTCGCCGGGACCGATGCCCGACAGCATGAGCAGCTGCGGACTGTTGACGGCCCCGCCGCTCAGGACGACCTCCGCCTCGACAAACGCCGTGCGGCGGGTGCCCTCGAGCTCGTACTCCACTCCCGTCGCGCGGCCCCCCTCCACGACGACCCTGTGCGCCAGCGCGCCCGTGTGGACCGTGAGGTTGGGGCGCGACATCGCCGGCTCGAGGTAGGCCTTGGCCGTCGACCAGCGACGACCCTTCTTGCACGTGACCTGGTAGAGCCCGGCGCCCTCCTGCTCGGCGCCGTTGAAGTCGTCGGTGGGCTTGAAGCCGGACGCGACCGCCGACTCGACCCACATGCTGGTGAGCGGGTGGGTGTAGCCGCGGTCCTCCACGTGGAGCGGGCCGTCCTGGCCGTGGTACGGCCCGCCGAGGCGGGTGTTGCCCTCGGAGCGGACGAAGTAGGGCAGCACGTCCTCGTAGCCCCAACCGGTCGCGCCGTAGTCGTCGCGCCAGGTGTCGAAGTCGTGCCGGTTGCCGCGGATGTAGATCATCGCGTTCATCGACGAGCAGCCGCCGAGGGCCTTCATCCGCGGCCAGTGCGTGCGACGTCCCTCGAGCTGCTTCTGCTCGGTGGTGTGGTAGTTCCAGTCCCACTTGGTGCGGAAGAGGTTGGCGAAGGCCGCGGGGACCGTCACCTCGTCGGCGTTGGCCGGCGGACCGGCCTCCAGCAGCAGCACCCGGGTGCGCGGGCTCTCGGTGAGCCGGGCGGCCACCACGGCACCGGCACTGCCGGCCCCCACCACCACGTAGTCGTAGGTCTCCCGCTCGGGCACGCGTCCTCCTCGGTGTCGATCGCTGTCACCGGCGTACGCCGGGTGCGTGCCCTCGAACCTAGATCGCTGTGACTCCGATCACCAGGGGTTGGTCGGGTGGGTCCACCGATCGGACAGGGACCCTTGTCAGACCGTGCTGGCCTCGGCGACCAGGTCGCGCTCGACCGTCGAGACCGGCGCCAGCACCTCGACCGGCTGCGACTTGCCCTTCAGCGCCAGCTCCCCGCGCGAGACGAGGGCGTGCGGACGGGTGAGCAGGTCGCGGGTGGCGGCGGTGAGCAGCACGTCGTCGCCCGTGTCGCGGGTGGCGGCCTCGACCCGGGCCGCGACGTTGACGACGTCGCCGATGACCGAGAAGTTCAGCCGGCCGGCCCCGCCGATCGGGCCGGCGACGACCGGGCCGGAGTTGATGCCGGCGGCGACCCGCAGCCCGGTCGAGCCCAGGTGCACCGCGTCGAGGATCATCCGGGCGGCGTCGAGGGCGCGGTCGGCGTGGTCGGGCTGCGGGGCAGGGGCGCCGAAGACGGCCATCAGCCCGTCGCCGATGAACTTGTCGACGTGGCCGCCGTAGGCCTCCACGACCGGCACCATCTCGGCGAACAGCCCGTTGAGGGTCTCGACGACCTCGGGCGCGGGCCGCCTCTCGGCGTACCTCGTGAAGCCGCGGACGTCGACGAACAGCACCGACACCTCGACCTCGAAGCCCTCCTGCGGGACCTCCCCCGCCAGGATCAGCCGGACGATCTCGCGGTCGACGTAGGTGCCGAAGTGCTCGCGCAGCTCCTCGCGCTCGGCCAGGTCGCGGGCCATCGTGTTGAAGTCGCGGGCCAGCTCGCCGAGCTCGTCGTTGCTGAGCACGGGGGTGCGGGCGGTCAGGTCGCCGTCGCGCACGCGCGCGAGCTGGGTCCGCACGTCGAGCAGCGGCCGGGTGATGCTGCCGGCCAGCAGCCCCGTGAGCTCGAAGGACATGAAGAGGCCGATCGCCATCGACACCCCGACGGTCAGCGCCAGCCGGCCCGAGGGCGAGCCGTCGTCGGCCCCGAGGCCCACGAGGCCGCCGACGAGCACCGCCGAGGTGGTGGTGTACGCCGGGACCGCGAGCATCAGCCGCTTGCGCAGCGGCAGGCCGCGCGGGGAGAACGTGAAGTCGTCGGGCAGCGAGGACGCGACGTGCTCGACCACGGGCAGCAGCAGCCGCTCGCCGATGGAGTAGGACAGCACCGTCGCGTAGAGCCCCGGGATCATGCCCGCCAGCAGCACCGCCGCGAGGCCGCCCCAGCCGATGTCCCACCAGGCCGCCGCCGCGAGACCCGTGGGGACGACGGAGAGCAGCACGACGACGGCCGAGGAGCGGCGGTACTGCTCCAGGGTCAGCGTCGTCACGACCTCCCACGCCTGCGCGGTCTCCCGCGGGGTCGGGTGGCTGCGCCGGATCCACTCCCCCAGCTGGCGCCGCTCGTCGCGCGCCCGCCACGCCGAGAGCACGACGGAGCAGGCCGTCATGACCGCACCGACTCCGGCGACAGCGGCCACCGCCGCCAGGTCGGGCCGGTAGAAGGTGGCGATGATCGCCACCGAGATGACCGCGATCCCGACCGACTCCGCCACCGTCACGCCGACCACCGCGACGGGGTAGCGCGAGCCCAGCGCGGCGTACCCGCGACGGGTCAGGTGGTCGATCACCTCACCAGTGTGGCCGACTTTGCCCCCGGCGCGGTCCCCATCCGGTGCTCGGGGCGGCGCCGCGGGGCCACCCCCACCGCGCGAGGATGGACCGCATGGTCAACCTGCTGCTCTCGGTCACCTTCGGCTGTGGGGTGCTCATCGCCGTCGCCCACGTGGCCAACCGGCTCTTCGTAGCGCCGGTCTACGACGTGCTGCTCAACCTGGTCGCCTTCGTCTCCTCCACCGTCGCCTCCACGCTCCTGGGGCACGTCCTGCCCGCGCTGCTGTCCGGCCTCGCGGTCCTCTGCTGGCTGGTGCTGGCCCGGCGTACCTGGCTGTCGGACCCGGTACGCCGCCGGCAGGGCCACCTCGCCGCGCACTGAGCCCCGCGCGGGAGACGGTGGCCGGCGCGGGCGGGCAGGCGGACGAGCGGGCGGGCTGCTGGTCTGGTCCACTCCTCCACCGCTCGGTAACAGAAGCCCCGGGCCGTTCCACCAGGGCCGACTCCGGCCGATCATGGAGGTATGACCGGACGCTGCGAGCTCTTCCTCAGCAACGGCTCGCGCTGCCGCGGGTCGGTGTTGGCGAGGTGCGCCGAGGACGGTGCCGCCTTCTGCGCGGCCCACCGCGGCTTCCGCCGCGGCGTCCCGACCGCCGACTGGTGCGCGGCCTGCGAGGGCGCGACCCCCGACGCCCGCCGCGAGGCCCGCGCGATCGCCGCCGACCAGGACGTCGCCGCCGTGGCCCTGGTCCAGGACCCGGCCCGCATCGCCGAGCTCGTCCGCGCCCGCGGCGTGCAGACCCACGCGGGCACCACCGCCAAGGTCGCGACGGGCTGGCTCCGCGGCCGCCGCGCCGAGGCCGAGGACACGCGCTTCTGGCTGGTCACCCTCGAGCCCGACCCCGACCACCCCGGCCAGGAGGAGGGTCTCGGCCTCACCACCCAGGGCGCCTGGGTCCGGCACGTCTGGCCGGCCAGCTCCGGCCTCCCGCCGACCCTCGTCCACGGCGTCATGCCCACCGAGAACGGCGCCCGCCAGCTCGTCCGCTGGCTCCACCGCCACAACGTCGACCTCCCCAGCTGACCCCTCGCTCGTCGCACCGGCGCACGTTTCCGGAAAGACCTGCCCGTTCGGCCACACCCCACGAGCCACCGGAGGGTGGGGCGCGCGGCCACGGCCGGACGGGGACGAGCCGCGGTGACGCGGGTCGGCCGGAGGCGCCCCCGGAGGAGCGTGGTTGGGTCTGGCGGGTCGCTCGTGAGGGACGAGTTGCCCTGTGTCAACCAGGGTGGTCTCTCATGCGGCGAGGTCGTGGGCGAGGACGCGTTGGAGCGCTAGGTGCCGGCCGGGGTCGTAGGCCACGCCGTCTTGCCAGCAGCGCCAGATGATGTCAACCCAGGCTCGGGCCAGGATCCGCACGGCGTGGGGATGGTCGTGTCCGCGCGCGCGTGCCCTGTCGTAGAGGTCTGCCGCCCAGGCGTTGGCATGGCGGCTGTCGCCGGCGAAGTCGCAGATCGCATCGCGCAGTTCTCGGTGCGCGCCCCAGCGGAACGTGACGGTCCTGACCTTGCCCGATTGGCGTGTTGATGGCGCTACCCCCGCCAGGCAAGCCAAAGAATCAGCGGTCGGGAACAGTCCGCGTGCGTCGCCGATCTCGGCCAGCAAGCGAGCCGCGCGCACCGTGCCGGAGCGGGGCAGGGAATCAAAGACGGGGGCGTCGGGGTGATCGGCGAACTGGTCAGCGATCGACTCGGCCAAAGCCGCGATCTGCGCCTTGAGGGTCCGCAGGACCGCGACATGTCCCAACGTGATGACTGCATAGGTGGACGCGGCCGCTGAGCTATCACCACGAGGTGCCGAAACCAACCGCCGGTGGAACTCCTCGGCACTGGTGGACCCTGTGTATCCCGACCTGCTCAACCAGGCCTTGAACCGCGCCGGGGTCAACCAGTCAGCCTGAACTTGGGTGGTGAACCGCTCCAGGAACGCCAAGCTGGTCTGAGTGTCGATGCTCGAGAACAGCCCGGCCGCAGCTGGGAAGACCAGCTGCAGATGTGACCGCAACTGGTTGCCTACCGCGATCCGGTGTGCGACCAGGTCGCGCCGGGCCCGCACCGTGGCACGCAACGCCACCGTGGCCGGGCTGGACCTGACCAACGGCGTCAGACGCCGGTGGTCGGTCCGGATCACGTCCGCGAGTACGTAGGCGTCGAAACGGTCATCCTTGTTGCCCGCCGACCCGTACCGCGCACGGAGATTTTTGACCTGGCTCGGCACGACCACGAACACCTGAAGCCCGGCCGCGAGGAGCGCCTCGACCACCGGTCCATCGCCACGCTCGATGCCGACCTCACCGGCCCCGGCAGCCAGCAACCGGATCAGTAGCTGCTTCAACCCAGCGCTGGTGTGACCGATGCTGAAGCGGTCGACCACGGCCCCGTCGGGACCCAAGACACACACGACGTGATCGTCCTTGGCCCAATCAATCCCTGCACATACCCGCCCCTGGACTCGCGTCCCGGCATCGGTTGAGGTGACACTCATGTCGGTTCCTGACTGTTGCAGCAGTTGGAAGCCACCCGGTGGTCCGGGACGCAACAGCCGGTCGCTCACTGATCGGCGCTCACCGGCGCATAGCCCTGTAGCCGGTCTGTGCGTCCTGGCCCACCGGACCCTGCAGAACTCGTCCCGGACCTCACGACCAGGTCAAGCGAGCATGGCAGTGGTCCGGCAGGGACCAGGGGTGCATCAACGACCATCCAGGACCGCTGACCCACTGATAGTCCACCAGTGAGCGAGCGGCCTGGTAGCGACGAAGGGGGCGCCTCCGGCCGGCGCGTGGCACCGCCGCGGCACCGGTAGGTGGTGGCCGCTCGCCCCACCCGACCCCTCAACCCCGCGACAGCTCCGCTGCCATCCGCTCCATCAGCGCCGTGAGCCCCTTGAACGGCCGCACCATCACCGCGAACTCGGTGATCCGCCCGTCCTCGCCCCAGGTCAGCATGTCCACCCCGTCGACGGCGATCCCGTCGAGGTCCGCGGCGAACTGCAGGACCGCCGAGTCCTCGGCGTACCACTCGCGCCGGTAGGTCAGGGTCGGGCCGAGGACGACGAGCGCCGCGGAGAGGTACGCCGTGGTGAGGGCCTTGCCGACCTGCGGGGTGTGGACCGCGGGCGAGCGGAAAACACAGTCCTCGTGCAGCAGCGCCTCGAGCCCGGCGGGGTCGCGGGCGGCGGCGAGCGCGTGCCAGGCCGCGACGGTGGGCGGGGCGTCGGCGGCGGCGGGTGGGACCGGGGCGGGGTCGTTGGCCATGCCGGGACCCTAGGTCCTCGCGAGGCCGGTGGGCGGGCGACGGCTCAGCGCGGCATGAACCGGTTGCCGGTGCGCAGCGCCCCCCGCTTCAACCGCTCGGCAACCCGGCCCACCGAGGCCGCCACCGCGCCGGTCAAGGCGGCCGCCGCGACTGACACGGGGTCGCCGACCCGGACGACTCCGGCTCGGGTCGTCTCGGCATAGACCCCCAGGCACCGGTCACCGACCCGGGACACCGCCTTGGCCACGGCGGGGTCGGCGGGGAGCCCGCCGGCGTGCTCGCGCAGCGGCACCGTGCACCGGACGGTCGGGATCTCCGCGCGCAGCTCCACCTCCCCGACCCGCAGCGTCCCACCGACCCAGGCCTGCTCGACCAGCCCCGCGGGGGCACCGTCGACGAGCAGGGAGGGTCGGAAGCGGCGTACGTCGACCTCGGCGGCGCCCGCGTGCTCCGCGATCGTCCGCAGGCTGGAGGTGGTGAGGACGTGGACGGGGTAGGCGTCGGCGAAGGTGCCGACCGGGGTCGCGTAGACCGCGAGCTCGGCGAGCTTGCGCACGGGGAACATCGACAGGTCCGGCAGCGGCTCGCCGTCAGCGACGCCGAACTGCTTCCTGAGGTCCTTCTGCGAGGCCAGCACCCCGCGGTAGGCCGCCTTGTCGTGCAGCGGCGGCAGCGGCACGAGGGTGACGCGGGTGTCGACGAGGTCCGAGAGCGCGGCGTCGAGGCGGGCACCGTCGCGGCTGCTCACCTCGGTGCCGTCGGGCAGCGTGACGACGACGTGCGCGACGTCGCCCGGCCCGACGCCCGGGGGCGGCTCGGCCTCGAAACGGGCGGTGCACCGCAGCAGCCCGGGCAACCGGCGGGCGGTCGTGACCGCGTCCAGCTCGAGGTCGCGCACCGCCCACATCCGGTCGGCGAGCAGCCCGCGGGGGCCGACCACGGACTCCTGCAGCTGCTCGCCGCTCATCGACTTCACGGGGAAGCGCCAGATCTGGGCGACGGTCCCGGCCGCGACGTACGAGGGGGAGGTCGACTCGCTCACCCGCACGACACTAGGCGCCCGGGCACCTCACCCGGCGTGGCGTGAGCCTCGTCTCGGCCCGGACCCGGAAGGTTCCACCCCCCTTGGAACGTTCCACCCACCATGAGCGACAACAGCAACTCCGCCGTGTTCCAGTCCGTCAAGGTCGGCTCCTGGGAGCTGCCGCAGCGGTTCGTGATGGCCCCGCTGACGCGCAACCGCTCGCCCGAGACCGTCCCCACCGAGCTCAACGCCCGCTACTACGCCCAGCGCGCCGGCGCCGGTCTGATCATCAGCGAGGGCACCCAGCCCAGCGCGGTCGGCCAGGGCTACCTCGGCACGCCCGGCATCCACTCCGACGAGCAGGTCGCCGGCTGGCGGCGCACCGCCGAGGCGGTCCACGCCGAGGGCGGCCGGATCGTCGTACAGCTCATGCACGCCGGCCGCGTCGCGCACCCCGACAACACGGGCGGCCTGGAGTCGGTCGCCCCCAGCGCGATCGCCGCGCCGGGCGAGATGATCACCGCCGGCGGCTCCTTCCCGCACCCGGAGCCGCGCGCCCTGGGCACCGACGAGATCCCCGGGATCGTCGAGGAGTTCGTCCACGCCGCGAAGCAGGCCGTGGCCGCCGGAGTTGACGGTGTCGAGGTCCACTCCGCCAACGGCTACCTGCTGCACCAGTTCCTCTCCCCGGTCAGCAACACCCGCACCGACTCCTACGGCGGCTCGCCCGAGGCCCGCGCCCGCCTCACCGTCGAGGTGACCCGCGCGGTGGCCGAGGCGATCGGCGCCGAGAAGGTCGGCATCCGGATCAGCCCCGCGCACAACATCCAGGGCGTGCTCGAGGAGGACGCCGCGGACACCCGCGCGACGTACGAGACCCTGGTCGACGGCATCAAGGACCTCGGCCTGGCCTACCTCTCGATCCTGGCCGACCCGCGCGGCGAGCTGACCCAGGACCTGCGCCGCCGCTTCGGCGGACCGGCGATCCTCAACTCCGGCTTCGCCAGCCCGACCACCTTCGAGGAGGTCCAGGAGCTCATCACCGAGGACCTCGCGGACCTGGTCGCCGTGGGCCGCCCGTTCCTCGCCAACCCCGACCTCGCCGAGCGCTGGCGCCAGGGTGCCGAGCTCAACGAGGCCGACCCGAGCACCTTCTACGGCGGCGGCGCCGAGGGCTACACCGACTACCCCGTGCTCGAGGAGTCGTCGGCGGCCTGACGCCCCACCACCCAGAGGTCCCGTCGCCCGATCCCGGCGACGGCACGGCCGGCGCCCGCGCGTCGACCACGACGAGGCTCCGACCCGGTGATCCCGGGTCGGGGGCCTCGTTGCATGGGCAGCCGGGACGTTGACGTCAACGCCATATAGTGCTTTCATCGTCGCATGGCGATGACTACGAACAGCCGCGAGGCGGAGACCGGGCATGCGGCGGTCGAGCCCGACGCCCTCACGGCCGCCGCCTGCCTCTTCCAGGGCCTCTCGGAACCCTCGCGGTTGACGATCCTCCAGCACCTGCTCACCGGCGAGCACCGCGTCGTCGACCTGGTCGGCCACCTCGGACTGGCCCAGTCGACCGTCTCCAAGCACCTGGCCTGCCTGCGCGACTGCGGCCTGGTCACCTCGCGGCCCGAGGGACGCGCGACCGTGTGGTCGCTGAGCCACGAGCGCGAGGTGCTCGACCTGCTGGCCGCCGCCGAGCGGCTGCTGGCGGCGACCGGCGACGCGGTCGTGCTGTGCCCGACGTACGGCGCCGTGCGCGGGTCCCAGGAGGCGCGGTCGTGAGCGCCCACGTCCACGCCACCGCGCTGCCCTCGGAGGAGCGGGCCCGCCTGGGGCGTCGCGCCCAGCTGCTGGCCGCCACGTCCGTGGCCTACAACCTGGTCGAGGCCGTCATCGCGATCTCAGCCGGCATCGTCGCCGGATCGGTCGCCCTGGTCGGCTTCGGCCTCGACTCCGTCGTCGAGGTCTCGAGCGGACTCATCATCCTGTGGCAGTTCCGCCACCGGCTCCCGGAGTCGCGGGAGCGGCAGGCGCTGCGACTGATGGCGCTCTCGTTCTTCGCCCTGGCGGTGTACGTCGGCTTCGAGTCGGTCCGGGCCCTGCTCGTCGGGCACGACCCGGAGACCTCCCGCGTCGGCATCGGCCTGGCGATCGCCTCGCTGTGCGTCATGCCCTTCCTGTCGTGGGCCCAGCGGCGTACCGGCAGGGCGCTGGGGTCCAACGCCGTGGTCGCCGACTCCACCCAGACGCTGCTGTGCACCTACCTCTCCGCGGTCCTGCTCGTCGGCCTGGTGCTCAACGCGACCCTCGGCTGGTCGTGGGCCGACCCGGTGGCCGGCCTGGTGATCGCCGCGGTCGCGGTCAGGGAGGGTCTCGACGCGTGGCGCGGCGACGCGTGCTGCGGCCCCGCGGGGTCGGCGCACGCGGCACACCCGGAGGTCGGCGGGACCTCCGACCCCGCTGCCCTCGACGGCGAGCCCGACGCCGGGGACGGCAGCGGCTGCCGCGGCGGTGGGTGCTGCGGCCCCGACCCCGCGCCGCTCGTGCTCGGGGAGAGGATGGAATCGTGACCGCGCACCCCACCGACGACGCACTCCTGGCCGAGGAGCCCGACGTCGCACCAGGCACCGACTACGCCGCCTTCTTCGACCGCACCCTGCGCTGGCTGCTCACCGTCACCGGCGTCGTGGGGCTCGTGGCCGCCTTCACGCTCACCGTCGAGAAGATCGCGCTGGTCGCGGACCCGAGCTACGTGCCCACGTGCAGCATCAGCCCGGTGCTCAGCTGCGGCTCGATCATGAGCACCGAGCAGGCCGAGCTGTTCGGCTTCCCCAACCCGCTCATGGGACTGGTGGCGTTCTCCGTGCTCATCACCTCGGGCGTCGTGCTCGCGACCGGCGCGCGACTGCCGCGGTGGTACTGGCTGGGCCTGCAGGGCGGTGCCACCCTCGGCCTGGTCTTCGTGGCCTGGCTGGTCGAGGAGAGCCTCTACGACATCGGCGCGCTGTGCCCCTACTGCATGGTCGTGTGGGCCGTGGTCATCCGGCTCTTCGTACTTCAGGTGGGGATGAGGGTGTCGAGTCCTCCGCCGATGAGCAGCATGCGTAGCCGGTAGTTGTCGTAGTTGCGGAAGCCGCGGGCGACGCGGCGGTGGAGTTCGATGAGTCCGTTGATGGCTTCGGTGCCGCCGTTGTTGGAGCGGTCGGTGTCGAAGTAGGCCAAGAAGGCCTGGGACCACCGCTTCAGGGTGCGGCCGAGTCGGGCGATCTCGGGGACGGGGCAGGTCGGGAACGAGGTCAGGATCTTCTCGGCGATCTTGCGGCCGGCGGCGGGGTCGTGGTGGCGGTAGGCGGCTCGGAGCTGCTGGGCGCACGACCAGGCGATCCAGACCTGCAGGTGTTCCTCGGGTCGCGCGGCGATGGCCTTCTCCAGTCGGGTCCACTGCTTGTCGGTGAGCTTCTCAGCCCCTGCCCGTAGCAGCTTCTGGATGCCGTAGAGCGGGTCGCTCTTGCGGCCGCGGTGACCGGTGGTCTCTTGCTGGACTCGGCGTCGGCACTCATCGACCGCAGCAGTGCCGAGCTTGACGACGTGGAAGGCATCGAGGACCGCGACGGCGTCCTCGAGCTGGTCGGCGATCGCGGTCTTGTAGCCGTGGAAGGGGTCCAGGGCGGCGACCTTGATGCCACCTCGGAACTCCTCGCCGCGGGCGGTGAGCCAGTCGGCGTAGGCCTTGCCGGACCGG
>NZ_JASBRN010000052.1 GCF_030149505.1 Nocardioides sp.
GAGTCCGGCACCGTCATCGGCGTCCGGGTCTTCGACCGCGAGGACGGCGACGAGCTGCCCCCGGGCGTCAACCAGCTGGTGCGCGTCTACGTCGCCCAGAAGCGGAAGATCTCGGTCGGCGACAAGCTGGCCGGGCGCCACGGCAACAAGGGCGTCATCGCGAAGATCCTCCCCGTCGAGGACATGCCGTTCATGCAGGACGGCACCCCGGTCGACGTGATCCTCAACCCGCTGGGCGTGCCGCGACGCATGAACATCGGGCAGATCCTCGAGCTCCACCTCGGCTGGCTGGCCAAGCAGGGCTGGGACCTCGACCTGCACCAGGGCGACAAGGGCGAGTGGGCGGAGCGGCTGATGTCGATCCACGCCGACAAGTCCGCCCCGGGCACCAAGGTCGCGACCCCGGTCTTCGACGGCGCCCGCGAGGACGAGATCACCGGCCTGCTCGGTGCGACCTACCCCAACCGCGACGGCGAGCGGATGATCGACGAGACCGGCAAGGCCCGGCTCTTCGACGGTCGTTCCGGCGAGCCGTTCCCGGACCCGGTGTCGGTCGGCTACATGTACATCCTCAAGCTGCACCACCTCGTGGACGACAAGATCCACGCGCGCAGCACCGGCCCCTACTCGATGATCACGCAGCAGCCCCTGGGCGGTAAGGCCCAGTTCGGCGGCCAGCGGTTCGGCGAGATGGAGGTCTGGGCGATGGAGGCCTACGGCGCCGCCTACGCCCTGCAGGAGCTGCTGACGATCAAGTCCGACGACGTCCCCGGACGCGTCAAGGTCTACGAGGCGATCGTGAAGGGCGAGAACATCCCCGACTCCGGCATCCCGGAGTCGTTCAAGGTGCTCGTCAAGGAGATGCAGTCGCTGTGCCTGAACGTGGAGGTCCTCTCCCAGGACGGGTCCAGCATCGAGCTCCGGGACGCGGAGGAGGACGTCTTCCGCGCCGCCGAGGAGCTCGGCATCGACCTGTCCCGTCGCGAGCCCAGCTCGGTCGAAGAGGTGTGAGACCCGGCGGTCCCGGTGGTTTCGAGACGGTTGCAGAGCAACCTCCTCAACCAGCGGGACCGCCCCTCCACCCCCCTACTTCACATTCTTAGAACTACCGAAGGGTTGCAGCCATCGTGCTCGACGTGAACTTCTTCGACCAGCTCCAGATCGGCCTGGCCACCGCGGAGGACATCCGCGGCTGGAGCCACGGTGAGGTCAAGAAGCCGGAGACCATCAACTACCGCACGCTCAAGCCGGAGCGTGACGGCCTCTTCTGCGAGAAGATCTTCGGTCCCACCCGGGACTGGGAGTGCTACTGCGGCAAGTACAAGCGCGTGCGCTTCAAGGGCATCATCTGCGAGCGCTGCGGCGTCGAGGTGACCCGCTCCAAGGTGCGTCGCGAGCGGATGGGCCACATCGAGCTCGCGGCCCCCGTGACCCACATCTGGTACTTCAAGGGCGTGCCGTCGCGGCTGGGCTACCTGCTCGACCTCGCCCCGAAGGACCTGGAGAAGGTCATCTACTTCGCGGCGTACATGATCACCTCGGTCGACGAGGACGCCCGCCACCGCGACCTGTCCTCGCTCGAGGGCAAGGTCGGCCTGGAGCGCGAGCGCCTCGAGAAGCGCCGCGACCAGTCGCTGTCGGACCGCCAGCAGAAGCTGGAGGAGGACCTCGCGGCCCTCGAGGCCGAGGGTGCCAAGGCCGACCAGCGCCGCAAGGTCAAGGACGGTGCGGAGCGGGAGATGAAGCAGCTGCGCGACCGCGCGCAGCGCGAGATCGACCGTCTCGAGGAGGTGTGGGACACCTTCAAGAGCCTCAAGGTCCAGGACCTCATGGGCGACGAGATGCTGTACCGGGAGATGAAGAACTGGTTCGGCAAGTACTTCGAGGGTCACATGGGCGCCACGGCGATCCAGAAGCGCCTGGAGTCCTTCGACATCGCCGCCGAGGTCGAGAACCTGCGCGAGACGATCGCGACCGGCAAGGGCCAGAAGAAGGTCCGTGCGCTCAAGCGCCTCAAGGTCGTCGACGCCTTCCGCAAGACCGGCAACAAGCCGCAGGGCATGGTGCTCGACGCCGTCCCGGTCATCCCGCCGGACCTGCGTCCGATGGTGCAGCTCGACGGTGGCCGCTTCGCGACCTCCGACCTCAACGACCTGTACCGCCGCGTGATCAACCGCAACAACCGCCTCAAGCGGCTGCTCGACCTCGGTGCGCCCGAGATCATCGTCAACAACGAGAAGCGGATGCTCCAGGAGGCCGTCGACTCGCTGTTCGACAACGGCCGCCGCGGTCGCCCCGTCACCGGCCCGGGCAACCGGCCGCTGAAGTCGCTCTCGGACATGCTCAAGGGCAAGCAGGGTCGCTTCCGCCAGAACCTGCTCGGCAAGCGCGTGGACTACTCCGGCCGCTCGGTCATCGTGTCGGGTCCGCAGCTGAAGCTGCACCAGTGCGGTCTGCCCAAGCAGATGGCGCTGGAGCTGTTCAAGCCCTTCGTCATGAAGCGCCTGGTCGACCTCTCGCACGCGCAGAACATCAAGTCCGCCAAGCGCATGGTCGAGCGCGCGCGCCCCGTCGTGTGGGACGTGCTCGAGGAGGTCATCACCGAGCACCCGGTGCTGCTGAACCGTGCGCCCACGCTGCACCGCCTCGGCATCCAGGCCTTCGAGCCGCAGCTGATCGAGGGCAAGGCCATCCAGATCCACCCGCTCGTCTGCGGCGCGTTCAACGCCGACTTCGACGGTGACCAGATGGCCGTGCACCTGCCGCTGTCCGCCGAGGCCCAGGCCGAGGCCCGCGTGCTGATGCTGTCGACCAACAACATCCTCAAGCCCTCGGACGGCCGTCCGGTGACCATGCCCTCGCAGGACATGATCATCGGCCTGTTCTGGCTGACCTCCGACCGCGAGGGCGAGCCCGGCGAGGGTCGCGTCTTCTCGTCCCCGGCCGAGGCGATCATGGCCTTCGACCGCGGCGAGATCTCGCTGCAGAGCCGGGTCAAGGTCCGTCTCGACGACATCGTCCCGCCGCTGGACCTCGAGCTCGGGGCGGACTGGGAGGAGTCGCGGGTCATCACCCTCGACACGACCCTGGGTCGCATCCTGTTCAACGACACGCTGCCGGCCGACTACCCGTTCGAGAACGGCGAGGTGGGCAAGAAGCGCCTGGGCCAGATCGTCAACGACCTCGCCGAGCGCTACACCAAGGTCGTGGTCGCTGCGTCCCTGGACGCGCTGAAGGACGCCGGCTTCCGGTGGGCGACCTTCTCGGGCGTCACCGTCTCCATCGACGACGTGACCACCCCGGCGGACAAGCTCCAGATCCTGGAGTCCTACGAGAAGCAGGCCGCGAAGGTCCAGAAGGACTTCGAGCGTGGTCTGATGACCGACGACGAGCGTCGCCAGGAGCTCGTGGAGATCTGGACCGAGGCCAGCCGCCGCGTCGGTGACGCGATGGAGAAGGCCTTCGACCCGACCAACCCGATCTACATGATGGTCCACTCGGGTGCGTCCGGAAACATGAACCAGATCCGCCAGGTCGGCGCCATGCGTGGCCTCGTGGCCAACCCGAAGGGCGAGATCATCCCGCGCCCCATCAAGGCGAACTTCCGTGAGGGCCTCTCGGTCCTGGAGTACTTCATCTCCACCCACGGTGCTCGCAAGGGTCTGGCCGACACCGCGCTGCGGACCGCCGACTCGGGCTACCTCACCCGTCGCCTGGTCGACGTCTCGCAGGACGTCATCATCCGCGAGGAGGACTGCGGCACCGAGCGTGGCCTGCCCCGCACGATCGCCACGCGCACCGAGTCGGGCACGCTCGTGGCGGCCGACGACGTGGAGACCTCGGTCTACGCCACGACGGCGGCCGTGGACATCACCCACCCCGAGACCGGGGAGGTGCTCGCGGCTGCCGGCGAGGACCTGGGCGACGTCAAGATCGGTGAGCTGATCGCGGCCGGGGTCGACTCGGTCAAGATCCGCTCCGTGCTGACCTGCGAGGCCCGCACCGGCACCTGTGCCAAGTGCTACGGCCGCTCGCTGGCCACCGGCAAGCTCGTCGACATCGGCGAGGCGGTCGGCATCATCGCCGCCCAGTCGATCGGTGAGCCCGGCACGCAGCTGACGATGCGTACCTTCCACACCGGTGGTGTGGCCTCCGCGGACGACATCACCCAGGGTCTGCCCCGCGTGGTCGAGGTCTTCGAGGCTCGGACGCCCAAGGGCGTCTCGCCGATCTCGGAGGTCGCCGGTCGTGTGCAGATCGAGGAGACCGACAAGGCCCGCAAGGTCCTGGTCACCCCCGACGACGGCTCCGACGTCATCGAGTACGCCGTCAGCCGGCGTACCCGCCTGGCGGTCGCCGACGGCGAGCACATCGAGGTCGGCAAGCAGCTGACCAGCGGTACCCCCGACCCCAAGGAGGTGCTGCGCATCCTCGGTGTGCGCAAGGCGCAGGAGCACCTGGTGCACGAGATCCAGGCGGTCTACCGCTCGCAGGGTGTGTCGATCCACAACAAGCACATCGAGATCATCGTGCGGCAGATGCTGCGCCGGGTCACGGTGCTGGAGTCGGGCGAGACCAACCTGCTGCCCTCCGACCTCGTGGACCGCGTGCGGTTCGAGGAGGAGAACCGTCGGGTCGTCTCCGAGGGCGGCAAGCCCGCGGCGGGTCGTCCCGAGCTCATGGGCATCACCAAGGCCTCGCTGGCGACCGAGTCGTGGCTCTCGGCGGCCTCCTTCCAGGAGACCACCCGGGTGCTCACCGACGCGGCCATCAACGGGCGCAGCGACTCGCTGCGTGGGCTGAAGGAGAACGTGATCATCGGCAAGCTGATCCCGGCGGGCACCGGCCTCGAGCGGTACCGCAACATCCGGGTGGAGCCCACCGAGGAGGCCCGCGCGGCGGCGTACTCCGTCACCGGCTACGACTCCTACGACTACGAGTTCGGCGGGAGCGGCGGCCAGGCCGTCGCCCTCGACGACTTCGACTTTGGTTCCTACCAGAGCTAGCGCGAAGCGCTGGCTCTGGTAACCCGGAACCAGATCGAGCGAGACAAGACCCCGCCGGCGCGTGCGCCGGCGGGGTCTTGTCGTGTCGAGATCCAGTCGATGTCGGGAGACGGTCGCTCCACAGCAGCCGACGAAGACAGCCCGCTACCGACCATCTGGGAGAATCTGACCCGTGAGCAGCACGACCCCCACCCTCCCGACCGAGACCGACGTCCTGGTCGTCGGCGCCGGCCCCGCGGGCTCGGCCGCCGCGGCCTGGCTGGCGCGCGCGGGGGTCGAGGTGGTGCTGGCCGACGCGGCGACGTACCCCCGGGACAAGACGTGCGGTGACGGGCTCACGCCCCGGGCCGTCCACGAGCTCTCCCGGCTGGGGCTGGAGGACTGGCTGCGCGCCCACACGGTCAACCAGGGCCTGCGTGCCCACGGCTTCGGCCAGGTGCTGCACCTGCCGTGGCCCGGCGGCAACCTCCCCACGTGGGGGAGCGCGGTCGCCCGCACCGAGCTCGACGACCACCTGCGCACCACCGCGCTGAAGTCCGGGGCGATCGGGGTGGAGGACGCCCGCGCCGTCGACGTGCGCTGGGACGGCGCCCGCGTCGCCGCCGTGGTCTTCGAGCGCCGCGGCCCGCGGGTCGACGGCGCCCGCGCCGCGACGCAGCGCTTCGAGATCGCTTGCCGACGCCTGGTCGTCGCCGACGGCGTGCGCTCGCCGCTGGGCAAGGTGCTCGGCCGCGAGTGGCACCGCGACACCGTCTACGGCGTCGCAGGTCGCTCCTACGTCACCTCGACGATGACCGACGACCCGTGGATCAGCTCGCACCTGGAGCTGCGGGACGAGAAGGGTGCCGTCCTGTCCGGCTACGGCTGGATCTTCCCGCTCGGCACCGGCGAGGTGAACGTCGGCGTCGGCACGCTGGCCACCGCCAAGCGCCCGGCGGACATCGCGATCAAGCCCCTCATGCAGTTCTACGCCGACCAGCGCAAGGAGGACTTCGGGCTCTCCGGCGAGCTGCGGATGCCGACCTCGGCGCTGCTGCCGATGGGCGGCGCCGTCAGCGGCGTCGCCGGGGCCAACTGGGCGCTCATCGGGGACGCCGCCGGGTGCGTGAACCCGCTCAACGGCGAGGGCATCGACTACGGCCTCGAGACCGGCCGGATGGTCGCCGACCTGCTGGTCGAGCTCGGGCCCGGGGCCGCCGGCCTCAGCACCCGCTGGCCGGAGCTGCTGCGCGAGCACTACGGCGAGGCCTTCTCCATCGCCCGCCGCCTCGCGGGGCTCGTCACCGTGCCGTGGGTCCTGCCCCGGTTCGGTCCCGCCGGGATGCGCTCGGACCTGCTCATGACCCTCGCGCTGCGGTGGATGGGCAACCTGGTCACCGACGAGGACCGTGACACTGCGGCCCGGGTCTGGCGCTGGGCCGGGCGGCGTTCGTTGGCGGTCGACGCCCGCCCGCCGTTCAGCTGAGCCGGTCCGGGGCCAGCGCGGTGGCACGCGAGCCGTGGTACGCCGGCACGATCCTGCTCGGCAAGGGGCTGCTGCGCGGCCTGGAGGTCGAGCGGGCCTGGCACGGCACCGAGCACCTGCCCACCGACGGACCGGTGCTGCTCGCGAGCAACCACGCCTCCTTCCCGGACTTCGCCTTCGTCGGCGAGGCGGGCCTCGCACGGGGACGACGGATCCGCTTCCTGTGCCGCCACGACATGTGGGAGGTCCCGGTCGTCGGGCGGGCCATGCGGTCGATGCGGCACGTGCCGGTCGACCGCGAGGCCCCGGCGGCGGCGTACCTCGCGGCGCGGCGGCTGCTGCGCGAGGGCGAGCCGGTCTGCGCGTTCCCCGAGGCGGGGGTCTCGCACAGCTACACGATCCGAGCGCTCATGCCCGGGGTCGCGGCGCTCGCGCGGGAGACCGGCGTGCCCGTCGTCCCCGTGGCCGTGTGGGGGCAGCAGCGGCTGTGGCCGCTGCGGCGGCACCTCGAGGAGAAGGCGCAGCTCTCGGTGCAGCGCGGCGTGCGGGTGGACGTGGCCTTCGGCCCGGCGTTCTCCGTCGGACCCGACGCCGACCTCGTGGAGGTCACCCGCGACCTGGGCCACCGGATGACGGGGCTCCTGGAGGGCCTGCAGTCCCTGCCGCACCACCGACCGCGCCCGGGTGAGAAGGCCCGGTGGCACCCGGCGCACCTCGGGGGCACTGCCCCGACCCGCACGGCCGCCGAGCCGTTGGACCTGCTCCCGCGCTCGGCGATCCGCCCCACCTGGGGGCCGGAGGTCTGAGCGGTGGGGTGGCGCGCGCGGCGCCGCGATCGGTGTGGGGCGGGCGAGGGCACGGCCGGCCGAGGACACCCCCTTCGTCGCAACCACCCGCCTCGTTCGTCCCTCACGAGGCGGGGGCCAGACCCATCCACGCTCCTCCGGGGGCGCCCTCGGCCGGCCACGCCCCCGCCCGCCCGGAGGTCGACCGCGGCGCCGCGAGCGTGCAGGCCGGTCCGGCCACGGCGTCGAACGCCCTCAGAAGGGGGCCGCGGCGACCTCGCAGAGGTTGAGGGCCGGAGAGGTCTCGTCGTTGGTGATCCAGTACGACGACAGGAACAGGTTCGAGGTGCGGCCGTGGGCGGTCCAGCTCAGCTCCATCATCCCGTTCTCCGGGAGGTCGAGCGGGCCGACGCGGCCGCCGCCGGCGTCGAGGGAGTCCTCCTCGACGTGGTCGCGGACCTCGCCCTCGCCGGAGATGGTGCGGGCGAAGACGGTGGCGGTGGGGTCGTCGGTGAGCAGGGAGACCCAGCGGGCGCCGCGGCGACCGGGCTCGCAGCGCAGCTCGAGGGTGCCGAGCGGGGCGAGGTCGGCGGTCACGACGGTGCGGTCGCTGCTCCCGTCGCTGCTGCCCGCGTCCTGGTCGCCGTGCCACGTGAGCAACGCCGCCTGGGAGAGGTCGGTGCTGAGGGTGGCGTCCATCCGGCAGGTGCGGTACTCCTGCGGCTCGCGGAAGTTCTCCCACCACCAGCTGAGCTTGAGGGCGGTCGCGGGGACGGCCGGCATCGCCCCGCCCGGAAGGTGCCTGCCGGTGCGGGTGCTGATGACGCCCTCGGCGTACCCGCTGGAGAACGTCTCGACCGGGGTCTCCTGGTTGAGGCCCTCGTGGGCCGCGCGGCCGGTGCCGCCGGTGCCGTCGTCGAGCGCGGTGTCGAAGCGGTAGACCCGCACGTTCTTGACCGCGACGACGTCGCGGCCACCCTTCTTCTCGTACTTCGCCAGCCACATGGTGGTCTCGCGGTTCCGGTCGTCCGGCACGATCTTGACCATCGTGTTGTTGGGCTTGCAGACCAGCTTCAGCTGTCCGATGCCCGGCACCCGCGTGGAGGCGCTCTGGTCGAGGCGGTGCTTGGGCGTGCTGCCCTGCCAGGAGAGGGTCAGGGTCTTGGTCACGACGTCGTCGGGCGCCCGGCGCTCCGCGCTGCCCGGTGCCGCGGGCGCCGCGGTCGTGGTCCCGGCGAGGCCGCCTGCCAGCAGGAGTGCCGTCACCAGGAGCGCCGAGGTCCTGCGGGCGCGCGTCATCGGGCCGGTTGGAGGGTCGTGACCTCGCCGTCCGAGGTGAGCACGGGGGCGGGATCGAGGGTGACGAGCACCGGGTCCTCGCGTCCGGTGACCCAGGCGCGCTGGGTGGCGACGTCGGCCGCGGGGACGGAGACGAGCCGGGCACGGGTGGCCTGGTCCTCGGCGTTGTCGAGGTAGTGCAGGAGGAACTCCTGGACCTCGGGGCGCTCCAGCGAGCGCACCGTGGTGGTGAGCAGCAGCCGGCGGGCGAGGGGGTACTCGCCGCTGGTGATGGTCTGCTGGCTCGGGAAGATGCAGCTGCGCTCGCCGTCGGTCCCCTCGCCCGGGGGCAGGGTCACCTCGAAGGGGCGGAGCTGCTCCTCGAAGAGCTCGTAGTAGCTGAACCGGAAGTAGGCGACGTTGCCGCGGGCGCCCTGGAGGCGCTCGCGCGCCTGCACCGACCGCTCCCAGACGGCGGTCAGCTCGCGCTTGCGCGCCTCCAGCTCCCGCATCCGGGCCTGCGCCAGACCGAGGGCCTCCCAGGCGCGGTCCTTGCGCTCCTGGTCGGCCCGCTGGGTGGCCAGCGGCCGCTGGTCGCGGATGCCCTTCTCGACCTCCGCGGAGGCCTCCTCGACCTCGGCGCGCGCGTCGTTGACGACCTGCCACTGCGTCTCGAGCTCGGTCTTGGCCAGGTCGCGGCGCCGGGTCCGGTCGCGCAGCTGGGCCGCGAGCAGCTCGTCGCGGTCGCGGCCCACGACGAAGAGCCGGGAGCCCTGGTCGGTGTCGAAGGCCTTGTAGTCCGAGCGCAGGTTGGTGAGCGAGGGCTCGGGTGCGTCGAGGACGTACTGGCCGAAGAAGGAGAACGCGTTGTTCTCCGGGTCCGGCCCTGCGACGTGCAGCGGGACGTCGTCGAAGCCGCCGCCCAGCTGGGACCAGCGGGTGACGGGGGAGCCGGCCCGGTAGACCTCGCGCACCTGGTCGGTGCTGAGGCAGTCGCCGCCCACGTCGGACTCGTTCTTGGTGGCGACGACCACGGCGTCGGAGGCGACCTGGAACTGGACCAGGTCCAGGCCCACGCGCCGGCACGCCTCGAGCTCGGCCTCGCTGACGGTGCGGGAGGAGTCGACGACGTCGATCTCCCCGCGGCACAGCGCCGCGAAGGCGGCGTCCTCGCCGTCGTACGAGAGACGCACGTCGGTGGCCGTGCCGCTCTGCCCGAAGGCCACGACCTCGCCCGGGGTCAGCGAGCCGCGGTTGCCGCTGACGAGGACGACGCCGGCGACGGGCTGGGGCAGGTCGCGGTAGGCGGCGCGGACCCGCGCGCTCTCGGCCCGGTCGGCCTCGTAGTCCTGGGCCTGGGCGTCGGCGACGATGTCGCTGGCCTCCTGCGCCGGCTGCTCCGAGCAGCCCGCCAGCAGGCCCAGCGCGAGGAGCGGGGCGGCGATCCGGACGGCGCGTCCGGGGGTGCGGGTGCTCATCGGTTCCTCCCCCGCTCCGTCGGCGGGTAGTCGTAGCGCGGTCCGAGCTCGACGACCTCGAAGTCGTCGAGGGTCAGGCCCTGCAGCTCGTTGCCGTTGATCAGGCCGGCGGTGACGTCGCGCTGGGCGTAGAGCGTCGGGACCTCCGCGCGGTCGACCACGATCGCGCCGTAGGTGCGCAGGGTCAGGACGAGGGCGTCGGCGAGGCGCTGCTGCTGGGCGGTGAGCGGGACGAGCTTCCCGGTGCGCGGGTCCCGCGGGCGCTCCGGCACGACGTCGGCGCGCAGCCGGATCCGGGCACCCTCGGGCACCGAGGTGGTCTCTCCGTTGCCGTCGGTGGAGGACGCCGGCTGCACGAAGGAACCCTGGGCCGGGCCCGGGATGCTGATCGCCAGCGCGTGCTCGATCAGGCCGGCCTCGAGCTCGCGGGGGCGGATCAGCCCGCCGAACAGCGGGAGGCCGGAGCCGCGGGCGGACACCTGGCCGGGCTCCTGGAAGCCGGGTCCGTCGAGCGCCCAGCGCTTCATGTAGTGGTAGGAGATCGAGCCGTCGTCCTCGCGGCGGGCACGCCACAGGTCGTAGGCGACGTTCTCGCCGGCGTCGACGATGGTGAACCAGCCGTCGTAGCGGGGGTCGGGATCGACGTCGGACGGGATCGTGAGGGTCACGGTGTCGTCGCCGTCGCCGCACTGGGCCTGCCGGCACACCACGGCGGTCGGTTCACCGCCGGCCACCACGGGCACGGTCCAGGCCTCGGTGTTGATGTAGAGCGGGTCGTCGATCCGACGGGGCACGGTGCGGACGCCGGTGGCGTCCTCGACCACGCCGATGCGGTACTGCGCGCGGTCGATCATCCGGTCGGAGTCGGGGTCCACCGGGGCGGCGTCGGCCCGTTGGTTCCACGGGGAGTCCTCGGAGAAGAGTCGCTCCTCGGCCAGGACCACGCCGCCGGTCTCCTCGGCGGTGCCCGCCGTGACGGTCACCTCGGCCGCGGGGGTGCGACCCGACTGCTGCGGGGCGTCGTCGCCGCAGGCGGCCAGACCGAGAGCCAGCACGGCTGCGAGGGCGGTCGCGCCCGCACTGCGGAGGCGTGGCGCGCCCGTGCGGTGGGGTCGAGCCGGCCCGTTCTTCCGGAAGGACGCGCCGGCTCGGCGGCCGAGGGTCGGGGCCGAGGTCGGGGTCGAGGTCGGGGTCGGGGAGGGGCTCATGGCAGGAAGGGGTGGTCGGAGGAGCGGGACAGGCCGGGCTCCTCGAGGGACTCGACGAGGCGCGAGGCGGCTCCGGCGAGGTGGTCCAGGCGGCGTACGTCGTCGGGGACCGCGGGCGGCAGCCCCGAGCGGGCGCGGGCGGCGGCGAGGATCGCGTGCGCCTCGCGGCGGGCGTGCAGGCGGATCAGCTCGGCGTCGAGCTCGGCCTGGGCCGTGAGCATCTCGCAGCGCAGGGCGGCCTCGACCTCGATCGCCTCGAGGTGGGCCAGGGTCGCCGACTGGACCTCGCGGATGCGGGCCAGCACGCCCTCGACGACCTCGGAGACGTCCTCGGTGACGGTGTCGACGTCCTCGGCCGGCACCAGCGAGAGCAGGGCCGCGACCTGGGCCGACGCCTCGGCCCGGGCGTGCGCAGCAGGTGAGTCGTCCACGGGCGGGGCGAGCAGGAAGTCGTCGGGGTCCTGCTCCCCGCGCGCCTCGGTCACCTCGGCCGCGGGCTCGGTGTGCTGCTGGTCGTCGCCGGTGTCCTCGTCCACCACGTCGACCGCCTGGTCGACCGCCTCGTCGACCGGCCCGTCGACCGCTTGGTCGACCGACACGTCGTCGGTGGCCGGGTCGGTGGTCCCGGCCGCCCCGTCCGGGGACTCCTCGGAGCCCTGAGGACCCTGGGGGTCCTGGCGCGCGGGGTCGCCCTCGTCCGGCTCCCCGCCCTGGTCGGACGGGGGCGGAGGTGCGGCCACCAGGCGGTGGGTGAAGTCGACACGGCCGATCCGCTCGCGGTGCGACAGGATCGCCTCCAGCGAGGGCGGCGGCTCGATGGCCAGGTCCTGGTCGATCACGGCTGCACCTCCAGCTGTACGTCGTCGGTCGCGCCGTCGTCGGCTCCGGTGGCGGCGCCCTCGCGCTGACGCGCGGGATCCTGGCTGCGGTCCTGGCCGCCGGTGCCGGTGCCGGTGCCGGTGCCAGTCCCGTCGCCGGTCTCGTCGCCGGTGCGGCCCTGCTCCGGGGCGACGACCGGCGCGGACTCCAGGTCGTCGACGGAGTCGGCGACGTCGCGGTCGGGGGTGAAGCCGGCCGGCACGGCGACCAGCGTGTAGCGCGAGGTCGTGTAGATCGTGGTGAGCGCGGGGTCCCGGCCCTCGGCGGCCACCGGATAGACCTGGCTGAGCAGGTCCCGCGAGGTGTCGGTCGAGAGCAGCAGGTAGTCGACGTGCTCGACGGGGTTGCGGGCCGCCTCCAGCCACGGGCCGTCGGACCGGTCGACCCGGTCGAAGAAGAGGTCCGGTCGTCCGGTGAAGAGCATGACGGCGTAGGTCTGGGCGTTGTCGGTGAGGATGGATCCCTGGCGGGTCACGTTGTCGCGGATCCAGGCCGCCATCGCCTGCTCGTCCACGATGCCGACTGCCTGGCCCGAGAGCGTGCGGGCGCCCTCCTGGCTCTGGCCGGTGGACACGGCGGCGGCGAAGGTCGACTCGAGGTTCTGGTACTTGTAGGTCTTCATCCCCTGGAAGGTCCACGGGATGCTCACCAGCAGCCCCACCACGACCAGCGCGCTCACGAGCGTCGCGCTGCTGCCCGCCGAGCGGGCCAGCCAGATCGCCCCGATGACCGAGACCAGCAGGATCGGCAGCGCGTTGCGCATCACCATCGGGCTGTCGGTCAGGTGCAGCACCACGGCGCCCGCCGGTGCGAGCACGGTGACGGCGAGGACGACGGCCAGCCACAGGGCCAGGGTGTTGCCGCGGGAGAGGCCCACGAAGAGCAGGGCCGGGAGCACCACGATCGCCAGCGGTGCTCCGTGCAGGACCAGGGCGCCGGTCCACTGCGCCAAGCCGACGAGCGAGAACTGCTCCACGCTGGCGCCGCCGAGCGCGTCGCTGCTGTCGGTGATCCACGCGAACGGGTTGCCGAGCAGCAGCAGGTTGAAGGCGGTCCACAGGGCGATGACGTAGACGGTGGGCGAGGCGAAGCCGACGGTCGTGCCCTCGACCTCGGTGCCGTCGGCGCCCAGCCGCGCCAGGATCGCGCCGACCATGACCGCGCCGACGACGAACCACAGCAGGCTGGAGTAGCCCGCGAGCGCGGCGACGGAGAACGCGAGCCCGGCGATCATGACGAAGCGGATGTCGGCGGTGACGTACCAGGCCACCAGCGCCCCGAGGGCGGCCACCACGAAGCAGAGCCAGATGAACTGGCGGCCCCCGCCGGCGGCGTACAGGGCGACCAGCGGGTTGGCGCCCAGCGCGACCAGGAGGCTCAGGCGCAGGGGGGCGAGGACGCCGGCGCGGCGCATCATCGTGTTGAGCACGACCATGGTGAAGGCGGCGAAGACCGCGGAGGTCAGCGGCACGATCGCGAGGTTGCGCGCCAGGTCGGAGAAGAGCGTGAGCGGCGTGACCAGGAGCGTGGCGAGCGGCGGGTAGTCGAAGCCGAGCGCGGAGAGCTTCGGCGGGTCGTTGTGCCAGACCATGAGTGCGCGGTTGAGCCGGTCGAGGGTCTCGAAGCCCACGACGTGCTTGCCGACGACCAGCCAGTGGCCGAAGAGCGTCCACGCGACCAGGAAGAAGGCGAAGACGCCGATGCTCTCCCAGCGGCGGCGCTCGATGTCGGCCGGGCGCCGTCCGACGGACTGCACGACGCCGGCCAGGCGCTCGGCGTTGGTGACGACGCGGCGCGGGGCCTGCTCGACGTGGACCCGGTCGGTGTGGGCCGGCTCGACCCGGACCTGCTGCTCGGTCATGACGACTCCTCGTCGAGACCGTGCTCGGTCTTCTCCCAGTAGAACGGGTTGGTGAAGAGCTGGATGAAGCCCTTCCAGGCCGCCCAGCTCATCAGGCCCCAGTAGAGCGGCGAGAGCAGGGCGGTGCGGGTGATGCCGAACTCGCCGCGCTGCAGGCTGCCAGCGACGTTGAGGTAGACGAAGACGAAGTTGCCGACGAAGAGCATCGCGCTCGCGGCGTAGAACACCAGGCCCGGGAAGAGCTGCTGGATGAAGCCGGCCTGCGTGAAGACGTAGAGGGTCGTGAGCGCCCAGAAGATCGGGTTCATCAGCAGCACGAAGGCACTGCCCATCGTGAGGTTGAACGAGAGGAACCCGCGCAGCCCCGTCTCGGAGAGCAGCTGGAAGGGGTGGCGCATGTGCACCAGCCAGGTCTGGAAGTAGCCCTTGTTCCAGCGCGAGCGCTGGCGGATCCAGTTGCCGACCTGGGAGTTGGCCTCCTCCAGGGTCGTGGAGTCGATCATCGCGGTGCGGTAGCCCTCGCGGTGCAGCCGGATGCCGAGGTCGGCGTCCTCGGTGACGTTGAAGGGGTCCCAGGCGCCCAGGTCGCGCAGCACCGAGGTGATGAAGTGGTTGGAGGTGCCGCCCAGCGGGATCGGGGACTCCGAGGCGCCCATCGCCGGCAGCACCAGCTCGAAGTGCATGGAGTACTCGTTGGCGAACCAGGCCGTCAGCATGTTCTGGTCCTGGTTGAAGTGGTTGAGCTTGGCCTGGATGCAGGCGACCTCGGGGCCCACCCGGGAGAAGGCGACGACCGCCTTCTTCAGCTGGTCGGGGTCCGGCCGGTCCTCGGCGTCGAAGATGACGCAGAAGTCGCCGTGCGAGAGCTGCAGGCCGTAGTTGCAGGCCTTCGGCTTGGTCTTCGGCTGGCTGTCGGGCACGACCACCAGGTGGAAGTGCGGCGGGAGGTTCATCGAGCGGATCTTGTCGATCGTCTCGGTGTCGTCCTCCTCGCAGAGCAGCTTCACGTCGAGCCGGGTGCGCGGGTAGTCCAGGGCGTTGATGTCACGCACCAGGCGCGCCACGATCCCGGCCTCCTTGTAGAGCGGGACGAGGATCGTGTAGACGGGCAGGTACCGCTCGTCCAGCGCCGCTACCTCCTCCGCCGTCACGTCGGTCTCCAGGTGGGTGCCGAGCGCGCGCAGGGTGAGGCGGAACTTGTAGACCGAGACGAAGAGGTACGCCGCGCTCGCGGCTCCGACGAGGCCGATCAGGGTGCCCATCGGCCAGATGACCCCGCAGACCAGCACCGCGAGCAGCGCCATGACGAGCACGGCCTTCTGCGCCGGGGCGATGACGACGTGCGCGGAGGACTCCGGGGCGCTCTCCATCAGCAGGTGGGTGGAGACGTCGGCGTAGTGCTCGGAGTGCACGCGCTGGACCAGCTGGTCGAGGTCGGTGCGGTTGGCCAGCAGCTGCCGGACCGGACGGTCCAGGGCCTCCTCCACCCGCTCGAGGTCCTCGGGCGCCAGCAGGCGTCCGACGGCGAGCAGCACGGTGCCGTCCTCGGCCTCGGCCACGGGCAGCACCTGCAGGGACTGGGCGAGCGGCTCGGGCAGCCGGCGGGCGACCTCGAGGTCCGGCTCGACGTCGGTCAGACCGACCCGCTGGACCTGGTGGAGCTCGGAGAGGGCGGCCACCAGCACGTCCTCGGTGATCGCGCCGTGGGCGACCAGGATGTCGCCGATGGGGTCGCCGGTGCGGGAGTACTCGACGGTGGCGCGCTGCAGCTGCTCGGTCGTCACCAGCCCGCTGCGCGTGAGCATCTGCGAGACCTGGGTGCGGGCACGTCGGGCCTCGGGGGACTCGACCTGCTCGTCGATCGGCGGCCGGACCGCGTCGATCGCGCTGACGATCTCCATCGCGGTGTGCCGCACCAGCCGCACGGGTCCCTCGATGCGCTCCTCGACGACGGTCCGGGTGATCTCGTCGTCGGCGTCGGCCGCAGCCACCAGGACGGTGCCGTCGGCGACGGCGTACGGCAGGACCCGGAAGGTGCGGCACAGGCCCTCGGGGAGCAGCGCCGCGAGGTCGGGGTCCACGCCCTCGCCGAGGCGCGGGGCGGTGGTCGCGCCGATGGTCCCGGTGCCGGCGCCCTCGGGTCCGCGCTCGGTGTCGGTGGTCATCGCGCACCTGCTCCGAAGTCGGTGGTCGCGGTGCGGCCGCGGTGACCGCCGACCGCCCCGTCAGCCTCGTCGGTCTCGCCGGCCGCCGGGGCCACCGACTGCTCCCCGCCCTGGCGCGGTCGCACGACCGTCCACACGAGGAAGGCCACGAGCAGCAGTGCCAGCGGGGCGATGAGGAACCCGACGAAGGTCAGCACGAAGATCCCCAGGGTGAGCAGGACGCCCAGCACGGCCGAGCCCACGCTCTTCCCGCCGGTCCGCGTCACCGTCTGCACCGTCACCGGAATCCCCTCGTCGAGTCCGGGCACGCCCCATGCGCACCCCGTTCCTCGACCCTAGGAGTGCGGTCTCCTGCGGGGACCAACAGCAGCTCCACGAGTGGGTAACAGGTGGACGGGCTCGTTCACAGCCCTGGTCGGTGGATCAGGGTTGCGGCTGTGCAGGACCCTCGCGGAGCCAGCTGCGCACCAGCTCTCCCCAGGCAGTGGGGCGACCTGACAGGTCCTCGACCAGGGTCTGCGGATCGCCCGGACGCTCGACCCAGCTGCGCGCCAGCACGCCCACGCCGTGGTCGGCGGCCCACTGCAGGTGCAGGGCGGCGGAGCCGGGCAGCTGTTCGCCGGGGCCCAGCTCGGTGGTGAGCAGTGGTACCTGGTCGGCCAGCGGCGCCAGCACCTGCCGCCAGCAGGAGGGTCCGCAGCCCGGCTCGTCGGAGGTCGCGACCGACGCGCCGGTGGTGGGGGAGCCCACGTGGACGGTCGCGACCAGCTGGTCGTCGTCGGGGACCCACTCCCGCCACGCGGAGAGGTCCCGCGCCCGGTCGGGTCCGGGCAGCAGCACCGGCTGGGCGGCCCCGGCCCGGCGGATGGCGGCCACGACGTCGGCCATCCCCTGGGCGTCGTACGTCGGCCCGCCGGCCTTGACCGGGACGCCGTCGTCCTCGACCGGGGCTCGGCAGCCGCCGTCGCGCCAGCACGCCCAGTCCAGGTCGAGCACCCGGCGACCGGCGGTGTCCTCCCGGGAGTGCGGCTCGTGGAAGGCCTCGAACAGGACGGAGGGCCGCTCGGCGTACCTCGCGGCGACCGCGCGCCAGAAGGCCAGCGACTCCGAGTCGGGCATCGCAAGGCTGCCCGCCTCCGGACTGCCGATCCGCTTGCGGGAGTGGAGCGTGAGCACGACGACCATGCCGCGAGCGTTGAGCGCCTCGACGAAGGCGTCGACGGCCGCCCGGTAGCCCGCCGGGGTGCGCGCGGCGAACTCGTCGCTCACCGGTGCGCCGCGGGTGCCGAGCCAGCAGTCCTGGTTGAGCGGCAGTCGCACGGTGTCGACCGCCCAGGAAGCCAGCACGTCGGCCTGCGCCGCGGCCGCCGCCTCCCGGTCGTCCTCCCCGGCGTCGCCCGCCCCGCTGCCGCCGTCGCCGCTCGCGCGGCCCGTCCGGCCCAGCGCGTCGAGCGCGGAGTAGCCCCAGCCCTGCGCGCACGCGGTCTCGAAGCTGCCCCAGACCACCCCGCGGGGGACCCACGGCTCACCGGTGCGGGCGTCGACGAGCTCGCCGTCGCGCACCACCGGCTCCGCGGCGGTGCTGGCGGGGACGTCGTCGCGCAGCGCCCACCAGGTGCCGGCCGCGGCGGCACCGACGGCGGTGAGCAGGACCAGGACGAGCAGCAGCGCGCCGGCTCCGCGGGCGCGGCCCGCGGACCGCTCACGTTCCAGCCCCAGCCCCCCGGCTCCCACGACGCCTCCGTCCCCCCGGCGGTCACCACCCGCGACGCCGCGAGCAGCGCCCGACCGCTGTTCGGGATGGTACGCACGTCCGGGGCCTACGGTGGGCGCATGAGCGAGACCGTCTTCACCTACGCCGCGCCCGCGCTGAAGTTCGGCTCCGGGGCCTCCGCCGAGCTCGGGCACGACCTGGCCGCGCTGGGTGCCCGCCGGGTCCTGCTCGTCACCGACCCCGGGGTCGCGGCGACCGGCCACCCCGAGCGGATCGCGGAGCAGGTCCGGGCCCGCGGCCTCGAGGTGACGACGTACGACGGCGTGCACGTCGAGCCCACGGACGCCTCCATGGAGCACGCGATCGCGTTCGCGCGCGACGCCGGCCCCTTCGACGCGGTGCTCGCCGTCGGGGGCGGCTCCTCGATCGACACCGCGAAGGCCGTGAACCTGCTGACGACCAACCCCGGCGAGCTCATGGACTACCTCAACGCGCCCGTGGGCCGCGCGCAGGCGCCGGTCAACCGGTTGCTCCCGCTCGTGGCGGTGCCCACGACGACCGGCACCGGTTCGGAGTCGACGACCATCTGCGTGCTCGACGTGCTGTCGCTGCACGTCAAGACCGGCATCAGCCACCCGGCGCTGCGCCCGACGATGGCGGTGGTGGACCCCGCGCTGACCATGGGGCAGCCGCCGATGGTGACCGCCGCGGCCGGCATGGACATCCTCTGCCACGCGCTGGAGAGCTGGACCGCGAAGTGGTTCGCCGACTTCGACGCCAAGACCCCCGAGCAGCGTGTGCCCTACTGCGGCGCCAACCCGATCGCCGACCTGTGGGCGACCCGGGCGATGTCGCTGCTGGCAGGCTCGTTCAGGCAGGCGGTGGCCGACGGCGGCGACGTCGTGGCCCGCGAGCAGATGGCGCTGGCGGCGACCTTCGCCGGGCTGGGCTTCGGCAACGCCGGGGTGCACGTGCCGCACGCCAACGCCTACCCGATCGCCGGTCGCGTCCGCGACTACCGGCCCGCCGGCTACCCCCAGGACGAGGCGATCGTGCCGCACGGCATGGCCGTGGTGCTCACTGCGCCCGAGGCGTTCCGCCTCACCTTCGAGGCCTCCCCGGAGCGGCACCTCGAGGCGGCCCGGCTGCTCGACCCGTCGGTGACCGGCACCGGTCCCGACGTGCTGCCCGGGGTCCTGACCTCGCTCATGCGCGACGTCGGCATCCCCAGCGGGCTGGCCGAGGTGGGCTACCTCGACTCCGACGTGGACGACCTGGTCGAGGGGGCGCTCAAGCAGCAGCGGTTGCTCGCCACCGCCCCGCGCGAGATCACCGCCGAGGACCTAGCCGGGGTGTTCCGGGGCTCGATGCACCACTGGTGAGCGGTCTCGGGGCTCGCTGCGCCCGGACCTCCACCAGCCGGCGACCGGCGTACGCCGTGTGCCGCGGGCCACACCGGCCCGGCTCCCCTGGACGCGGATGGGGCGGGCTGGGGTGGTGGCGGACAATGGAGCGGTGAGCGCGCCGACCCTGGAGACCCCTGGCCACGACGCCGGTGCCGTCCGTGACGTGGCGGCGGCCCTGCGGGCAGCCGGGATCGGTGGCCCCGGCGACGTCGACGACTCCACCCTGGCTCGGGCGCTCTACTCCACCGACGCCTCGCTCTACCGCGTCCCACCGCAGGTCGTGGTGCGGCCGCGCGACCGCGACGAGCTGCTCGCGACCCTCGCGGTGGCGCGCGAGACCGGGACGCCGCTCACCATGCGCGGCGCCGGCACCTCGATCGCCGGGAACGCCGTCGGCCCGGGCATCGTGGTGGACACCTCCAAGCACCTGAACAGGGTGCTCTCGATCGACCCCGAGGCGCGGACCGCGACCGTGGAGCCGGGTGCGGTGCACGCGGTGCTGCAGCGCGCGGTGGCACCGCACGGCCTGCGGTTCGGGCCTGACCCCTCGACCCACCCCCGCTGCACCATCGGCGGGATGATCGGCAACAACGCCTGCGGGGCGCGGGCGCTGGGCTACGGCCGGACCGCGGACAACGTGGTCGGCCTCGACGTCGCGTTCGGCACCGGTGAGGTGTGGACCGGGGGCCCCTCCGCCGTGGGTGACGGGCTCGCGTCACTGGTCGACGGCCACCTCGGGCACGTCCGCACGGAGTTCGGCCGGTTCACCCGGCAGGTCAGCGGCTACTCGATGGAGCACCTGCTGCCGGAGAACGGCCGCTCGGTCGAGCGGTTCCTCGCCGGCTCGGAGGGCACGCTCGGACTGGTCCTGGGCGCCACCGTGCGCCTGGTCGACGACCGGGTCACGCGGCACCTGCTCGTGCTCGGCTACCCGTCGATGGCGGAGGCCGCCGACGCGGTGCCGGCGCTGCTCGCCGTCGGACCGCTGACGGCCTGCGAGGGCCTCGACGACCGGATCGTGGAGCTGGTCCGCGCCCGCGGCGGGGTGCCCGAGCTGCCGCGCGGCGCCGGGTTCCTGTTCGTGGAGTACCTCGACGCCTCGCTCGAGAGCGGCCTGGTCGCCGCGTCCGGCGCCCTGGGGCACCGGGTCGTCACCGACTCCGCCGAGACGGCCGCGCTGTGGCGGATCCGCGAGGACGGTGCCGGCCTCGCCGCGCGGAGCCTCGGCCGACCGGCGTACTCCGGCTGGGAGGACGCCGCCGTCCCGCCCGAGAAGCTGGGCGCCTGGCTGCGCGACTTCGACGAGCTGCTGACCGGCCACGACCTGCAGGGCGTGCCCTACGGCCACTTCGGCGACGGCTGCGTGCACGTGCGCATCGACTTCGACTTCACCGACCGCCAGAGCGACGCGAGCGCCGGGCCGCGGCGCTTCCGCGAGTTCCTGCTGGCGTGCGCGGAGAAGCTGCGCGAGCACGGCGGCTCCCTGTCGGGCGAGCACGGTGACGGCAGGGCCCGCTCCGAGCTGCTCTCCACGATGTACGACGAGGAGTCGCTGCGCCTCTTCGGTGCCGTCAAGGCCGTCTGCGACCCGGAGAACCTGCTCAACCCGGGCGTGCTCGTCGACCCCGACCCGATCGACGCCCACCTGCGCCCGGCGCGTCCGCGCCGCGAGCCGCGCACCCGGCTGAACCTGCTGCACGACGGCGGGTCGCTCGGGGACGCGGTGCACCGCTGCACGGGCGTCGGCAAGTGCGTCGCGCCCCAGGTCAGCGGCCAGGGCAAGGGCGTCATGTGCCCGTCGTGGCAGGCGACCCGCGACGAGAAGGACTCCACCCGCGGGCGGTCGCGGGTGCTGCAGGAGGCCCTCGACGGGACCCTCGTCGGCGGGCTCGGCGACCCGGCCGTCTCCGAGGCGCTCGACCTCTGCCTGGCCTGCAAGGGCTGTGCGTCGGACTGCCCGACCGGCGTCGACATGGCGACCTACAAGTCCGAGGCGCTGCACCAGAAGCACGACGTCGAGGGGCAGCGGCGCCCGCGCTCGCACAGGCTCCTGGGCAGGCTGCCGAGGTGGGCCGCGCTCGCGGCGCCGGTCGCCCCGGTGGTCAACGCCTCGCTCAAGGTGCCGGCCTTCGCACGGATCGCCCGCGCCACCGCCGGGGTCGACCAGCGGCGCTCGCTGCCGTCCTTCGCGCGGCGCACCCTGCGCCGCTCCGCTCCGGTGGCCCGGCTGGCGTCCGCGACCCCTGACGTCTGGGTCTGGGCCGACTCCTTCACCGACCACTTCCTGCCCGGCTCCGGCCACGCCGCGATCCGGGTGCTCGAGGCCGCCGGCCTCACCGTCAAGGTGATCGACGAGGACGCCTGCTGCGGCCTCACCTGGATCACCACCGGGCAGCTCACGGAGGCCGGCCGGATCGCCACCCGGACCGCCGCGACGCTCGCCCCCTACGTGCAGTCCGGCGTGCCCGTCCTGGGCCTCGAGCCGTCCTGCACCGCCACGCTGCGCAGCGACCTGGTCGAGCTCACCGACCACCCCGGTGCGGGCGTCGTGGCCGAGGGCGTGCTGACCTTCGCCGAGCTGCTCGACCGGCTCGGCCTCGGCCCCGACCGGCTGCCCTCGCTCGACGGCGTCACGGTCGTCGCCCAGCCGCACTGCCACCAGCACGCCGTCATGGGCTGGGACGCCGACCAGCGGCTGCTCGAGCGGCTCGGCGCCACCGTCACGAGGGTGCCCGGCTGCTGCGGCCTGGCCGGCAACTTCGGCATGGAGAAGGGGCACTACGAGGTGTCGGTCGCCGTCGCCGAGACCCACCTGCTCCCGACCATCCGCTCCCACCCGGACGCGGTCGTGCTCGCCGACGGCATGTCCTGCAAGGTCCAGCTCGACGACCTCGCGGACGTCCCGGCGATGCACCTCGCCGAGCTGCTCTCTTCTAGGCTCGCCCGGTGAATCCCAAGCACCGCCGGCTGATCATCCCCGTGGCGCTGGGGCTGCTGCTGCTGATCGTCGTCGTCGCCTCCTTCCTGTAGGACCCATGGCCGAACCGCTCCTCCGTGCGCTCGCCCGGCTCCGGGCCGAGCTGCTGGCCCCCGACGCCCTTGTGCGGGCCGTCGCCTCGGGCCGCCGCAAGGACGGCGAGCCGCGCTGGCGCCGCGTCGAGGTCCGCCCCGTGGAGCTCAAGGCCGGCCGGCACCTGCAGCTGACGTCGTACGACGCGACGCAGGCGCACACGAGCAACCACCTGCTCGGTGACGACCCGCTGGCGGGGCCCGCGGCGGAGGCGCTGGACGCGCTGCTCTTCGACGAGCCGTTCGGGAACTGGCACGTCGAGACCACGACCCACACCCACCAGCTGCGCGTCACCAAGAAGGGAGAGGCGCTGCTGCACTCGACCCAGCGCGCCGCCCCGGTGGCCGTCGAGCTCGAGCACGACCGCGACAAGCAGCGGCTGCTGCCCGAGGACGACCCGGTCTACGCCGCCCTCGGCCTGACCGACGCGCAGGGGCGGATCAAGCCGACCCGGCGGGCCAAGCTGCGCCAGGTCGAGGAGTTCCTGCGGCTGCTGGACGCCACGATCTCCGAGGCGCGCTCCTCGGGGCACCTGCGACGCCCGACCCCCGAGCAGCCGCTGCGCATCGTCGACCTCGGCTGCGGCAACGCCTACCTCACCTTCGCCGCCCACCGCTTCCTCAGCCACGTGCGGGGGCTGCCGGTGCACCTGGTGGGCGCCGACGTGAAGCAGCAGTCGGCCGACCACAACAGCTCGGTCGCCTCGGCCCTCGGGGTGGCCGAGGAGATGTCCTTCGCGGTCGGCACCATCGGCGACGTCGTCGTCGACCCGGCGCCGGACGTGGTGCTGGCGCTGCACGCCTGCGACACCGCCACCGACGACGCGCTCGCGCGGGCGATCGGCTGGCAGGCGCCGGTCGTGCTCGCCGCGCCCTGCTGCCACCACGACGTGGCGGCCCAGCTGCGTCGCGCGCCGACCCCGTCGCCGTACTCCGCGCTCACCCGGCACGGCATCCTGCGCGAGCGGTTCGCCGACACCCTCACCGACGCCCTGCGCGCCTCGCTGGTGCGCCAGCAGGGCTACCGCGTCGACGTCGTGGAGTTCGTGGGCTCCGAGCACACGCCCCGCAACACCATGCTGCGGGCGGTGCGCACCGGCTCGCCGGTCAAGGGCGGCTCGGTGGTCAAGGAGTACGACGAGCTCGTCGCCACCTGGCAGCTCCGGCCGCGGCTCGGGGAGCTGCTGGGGCGGTCGCCGGCAGGATCCGCCGCCGAGCCTGCTGCCGAGCTTGTCGTCGAGCTTGTCGCCGAGCCGTCGTCCGGGCAGGAGTGAGCGTGGTGGGCCGGCTGCTCGCCGTCCTGGTCGCGCTGCCGTTCCTGGCCGGCGGGGTGACCGCGGCCGTCTCGGCGGACCGCGGGGAGGTCGTCCTGACCTTCGCCGACCCGGCCGTCGTGGAGTCCTCGGGCCTCGTGGCGCTGGACGACCTCGTGGTGACCGTCAACGACTCCGGTGACTCCGGCCGGGTCTTCGCCGTCGGACCCGAGGGCCGGACGGTCGGGGTGACGACCTTCGCGGAGTCACCGACCGACGTCGAGGCCCTGGCGCCCGTGGCTACGGACAGCGCCGACGAGGTCTGGGTGGGCGACATCGGCGACAACGCCGCTGCTCGGTCCTCGATCTCCGTCACCCGGGTGCCGGTCACTCGCGGCGACCGGTCCGGGGAGTACCCCACGTTCGAGCTCGTCTACGCCGACGGCCCCCGCGACGCCGAGACGCTGCTCGTCGACCCGACGACCGGACGCCTGCACGTGGTGTCCAAGGAGATCTTCGGCGGCACCCTCTACTCCGCCCCGCAGCGGCTCTCCGCCGACCGTCCCAACGTGCTGGAGCCGGTCGCCGACGCGTTGGCCGTGGCCACGGACGGTGCCTTCTGGCCCGACGGGCGGCACCTGGTCGTCCGGGGCTACGGGCGGGCCGTGGTCTACGAGTGGCCCTCGATGACCGCGGTCGCCGACCTCGACCTGCCCGACCAGGACCAGGGCGAGGGCATCGCCGTCACCGCCGACGGGCGGGTGCTCGTCTCCACCGAGGGGCAGTTCACCGACGTGCTGGAGGTGCCGCTGCCGCGCGAGGTACGGCAGGCGGTCGCACCGGAGCGACCGACCTCGGGCGCTGACCGTGGACGCCCTGCCTCCGCACCCGCGCCGGTCGTCGAGGAGCCCCGGGCGCTGCCGCTGCCGCTCTGGCTGCTGCTGGGCGGAGGCGCCGGCGTGGTGGTGCTGCTCGGCCTGGTCGCCTGGGCGGTGCGCCGGCGCTGACCCGCCTCCGGCGCGCAGCCGTGGACTATCCCGCCGGCGGCTCTCACGCCACCGGGTGAGATTGACCCCGGGCCTCGTCGGCAAGGCTGGCAGTCATGGTGCGGCTGCGCAGGACCTCGCCCGACCAGCCGGGGTGGACCCGGCGTCGGGCAGGCAAGGGATTCGTCTACCTCGACGCCTCGGGCCAGCGGTTGCCGACCGACGACGCCGAGCGCGTGCGGTCGCTGGTGATCCCGCCTGCCTGGCAGGACGTGTGGGTGACGCCGTACGAGAACGGGCACCTGCAGGCCGTCGGCACCGACGACGCCGGTCGCCGGCAGTACCTCTACCACCCCGCCTGGCGGGAGCGGCGGGACGCGGAGAAGTTCGAGCGGATGCTGGTGTTCGGGAAGGCGCTGGTGAAGGCGCGCGAGCAGGTCGTCGCCGACCTCGGGCGCGAGGGCATGCCGCTGGAGCGGGCCTGTGCAGCGGCGGTGCGGCTGCTGGACCTCGGCTACTTCCGGATCGGCAACGACGTGTACGCCGACACCAACGGCTCCTTCGGCCTCACCACCCTGGAGCGGCGGCACGTGCGGCGGCGCCAGGACCGGCTGGTCTTCGCCTTCGTCGGCAAGTCCGGGGTCGAGCACCGGATCGAGATCGACGACCTGGTCGTCATCGAGGCAGTCGAGATCATGCGCCGTCGGCGCGCGGAGGACCCGCGGCTGCTGTCCTACAAGGAGTCCCGTTCCTGGCGCTCGGTGCTGCCGGACCTGGTCAACGACTACGTCCGGGTCACCACCGGCGTGCAGGCCACCGCCAAGGACTTCCGCACCTGGCACGCGACGGTGCTGGCCGCTGCCGCCCTGGCGGAGTCGCCCGAGCACGGGGAGAGCGCGGCCTCGCGCAAGCGCGCGATCTCGGGTGCCATGAAGGAGGTCTCCGGCTTCCTCGGCAACACCCCGACGCTGGCCCGGTCCTCCTACGTCGACCCCCGCGTCATCGAGTCCTACGAGGAGGGCCGCACCATCGCCGGCACCACCCGACGTACCTACGACACCCCTGACCAGCGCCAGGCCGCCCTCGAGCGCGCCACCCTCAAGCTCCTCCGCACTGCCTGACCCCGGCGCGTGCGTGACTCGGCACGGATTCGAGGGTGAGTCGGCACTGATTCGAGCGTGGGCGCTTGAACCAGTGCCGAGTGAGCGTCGAACCAGCGCCGAGTGAGCGTCGAACCAGCGCCGAGTGAGCGTCGAACCAGCGCCGAGTGAGCGTCGAACCAGCGCCGAGTGAGGGTCAGGACAGGTGATCGACGACCCAGTCGAGGCAGTGGGTGAGGGCCAGGACGTCGTCGGGATCGACGGCGGGGAACATCGCCACGCGCAGCTGGTTGCGGCCGAGCTTGCGGTAGGGGTCGGTGTCGAGGATGCCGTTGGCGCGCAGGACGACCAGCACGTCCTCGAAGTCCAGCGGGGGAGCCAGGTTGAGGGTGGCGACCACGTGCGAGCGGTGGGCGGGGTCCGTGACGAACGGCGAGGCCCAGCTCGAGGCCTCGGCCCAGGGGTAGAGGTGGGCGGCCGAGGCGCGGGTGCGGGCGACGGTGGCCTCGAGCCCGCCGAGGGAGAGCATCCAGCCCAGCTGCTGGTCCATGAGGAAGAGGGTGGCGACCGAGGGCGTGTTGTAGGTCTGGTCCTTGCGGGAGTTCTCGATCGCGGTCGGCAGGTCGAGGAACGCCGGGACGTGGCGGTCGGTCGCCGCGATCCGGGCCGCGCGCTCCAGCGCTCGCGGCGACATGAGGGCGATCCACAGCCCGCCGTCGGAGGAGAACCCCTTCTGCGGGGCGAAGTAGTAGACGTCGGCCTCGGCCATGTCGACAGGCAGGCCGCCCGCACCGGAGGTGGCGTCGACCATCACGAGGGCGTCGGGGTCGATCCCCGCGGGCCGCACGACGGGGGCCATCACGCCGGTCGAGGTCTCGTTGTGGGCCCAGGCGTAGACGTCGACCCCGTCCTCGGCCACGGGTACGCCGAGGGACCCGGGCTCCGCGCGCACCACCGACGGCTCGCCGAGCCACGGCGCCCGGGCGACGGCGGTGGCGAACTTGCCGGTGAACTCCCCGTGCACCAGGTGCTGGCTGCGGTGCTCGACCAGGCCGTGGGTGGCGACGTCCCAGAAGGCGGTCGAGCCGCCGACGCCCAGGACGACCTCGTAGCCCTCGGGCAGCGAGAACAGCGCGGTCAGCCGCTCCTTGACCGACGCCACCAGCGAGCGGACCGGGGTCTGCCGGTGGGAGGTGCCCATCAGCGACGTACCCGTGGCCGCCAGGGCGTCGATGTGCTCGACCCGGATCTTGGAGGGGCCGGACCCGAACCGGCCGTCGCGGGGCAGCAGGTCGGCGGGGATGCGCAGGTCCGGCGTCACGGCGCCATCATCCCAGCCGCACCGAGCACCCTGCGTCCGGGTTTCACCGCAGGAGGGGGGAGGGTAGGAGCCGACCCGCCCGACCCGCGGGCACATCTCTCGGAGGAACCATGACCCGATCGCCGTACGACACCCGCCGCTCCCGCACCGTCCTGCTCGTCGTCGGGTCCCTGCTGCTCGTCGGGGGCGCGGTCATCGCCTACCTCGGCGGTCGCGACTTCTTCGCGGCCGCCAACATGGAGAGCATGGACCCCCAGTTCGGGTCCTTCTTCACGATGGCCGGTGGTGCGTTCATGGTCATCTTCGGCATCGGCATGCTCAACGCCGGCACCCTCGGAGCCCAGAGCCGGTACGTCGCCGGCGAGACCATGCCCACGGTGAAGAAGTCCGCGGAGTACCTCTCCGACGGTCAAGGCATCATGGGCGTCGGGCGCACCGTCGACGACGGGGCGGCCGCCGGGACGCAGCGCGCCTCGGGCCCCTTCTGCCGCGCCTGCGGCACCCGCAACGACGAGGACGCGAGGTTCTGTGACGGCTGTGGAGCCTCGATGGCCTGAGCGCCTACCCGACCTCCCCGACGCCCCGGTCGGTTGGCGGATCGAGCCCGCCCCCTACGGCCACCCCGACGTCCTGCGGCTGGTCGAGGAGGTCCAGGCGGTCTACGTCGCGCGCTACGGCGGCCCCGACGAGACCCCGCTCGACCCGGCGATGTTCGAGCCGCCCGCGGGGAGCTTCTTCCTCGGCTACCTGGGGGAGCGGCCGGTCGCGACCGGCGCGTGGCGGCGTACGACGGCAGCGACCGTCCCCGGGCTCCCGCCCGACGCGGCCGTCGCCGAGGTGAAGCGGATGTACGTCAGCCCCACCGCGCAGCGCCGCGGCCTCGCCCGGCGGATGCTCGCGCACCTCGAGGCCACCGCGGCCGCGACCGGCGTCCGCGCGATGGTGCTGGAGACCGGGACCGCCCAGCCGGAGGCGATCGCGCTCTACGAGTCCGCGGGCTACGTGCCGATCGCCGGGTTCGGGCACTACCGCGACTCCCCGCTCTCGCGCTGCTTCGGCCGGGTGCTGCCCGGGGCCGGTGGCACGGGCGAGGTGCTCTAGAACCCCCGCTCAGGGGCCATACCCCCGCGCCCCGGTCCTCGTTGTCGGTGCGTGAGGAAGTCTTCCGCGACCCAGGAGCCGCAGCGCGTCGTCGTCGAGACGCTGGTGCGACTGCAGCAGGCGTTCGCAGTGCGCGACGTCGAGACGGCGCTGGCGTGCTTCACGCCCGACGGCGCGGCCTACGGCGACGACCTCGGCGAGCACGCCCACGGCGCCGAGGAGCTGCGGCTCTTCCTCGCCGAGGTGTTCGAGGAGTCCTTCGCCCTCGGCTGGGAGGTCGGCGAGGTGTGGGCCCGGCACCGCGGCGGTGTCCTCTGGTTCGTCGCCTCCACCGAGGCGGTGCTGACCTACCCCGAGGGCCTGGAGGAGCGGCTCCCCTTCCAGCTCTCCGGCACGTTGAGCCACAGCCGGCGCCACGGGTGGCGGTTCGAGCTGTTCAACGGCACCCAGCCGGTCACGCAGGCGCGCGAGCTGCTGATCGCCTGAGGGGGCCTCAGCCTCGATCCACCGATTCTCGCCTGCTGCGCGACACCATGCGGGCGCCCTGGCGGCGTTGTCACGCCTCGACGGGCCTGGGGGCCCGCCTTCGGCGCTCCGCCTTGCCAGCGCACCCGTCTGGTGCCGCTCGCGACGGCGACCATCGGTGGATCGAGGCTCAGCAGACGACGGCGTACCGCTCGTCGCTGATCGGGCCACCCCACAGCGCGGGGTCGTCCAGCGCGTGCACCGTCGGCTCGCGCCCGACCTCGCGGGCGGCGTCGGCGACCTCGGTGGCCCGCAGCCCGGCACCGGTCGTCCAGCTGCCCTCGACCAGCACCAGCCTGCCCTCGGGCCGCAGTAGCGCGACCCAGCGGCGCAGCGCCTCGACCGGGTCGGGGAGCGCCCAGAGGACGTGGCGGGTCAGCACGACGTCGTACGCCGTCGGCGGCAGCGGCGGGGAGAAGGCGTCGCCCTGCAGGATCGCGACGTCGGGCTCCGCGGCCGTCTTGGCCACCGCGCGGACGACCATCTCCGGGGAGAAGTCGACCCCGTCGACGCGGTGGCCCTCCTCGGCGAGCAGCAGCGCCAGCGTGCCGGTGCCACAGCCGAGGTCGGCGACCCGCGCCGGTGGGTGGGGGAGGAGGCCGGAGAGCAGCGAGCGCCACGCTTGGCGCACCGCCGGGTCCCTGAGCCCGTGGTCGGCAGCGTCGTCGAAGGTCGGTGCCTCGGAGTCCCAGAGGTCGACCGCGTCCCGAGAGGTCATGGTCGGACACTAGGCACACCCGCCGACACCCGCCGACACCCGCCCCGGCAGGGGCACGGCACGGCCGGCGGGCAGGCGGGCTGGTCGGTCCGGGGCCAGCACCTCGGTCGAACACGGGACGTCGCCGCGGGTCGCGACCTACCCTCGGACGGTCCGGTCGCGGGGAGGCGGCCGGCACCCGGAGGGAACACCATGATCGTCCTGGTCCGCCGCGTGCTCGCGGCTCTTCTCGTGACCCTGCTGCTGCCCGTCGCCGTCGTCGCGACAGCCCCGGCCGCCCACGCCGAGCTGGAGGACTTCGCGTCGTACCAGCCCGAGGAGCGCTGCAGCCCGAAGGCGAAGGCGGGGGCGGAGTACCTCGCCGGCTGGCTGGTGAGGACGTACGGCGGCGCGCGCGGCCGGATCGGTGCGGCCTGCACCGACAGCGTCTCGGAGCACCAGGAGGGACGCGCGGTCGACTGGTCCAACGACGCCACGACCAAGGCCGGCCGCGCCCGGGTCAAGGAGTTCCTCCGCGACGTACTGGCAGAGGACCACCGTGACCGCCCGGCGGCGAAGGCACGCCGGATGGGGATCATGTACGTCATCTGGGACGACCGGATGTGGTCGGCCTGGGACGGCTTCGAGCCCGAGCCCTACCTCAGCTCCTCGTGCAAGAAGCTCAAGAAGTGCTCCAAGACCCTGCGCCACCGCGACCACGTGCACGTCTCGCTGAGCCGCAAGGGCGGCTACGGGCGCACCAGCTTCTACGACGGCCGGGTCGAGAAGAAGAAGGACTGATCGCCGAGCCGTCAGAAAAGAACCCTCGAGCCGTCACCTCCGCACCGCTGAGGCGGGCGAACGTGACGGCTCGAGGGTTCGAAAGTGACTGCTCGGCGGGGAGGGTCAGCCGGCCCAGGAGGCGTCCCAGCCCTCGACCGCGTCGGCGGGACGCGAGGAGGGGCCGGTGTAGATCGCCGAGGGGCGGATCAGGCGACCGGTGGTCTTCTGCTCCAGGATGTGCGCCGACCAGCCGCCGGTGCGGGCGCAGGTGAACATCGAGGTGAACATGTTGGCCGGCACCTCGGCGAAGTCCAGGACGATCGCGGCCCAGAACTCCACGTTGGTCTCGAGGACGCGGTCGGGGCGGCGGGCACGCAGCTCCTCGAGAGCCGCCTTCTCCAGCGCCTCGGCCACCTCGTAGCGGGGGGCGTTGAGCTCCTTGGCGGTGCGGCGCAGCACGCGGGCGCGGGGGTCCTCGGCGCGGTAGACGCGGTGACCGAAGCCCATGAGGCGCTCGCCGTCGTCGAGCAGCTTCTTGACGTACGCCGCCGCGTCACCGGTCTTCTCGACCTGCTCGATCATGCCGAGCACGCGGGAGGGGGCGCCGCCGTGCAGCGGGCCGCTCATCGCGCCGATGGCGCCGGAGAAGGCGGCCGCGACGTCGGCGCCCGTGGAGGTGATGACACGCGCGGTGAAGGTCGAGGCGTTCATGCCGTGCTCGGCCGCGGAGGACCAGTAGGCGTCGATCGCCTTGACGTGCTTGGGGTCGGCCTCGCCCCTCCAGCGGATGAGGAACTTCTCGGCCAGCGTCCTGCCCTGGTCGACGTCGCTCTGCGGGACGACGTAGGTGCCGAGGCCGCGCGCGGACTGCGCGGCGTAGGACAGCACCATCACCGCGACGCGGGAGAGGTCCAGGCGGGCCTGCTCGTCGGAGATGTCGTAGGTCTGGCCCATGCCGAGCATCGGCGCGAGCATCGCGACCGAGGCCTGCACGTCGGCGCGCACGTCACCGGTGTGGATGGCGATGTTGTACGGCTCGGCCGGCGGGAGGCCGGGGGTGTAGGTGCCGTCGACCAGCAGGCCCCAGACGTTCTCGAACGGCACCCGGCCGACGAGGTCCTCGATGTCGACGCCGCGGTAGCGGAGCGCGGAGCCCTCCTTGTCCGGCTCGGCGATCTGGGTCTCGAAGGCGACGACGCCCTCCAGTCCGTGGTGCACCTCAGGCATGTCGACTCCTTCGTCGTCTCTCTCGTGGGCCGGGTCGCGGCCCTCAGAACCTCCCGCATTCTGCCGGACGCGGGGCACACCCGGTCCGGGGGCCGCTCCGTGGGCGCTGGACCGAGGGCGTGCCTCTCGACTCGGAGCACGGCGCCGGTGCCGCCCGGGACGCACCCTCGCTGCGTTGCCGTCGCTTGCTGGACGGCCAAGTACGGCGGCGCGCCGGCGCCTTGCGAGGTCACGCCCCGGACGACGCCGGCACGCACCCCGAGTCGAGAGCCACGCCCTACTCTCGGAGGCATGACCGACCTGCGCGCGCTGCGCCACGAGTACGCCGCGAAGGGGCTCGACGAGGGCGACCTCGACCCCGACCCGCTGGTGGTGTTCCGGCGGTGGTTCGAGGAGGCGCTCGCCTCCGGCCTGGACGAGCCCAACGCGATGGTCGTGGCGACCGTCGACGACGACGGGCGGCCCTCGGCGCGCACCGTGCTGCTCAAGGGCCTCGAGGACGGCTCCGACGGCGGGTTCGTGTTCTACACCAACCACGCCTCCCGCAAGGGGCGCGCGCTCGCGGCCGAGCCCCGGGTGGCCCTGCTCTTCCCGTGGCACCCGCTCGAGCGCCAGGTGCGGGTCGAGGGCACCGCCGAGCTGCTGCCCCGTGAGGAGGTCGAGACCTACTTCGCGGTCCGGCCGCGCGGCAGCCAGCTCGGGGCGCACGCCTCGGCGCAGTCGCAGCCGGTCGCGGACCGCGCGACCCTGGAGGCGGCGTACGCCGCGGCGGAGCGGGAGTTCGAGGGCCGCGAGGTCACCCCGCCGGAGCAGTGGGGCGGCTACCGCGTGCGGCCGGAGGTCGTGGAGCTCTGGCAGGGCCGACCCAGCCGGCTGCACGACCGCTTCGAGTACCGCCGGGCCGGGGACGGCTGGACCGTCCGGCGGCTGCAGCCGTGACGGCCCCCGCCACCGTGACCGCCGCGAGGAGCCCCCGGTGCTCGTCGCCCTCCTGAGGCAGCGCCTGGCGCCGTACCGCTCCTGGCTCGCGGCCGTCGTCGCGCTCCAGCTCGCCGCGGTGCTGGCGATGCTCTACCTGCCCAGCCTCAACGCCGCGATCATCGACGACGGGGTGGTCCCCGGCGACGAGGGGCTCATTCTGCGCCTCGGCGGGATCATGCTGGCGGTCTCGCTGGTCCAGATCGTCTGCTCGGTCGGGGCGGTGTGGTTCGGCGCGCGCACGGCGACGTCCTTCGGCCGCGACCTGCGTCGCGACCTCTTCCAGCGCGTCGGCTCCTTCTCCCAGCGCGAGGTGCAGGAGATCGGCGCCCCCTCGCTCATCACGCGCACGACCAACGACGTGCAGCAGGTGCAGATGCTCGTCGTGATGACCTGCCTGATCGCGGTCTCGAGCCCGATCATGATGGTCGGCGGCGTGCTGATGGCGCTGCGCGAAGACCGCGGCCTGGGCTGGATCCTCGCCGTCGTCGTGCCCGCGCTCTTCGTCTCCGTCGGCTTCGTGGTCTCGCGGATGGTGCCGAGCTTCCGGCTCGTCCAGACCCGCATCGACGAGGTCAACCGGGTGCTGCGCGAGCAGCTGGCCGGCATCCGGGTCGTGCGCGCGTTCGTGCGCGAGGAGCACGAGACGCAGCGTTTCGCGGTCGCCAACGACGCGCTGACCGACGTCGCCACGACGGCCGGTCGGTGGATGGCCACGATGTTCCCGCTGGCGATGCTGGTGGTGAACGTCTCCAGCGTCGCGGTGGTGTGGTTCGGCGGGCAGCGGGTCGACGCGGGGCAGATGGAGGTCGGGGCGCTGACCGCCTTCCTGTCCTACCTCATGCAGATCCTGATGTCGGTGATGATGGCGACCTTCATGCTCATGCAGGTGCCGCGCTCGGCGGTCTGTGCGGAGCGGATCACCGAGGTGCTGGCCACCGAGACGTCCGTACGCCGCAGCACCGACCCGCGCCCGCTCGACCCGGCGCGCCGCGGCCACCTCGACCTGGAGGGCGTGACGTTCTCCTACCCCGGCGCCGAGGCCCCCGTGCTGGCCGGCTGCTCGCTCAGCGCCCGGCCCGGCGAGGTCCTCGCCGTGGTCGGCTCGACCGGCGCCGGCAAGTCGACGCTGGTCAACCTGGTGCCGCGACTCTTCGACGCCACCGCCGGCACTGTGCGCGTGGCCGGGGTCGACGTGCGCGACCTCGACCCCGAGGTGCTGTGGGCCGAGCTCGGGCTGGTGCCCCAGAAGGCCTACCTCTTCAGCGGCACCGTCCGCTCCAACCTCGCCCACGGTCGCCCCGACGCGACCGAGGAGCAGATGTGGGAGGCGCTCGAGGTCGCGCAGGCGCGCGACTTCGTCGAGGCGCTCCCCGACGGTCTGGACGCCCCCGTCTCCCAGGGCGGCACCAACTTCTCCGGGGGCCAGCGGCAGCGCCTCGCCATCGCGCGCGCCGTCGTGCGCCGCCCGGCGGTCTACCTGCTCGACGACGCCTTCTCCGCCCTCGACCTGGCCACCGACGCCCGGCTGCGTGCGGCCCTGCGCCGCATCACCACCGACGCGACCGTCGTCGTGGTGGCGCAGCGGGTCTCGACCATCCGCGACGCCGACCAGATCCTGGTGCTCGAGGACGGTCGGGTCGTGGGCCGCGGCACCCACGAGGAGCTGCTGCGCGACTGCGCGACCTACCAGGAGATCGTCGCCTCCCAGCTCTCCGCCGAGGCCGAGGACGCCGCATGAGCGGGTCCCGAGGGTCGGGCAGCCCGGGCCCCGGCGAGGGCGTCGTCGAGACCGCCTCCGCAGGGAGGCCCAAGGTCCAGGGCTTCGCCGCGACCGAGCGGATCGAGGCCCCCCAGGGCGGACCGGGGCGCGGCCCGATGGCCGGCGGCATGGTCGGTCAGAAGGCGATGACCTTCGTGCCGTCCGCGCGCCGGCTGGTCGGTCGGATGCGCCCCGACCGCCTCCAGGCCCTGCTCGTCGTCGTGCTGGTGGTCGCCTCGGTGGGCCTGATGTCGGTCGGCCCCCGGCTGCTCGGGCACGCCACCGACCTGGTCTTCCGCGGCTTCATCGGTGCGCGGACGCCCGTGGGCACCCCCGACGACCAGCTGCCCGAGGCCGTCCAGGGGCAGGGGGTGGTGCCCGGCCAGGGCGTCGACTTCGGCGCCGTGGGGCAGTGGCTGCTGCTGGTGCTCGCGGTCTACGCCGCCGCCTCGCTCCTGTCGTGGTGGGCCGGCTACGTGCTCAACGGCGTCGTGCAACGCACCGTGCAGCGGATGCGCGCGGAGGTCGAGGACAAGATCCACCGGCTGCCGCTGGGCTACGTCGACCGCTCGCCGCGCGGGGAGCTGCTGAGCCGGGTCACCAACGACATCGACAACGTCAGCACCACCCTGCAGCAGACGATGGGCCAGCTGCTCCAGTCGCTGCTCACCGTCGTCGCGGTGCTGGCGATGATGGTGTGGATCAGCCCGCTGCTGGCACTGGTCGCCCTGCTCAGCGTGCCGCTGTCGCTGGTCGCGACGCGGGCGATCATGCGTCGCTCCCAGGGCGAGTTCGTGGCGCAGTGGCGGCGCACGGGCCAGCTCAACGCCCACATCGAGGAGGCCTTCTCCGGTCACGCCCTGGTGAAGGTCCTCGGTCGCACCGACGAGGTCGAGCGCACCTTCGCCGAGCACAACGAGGACCTGCACGAGGTGTCCTTCCGGGCGCAGCTGGTCAGCGGCCTGGTGATGCCGACGATGATGTTCATCGGCAACCTCAACTACGTCGTGGTCGCCGTCGTGGGGGCGCTGCGGATCAGCTCCGGCGCGGTGACGCTGGGCGAGGTGCAGGCCTTCGTGCAGTACACCCGCCAGTTCACCCAGCCGCTCACCACGGTGGCCTCGATGGCCAACCTGCTGCAATCGGGCGTGGCGTCGGCCGAGCGGGTCTTCGAGCTGCTCGACGCCGAGGAGGAGCCGGTCGCCGTCGTACGCCGCCCGCCGAGCGGCGCGACCCGCGGCGAGGTCGCCTTCGAGCACGTCTCCTTCTCCTACGACCCGGACCGCCCGCTGATCCGGGACCTCTCGCTGGTGGCCCGCCCCGGCCAGACCGTCGCGATCGTCGGGCCGACCGGCGCGGGCAAGACCACCCTGGTCAACCTGGTGATGCGCTTCTACGACCTCGACGGCGGGCGGATCCTGCTCGACGGCGAGGACACCGCCGCCATGACCCGCCAGGAGCTGCGCTCGCGGATCGGGATGGTGCTGCAGGACACCTGGCTCTTCGAGGGCACGATCCGCGACAACATCGCCTACGGCCGGCCCGGCGCGAGCGAGGAGCAGGTCCGCGAGGCCGCCCGGGCGACGTACGTCGACCGCTTCGTCCACTCCCTGCCCGAGGGCTACGACACGGTCGTGGCCGAGGACGGCGCCAACCTGTCGGCGGGGGAGCGGCAGCTGCTGACCATCGCGCGCGCCTTCCTCACCGACCCCGCGCTGCTGATCCTCGACGAGGCGACCTCCAGCGTCGACACCCGCACCGAACTGCTGCTGCAGCACGCGATGGCGGCGCTGCGCAGCGACCGCACCTCCTTCGTCATCGCCCACCGCCTCTCCACGATCCGCGACGCCGACCTGATCCTGGTGATGGCCGACGGCGCGATCGTCGAGCAGGGCACGCACGCCGAGCTCCTCGCCGCCGACGGGGCGTACGCCGCCCTGCACCGCTCCCAGCTGGCAGCCGCCCCGGAGGACGCGGACGCGCCGGCCGGCGGACCGGTCGCGGCGCTGCCGGGCGGGGATGGTGCGTTCGGCGTCGCGAGGGGCTAGTGTTGCCGGCGTTGGAGGGACGGCCCCGGTCGTCCTGGCACTCGGCAGGACGCCGGTGCCGCATCTCAAAGTCTCTTGGTCTTCGGTTTCGCTGGACATCAGGTACGTGAACGGATGTCTTCAGCCCACGCGGCGCAAAGTGCGCCGCGAAGAAACACGAAGGAACAGCATCATGGCTCAGGGAACCGTCAAGTGGTTCAACGCCGAGAAGGGTTTCGGCTTCATTGCTCAGAACGACGGCGGCGCTGACGTCTTCGTCCACTACTCCGCCATCGAGTCCACCGGCTACAAGTCGCTGGACGAGAACCAGGCCGTCGAGTTCGACGTCACCCAGGGCCCCAAGGGCCCCCAGGCCGAGCGCGTCCGCGCGATCTGATCTCGGCTGGACCCACCAGGTCCACCTCGCGGTGCCCCGTCCGGTTCGTCCGGGCGGGGCACTGCTGCGTCCGGAGGCAGTCAGCCGGGGCCGGGCTCGTGCCGCAGCAGGTCGCCGGGCTGGCAGTCCAGCACCTCGCACAGCGCCTCGAGCGTGCTGAACCGCACCGCCTTGGCGCGACCGTTCTTGAGCACCGCCAGGTTGGCCGGGGTGATGCCGACCGCCTCGGCCAGTGCTCCGACCGACATCTTGCGGCGGGCGAGCATGACGTCGATGTCGACGACGATGGGCATCAGATGACCTCGGCCAGCTCGTCGCGCATGCCGACCGCCTGCACGAGGAGCGCGCGCATCACCCGGACCACCAGGGCGGCGCCCAGCACCAGCCCGCCGGCCCCGCCGACCAGCAGCACCACCCCCGGAGCGACGTCCTCGCCCGGAGCGGCGACCGCACCGAGCCAGAAGAGCAGCAGGGCGGCGGCCACGACCGCCCCGCTGATCGTGTCGACGTAGCGGAAGGACCGGGGCGAGAACACCTCGTCGCGCCCGACCAGCGTGAGCAGCCGCCAGGTGCAGACCATGACGACCTGCACCGCCACGATCCCCAGCAGCACGATCGCCACCACCTGCACGCGCACCGGCGTCGAGGCGTCGTCGAGGTCGAGGAAGAGCAGCGGGACCATCACCGCCTGGACGAACAGCGAGCCGGCCAGACCGAGGGCCAGGACGGTGCGGAGGGCTGCGACGACGTACGGGTTCATGCTGATTCCTCTCGTGAGTCGAGAGGAATCTATCGAATAACAATCGATCTGGCCAGTGAAAGGTTTCGATCGAGCCCCCGCCGAGAAATCCGTTGTCCGCACGCGCGAGCCGACCTACCGTGGAGGGACACGGGAAAGGAGGTGGTCCGATCAATGATTTCTCTACGGACGCGTGAGGTGGCTGCTCGCTAGCAGCGGCTCCTAGGACGTCGCTGCCGGCAATACCCGGCAGCCACCCGACCCCCAGGTCGGTCCGGACCCGTCCGCCGGACCAGCCGCCGGAGGTGCTCTCCCGAGCTACTCCGCCGGCACGCCTGGGGGTCGTTCCACGTCCGGGACCGGCGCGGCGTCGACCCCGGGGTCGGTGGCGCGGGCCGCGGGGGCCGGAGGCTCGCCGACCAGGGCGGCCACCAGCGAGATCGCGACCCAGCACAGCACCAGGGCCACGAGGTAGCGCGTCATCGCGACCTCCAGCGGCACGCCGCCGGTGACGAGGGTCTGATAGAGCGCCGGGGAGGCGCAGACCCCGGCGGCGCCGAGGACGGTGGGGGAGAGCAGGTTCATGGATCAGGCTCCCATCGGGTCCTGGCCGGCGAGGACCGAGGTGCGCTCGCCGCCGATCACGCCCACGGACCGCACCTGGGCGGTCCCGGCGAGCTCGGGGTAGGCCAGCACGGGCAACCGGTCGATGGCCGGTCGCACGAGCCGACGCACGGCGGCGCGCAACTGCGGTGCGCACACCAGCACGGGGCGGATGTTGTGATTCTCGGCGTCGACGAGGTGCTGGGCCAGGCCGCCGATCACGGTCTGCGCGGTCACCGGGTCGAGCACCAGGGCGGGGCCCTGGTCGCCGTGGCGCAGCGACTCCAGGAGCCGCTGCTCGAAGATCGGGTCGAAGCTGAGGACGTGCACGGTCCCGCCGGCGACGTACGGCGCGACGACGGCCGGCCCGAGGGCGGCGCGGGCGGCGTCGACGAGGGCGTCGACGTCCTTGGTCTGCGCAGCCTTCATCGACAGCGCCTCATAGATCCGCACGAGGTCGCGGATCGCGATGCCCTCCTCGAGCAGCTGCTGCAGCACCCGCTGCACCTCGCCCAGGGAGAGCAGGCTCGGAGTGAGCTCGTCGACGACGTTGGGGTGCGTGCGCTTGACGACGTCGGTGAGCAGGCGGACGTCCTCCCGGCCGAGCAACCGGGCGGCGTACGTCGTGACCACCTGCGAGAGGTGGGTGGTGATCACGGCCGAGCGCTCGACGACCGTGGCGCCGGAGAGCTCGGCCTGGGCCCGCAGCTCGGCGGGGATCCACTTGGCCTCCAGCCCGAAGACCGGCTCCTTGGTGGCCTCGCCCGGCAGCGAGCCGAGGAAGTCGCCGATCGCCAGGACGGTGCCCGGGGGCGCCTCGCCGCGCGCGACCTCGATGTCGAAGAGCTTGATGGCGTAGGTGCGGCTGGGCAGCTCGAGGTTGTCGCGGGTACGTACCAGCGGGACGACGACGCCGAGCTCGCCGGCGATCTTGCGGCGCAGCGCCTTGACCCGCTGCAGCAGGTCCCCGCCGTGGGCGTGGTCCACCAGGTCGATCATGTCGGCGGACAGCTCCAGGCCCAGCGGGTCGACCTGGATCTCCTCGGCCAGCTGCTCGGGGTGGTCGGCGGTGGGCAGCTCGCCCACGGCCTCGGTGGCCTCGACGGCGGCGGGCTCGGGACGCTCGGCGCGGGCGGAGAGCAGCAGCAGCACCCCACCGACGAGCAGGAACGGGATCTTGGGCAGGCCCGGGATGAGGAGCAGCGCCATCGAGCCGAAGCCGGCGATCTGCAGGGCGTTCTTGTTGCCGGTGAGCTGCCCGACCATGTCGGAGCCCATGTCGGACTCCGAGGCGCTGCGGGTGACGACCAGGCCGGTGGCGACCGAGAGCAGCAGGGCGGGGATCTGGCTGACCAGGCCGTCGCCGACGGTCAGCAGCGAGTAGGTGCTGACCGCGTCGGCGGGGCTCATGCCGAGCTGGACCAGCCCGATGGTCATGCCGCCGATCAGGTTCACGACGGTGATGAGGATGGCGGCGATCGCGTCGCCCTTGACGAACTTCGAGGCACCGTCCATCGCGCCGAAGAAGTCGGCCTCGGCGTGGACCTCCTTGCGGCGACGACGAGCCTCGTCCTCGTCGATCAGCCCGGAGTTGAGGTCGGCGTCGATGGCCATCTGCTTGCCCGGCATGGCGTCCAGGGTGAAGCGGGCGCCGACCTCGGCAACCCGCTCGGCGCCCTTGGTGATCACCACGAACTGGATGATCAGCAGGATGGTGAAGATGATCAGGCCGACGATGAGCGAGCCGCCGACGACGAAGTGACCGAAGGTCTCGATCACCTTGCCGGCGTAGCCGTCGAGCAGCACCAGCCGGGTCGCGCTGACGTTGAGGGCCAGGCGGAAGAGGGTCATCACCAGCAGGACCGCGGGGAAGGCCGCGAAGTCCAGCGGTCGCTTCACCGACATCGCGGTCAGCAGCACCAGCAGCGCACCGGCGATGTTGGCGGCGATCAGCAGGTCGAGGACCATCGCGGGCAGCGGGACGACGAGCATCACGACGATCATGACGATGCCGATCGGCACGCCGAGCTTGGTCAGGCGCTGGAGGGACATGCGTGCCTTCCGGGGTCGTGGAGCTTCGTCGACCAGCCGTCCTGGCTGCAGCAGATGTGTCGCAACGCCCTCCTGGCGTCGAGGGTCCTATCGACGGGTGGCCAGGGCACCTGAGGAGTTCGGCGACGCGGCTCGGGCGGGTGCCGGCCCGGAGGCCGACGCAGCGGACCCGGCCGGTCGCGTGGCCGCGGCGGACGGCGTACGACGGCGGCGCTGGCCGGCCGTGCGCACCTCGGGCAGCGCGCCCTCGGCGCGGGGGGAGCGGTGGGTGCCGGCGTACGAGCCCCTGCCGCGGCGGCTGATCACGAAGGCGAGGATGTGCGCGACCGCGGCGAAGAGCTCGGTCGGGATCTCCATGCCCACCTCGGTCGAGCGGTAGAGCGCGCGGGCCAGGGGGACGTCCTGGACCAGGGGGACGCCGGCCTCGGAGGCGACGCTGCGGATGCGGGCGGCGACCACGCCGGCGCCGCGGGCCACGACGACCGGGGCGCCGCGCTCCGGGCGGTAGCGCAGCGCCACCGCGACGTGCGTCGGGTTGACCAGCACGACGTCGGCGTCGGCCACGTCGGCGATCATCCGGTTGCGCGACGCCGCCAGCTGGCGCGAGCGGATGGCCCCCTTGAGCATCGGGTCGCCCTCGGCCTGCTTGTGCTCGTCCTTGACCTCCTGCTTGGTCATGTTGGTCTGCTTGGTGGTGCGGCGGCGCGCCATCAGGTAGTCGAGCGCACCCATGACCACACCGGCGATCGCGACGTTCCGCAGCAGCGTGAACGCGTGGTCGCTGCCGAGCTCGATCGTCGTCGTGAGCGGCACGAGGCCGCCGACCATCGGCATCAGCGCCATGACGCCCTGGTAGACCAGCCCCGTCACCAGGGCGCTCTTGATCAGCATCTTGGCCAGCTCCCACCAGGCCTGGGCGCCGAACATCCGCTTGACGCCCTGGATCAGGTTGAGCTTCTTCAGGTCCGGCTTGGCCATCTTGGAGGCGATGTAGAACCCGCCCTGGGCCAGGGTGATGACGGTGCTGAGGACGAGCACGACGCTGCCCAGGATCAGGAGCGCGAGGAAGGCCGACATCGAGGCCTCCTTCACCAGCGCGGTGGCCACCTCGACGCTCGGGTCCTCGATCGCGCGCAGGCAGGCGCTCATGAGGGACGTCATCGACTCGGCGGCCCCACGCATGACCGGCGGCAGGGCCAGGGTGACCAGCAGCAGGCTGATCCAGCCGCCGAGCTCGGCGGTGCGGGCGACCTGCCCCTCCTTGCGCGACTCCTTGCGCTTCTTCGGGGTCGCCTTCTCGGTCTTCTCACCGGCCACGTCCGCTCACCCCCTCCTCAGCCGCCGCCCACGAGGGCGGCCATCGCCGCCATGGCGTGGTCGACGACCCGCTCGACGACGGTGGTGAGGACGGGGAAGCTCAGACCCACCAGGAGCAGGGTCATGCCGATCTTGGCGGGGAACATCACGTTGAGGGCGTTGAGCTGCGGGGCGACCTTGGTCATCAGCGCCAGGCCGAGGTCGGAGACGAAGAGCACCGCGATCATCGGCAGCGCCACCTGCACCGCGATGACCGCGAAGAGGGTGAAGGCCCGGGTCAGCAGGCCCGTGCCGTCCTCGACCTGCGGCATCTGCCCGACGGGCAGCAGGTCGAAGGTGCGCAGCAGCCCGCCGATGACCAGCAGGTGCCCGCCGCTGGCGAAGAGCAGCATCGTGAACAGCCACTGGTGGAAGGTGCCGAAGACCGTGCTGGAGTTCTGGCCCAGCGGGTCGAAGCCCTGGGCGAGGGCGAAGCCGCCGAAGACGTCGACCAGGCTGCCCGCTGCGGCCACCGCCGCGAAGAGCAGCGAGGTGAGGAAGCCCAGCGCCGCGCCGGTGGCCACCTGGGTCACCACCGAGACCAGCAGGCCCCCGAGCTCCAGGGGGACCTCGGCCTGGGCCATCGCCGGCGCGACGGTCAGGGCCAGGCCCAGGCTCAGCACCACCTTCGCCATCGTCGGTACCGCGCGCGTCGAGAACGGCGGCACGACCAGCAGCCAGGCCACGATGCGCACCGAGGCGAGCAGGTAGGCCAGGAGCGGTTCTCCGGCGAGGGTGACGTACACGGACGGGGTCGGGCTCTCCGGTCAGGCCAGCAGGCTGGGGATCATGGCGAAGAGGTCCTCGGTGAAGGCCACGAGGGTCTGGAGCATCCAGTTGCCGGAGGCGACGAGCGCGGCACCCACGGCCACGACCTTCGGGACGAAGGCCAGGGTGAACTCCTGGATCTGGGTCATCGACTGGAACAGCGAGACCGTGAAGCCCACCGAGAGCGCCGTCAGCAGGATCGGCGCGGACAGCTTGAGGGCGACCTCCATGGTGAGGGTGGCGATCTCGATGACGGTGGTGTCGTTCACGGGGTCCTCCGTGGTGCCTGGTCGGGGTGGCCTCCGGCGCCCGGGGTGCGGGTCGGGGCGGTGGCGGGGTCAGGGGCGCTGGCTGCCTCTCGGCAGCTAGGCATAGCTCTGGACCAGGGCTGTGATGATCAGTCCCCACCCGTCGACGAGGACGAAGAGCAGCAGCTTGAACGGCAGGGAGACCATCACCGGCGGCATCATCATCATGCCCAGCGCCATCAGCGCCCCGGAGACGACGATGTCGATGACCAGGAAGGGGATGAAGATGATGAAGCCGATGATGAAGGCGGCCTTGAGCTCGCTGATGATGAACGCGGGGACCAGCGTCGACATCGGCACCTCGGCCCGGTTGGCCGGCAGGTCGCGGCGGGCCACGTTGGTGAGCAGCGCCAGCTCCTCGTCACCGGTCTGGTCGAGCATGAACTCGCGCAGCGGCTCCACACCGGTCTCGTAGGCGGCTGCCGCGGTCTTGTCCCCGTCCAGGTAGGGCTGGATCCCGACCTCGTTGATGTCGCTCAGGGTCGGCGCCATGATGAACAGGCTCAGGAAGAGCGCCAGGCCGGCCAGCACCTGGTTGGGCGGGGTCTGCATGAGGCCCAGCGCGTTGCGGGTCAGGCCCAGCACCACCAGGATCTTGGTGAAGCTGGTGCAGGTCAGCAGGATCGCCGGGGCCAGCGAGAGCAGGGTCAGTGTCAGCAGCAGGCTGACCGAGGAGCTCGGCTTCTTGGTGAGGCCGTCGACGTCGATGAGCACGTTCTCGCCGCCGGCGCCCTGTCCGCCCCGTCCCGCACCCTGTCCGCCCTGGTCCTCCTGGACGTCGGGCTGCGGGGCCAGCGCCACGCTGCCCTGGTCGAGGAGGGGGGCTGCGGCCTGGACGCCGGCCTGGACGCTGGAGGCGACGCTCGACGGAGCGGCCGAGGCCGGCGCGGCCAGGGCGAGCAGCCCGAGGACCGCGGCGAGGGGGCCGAGCAGGGCCAGTGCGAGCCGCGTGGAGCGGCGGGCTGCGGGGGTACGGCGGGGGCTGGTCATGATCGGTTCACCTCGCTCTCGGGGCGGTTCGGTGGGCAGGCAGGGACGCGCGGCGCCACGGCGGTGCGGACGTGACGACTCGGTGGTTCAGATGTGACGACTCGGCGGTGCGAAGGTGACGGGTCGGCGGGTCAGGACGCGCGGCGGTTCACCGCGCGGAACGCCTGCTTCCAGGTGGTCGGGGAGAGGACCGAGCCGGCGAGCGCGCCCTGGTCCTGGGCGGTGGGCGCGGCGGCGGTCCGGGCCTGGGCGGCCCGGCGCTCGGCGCGCGAGGGGCGCCCGGCGGGAGCGGCCGCGGCCGCGGGGGCCGGGCTGGCGGCCTGCAGCTGCGCGGCGAGGAGGGCGGCGCGGAGGGCGGCGATGTCGGCGGCCATCGCAGCAGTGGTCGGGGCGGCGGCTGCGGTGGTGATCGGGGCGGCGACCGGCGCCGGGGCCGGCGCCGGGGCCGGAGCGGCGGCGGGGGCTGGGGCGAGCGGGCGGGCCGCCCGG
>NZ_JASBRN010000060.1 GCF_030149505.1 Nocardioides sp.
CGCCGCGCTGGAACGAGATGCCCTGGACCGCCGGGGAGCGCTCGACGTCGATGTCCATGCGCGCCGACAGCGCGTTGACCACCGACAGGCCCACGCCGTGCAGGCCGCCGGTGGCGACGTACGAGCCGCCGCCGAACTTGCAGCCGGCGTGCAGCTTGGTCGCCACGACCTCGACGCCCGGCAGGCCGGTGCGCGGCTCCGTGTCGGTCGGGATGCCGCGACCGTTGTCGTGCACCTCGACCGAGCCGTCGGGGTGCAGCACGACCTCGACCCGGTCCGCGGCGCCGGCGAGCGCCTCGTCCACCCCGTTGTCGATGATCTCCCAGACGCAGTGCATGAGACCGCGGGTGTCGGTGGACCCGATGTACATGCCCGGGCGCTTGCGCACCGCCTCCAGGCCCTCCAGGACCAGGAGGTGGGCGGCGTTGTAGGTGTTGTCGGCGATGGTGCTGCTCCTGCGTGTGCTCTGCTTCCGGGCCGGTGTCTCGGGTGCCTGGGTCACTGGTCGGAATCTAGTCGACCGCACCCCCCGTCCTGCTCAGGGCGCGCCCTGGGCGTGCGACAGGGCGCCTGATAGGCAGTCCGACGGGGCGTCAGGCGGGCGTCATGCGGGAAGGTCGTCCTGCTCCCGCAGCGGCAGCGAGCCGCCGACCAGGTCCACCAGGTCCGCGACCGAGTCGACCACCCGGGTCGGGCGGTAGGGGAAGGTCGCGACCTGCTCGGGCCGGGTCGAGCCCGTGGTCACCAGGACCGTGCGCAGGCCCGCCTCCAGTCCGCTGATGATGTCGGTGTCCATCCGGTCCCCCACCATCACCGTGGTCTCCGAGTGCGCCTCGAGGCGGTTGAGCGCGCTGCGCATCATCAGCGGGTTCGGCTTGCCGATGAAGTACGGCGTGCGGCCGGTCGCGGTGCTGATCAGGGCCGCCACCGAGCCGGTCGCGGGCAGCTTGCCGGCCGTGCTCGGACCACTGGGGTCGGGGTTGGTGGCCAGGAACCGGGCCCCGTCGTCGATGAGGCGGATGGCCCGGGTGATCGCCTCGAAGGAGTAGGTGCGGGTCTCCCCCAGCACGACGTAGTCGGGGTCGCGGTCGGTCATGACGTAGCCGACGTCGTGCAGCGCCGTCGTCAGCCCCGCCTCCCCGACGACGTACGCCGATCCGTGCGGACGCTGCTCGGCCAGGAACTGCGCCGTGGCCAGCGCCGAGGTCCAGATGGCGTCCTCGGGCACGTCGATGCCGCTGCCGAGCAGCCGGGCGCGCAGGTCGCGCGGGGTGTAGATCGAGTTGTTGGTCAGCACCTGGAAGCCCAGGCCGCTCGCCTTGAGCCGCTCGATGAACTCCTGGGCGCCCGGGATCGGCACCTCCTCGTGCACCAGCACGCCGTCCATGTCGGTCAGCCAGGTCTCCACGGCGCGCTCGGTCATGGGCCGAGTCTCGCAGGCGAGGGCCCGCCGCGACACGGCGCGTCGTGCCCGCGAGGGGTGGGGCTGCGGTCCTAGGCTCGGGGCACTTCCCCCGCAGCATCGCAGCACCGGACACCAGCGGCTCGGGCCGCGCTGCACGTCACGATGTGGACACGATCGGACTCGGGATCCGGATGCCTCCGCCGCGACGTGGCACCGCGAGACAGACTTCACCCGGGTGGGCGTCTAGGCGCACACCTGGTGGGGAACAACCCCAGGGACCACGTGGTTCCGCACCAGCGCAGCACCAGATGACTCATCCCAGCAGGAGGTCGGCCGATGGACACGTCGCAGCACCGACTGTCACGTGCGCCACACCGGGACGGGAATCTTGGTCCACCTGGCTACGTTGTCCACTGCACCGAGTGAGAACAGAAATGAGGCCGAAGTGACTACTGCCGTTGCCCCCAGCTCCGCGCTGACTGCCGCGGACCGATGCGACCGTTGCGGCGCGCAGGCCTACCTCCGTGTCGAACTCCAGACCGGTGGCGAGCTGCTCTTCTGCGCCCACCACGCCCGAGAGCACGGTGAGGCGCTCAAGCAGGTCGCCGTGACCGTGCAGGACGAGACCCACAAGCTCGCGGAGCGCTGAGCCGCTCCTCGATCCCGACGTACGTCGAAGGCCCCGGACCGATCGGTCCGGGGCCTTCGCCGTGCGTGGTGCCGGGCGCTCAGTCGAGGTAGTCGCGCAGGACCTGCGAGCGGCTGGGGTGGCGCAGCTTGGACATGGTCTTGGACTCGATCTGACGGATCCGCTCGCGGGTCACGCCGTAGACCTTGCCGATCTCGTCGAGGGTCTTGGGCTGGCCGTCGGTGAGGCCGAAGCGCATCGAGACCACGCCCGCCTCGCGCTCGGAGAGCGTGTCGAGGACGGCGTGCAGCTGCTCCTGGAGCAGCGTGAACGAGACGGCGTCCGCGGGGACGATCGCCTCGGAGTCCTCGATCAGGTCGCCGAACTCGGAGTCGCCGTCCTCACCGAGCGGCGTGTGCAGCGAGATCGGCTCGCGGCCGTACTTCTGGACCTCGATGACCTTCTCGGGGGTCATGTCGAGCTCCTTGGCGAGCTCCTCGGGGGTGGGCTCGCGCCCGAGGTCCTGGAGCATCTGGCGCTGGACGCGGGCGAGCTTGTTGATGACCTCGACCATGTGCACCGGGATGCGGATGGTGCGTGCCTGGTCGGCCATCGCGCGGGTGATGGCCTGGCGGATCCACCACGTGGCGTAGGTCGAGAACTTGTAGCCCTTGGTGTAGTCGAACTTCTCGACCGCACGGATCAGACCGAGGTTGCCCTCCTGGATGAGGTCCAGGAAGAGCATGCCGCGGCCGGTGTAGCGCTTGGCCAGGGAGACGACGAGGCGCAGGTTGGCCTCGAGCAGGTGGTTCTTGGCGCGGCGGCCGTCCTCGACGATCCACTCCAGCTCCTCGAGCAGGTCGGCCTTGATCTTGCCGCCCTTGGCCAGCTTCTCCTCCGAGAACAGGCCGGCCTCGATCCGCTTGGCGAGCTCCACCTCCATCTCGGCGTTGAGCAGCGGGACCTTGCCGATCTGCTTGAGGTAGTCCTTGACCGGGTCGGCGGTCGCACCGGCGACCATGACCTGCTGGACCGGCTCGTCGGACTCGTCGGCCGCGGAGACCACGAAGCTCGAGGTGGCGGTCGCCTCCTCCTCGGCCTCCTTGATCGTCGGGTCGGCGGCGACGTCGGCCTCGAACTGCTCGTCGGGGACGTCGGGGAGGACCTTCTTGCCGTCGGGGCCCACGGCAGGCGCGGCGGGCACCTCGACCTCGACCGTGCCCGCAGCGGCCTTCTTGGCCGTGGCCTTCGTGGCCTTCTTGGCGGGAGCGGCCTTCTTCGTGGCAGGAGCGGCGGCGGTCGCTGCGGCCTTCTTGGCCGGGGCCGCCTTCTTCGCCGCGGCCTTCTTGGCCGTCGCCGTGGTGGTCTTCCGCGTCGAGGTGGCCGCCACCGCGCGGGTGCTGGCGTGGTCGACGGTCACGGAGATGCCCTGCTCGCTCAGGTGGCCCAGCAGCGCCTTGAGGTGGCGCGGCTCGATCTGCGCGTCCTCACTGGCCGCACGGACCTCCTCCGGCGTGACGCTCCCCGTGGGAGCACCTCGCTCGACGAGGGTGACGACGGCGGGGTGCGCGAGCACTTCAGCAGGAATCTTGCGTGCGTTCGAAGACACGAACACCTCTCGTGAACTGGCTTGGGGCGCGGCAGGTCCCGGAGTCGTCAAGAGCCGCGCCGTCATTCTGCCACGCACGTGGTGGTCCTCCCGCAACCGGGAGGGGCCACGGGGCGCCCCAGCAGGGCTCTCAGGCCCGGGCTGCTCCAGCTGGCCCTGCTCAGCCCTGGGTCTTCGCCGCGGCCTTCTTCTCCTTCTTGAAGTCGCGGACCTTCTGCAACGAGGCGCCGTCGACCACGTCGGCCACCGAGCGGTGGCCCTCCAGGGCGTAGTCGCCGACCACGGCCTCCCACCCCTGCGGGCGCACGTGGAGCTGCTTGGCCAGCAGGGCCACGAAGATCTGCGCCTTCTGCTTGCCGAAGCCCGGCAGCGCCATCACCCGACGCAGCAGGTCACGGCCGTCGGCGGCGTCGGTCCAGATCCGCGACGCGTCGCCACCGTGCTCCTCCGTCACGATCCGGGCCAGCTCCTGGAGTCGCGCGGCCATCGAGCCGGGGAAGCGGTGGATCGCCGGCGCGGTGGCGCACAGGGCGGCGAACTCCTCAGGGTCGGCGTCGGCGATGCGGGCCGGGTCGAGGGTGCCGAACCGCTCCAGCACCTTCGCGGGGCCGCGGAAGGCGTGCTCCATGGGGTACTGCTGGTCGAGCATCATGGCTGCAAGGAGTGCGAACGGAGAGTCGTCGAGGACCTTATCGGCCGCCGGGTCGCCGGTGATGTTGAAGCCCATGGCGGAATCTTGCCCGATCCACGATCACCTGTTTCGTGCACGTCGTGACCGCCAGGAGCGGACGCACGTCACGTCCCGCGCCACCTTGATTGCTGCGCGCGCGTCGCGGATGCGTCAGCCGCAGCGCTTCGCAGCAAAGGACAGCATGGTGGGGATGGTGGAGAACCACTCCTCGTCGGCGCTCCACTCGTACTCAGGTTTGGGTACGACGGGCAACGTCCGTGGCTCGTCCAGGTCCACGAGAGCCATACCCGCAGCACGCAGGGCGCGGACGTACCAAGCGAACGGTCGGTGGTAGTGCCGGTGTCCACCGAAGGACTCGATCCACCATTCCTCCTCGCGCAGGTAGCCGGTCACGCGGCGATGGCGATCGCCCTCGTAGATGGGCGCCTGATTGAAGAAAGCCGGGTGCAGCATGGTGGCCACGAATGTCCCGCCCAGGGCCAGCCTCTCGGTGACGTCGGCAAGGACGCGGTCAATCCGGGGCAGGTCCATCAGGACCATGTGGCTGACAACCACGTCGTAGGGGCCCACCCAATCCGTACCGAGGCCTTCGACAAGATCGCGGACGCCCAGACGCAGGTCAGGGAAGTCGCGTCTGGCCCTCTCAACCAACTCTTGGCTGCCATCGACACCCTCGACCTCGAAGCCTTTGGATGCGAGGTCCGCCGCGAGCCACCCGTGACCGCAGCCGAGATCGAGGACACTCCCCCCACTGTCCGGCAACCACTGCCGCAGGAAGGGCTCGAAGCGCCGCCAAAACGAGTCGTTGGCGCCGCCGATCATCGCCGCGTAGATCGAGGCGGCGTTGTCCCAGGCTTCGATGTCGTCCACGGTGTCGCGCTCCATGGTCAGCGGATGTGCTGGTCGAGGACCATGCCCGCGAGCAGCGCGAACGAGTCCTCAGAGAGCACACGGTCCGCTTCGGGGTCCTGAGCAATCTGAATCCGCATGGGCACATCTTTCCACGCCGCATCGCTCAGGGACGGCCCCGAATGATCAAGCCGAGCCCTTGTCGGTATAGCCGTGGTGTCTCGAAAGCTGTTGCGGTGGCGACGTCGCCTCCAAGCGGTTGCAGAAGGCCAATCTCAGCGAACTCGCGCAGAAGGTCTTCACCACTCGGCTCCAAACCGTCCATCTTGGCGAGCGGGTCAGCGGGCAGTCGCGGTGGAGAGACCTACTCCTGTCGGGAACCAGTCGGTGGCCTGCTCGTCCTCGCCGTCGACGCTATACCGGTAGCGAACCGCTTGGGCCTGTGCGGCCCCTGTTCTTTCCAGGGTGACTTCTACCCACACCTGGACAGACTCATCGGAGTCGCATTGAGCTGAGATGAGCCCGTCGGGGGCTGCGTGCTTTCCCTGCGGGGTCTCATCGAGTGGGCGACTCACGATGGCGCCGGGGGCGCCGGGTTCGTCGGCGACGAGAAAGCCCGTCACAGAGAGCCCCGGTTCCGGGGTCTGAAGGTCGATGCCGGTAATGCGGATGGGGTCGTCGGTGAGGGCGCAAACGTACGGGAGAGGGAAGGAGGCTCCGCGTCCGGTTTGGACCTCGTCGTAGGACTGCATCTCCGATCCGCCGCTGAACTTCACCTCGATGGCGTCGCCGACCTGGATGCGCCCTGGGTCACTGGCCGTTTCCGGGGTGCACGCGCTTACGCCGAGGCTCGCACCGAGTGCCGCGAGGAGGACGGCGCCCAGGTTGGACCTCCGGGGAGGCCGCCGCGACGCGCGGGTGCCACTAGGTGGTGCAGCCACGTTGACCAGTGTCGCTGGTGGCACGGGCGGGCCGGCAACTACCCGAGGCCTTGTTGCCGCGCTTCATGAACCGCACGTAGCGGGACTGCGCGGGGCCTTCGATGTTGCTGAAGCACATCTTGGACCGACGTGACACATCAACGGACCAGGACGATCCGTCCGAGAATCCGGACTGTGCGGAGACGCTGACGACCCCGAGGTTGACCCCTGCGCTGACCGATGCGTTGCTGACTTCACTCTTGGTCTTGGCGTAGTTGGTGCCGACCGGTTGGCAGTCGGCGGTGGCAAAGAACGGCCGCTGGCCCTTCGCGGACTTCACCAGGAGTGAGTGTTGGCTGGTGGGGCGTCTCTCGGTGCGCTCGATGCCGCCCGGGCCAGGGCAGAAGCGCATGTAGAAGTCTTGGTAGTTGACCTTGTTGCGGGCCCACTTGCCGACTTGCTTGTCGAGGGTGTCGGTGTCTTTGTTGGCGATGCTCTTGGTCGAGCCCGCCGAGGCCGACCAGTTCTTTCCCTCGGGCTTGACAGCGATCCCGAGGGTGTGAGACGTGCCCTTGCTTTGGGTGAACAGGTACTTCGCGCCCTTCCAGTTGTCGGCGTACATGAATCTTTCGGCCCGTCCGTAGTGCTTGTCCTTCGGCGTGATGCGGCAGGCACCTGCTCGTGAAGCGGCAGCGTCGACGGTCGCGGAAGTGGGTGCCTCGGCGGTGAAGGGGTGCTCTCCGGTGGCGACTCGAGCGATCCCGGTGGCGGCGTCGAAAATGATGCTGCTGACCGTGGCAGCCTGGGCGCGGGCGGCCAGGAGCCGGGCGGTCACCTGTTCCAGTGCGGGTTGGGGGGCCAACCGTGCGCTGGCTTGAACACTCTGGGTCGTCACTGCGGCTTCGTCGCCGGCAGTGTCGTCGGTGGGTTGGATGGCGGTGACCAGGAGGTCGCTGATGCCGAACCGGTCGACGTAGCCGACGAGATCCTTGGCAGGCGCCTGGACCCGGTAGGTGCCGTCCTGCGCGACTTGGGCGGTCAGAGACTTCATGTCGAGATCGACACCGACTGGGTAGAAGTCGCGGGAGGCAGGCAGTGCCGGGAAGACCAGGACCTCCACACGAGAACCGGGTGCTGAATCGACGATGCGACCCGCCAGGAGCGTCACGTGGCCGTCCTCGGCCCGTGCTGTGGAGGGGACGCCTGCCCCGGTGGCGGCGGTGTTCCCGGCGGTCAGTGCGGCGACCGTTGAGCCCGCGAGCAAGGCCGCAGTGGCAATGGCGACTCCAGAACCGCTCCGGCGGCGCCCTAGGCGGGCGGGGCCATTGCTAGTTCTGGTTGCTGTCTCAAACAGGTGTTGGCGCATAGCCAGGATTTCCCTTCGTGCCCGATCACGAGGCGCTGCGGCGCAGCGTGGGGACAGCATGCACCATCAGAAGGCTGCGGGGTAGGCGGGATTGTTTCGGTCGCCACATACAGATGGGGCGCCTTCAATGTCGGACACATGTCTCCCCCAACGAGCGTTCCAGGTGACTTGGGCACGACATCCACACCAGCCGTGTACTTGGTGTTCTTCTCAGAGTCGCCAACCGTGTTCCTGTCATCGAGCGGGCGTCGAGTCTCCGGAATCGCATGGGCGGGGGCTGCGGATTCGTCAATCACTCACCTGGTCGGCGACGTCGTCACCGGTGATGCGGATCTGGTGGGTGGCCATGACGCTCATCCTGCCCCAGCCGGGCAACGGCGTACGACGGTGTGCTCCCGCCACGCGACGAGGGTCGGGCCGAGGGGTCAGGCGGCGTGCTGGCGCAGCACGCGGACGTGCCCGTCGAGCCCTGCGGAGTCCAACTGCTCCACCACTGACTGGACCGAGCCCGGCCGGTCGGGCACCTCCAGCACCAGCGAGGTGTCGCCGTCGGGTCGCGGGGGCGTGCCCGCGACGAGGCCGGAGAGGGCCGTGGCCATGCGCCGCAGCGCCCCCGTGGTGCCCAGCGCTCGGACCTGCCAGCGACGGGCGGCGAGCAGCTGGTGGAGCTCGACGAACACCACGTGGTCGCGCGTCCCGTCGGCCACGACCCGCGCGGGGCCCGGGACGGGGGAGGTCTCCCCCGCGACGCGGCGGCTGGTGCCGGCGGAGTCGGCGGTGCCGAAGGCGAGGACCTCGAGCCCGGGCAGGCGCAGGCCGTCCACGAGGGCTCGCAGCGCGGCCTCCTCGCAGGTCCCCTCGCGCTGCACGAGGAGCGAGCCAGGGAGCCCGCTCTCGTCCGGCAGCACCGGCTCCGGCTGAACGCCCATCTCCCGCAGCCGGTCGGCCACCGCCCAGACGTCCTCCGGCGGCCAGACCCGCAGCTCCAAGGAGGAGCCGGCGCAGGTCACCAGTGCGGTGGAACCGGTCCGCACCCGGGTCGGGGAGACCGTGGACACGTCGAGCAAGGCTGCCTCCAGGGACGTCGATCGACGACCTCTGATGGCCGCCGCCTCAGAGTCTGGCCAGGTCAGGGGGCTCCACGCGCCCCGGAACGGCGTTCCCGAACAACTCCGAACATCTCTTCACCCGGCTCGCAGGGGACCTCCTGCGCCACACCCGGCGCACGTTCGCCCGAACGGGCGAGGAACCGCCGGTCGCGGCCGGAGGGACCTCAGGACGCCTTGACGGCGAGCACCGCGCAGGGGGCGTCGAGCAGGACCCGCTGGGCGTTGCTGCCGAGGATGAGCTTGCCGACCGGCGAGCGCCGGCGCAGGCCGATGACCAGCAGCTCGGCACCGTGCTCCTCGGCGACCGCGATGAGGTCCTCGGCCGGCTCCAGTCCGCGGACCGTCTGGCGCACGGTGAAGGGGACGCCGGAGGACTCGAGGCGCGCCCGCAGGTCGTCGAGCTCGCCCTGGGCCGCGCTGGCCCTGCTCTCGTCGAACTCCTGGCCCCCGCGGTGGGAGCTGACCGCCACCAGGGAGCAGTCCCGCATGCGGGCCTCCTCGATGGCCCGCGTGAGCGCGGCCTCCCCTTCGGGCTTGGCGACGTACCCGACCACGACGGTGCCCACGGCAACCTCCTGCGACCTCGACCTGCGGCCGGCCCGAGCGGCCGGCTGCTCTCGCACCGTAGCCGAACCGCACCCGCTGACGACTCCCCCGCCGGGTGGCCCGACCGCGGCGCCGGCCCTCGGAGGCACGGGGGCGCCCCTCCCTGTGGAGGAACGGCCCACCGCCGGCCGCCGCGGGGGCAGGGTGGACCCGTGGGCACGGTCGCGACGAGCAGGGGGAGCAGCCGCCCCCGCGACCCGTGGGAGCGCAGGGCCCGTGCCGCGGTCCTGGACCTGGCGCGCACGGAGGTACGCCGGGTTCACCCGACGCTGCTGCGGGTCGGGGACCCGTGCGGCGCGGTGGACGTGGTGCCCGAGGACGCCGCCTGGGACCACGCGCTGCGCACCGACCTGCTCGCGGCGCTGCTGTGGCGGCGCGGTCCCGACCCGCTGGTGTGGGTGACCCGCACCGGCGGGCTCGCGTGGCAGGACGTCGACCAGCGCTGGTACGCCGCGTTCCTGGCCGCCCGTGGGGAGACGGGCCTCGACGCGCAGCTGCTCGTGGTCACCCGGCACGGCTGGCACGACCCGGCGACCGGGACGACGCGGACCTGGCGGCGCATCCGCGACCGCAGGAGCGGACCCGCGACCTGACCGCGACCTGACCGCGGCTCCACCGCGACCGGGCACGCGCCGCGCGGCGGGCCGACCGGTTCAGTCCCAGGTGTGCGCGGGCTCGTTCGAGTGCATGCGCTCGCGGTACTCCAGGAGCACCGCGCGCAAGGCGTCCCAGCGGTCCTCGCCGGACCGGGCCCGCACCTTGCCGACGAACCACTCCGCACCGTTGGTGCCGAGCAGGCAGCGCTGCTCGATGATCCCGAGCAGCCGCTCGCGGACGTCCGTCGCGACGCCCCACCGCTCCAGGCCCTCGTGGGCCATCGGCAGCAGCCGACGCAGCACCAGCTCGGTGGCGCGCACCTGGCCGATGCCCGGCCAGTAGACCTGGGCGTCGATGCCCTGCTGGGCCGCGACGTGGAAGTTCTCCTCGGCGGCGCTGAAGGACATCTGGCTCCACAGCGGGCGCTCACCCTCGGCGACGCTGCGCACGAGCCCGAAGTAGAACGCCGCGTTGGCCACGGTGTCCACGACGGTCGGGCCGGCGGCGAGCAGCCGGTTCTCCACGCGCAGGTGCGGCCCTGCGTCGGTGACGTCGTAGACCGGCCGGTTCCAGCGGTAGACGGTGCCGTTGTGCAGCCGCAGCTCCGAGAGGCTGGGCGTGCCCCCGGCCTCGAGGACCTCCAGGGGGTCCTCGTCCTCGGTGATCGGGAGCAGCGCGGCGAAGTAGCGGACGTTCTCCTCGAAGCAGTCGAAGACCGAGGTGATCCACCGCTCGCCGAACCACACCCGGGGGCGCACCCCCTGCGCCTTCAGCTCCTCGCCGCGGGTGTCGGTGGCTTGCTCGAAGAGGGGGATCCGGGTCTCGCGCCACAGCTCCTTGCCCAGGAGGTAGGGCGAGTTGGCGCCGACCGCGACCTGGACGGCCGCGATCGCCTGGCTGGCGTTCCAGTAGGCCGCGAACTGGTCCGGGGAGGTCTGGACGTGGAACTGGGTGCTGGTGCAGGCGGCCTCCGGCACGATCGAGTCGGCCGTGGTGTCCAGCGACTCCGCGCCGGCGATCCGGATCGCGATGTCCTCGCCGCGGGCGTCGAGGATCTGGTCCGACAGCAGGCTGTAGCGGGGGTTGGCGCTGATCGCCGAGCGGGCCAGGTGCTCCTCGGCGAGGGTCGGCAGGATCCCGATCATCACCAGGTGCGCGCCGACCTTGTTGGCCCGTTCCTCGGCGTCGTTCAGGCTGGCCCGCAGCTCGCTCTCGAACCCGGTGACTCCCCCGCTGCCCAGTCGGCGGGGCGCGACGTTGATCTCGATGTTGAACTGGCCGAGCTCGGTCTGGAAGTCGGGGTTCGCGATCGATTCCAGCGCCTCGGCGTTCTTCAACGCAGGCCGGCCGTCGTCATCGACGAGGTTGAACTCGATCTCGAGGCCGGTCATCGGATCCTCGGCCTCGAACTGGGCCTCGCGCAGCATGAGCGCGAACACATCCAGGCAGCGGCGTACCTTCTCGCGGTGCGCCGTCCGGTCCGCCCGGGAGAACTCCTGCTGGTCGACGTCCTGACCCATGACACGACACTAGGGGGACGGGCGGCCCGCGAGAAGGGTTCGGTGCCGGACCGGGCCTCATCGTGTCGCCACCCCGGGCGCGTTCCCGCCGAAGACCCGCAGTGCGCCCTGCGGCAACGGCGACCACACCGCGGGCGGCGTCGCGGAC
>NZ_JASBRN010000067.1 GCF_030149505.1 Nocardioides sp.
CCTACCGAGGCCATCAACGGCCGCCTCGAACACCTACGCGGATCAGCCCTCGGCTTCCGCAACCTGACCAACTACATCGCCAGGAGCCTGCTCGAGACCGGCGGCTTCAGACCCCAACTACACCCCGGTCTGTGAAGAGCCCATAAAGGTCTCAGCGTGCGTGTCATGTCACTCGACAATCTCACGGAACGGGCGGCGGGTGGCGCGCGCTGCCCTACCATGGGCGAGGACCTTGCCAGGAGTCTTGTATCGAGGGAGTGAAATGAAGATGCCTAGGCGACTGCGTCTATTCTTCCAACTTGTTTTCTCGTATTGGGCGGACGGCGTGCGTTTCGGTGCAAACTCTGGCGTTTTTAGATCCATGCAGCCTCAGGTTCTTGAAGCTCGCCTCATTAAAGATTACCACCGAGTCGAGAAGGGTCTCGCGCTGCCAGAACCTCGTCCCTGGTTCGGACAGGCTGTGCTGCAGCGGATCGCTGCGGACGTGGAGCGGTACGTGATGAGCGCGGAAGCGGACGACCAAGTTCTGCGGTCATTGCGTGCTGCCACGAATGTTTACGCGTCGAGTTGGTCCGAACCGCCCCCGTGGGTCAAGGATCTGGTGATCCGCATCAACTCTGCGACCGGCGCAGCAGTGCTCCACGAGGGAGACGGTGTCGCCGGAATCGAGGACTACGAGCCGTTGGTGGACCCCAACGCCAGCGACGTCGTCCGTCGGGCGCTACGGTCGAGGAGTAGTCTACGGAACTTCTCGGAGTGTCCCGTGCCGCGAGAATTGCTGGCGAGTGCGGTCAGCGATGCTCTGTTCTCGCCAAGTGTCTGCAATCGACAAGCGACCCGAACGCGGTGGTTTCACCGTGACGACCCGCAGTTCCTCGTATGCCTCAAGCACCAGAACGGAAACCGCGGTTTCGGTGATACGGCTCAATGGGTCGGACTTATCACCTACGACAACCGCTGCTTCCTGACGCCCGGCGAGAGGAATCAGGGCTATATCGATGCTGGTCTCTTCACGATGACGCTGCAGTACTCCCTTCATGCCCAGGGTGTGGGAGCCTGCTGCCTGAACTGGAGCATGAACGCCCGCCAGGACCGGCGACTCCGAGCGGACGTGACAATCCCGGATCACGAGACCGTCGTGATGATGCTCGCGGTCGGCTACCCCGCTCCAATGGCAAGGGCGACCGTGTCTCCTCGTCGGAGCTCCGCGACCGTTTTTCTGAACCAGTGACCGCTGCCACTCCGGCTAGAGATGTGCCGCGAATCACCGTTCTCGTGTCGATGCCCGGTCCGGACGGGACCACTCGCTTTGTCGACCAACTTGCGGACAGAGCGGACCCTTCAGTTCGTTACCTCTACTTTTCGTGGTTGAACGCCCTATTCCGCAGATATGACATCTTTCACGCACACTGGCCCGAGTTCCTTCTGCGAGCGAGCAGTCGTCGGGCCCGCATGGTTAAGCGCGCGCTTTTTGCTGCGCTTTTACTTAAACTCCGCTTCGGCCGGGTCTCGGTGGTGCGAACGCTTCACAACGAGACTCCTCACGAGTCCGGCGGTGCCCTCGAGGTAAGGCTCTTGCAGTGGCTGGACGGTCGAGTTGCTCATTACATCGCCCTTAATCCGTTCACGCGAGCTCCAAGATCGGCGGTGCCGACCACGGTTATCGCTCACGGCCACTATCGCGGCAGGTACCCCGCCGTAAGCCGGGACTCGATCAAGCCGGGGCGCATCCTGTATGCGGGGATGATCCGTGACTACAAGGGACTCGACATCCTGCTGCATGAGTTTGTTGCCTTGGCCCATGACGACCTAAGCCTTCGCATCGTCGGCAACCCGACGACGTCAGGGTGGCGCCGCACGATCGAGGATGCCTGTCGAGATGACGACCGGATTTCCGCCCATCTGGGATTTGTTCCTGACGCGGACTTGGCGAAAGAGATCGGCGAAGCCGAGGTTCTCGTGTTGCCCTACCGTACTATGCACAACTCCGGGATCCTTATGCTTGCCCTGTCGCTGGACCGATGCGTCGTGGTCCCGCGCACCCCCGTCAACGAGTGGCTCGCGGCAGAGGCCGGGCCGCAATGGGTCAGGTGTTTCGACCCCCCGTTCAAGATGTCAGTCGTCCTTGACGTGATGCGGGACCGCGGTCGCTACGAGGGCTCCTCGCCACGGCTGACCGGACGCGATTGGGACACTGTGGCGATGAGGCACGCGACTGTCTATCGGGAGGCACTCAGTGGCCACTAGCCTGGGTAGCGCTGCGCGTTCCGGTCTCATCTCCACGGCTCTTACCCAGGCGCTCCGGGTCGCCGTGCAGTTGGTTTCGCTTGTCGCCTTATCGCGTATGGTCGCACCCTCCGCGTTCGGCGTGTTCGCCATCTGCCTAGTCGTCGTTGGTCTGGCGGAAGCGATGCGCGAGCTCGGGCTGTCTTCGGCCGCGATTCAGGCGGGCAGAATTACCGAAGACCAGCAATCATTTCTTTTTTGGCTCAATGTCGCGGCAGCCACCGTGCTTTCGGCCGTCACCTGCCTGCTGGCCGCACCCATCTCGTGGCTCTACGGCATGCCTGAACTCAAATGGCTGCTAGTTGCTTCGACGGTCATTTTCATCGCGAACGGCGCGGCAGCTCAATTCCGGGCCCGGCTGACCCGCGAGCTCCGCTTCCGGGCGATAGGCCTCGTTGACGTAACTAGCGTTCTACTCGGGAGCCTGGCTGGGATTGTGGCCGCCAGCATGGGCGCTGGCGTGTGGGCGCTCTGGCTGCAACAGGCGGTCACCTTTGTGTGTTCCATGCTCGGACTGGTATGTGCCAGCCGATGGCTACCCGCGTGGAGGTGGCGCGTCGAGGGTCGTCGCGACCTCCTAGGCGTGGGCGCGAACTTCGCCGGCATCCAGGTCGTCAACTACGTCGCGCGTAACGCGGACACGGCGGCGCTCGGACTCTTCGCAAGTTCTGGGACCGTTGGCCAGTACTCCCGAGCGTTCCAAATCATCTCCCTACCCATTAGCCAGTTGAACGGGCCCGCTACGAAGGTCGCGTTCCCGGTGCTCTCCCGGCTTCGCGACGATCCCGCCCGCTTTCAAAGATTCCACATTGTGGGATCGATGGCGCTGGTGAACACAGTCGGTTCGCTCCTAGTATTCATCGCTTGCTTCTCGACAACGCTCGTCCCTTTCGTGCTGGGCCCAGGATGGGACCGCGCAGCGAGCTTGGCCGGTATTCTGGCTATTGCTGGCTTCAGCCAAACAGTCGGCTACGGGCTGTACTGGGTCTTTTTGGGGCAAGCGTGGAGTGGTGCGAACCTGCGGTACACCTTATGGAGCCGTGGTCTGCTGCTTGTAGCCGTCGTGGCTGCGGCTCCCAGCGGTGCCACCGGCGTCGCGATAGCCTTCTCGACGGTCTCCGTGTTGTCCGTCCCGTTCGCCATGTGGTGGCTGTCGACCCGGTGCGGCTATTCGATTCGGTACTTCGCGACGGCTGTCCTCCGATCGTTGTCGGTCTGCGTCGCAGCCGGTCTCGCGGCAGTGGGGGTGAGCTCGGTTTCGGTAGACGGAGCCGCCGCGACCCTCGCTGTGGGCGCGGCCGTCTATCTGGCGTGCATAAGTTTGGCTATAGCTGCCATCGGCCCCTACAGAGAAGACTTCATCCAGCTGTGGAAGATCGCACGCCCCACGACTACCGCAAAGGTTTGACATATGTCAGAGATTTACTATCTGTGTCGCGGGCAGGATGACAACATCGGAGACGTCGTCCTGCGAAGGGTGCTGGCGCGCTGGTCGGCCGAATGCGGGCGTATACACGTCTTTATGGGAGCCGCATCGGAGACTTTCGTCGCCTCAACCCTCGCGAGCGTGGGCGGTGACGTGAAGGTCTACACCTCAAAGCGGAAGTGGATGATCGGACTCTTCCGCGACACGCTGCGAGGGAGAGGAGTACTGGTCTTCAATCCCGGTGAGCAGCGGCTAGAGATGAGGACGGCCTTTTCCCTCGTGCCCCTCCTGACCATCCAGGCCCTAGCTCGACTGAAGGGGGGCCGTCCGGCTCTGCGGGTCGGGGTCTGTCTGAAGCGGACCGTCGGTCTCGGCAGCCGCCTGAGTGAGACCTTGGTGCGGCAAAGCGTTCGGATGTCCGCGGTTAACGCATGGCGCGACACCGAGACCACCGTTCGGTTCCCGGGTCGGCCGTCCTGCGACCTAGCCTTTGCCGAGGGTTTGCAAGAGCGCGAGGTGTCGATCGCGCGCAAGCGCCAGATCCTTGCCGTGTCCTTGAGGCCTGACAGGCCCTTGGATCTGGCGTTTGCTGCTGACGTGATCTCCAGCTTCGCGCACGCTCACCAGTTAGTCGTCGTCTTCGTGGTTCAGGTAAGGCGAGACGCCGACCTAGCGCGTCGTATGTCGAAGCTCGTGCCTGAATCACGCGTTCTCGATTGGCCACGCCAGGTCGGTCACGGAGAACAGGAAGCGGCAGTGCGCGCCCTCTACCGCGAATCCCGGTACGTGGTGAGTGACCGGATCCATGCTCTCATCGTCGCCGTGACCGAGGGCTCGATCCCGATCGGTTTCGCGAGCGCCAGCGACAGCAAGACTCGCACGCACCTATCTGCGGCCGGAATGCTGCATCCGGAGTGGTCGCGCGAGGAGGCGAACGCAGAGGATCTCACAGAATTCGCCGCGTTTGCATCCGAGACTCCAGCCTGGGGGGACCCGCTGCGGGCCGCCCGCGCCGAGTTGGCCGTTGTGCACGAGAAGTTCGTGGAGGCTGCACGTGGTTGAACGCAGGTTCCTCGGTCCCTGGCGCCTTCCTGTCGACCCGTACTCGGCCGAGGAGATTGTTGCCTGGGTGAACGATCCGACAAAGACTGGCACCATCACCGGGTGCAACCTGCACAGCCTCTACCTGTACTGCGTCGACCCGGTTTTCCGGCGGGTCTACGACAAGTCCGCGGTGAGTCTGGCTGATGGTTCTCCGATCGCGTGGTTGGCGTCGCTGGCGTTCAGGAAACGGGTGCAGAAGGTGGGTTCGACGGACTGGTTGAGGATTCTTCCCCCGTCTCGCGCCCCGATCGTTGTGATCGGGGGATCGCCATCAGTGAACGCGGAGTTCTGTCGCCAGCTCCACGACCGCGAGGTCGGGACGTCGGGGATCGAGGGGATCGACGGGTACGATGGGCTCGCCGAGCTGCTCGCCGGCCGCCACCCGATAGGGGGGCCTTCGGCGGAGGCCAACCTTGTGATCGTGGGTCTCGGTATGCCCCTTCAGGAACACTTGGAGGCCAAGTTTCGCGCCTTCTTCCCCCGGTCGAAGATCGCGCTGGTCGGCGGTGCCCTGGATCAGTTGGTCGGTTACCAGCAACTCGCTCCCGCGTGGATGCGGTCTTCAGGGCTGGAGTGGATGTGGCGGCTCGTGCGTGACCCCAAGCGCCTGGCCTATCGGTATTTGATCGAACCCTTGAAACTGCCTGTCGCGACTTGGCGTTTGCTGCGCGAGAGGAGAGCAAGCTCATGACTGCCTCTTTGACCGTCATCATTCCGTCAGTGGGGCGGCCCGAGCTGTCGCGGGCGATCTCGTCGGTCCGCGACCAGACGGTTCGCGTAGAGGTCATCGTCGTTCTCGACGACCCCAGCGCACAGAATGCCGTGAGGTCGATGCTGCGCGAGGACGAGCGCCTGGTGATCACACCTGGCCGGCGCGGCGGAGGCTTCGCCAGAGCCGCCGGCACTGAGTTGGTTGAGACCATCTACGTGGCCTATCTGGACGACGACGATTGGTGGGAGCCGGACAAGGCTGCCGAGATGGTCCAAGCGATGGAGGACGCTCACGCCGAAATTGGCTGGAGCTCCGTGCGGTTCCGTGCCAACGGTAAGGCCGACCGCATCCTCCCTGAACAACCGTTCGAGCCGGGGCAGCGGATGCTGGACTATTTGGTTCTCCGACCCGGCCTCCGACACGGCTACGGCTACGTCCAATCCTCAGCGTTGGTCTGCAGGACGGACCTAGCGGCTTCGGTGGGCTGGGATCCAGGTCTGCGGAAACACCAAGACTGGGACTTCGTCTCTCGGGTCTTCGATGAGGCCCACGGCCACGTCTTCGTGGATCGGCCACTTGTGAACGTCGCGCAGGACAGCGCAGGATCCATTTCCCGGCGACGCGACTGGCGCGACAGTCTGCCATTCTACAAGCGTCACGCGGCGGGAATGGGGCGCCGCGCCCGGGGTGACTTCGTGATGGTGCACCTAGCGCGCTCAGCGTTCGCCTCAGGCGAATTCGCGCGAGGAGTGAGCTTCGCACTGCGCGGGGTGGGGTCCGTGCCGCACGTTGCGGCGGTGATTAGTGCCATGTTCGGCGTTGTTGAGTGGTCTCGAAGAAGGAGGATCGGTCGGTGAGTCCAAAGGCGATGGTGTTGCGGGTACTGAGCGTGCCGGCCGCAATCGCGCTACTTGTCGCCCGGCTCCTCCCGTCCCGCTCGGCCAGTCCCGGGGCTGCGAACACCGCGAGCGCGCCGGCAGTCCTCCTTGCCCCGCCAGGCGGCGGGAACATTGGCGACGAGGCCATGGTGGCGTCGTTCATCAAAAACACGCCTGGCGAGGTTCTTGTCGTCGTGCGAAGGCGAGCCGATATCCGAATCCTGAGTACGGTCGAAAACAGGGTATCGGTGGTCGAGATGCCCCACCTGTTCTACCGCCGCTCCCTCAGGGCACTCGTCGACCTGGGGCGTTATTGGAGGCTGTTAGGGCACGCTCGCAGCGTTGCGCTCGTCGGTGCCGACATCATGGACGGGGCGTACAACGAGGACGCGTCCGTCGCTCGCGCTCAGGCCCTTGAACTCGCTCGGCGCCGAGGATTGGACGTCCGAGTCCTCGGCTTCAGCTGGAATGGAACCGCGAGTGCCCGTGCAACGCACCATCTTCGGCGCGCTTCCGAAAGCGGCGTAATCATGTGCGTCCGAGACGAGTTCTCGCTCGCGCGTATCGTGCGTGACGGAATCTCATCTACAAGGCAGGTTTCCGATGTCGTGTTCGCCCTCTTTGGGGATCCAAGTGAGCAGGATCTTCCTCAGCGGGATCGGGTCATCGTGAACGCCAGCGGGCTCGTCGCCAGAGATGGGAACATGACATCGACGTACGCCAATGTGTGCTCGGATTTGGTGTCTCGCGGCTACTCAGTCACACTCCTCCCCCACGTGATTCGTGGCGGCGGTGACGACCTCGCGGCCTGCCGTGCTGTCGCGGGTCGGCTACCGGCCGGAACCGTGGAGGTGGTCGAGGGGCTGCTGTCGCCCTTCGAGGTCTACGACCTGTGTCGAAGAGCCGCACTCGTCGTCTCAGGACGGATGCATCTTGGGGTCATTGGGCTGTGTGCCGGAGCGGTGCCAGTCCTCATCTCGACGCAGGGGAAGGTAGAGGGGCTGATGAAGTTCTTCGGTCTGGAGGTTAACGCTGTTCCGATCGTGAGCGGCCAGGTGGCCACTCTTCCGGCGGTCGTGGAGGCCGCGCTTGATTCCCTAGACGAGATGTCGGCCCGCGTGGACAGAGAGTTGGCGCGCGTACGTCACCTCGCGAGCGGCAACTTCGAATGAGAATGCCCGGTACGAGCGACCTTCCAGTCATGGATTTGATCGACAGTATCGGGTCAAGGCGACGAGCGCGTCCTGAGGCTCGATCCGGGTCGCGGGCATCCAACGGCTGAATACCGGCAGCGCCTTGGCCTACCGCCAGGGCACTGTCGTCCGCGACCTCTGTGCTGCCCACGGCACCAAGCAGAAGTTCATCGAGTCCCACGGCCCTTAGCAGTGAATCGCCCCGGGTCTGATGGCGCCTTCGCGGGCGCAGCGGCGACACCACCGCTCGAGCGAACCTTCAGAGTCGACGACCTTAAAAGCCAGGACCGCTCGGTCGGGGTCGAGGCGTTGAGCGGTCACCACCAGCCCTAGTTCGTTGAGGCGGCAGAAGGTGTCAGATCAGCGCAGGCGAAGGCCGCCACGCGGGTAGCGTCAGGCACGTCGAGGTCTTTCGAGATGAGCGTGTAAGAGCCTCCATGTTCGAAAGACCTCGATCCTTCTCACCACACCTAGGCCGTCCGACCAGCGACCCCCAGCTACACCCTCATCTGCGAAAGCCTGACTAGTACGCGCCACGACTCCCTAAGACGGCGCCTAAGGTGCGTCCCAGGATCGAAAGGTCTTGAAGCATCGACCAGTTGTCTACGTAGTAGAGGTCCAAGCGGATCGCTTCGTCCCAGGGCAAATCCGAGCGCCCCGACACCTGCCACAGGCCAGTCATTCCGGGACGTACATGCAGTCGACGGCTTGCGCTGTCGTCGTACTTCTCCACTTCGATAGGGAGCGGCGGTCGCGGTCCTACAAGGCTCATCTCGCCGGTAAGGACGTTGAACAGCTGCGGGAGCTCGTCGATCGAGTAGCGGCGGAGCCAGCGGCCGGGGCGCGTGACGCGGGGATCGCACTCCATCTTGAAGAGCCCCTGCGTGTACCCGACTTGGGCGTGGAGTTCAGTCAGGCGAGCTTCGGCGTCAACGACCATGGTGCGGAACTTGCGGCAGGCGAACTCCTCTCCGTTGCGCCCGATGCGGGTCTGATGGAAGAAGACGGGCCCCCGGTCATGGAGCCACACGCCCAGGGCTGCGAAGACCAGGAGAGGTGTAAACGCCAGGATGAGGGCGCTCGAGCCCACCACGTCGAAGGTGCGCTTGCCCCATCGGGAGGCGTCAGTCCACGTCGGGGGATCAATGTGGATGAGCGGCAGACCGCCCACGGGACGGATCTTGATCCGCTCGCCGGAGATGTCGCTCACGGAGGGAGCGACCACGACCTGGATGTTGTGCCGCTCCAGGTCCCATAGCGCCTTGCGGAGCTGACTGGAGGCGCCGATTGATCCGCCGGCGAAGAAGATGACGTCGGCGTCCATGACTACGGCTAGTGCCGTCACCTCGTTGGCGTTGCCGACGACGGGGACTCCGGTCGCCGTCTCCTCGCTGAGGTCGTACTCTGGGGTGAGCGCTCCCACCACTTGGTAGCCGAGCCAGGATTCGCGTCTCAGGACCACAGCGATCTCGTCGACATGGGAGCGGGACCCGGCGATAAGGACGCGCTGCCGCAGCACTCCACGGGTGCGAGCCGTCTGGATGGCGCGCCGGAGCACCAGCCGTCCTGTCAACAGGGCGGGGACCCCGAGGAAGAACGCCATGAGGAAGAAGCCTCGGGAGAGCGAGAAGTTCGCGAGGTAGCACCCGACCCCAGCGAGGCCTGCCGCGAGGAGGCTGGCGTTGAAGACCCGCTTGTACTCATCGAGGCCGGCGCCGAAGACATCGGTGCGGTAGCCGCCAGCGACTGCAATAGTGGCCACCCAGCCGAGGATCATCAGCGGGCCGGCGAAGGTCAGCGTGCTCTCGACGTCTGCCGAGGCGGTGAAGATGGCCAACTCGCGACGCCCGACGATGGCCACCAGGCCCACGACGAGCATGATGGTGAGGTCGATGACCAGGGCGGTGAGCGGCAGTGCCCGGAGGTAGCGGCTGCGGGCGCCCGCAGCCCAGCGAGTCGTGGTGTCCGACAACAGCGTCATTTCAGCTGATCCCATGTCTCCGCCCAGGGGCGGGTTTCGCCGTTGCCCCTCCGCACTGAGTGGCTTATCCCGTCCGCGCCGCATCTGAAGCGCGAAGCGCACTTTACGTTTCGCCGTGCTGATCTGCATCTCCTCGGCGTTACACCTTGATGAACACCCTGAGGGGTGAGAGGCCTTCATTGCACCACGGCAGGCGCCCCTTGCGGTCTGGTCCAGACACATCATCCGGGGGTCGCAGGCGAGCGCGTTCGCGCGCCTGAGACGCTGGTGTCCACGACTTCCGGTGATGAGGTGGAGATGCGAGTCCTGACCGGCGCCGAGCCGACCGAGAACATCAGCGACGAGGACCTGGCCGCGCTCTATGCGCCGCCTGCCGGGGAGGCGTTCCTCCGGGTCAACATGGTGAGCACCGTCGACGGGTCGTCGACCGGCGAGGACGCACTCACCGGTTCCATCAACAACGCCGCCGACCAGAGGGTCTTCGCCATGCTGCGGACGCTCGCCGACGTCGTCATCGTCGGCGCCGGCACCGCCAAGGCGGAGCGCTACTCGCCGATCAAGGGAACCCCGATCGTCCTGGTGTCCCGCAAGGCGCAGATACCCCAGTCCCTCCAGGGCGCGCCCGAGGGCTCGGTCTACCTGGCCACCTGCTCCCGGTCGGACGGCCTGGAGTCGGCCAAGGAGATCCTCGGCGCCGACCACGTGCTCGAGCTCGGGTCGCACCGGGTGGACCTGCCGCTGCTGAAGCAGACGCTTGCTGAGCGGGGCTGGACCTCGCAGCTGTGCGAGGGCGGGCCGCATCTCCTGCGTGACCTGGTCTTCCAGGGCTGCGTCGACGAGCTGACCGAGACCACCGTGCCGCGCCTCGTGGCCGGTGCTTACCCCCGGATCACCGAAGGCGCGCCGATCGACGTGCCGCTGCGGCTCACCATGCTGCTGGAGGACGAGGGGACGCTGTTCGGGCGCTGGGCGCTGGGGCAGTGAACATCCTGCGGGCGGGCCTCGCGGCGGCGTGTGCTGTTGCGGTGGTGGCGCCTGCGGTGGTGCAGGCCGCTTCTCCCTCACTCGGTCTCGACGACGCCCTCGCTGGCGCTCGGGCTGCTCGACCATCAGTGACGGGGCAGGGCGACGAGGTCGTCCGGTTGTCGCTGCGGGAGATCAGGCGGGACCTGCGGGCAGATGTGCTGGAACTGCCGGACCTTGATGGTGGGATCACCGAGTTCACGGTCGAGCCGATCCCGGTCATGGAGGCGGTGCTCGCGGCTGAGCACCCGGAGCTGAGGTCCTACGTCGGGCGAGCCGTCGAGGACCCCAGTTCGACCGTTGCGGTCTCGGTCACGCCGCTCGGGGTCTCGGCTTCGGTGCGCGGGAGTAGGTCATGGGTCGTCGAACCCGCCGGTCGTGCTGGGGGTGCTCGGCACGTCGTGTCGGCTTCTGGCGACGACGCTCCGGCGACGCCTGGGGCGGTCGGCCTGCAGGAGCCGCTGGTCTCCGATGGTTTCGACGGACGTTCGGCGCTGGCGCGCCTCTCTGCTCAACCATCTTCAGCTTCCGGAGAGGTGGTGCGGCGGACGTACCGGCTGGCGCTGCTGAACGACACGACTTACGCGGCGTACTTCGGGAGCGAGAACGTGCTGGCGGCCAAGGTGGCGCTGGTGACGCGGCTCAACCAGATCTACAACGACGACCTCGGGGTCCGGTTCCTGCTCGTCGACGACACCGAGAAGCTGAACCTCGACACCGACGCGGAGGCGACCGGCGCGGACGGGCCGTGCGGTGCCAGCCCGTGCTTCGAGCCCGGCGTCGGGAACCAGCCGGGGATGCTCGACCGCTGCGACATCGACACCCTCGGACGTGCGCGGCTGGTGCTGGGCAACCTGATCGGCGCCTCGGCGTACGACGTCGGCCACGTCATGCTGGGCGTCAACGGTGGGGGTGTCGCCTGGCTCGGTGTCGCCGGGCGCGACTACGCCGCCGGCGGGTGCACCGGGCTGGCCGAGCCGCAGGGGGACTTCTACTACGTCGACTACGTGGCGCACGAGCTGGGGCACCAGTTCGCCGCGCAGCACACCTTCAACGGTGCAGGCGACTTCTGCGGCGCGAACGGCTCCAATGCCTCGGTCGAGCCGGGCTCGGGGTCCTCGATCATGGCCTACGCCGGCATCTGCGGCGCCGACGACCTGCAGCCGCACACGGATCCCTACTTCTCCCAGCACACGATCGGCGAGATCGGTGGGTTTGTCAGCGGCGACGTCGGCGACCTGCCGGACGTGACCGAGGTGCAGCAGGTCTCCTTGAGCGGGTTCGACACCGACGGCGACACCGTGACGCTCACGCTCGACGGCCGCTCGATCACGCTCACTCGCGGCCCGGCGTACGACCGGGACGACGTGCAGGACGCGATCTCGGCGCTCGTCGGCAGCCGGGTGCCGATCGCGCGCTGGGACTACGACCCCTACCTCGGACAGCAGTCGCCGCGGGCGGCAGGGATCGGACGGCCGTCGGATGCTGGCTTCCAGATCGTCTACAGCGGCTCGCTGAACCCCGACCAGGGCGGTGACCGGTCCGATCGGCCCGAGCTCACCGCGGTGGGTGGCCCGGGCGTCGAGGCCAGCGTGGTCGAGATCGCCCGTGGTGGTGAGCCGCGGTCCGGGGGTACCGAGGCGGCGTCGGGCAACCAGCCGCCGACCGCGACCGCACCGAAGCGCAAGACCATCCCCATCCGGACGCCCTTCCGGTTGACGGGCTCCGCGACCGACCCCGACGGCGACGCCCTGACCTACTCCTGGGAGCAGGACGACCCGGGGGTGGGGACGGCGCTCTTCGACAACCGCAAGGTCCTCGGGCCACTCTTCCGCCAGTTCGGCGACAACGCCCGGGTGACGCGTGCTGGAGCGCTCCAGAGCCCGTCGCCGGGGCAGAACAGCGCTTCCTCGGAGCCGACGCGGTGGTTCCCCGACCTCGAGCAGGTGCTGCGCGGACGCACGAACGCCGCGACCGGCCGCTGCCCGGCGGTCCGTGGGTCGCGGGTGCGGGACCGGGTGCTGGACTGCTACTCGGAGTTCCTGCCGACCGAGGTCTACCGCGGAGGTGCCGGCGTCGGTCGGCGGACCATGCACTTCCGCCTGACGGCACGGGACGCGTCTGCCGGCGGTGGCGGCACCGGGCACGCCGACGTGGCGCTGCGAGTCCGGCGCTCGGCCGGGCCGTTCCTGGTGCGGTCGCAGCGGACCGGTCGTGACGTCGCGGCCGGCTCCACGGTCGGGGTGCGCTGGGCGGTCAACGGCACGCGTGACCTGGCGAAGAAGGTCCGGATCCTGCTGTCGACCGATGACGGAGCGACCTGGTCGACGGTGCTGGCCAACAACACCCGCAACAAGGGCAAGAAGAAGGTGCTGATCCCTGAGGGGATCACTGCCGACTCGGCGTGGATGATGGTCGAGGCGCGTGGGAACTACTTCTACGACGTGAGCGACAAGCCGTTCCAGATCCGCTGATCAGAGGCTGAGGCTCGCGGTGGCATGGGAATCTTGGCCATGACCAGCACGCGGCCAAGGATCTTCGTCGCGGAGCTGGACTCGGTGGCGACCCGTCGGCTCTACAGCGACCACCAGCTGGCCGACGTCGAGGTGGAGGCGCGGCTGGTGGGCGCGCTGCGGCTGGCGCACCTGGTCGGCGGCGAGATCCTGGTGACCGACGCGATGCTCCTCGACAGCCGCTTCTTCACCGAGCTGGAGCCGGGCGAGCTGGCGACGCTGCTCGGGGCCTCGCCGCAGCGGCTGCCGCTGACGGTGCTGCACCGCGAGCCGACCCTCGCCGAGGCGCTCGAGGCGAAGGTCGCCCGCGGTCCGGGCTTCCGCTGGCAGCTGGCTGGGCCCACTCCGGCTGAGGACTGGATCGGCCCGGACCTGCGGGCCGCGTGGGCGCGGTGGGTCCGTGCCTCCGAGCGCGGGCAGATCGGCAGCGAGCCGCTGCTGACCTGGCCGGACGGCACCGCCAAGCCGGCGTTCCGGGTCGACCTGGACCTCTCGTCGACCTCGGAGGCGGCCGAGGTCGACGAGCTGATCGCGTCGACGTCGCGGGGCGACCGGTCGGCGGTCTTCGACGCCTACGATCGCGGTCTCGCGAGCGCGACCGACCCGGCGGTCCGCGAGGAGCTCCGGCGGCTGCGGAGCGCGTACAACACGGCGTACTTCGATGCGATGGCGCGCCAGCACCGGGCGGAGTGGGTGACCTTCACCGACACCGGCCAAGCGGGCGCGCAGGCGCCGGGCCGGGAGATGATGCGGGTCTCCGGGCACCTGCTCGAGACGGCCACCACCGCGCCGCCTCCGGTCTTCGCGCAGATCGTGCACGCCACCACGGCGGAGCGTGAGGCGTTCTTCGACGGCCGGCGACGGCGTCACCTGCTCGCCCTCGCCTTCCGGGCCGACGCCGCCACCAGCGTCGCCAGCCTGTGGCAGGAGGTGCGAGGGGTGGCGCGCTCGATCGTCTTCGCCCTCCTGGCCGTGCTCATCGCCGTGCCTGGTCTCGGTGACCAGGCGGGGTGGCTCGCGTGGTCGGTCTTCGCCGTCAGCGTGCTGCTCGCGGTGCCGTGGGACGCGCCCGCCGTCATCAGGAACGTGCTGCCTAGCCGGCTCGACGCGATGTTGTCGGTGAGCAGGTCGTGAGCGACTTCGTAGAGGTGTGGCGGTCCTCGCCGCCGTTCCTCGCCGTCGAGAGCGCCGAGGTCGAGCACCACGGCCGCGCCTGGACCCAGCACCGCGTGGTCGTCGGGGACGATGCCGGCGGCGTGGTGATGGTCGCGTTGCGCGGTGGCACCGTCGGGTTGGTCAGGGTCTGGCGCCCTGCCGTGGGGGAGTCGCGACTCGAGCTCCCGCGCGGCATGCGGGAGGGGGCGGATCCCGAGGACGACGCGCGCCGCGAGCTGCTGGAGGAGACCGGGCACGCTGCGGTGTCCGCGCGGAAGCTGGGTGAGCTCGACCTCGACACCTCCCTGGTCCCCACGAGGATCCACGTCTTCAAGGTCGTCATCGGCGAGGGCAGCCCCGGGCCGAGCGACGGAGAAGTCGACGAGGTCGTCTGGGTGGAGGCGTCCGAGCTGCCGCGGCTGGTCGCCGAAGGGGTCGTGCGGGACGGCATCAGCCTCGCGGCACTGGCGATGTGGGCTGCCTCAGGTGGGTCCTCGGGCTGAGCCGGTGCTGCGGTGATGTTCCCGGACGTTCACACCGGGGCGTCATCGCTCTTTACCTACAGGCTCGATGCTGGCGGGGTGACGACCTCCGAGCGGTGCCCGCGGTGCGGCCACGACGTGCGGCATCCCGTGCCCGTCGCGGACCGGGTCAAGAAGGCGGTGCCGGGGATGAAGCCGGCGCGGCAGCAGTGCGCCGCTCCTGGGGTCGAGGGGTGGCCGTGCCACTGCTGGTCGCGGTGGCACGTGCGGTAGGTGGCCGGGGTCTCGACGACGGCTTGCTGGCGCTCGCCTGCTCGACCGCCGGCGAGGCCGCAGATCGTCAGGGGGCGAGGCCGGCGGTGCGGAGGGCGGTGACCAGCTCGGTGGCGATGAGCTCGTGGCCGGCGTCGTCCGGGCTGGGGTCGGACCAGCCGTCGAGCTGGGGGCGCAGCACCAGGACGTCGGGGTCCTCGCGCCAGGCGCGGGCGATGGTGCGCTCGCGGGTCTCGAGCTGCTCGGTGATGCCGTCGGGGGCGAAGGCGGTGACGGCGACGACCGGCACGTCGCCGTACCGCCTCTCCAACGTCGTCCGGAGCTCCTCGACCGCGGCCTTGGCGCCGTCGTTGGGGGCGTCGGCGCCGTAGCCGCCCTGGACGATGACCAGGTCGGGGGCGAGGTCCGGTGGGGACTGGACGAGCAGGTCGAGCAGGGTCGGGGGTGCGGAGACGTAGCCGGCGCCGGTCGCGGTGGCCAGCCGTACGTCCCAGCCGAGGTCGCGCGCCAGGAGACTGGAGTAGGCGGTGCCGGCGTTCGAGGCGCCGCGGCCGTCGGCGTACCCGTCGCCCACGAGCAGGACGACCGGCTGCGGGCGGTTCTCGGTGGGCTCGAGGACCTCGAAGGTCGGGTCCTCGTAGGCGGGCTCCTCAGGCTCCTCGACCAGCTCGTCGGGGGAGTCCGGGGCGGCGGGGAGGTCGTCGTCCCTCTCGTCTGCCGCGTCGGCGGTGTCCGAGCCCGCGGGATCGATGGCCGTGTCGGTGGCGGCGGCGATGTCGGACTGCCACCGCGCGTACCCGACGGCGGTGCCGCCGATCACGACGATGGCCAGCAGGACGACGAGGAAGCCGGCGAGGGAGAAGCCGGCCGAGGCTGAGGTACCGGGAGCACGGCGCACGGGCGCGAGTGTAGGGGTGCGGGGCTCTCCGGGCTTGGGGAACGGTGAGTGGTCGGGTCACGCGGTTTCGACGACGGCTCGCTGGCGCTCGCCTGCTCAACCAGCGGTGGTGGGCGCGCACCCGGCGCTCGCCTGCTCGACCAGCGACCGGGGGGGGCCATCCGGGGGGATGAGTGGACAGGTGCAGCCTGACTGGAAGAGTGTGCGGCTTGTGAGGGTCCACGACTGGTTGCCCGTGAGTGCCGCTGCCCTGGTGACCGGGGCGATGGCGTTGCTGCTCGCGAGCGTGCTGACCCAGGGCGGTGACACCGCGGCCGACACGTTGATGACGGTCCAGGAGGAGAGCGGGCGTTGGCTGGGCGGCTCGCTGATGTACCTCCTGGCCTCCGTCGGCCTGATCCTCGGACTGCCCTCGATCATCGTGCTGGTGCGTGGACCGGGGCGCCGCACGACGATGGCGGCCTGCTCGGTGCTGGCGGTCGGGTACGTCGGGACGGCCGGGTTCGCGGCGCTGCTGGTGTTCCTGCGGGCACTCGTGCTCACCGACGGGGTCGACGCCGCGGCGATCCAGGACGTCTCGGGCGAGGCCGGCCTGGTCACGTTCCTGGCGATCTGGATCTCGGCGTTCTACGTGGGCGAGCTGCTGCTGGCGCTCGCGCTCTTCCGTGCCGGGCCCGAGGTGATCGGGCGGTGGGTGCCGGCGATGCTCCTCGCCCACGTCGCCGTCTCGGCCGGCTCCTCGCTCGCGCCCGACTGGGTAGGGCAGGTGTCGGTGGTGCTCGCGGCGCTGCCACTGTGCGCGATCGGGATCCGGGTCACGCAGCCGACGTAGGCGTGCGCCCGTTCAGCCGCGGAACGGGATGCCGGAGATCCCGCGCTTCGCGGCGACCCGGTTGCCGTCGGCGGGCCTGCCGCGGCGCTCGAGGACGTAGGCGCCGACCACCCGCGAGGGCCGGTCGTAGGTGACCCGCATCGGCCCGTTGCCGCCCTCGGTCGACCACAGCTTGCCGCCGCCGAAGCGGGGACGGCCGTCGAGGTAGCGGGTCTCCAGGAGCAGCCGGTCGCGGGTCGCCTGCCCGACGACGTACGACGACTCCCCGCGGTAGAACAGCCCGCCGTGCGCGACCTGCACCAGCCCGCGGCGGCGGGTGACGGTGTGGTCGTGCACCTCGCCAGTGAGGTAGACGTCGACGTCGTGGCGGCGCATGAGGCCGAGCAGGTCGCTGCCGCCGTACGTCAGCGCCGAGGAGAACCGCGTGCGCACCGGACCCATCACCGGGGTGTGGCCCTGCACGACCACCCACGGGACGCGCTGCTTCTTCGCACGGCGCAGGGTCGTGGACAGCCAGCGGCGCTGGTCCTCGTCGAGGAGCACGGTGACCCCGCCGCCGGGGCGCGGGCGGAAGACGTCGACGGAGACGAGCAGCAGGTCCGGGCTGAGCCGGGTCGCGTACGCCGTGTGCCGCGCCTGCCCGCGCGGCGGATGCGAGACCGCGCCGACCCGGCGCAGGTCGCTGCCCGCTCGGGCGGCGGCGGCGCGGACGTCGGGGTAGAGCCAACGGGCCGCGACGCCCTTCCAGAGCCACAGGTGCTTGCTTTTGAACCGCAGCCAGGCGTCCTGGTCGGGGTTGCCGGTCGGGCGCCACGGGTCGTCGCCGATCTCGTGGTCGCCGATCGCGGGGTAGACGGGGAGCCCTCGCTCTGCGAACCGTGCGTGCCACTGCTTGAGGTAGACCTTCGCGGCCTCGCGGACGGCTCGGCGTCGCTGGTCGACCGTGCGGGTGGGGCCGAAGACGCCCGCCCCGGTCACGTCCTGACCCCAGGCGCCCTCGACCATGTCGCCGGCCACCAGCAGCGACTGCGGGTCGTGGCGGAGCATCTGGCCGATGACGTGGTCGAGGGAGGCCTCGTAGCTGTCGTTGGTGCTGGTGGGCATGCCCCGGCGCCAGAACGAGCTGGTCCGCACGTCGCCGACGTCCTGGTTGAGGAAGTCGGGGTGGGAGACGAAGCGGTAGGCGCCGTCGATCCTGGGCAGGCCCCTCACCGTCGGCCGGTCACCGGGGTTGGCCGCGGCGCGTGCGCTGGTCTCGGCGGCGAGGGCGACCTGGGCCGTCGTGCTCTGGTCGCCGGGAGCCAGGGTCAGCAGCAGGGCGGCCGCCGCGCCCGTCGCGGTGGTCCGGACGGCAGCGCGCAGCCGCCGTGTCCCCATGACCCGAGCGTGCACGGGGTCGAGTGAAGCACGGAGGGTTTGCCTGGGCCGAAGTGACGGCTGCCCGGTCCGGGGCTCGTGGGGGCTCCCTAGGGTGTTCGCGTGACCGCCCACCGCCTCGTGCTGCTCGTCGCCGGGGCGTGCCTCACCGTGCTGACCCTGATGTTGCTCGTCATGCCGTCCGCGGCGATGGGGCGGGTGCTCGTTGACTTCCGGGGGCACGGGTTGCACCAGGGCGACGTCCCGGTGCTCGGGGTGTGGGCGATCGGGGTCGGGGCGCTGGCGTGGGGGTGGCGGCGGGGGTGGGGGTAAGTCTCTCCCGCCCGAGTGAGCGGCAGGCTCGGCTCGGCGCCGCTACCCTTGGCCGGGTGTTGGACGCCGTGTTGATCTTGCTAGCGGTCGTGGCGCTGTGGGCGGCCTTCGAGTTCGGTCCAGAGCCGTGGCCCAAGGTGGTGCTGGGCCTCGCGTGCGCCCTTCTCGTCATCGGCTTGTTCCGAGTGGCGTTCTGAGCCGCCCCGCAGTGTCCGAGCGCGAGGTGCCGAACCTGCTGAGTCGCGGGCTCTACGCCTTCCTGCTGGTCGCGGGCGCTCTCGGCGTCGTGACCATCGGCGGGTTCAGCCCGCTTCCGGTGACGACCCTTCTCGACGGCTGGATCATCTTGCTCATCCTTGCCGCGATCGTGAGAAGTCGCATTAGCCACCTCCGAGCCCTGATGCTGCTCGGCGGGTACGCGCTGACGCGAGCCGTGCCTATCTACTTCAATGGCGCGCCAATGGAGGACTTCCTCCAGGCGTACCGATGGCTGCTGTACCTCGTGGCGTTCGTGCTGGCCACCGGAATGCGATGGGGGCAAGATCGGATGCTGCGACGCGTGATTCTCGCCCTGATCGGCATGGCGCTGGCGAAGGCATCGCTGTCCTTCGTGATCCTGGGGGCCCGGGAGCGCCCCGGCTTGCTGATCGAGAACAACTTCGAGATCGCCATGTTCTGCGGGCTCACCCTGGTGATCTACCGCAGCTTGACGCAGACGCAGCGATTCCTGGCGCTCGCCATGCTGGCCGCGCTGATGGTCCTCTCGGGCTCTCGGAGCGGCGCGGTGGCCTTCGCGGTGCTGGTGATCTACGCCCTGTCTCAGACCAAGGCAACGACTGCCACCAAGTCTGTCGCCGGGCTGTATGCCCTGCCGGTGATCGCCGCCGTCCCGATCCTCGTCTTCGTCGAGCGGTCCCGGGGAGCAACCCAGATCGACCGCCTGAACTTCCTCGACGTGTTCCGGTTCGAGACCCGCAACTGGGACGCGGTGTCGTGGCTCATCGGCACCGAGCCGATCACACCGCTGTCTCAGGCATCGTGCATCCGACTGTCCTACTACGAGCTACTGTTCTCCTCGACTGGGGACGGGAACTGCTACTCGGTGATCATGCACGCCTTCGTGCTACGAGTCCTGTTCGACGCCGGGCTGATCGGACTGGTCGTCGCGTTCGCGGTTCCGTGGATCGCCATGCACTGGGCCAAGGTGCCCACGGCAACGGCGCTGGGGCTGCTCGGGATCGCCGCCAGCAACAGTCTGTCGGTCAGCGGCCTGAACAACCCCTACGTCGCGCTGCCGATCCTCCTTGCCATCACGCTCGGGCCGTCAGTTCGCCGAGCGACTCAGTTCATACCAGTTGATGCCGTCGCTTACGAGCGTCAGCGTGTCGTTGGTCGTGGGCGTGAAGTCGCCGTTGAGGTTCAAGGTTGTGCCGTTGTCTCGGATCGGCTGAGGGGATGCGTTCGTCCAGATGATGCGAACGACGCGCCCGGGGCGGTGGCCCAGCACGGAGGTGATCTCCTGCGAGGCCGAGACGATGATCGTGTCCGAGTTCGAGGGCGCTCGCACGGCGCCCGTGACGACCGAGCGCGTAGGTAGAGACTCGCTGCCGAGGTCGTTGCCACTGACGACGTTGCTGTTCCCGACGAGTCCGGTTGATGGCCCAAGCGCCCCGCTAAGTACCCGTTGTCGACGGAAGTTGTTTCCCGAGATGGTGTTGTTGTCGGCAGACCCTGCTTCGGAGTAGGCGTAGGAAGTGGTTAGGGCACCGCCCGCCCTGCCTGGGTAGGGGATGGCCGGAGCGGTAACGTAGGAGCCAGCAGAGACGGCGGTGGTGTCGTCCCACACGATGTTCCCGGTGATGGTCCACTCGGTGCCGCCATCGTTTCGGATCCCGGAGAAGGACAGGCTGTTGGTGCCGGTGTTGGTGACGCCGTTGCGGAAGAACTGGTTGCCGACCAGCGCGCCCTGGGGGGCGTTCAAGATGCTGAGTCCGCAGGCGGCGTTGCCCCAGGACTTGCCGCCCGTGAGCACGTTGCCCCGGCTGCCGGAACCATTCACGTAGACGCCGTGGACGTTGTTGGTCTCGGCCTGCCAGTTAGCGAGTTGGTTGCTGCCAGAGTTGAGGTAGAAGCCGTGGCCGTCGGTGGCGTCCTCTATGCCGTTGCCCCACGAGTGGACGTTGGTGAGGTTCTGAGAGCCCTCATCAAGGCGGATGCCGGACTTGCCGCACTGTCCAACGTCGATGTTGGACCACATGCCGTCGGTGGAAGACGAGGAGGCGGTGGTCTGGATGCCGTAGTTCTTGCAGAGTCGGATGATCAGGTCAGAGAGGTGAGTGGCGAGCGCCCCGGCTGCCTTACCGATGGTGACGCCGTTCGCTGCCGACTTAGTGAGGAAGCAGTCCACGACCGTGGTGTAGCCCGCGTTGAGGACGATGAGGTCTCCACCGGACGGGGCGTTGGTGACGTTCCCGTCGATACCCAGGTGCGCCACCCCGGACTTTGCGGCGGCCAGGGTCAGAAGGTCGGCGGTCGCGCCTGCCTTGCGGAAGAGGATCGCCTGGTCCTTGCCCGTGCCCTGAACCGTGCAGCGACTGTTGATGGTATGTCCACCACTGGTGACGTACCGCCCTGGCGGGAAGAACAGGATGCCGGTGGTGTCACCGAATACGTTGACGACGGCCATAGCGGCAATGGCTGCGTTGATGGCTGCGGTGTCGTCAGTGCTGCCGTCGCCGAGAGCGCCGTAGTCCTTGACGTTGTAGAGCAGTGACCCCTTCCCGACGAAAGAGGCCGACTGACGAGATTTCTGCGTGAGTTCCCGAGAGCCGACCTGTGGATGACGGGGGCCGCAGATCACGGTCGGGTAACGGTGTCCCGGTGGCCTGTGGAGCACCCTCTATCCGGCCCAGAACTGTCGGTGCTCGCTGGTTGTCTGGACCACATGGAAGTTCTCGGGCAGCACGTCGTGGACCGCGGTGTCGCGGTCGCGGGTGCTGCCCTGGCCGAGCTCGGTGAGGCCTCCCTGCTGGGGCTGGACCAGGCGGCGGTGGCCGGATCGCTCGTGGCGCTGTCGGCGCTCGAGGCACAGGTAGCCGAGCTCAAGCACCGGGTGGTCGCACACGCGGTGGACGTGCGGGTCGAGGAGCCGACGGGTGCGACCACGACCGCTACCTGGCTGGCGCGCGCGACGCGGACCACGCGACGGTCCGCGCGTCGTGCGGTGCACCTGGCCGAGGCGCTGGAGCGGTTCGCGCTGGTGCGCAGGGCGATGGCCGCGGGCGGGGTCAACCTCGAGCAGGCCACGGTGGTCGTGCGGGCACTAGAGGAACTGCCCTCGGACCTGCCGACCTGGGTGATCGCCGAGGCGGAGCGGGCGCTGGTCGAGCTCGCCGCGTCCCACGACGCCGACGACCTCCGGGTGCTGGGCGACCGGGTGCTCGCCCTCGTCGCCCCCGAGGTCGGGGAGGCCCACGAAGCCGCGCAGCTGGCTGCGGCCGAGAAGGACGCGGAGCGAGCCACGAAGCTGACGCTGACACCGGACGGGTCGGGGCGGGTGCACGGCCGGTTCGTCGTCCCCGAGCTGCACGCCGCGATGCTGCGCAAGATGCTGATGGCGCTGGTCGTGCATGACCGGCCGGCGGCCGACGCGGCCGCCGAGGCGCAGGGGGCCGACTGTGCCGATGGGGCTGTGCCGGGCGGCGGCCCGGTCCGGCGTGCGTCGGCGGACGAGCTCGGCCGGGCAGTCTGCGAGCTGCTGGAGCGGCTCGACGGGCGCGAGGCGCCGAAGGTCGGCGGCACCGGCGCGACGGTCGTGGTGACGATGACGCTGGAGACGTTGCAGGGCGGGCTGGCCTCGGCGGTGCTCGATACCGGCGACCGGGTCGCCGCCAGACGGCCCGCCGGCTCGCCTGCGAGGCCGGGATCGTTCCCGTCGTGCTCGGTGGGAAGGGCCAGGTGCTCGACCAAGGGCGGAAGCAGCGCTTCTTCACCACAGCGCAGGTCATCGCGTTAGGAGCGCGGGACGGCGGGTGCACCGCGGAGGGCTGCCGTACGGCGGCGTGGTTCTGCCACGCCCACCACGACGATCCCTGGTCGACCGGCGGGCGGACCGACCTGGCGCGCGGCCGGTTGCTGTGTCCCAGTCACCACCGGCGGGTGCACGACCCGGCGTACGAGCATCGGGTCACGGGGGACAACCGGGTGCTCTTCACCAGGCGGACGTGAGTCGCGTGTCGTGATCGATCCAGTCCAGACCGGTTGAGCCGTCGCGGGACTCCGAGGAGACCTCCTCGTTGCCCGGTCAGGAGCGCGCCCATGCGGTCCGCACGACCGAAGGAGGACTCCCGGGTGACGATCATGCGACGCATCTTCGGTGCCGTGGTGGCACTGCTGCTCCTGGGCGGGCCGAGCGCGGCGTACGGCGTCGCGTCGTTGACCGCGCGGGATGCGGAGGCGGAGCCGGACCCGTCGATCAAGTCGTGGGTGATCACCGACGGCACGCTGAACGCGACCTGGGCGGTGCCGCCGGAGCGAGCATCCGATGTCGTGCGCTTCATGAGCTACGTCTGGCTGGGCGACGACGACTCCATCGTGACGGAGCGCGGCCCCTACGTCCGGGAGGAGAGCGTCGACCTGTCGCACGTTCCTGACGGCACGCGCGTGGGCTATCTCCTGGAGGTGACATGGACGTCGGGCATGACGACCCGTGCCAGCGCTGCCGGCACCAAGGGCGACGCACCCGAGCTGACGTTCGAGGCGATAAGTCACTCCGAGGACGACCTGCTCGAGCTGCGCTGGGTCCTGCCGCCGAGCGAAGCGGAGGTCCTCGGCTACGAGGTCGAGCTGATGATGTCCTCGATCCCACCGGACCAGGAGGAGACCTCGTTCCACGAGACGACCGAGCCGGTGCTGCTGGTGCCCTTCCCGTATGGCCGGTCCTTCGGGACCTTCCGCCTCCGTCCGCTCACGAACGACGGGCCGGGGACGTGGTCGAAGCGGTTGTCCTTCTACTACGAGGACGTGCTTCCCGCACCGACACGGCTCACCGTGAAGCCCCGTGCAGGAGGGTTCCAGGTGGGCTGGAGGTTCAACGCCGGCGCCGGTACTCCGTCGTCGTGGCTGGTCTCGCTCGACGGCGAGCCGGTGCAGGTGAAGGTGAAGCGCTACAACTACGGGCACAAGGCACTGCTGCTCGGGCTCCCGTCGGACTCCGAGCACACCGTCACGGTGCAGTCGGTCGGTCCGGATGGACCGGGACTGCCCGCGTCGCTGACGGCCAGGACCGCGGGAGGGCCCCGGCAGATGCCGGCCCCGGGGGTGTCGCCCGGGTCGGCTGGTGGCTCGCTCTCGGTGATGGTGTCCTGGCGGGACCCGGACTGGGGCGGGGCTTCACCGTGCTGCTTTCGGATCACAGCCATCGGTCGTTCCGGCTCGGGGGAGAAGGCACGGGTCCAGCGCTTCGCGGACGCCTCGACCCGGCGGCTGGACTTCGCGGTGGGCGCCGTGGGCCCGTGGCGGTTCGTGGTCGAGGCCAAGACCGGAGCCGGGTTCTCGCCGCTGTCGGCCGCGAGCACGAGAGTGCGCGCCCGCTGAACCACGACCCGGTGCGCGGTGCGACTCACCGGGGGCCTCTGGTTGAAACGGCCGTCGGTGGGGCAGAGTCGCGCCCATGACCACCGCCGGAGCCGAGCCGATCGCTGTCGTCGCGTCCGTCGTCGCCTGCGACGACGTCTGGTGCCGGGTGTGCCAGGCGGGGAACTTCGCCGAGGACTGAGCGCGGCTCCGGTCTCTTCGTGGACCAGCGGATGGCACACAAGGCGGCTGCGAGCCCGCTAGACGGGTGACTAGCGTTTCCACAGGGCGTCGATCTGCGCGTTGCGCCGACCTACCGAAGCCGCGAAGGTCTGCGAGTCAGCTCCAAGGCGCTCAAGAAGCCGAGCAAGGTCGTGATCGGTTGCGGTGGTATCGCGGTGATGAGCTATTTCTCTGCGGGTACTGCCGGGCCAGTAGCGGCAGCGGTGGCCGGCGGGTCAATCTGCTCGTGGGGCATGGCTGTCGATGCTTGGTAAGTTCACGAAAGTGAAGGCTCGTCGCTCGTCGCCGCCTACGCCCATCAGCAACGTCGCGCTCGTCGCCGGCGTCGGGTTCGTACCACCGGTGGCTTGGGGCCTGTTCCGTGGGACTCTCGACCTGGCTGAATTCTTGCTCATCACGGCGATCGTTCTTCTTGCTGCAGTCATCACCTGCGTGCTCAGCGTCAGGGCCTACCGAGAGCGCGAACAGGACTGAGCCGAGCCATCGTCCGAGCATCCTAGGACGGTGACTCGCGGCCCGCCGTCGCCGACGTTCCTCGTTGCTCGACAACCGACGGCCTCGAGTTCAGAGCGGCCCGTAGAGCCCCTTGCCGTTCGTTTTCGTCAGACGGTGTGGAGGGTCTTGAGGGCGGCGCGGGTGCGGGCGACCTCGTGGACGCGGTAGATGCCGGTGCGGCCGAGGTGGGCGAGGGTGGCGAAGAAGTGCTCCGCGGAGCGGACCTCCTCGCCGAAGACGTGGCGGGCGCTCGGGAGCGCGTGGCACAGCGGCAGCCCGAGGGCGCGGAGTCGGAAGGTCTCCAGCAGCACCTGGGTCTGGTAGGCCAACCGCTGGTCCATCGTCGGGGCCCAGCGGAACCCGAAGCCGATGCCCGGGTCGAGCGCGAGCGAGGGGACGCCGGCGTCGCGGGCGGCCTTCATCCGGGCCTCGAACTGCGGGGTCATGTGGGCGATCGGGTCCGAGCCGGGGTCGGCGTCGGGGTCCAGGTCGCGCGGGTGGGTGCCGCCGACGTGGCAGAGGATCACGCTGGCGCCGTACTGCGCGGCGAGCGCGAACATCTCCTCGTCGTGCGCTGAGCCGGTGAGGTTGAGGACGCGGGCGCCGGCCTCGAAGGAGGCCTTCACGACGCTGGGGTGGTACGCCTCGACGGAGGTGACGATCCCGTCCTCGGTCAGCGCCGAGATCACCGGCACGAGCTGCTCGATCTGCTGCTCGGCGGCGACGTCGTCGGCGTACTCCTGGATCGTCTCCGCGCCCACGTCGATGAAGTGCGCGCCCTGCGCGACCTGGAGCCGGCCGAGCCGGACGGCGTTGTCGGTGCCGATGGCGACCGACTCGCGGTACCAGCTGTCCTTGGACAGGTTCAGCACGCCCATGATCGCCGGGTCGGTGTCGGTGTCGACCTCGCGCGAGGTGCCGCCGACCGTGAGGCGGAAGGGCGCGACCGAGGCGTCGAGGAGGTCGCCGTGCTCGGTGACGAGGGCAGCCAGGCGGCGCAGGTCGATCACGACGCGGCCCCCTGCTCGGCCGAGGGGACGTCGTCGGCAGTCGGCTCCGCGTCGCCGGTGCCGGCAGTGGTGCGGGTGTAGCGCAGCATCAGGAACTCCTCGGCGGTCAGCACGTGCTGCAGCGTCATCGTGCCGGGGTCGCTGACCATCGGCGTGCTCGGCGTCTTGTCGGTGCCGACCAGCATCGGCGCGATCGTGATGTCGGCCTCGTCGAGCAGCCCGGACTGGGTGACCTGGTGCAGCAGGCCCGGCCCGCCCTCGCAGACGATCCGGCCCAGCCCACGGTGGTGCAGCTGCTGCACGACCTGCTCGGCGTCGACCTTCTCGCCCGGCAGCTGCACGACCTCGCAGCGCTTCCGGACGTCCTCGACGCGGGCCGGGTCCGCGGACTCGGTCGTGAACACGATGGGGGTGACGTCGGAGTCGGTGAACCCGCCCGGGTCCAGCGGCAGGTCGAGGCTGCCGGAGACCACCGCGAGGACGGGGGCCGGGGCCTGGCCGGCGTCGCGGCGTACGTCGGCGTCCTCGGGCCGTGCCTTGAGCGGGCCGTAGCCCTCGGCCTTCATCGTGCCGCCGCCCACCAGGACCACGTCGGCGAAGCGGCGTACGGCGCGCAGCACCGACCGGTCCGCGCCGCCGGAGACTGAGCCGGAGAGGCCATCGTCGCCCGCAGCGGCGCCGTCGAGGGTGCAGACCATCATCGCCCGCACGTAGGGCTTGTCGGTCGTGTCGGGCCACGGGTAGACCGCGGAGAGGGCGTCGTCGTCGACCGGGCCCGGCTGGGGGCCGTGGAGCATCAGCACCCTGCGAATCTACGGTCCGCCTTCATGCCCGGCGGGGTGATCTCGACGCCCGCTCGCTGCTCGATCATCGAGCGTGGCAGGAAGTGCTACGCAGCGCTACGCTCTGGGGATGCGGATCATCACCCAGCGGGAGCTGCGCAACGACAATGCGGCGGTGATGCGTGACGTCGAGGCGGGGGAGTCGTTCCTGGTGACCAAGCACGGCAAGCCGGTGGCGCGGGTCGTGCCGGTGGGGGCCGAGGAGCTGCCGGTGGCGAAGCCGGCCACGAGGTCCGGTGGGTTCGGTCGCCTCGCCAGGGTGCGGATCGAGGGCGCCACGACGCGTGAGGTGCTCGACGACCTGCGCGGCGACAGGTGAGCTCGTACATCGACTCCTCAGCGGCTGTGAAGCTCCTGGTCGAGGAGCCCGAGTTGAGCGCGCTGGTCCGCTGGCTCGACGGGCATCCGCAGATCGTCGGCACCCTGCTCCTCGAGACCGAGGTCAGGCGGGCGGCTCGCCGCATGGGTGTCTCACAGTCATCCGTCACCGAGATGCTCGAAGGCATCACGCTCCACGACGTCACGCCTGGCACCTTCCGCGAGGCGGGGGCACTGCCGGGCGACCACCTCCGCTCGCTGGACGCCCTGCACCTCGCGGCCGCCCTGCGCCTTGGATGCCGTGTGGTCGTGACGTACGACGAGCGGATGGCCGAGGCGGCTCGGGAGCTGGGGTTCGACGTGGTGGCGCCGGTCGACTGAGCAGGGCGCCGGTGTGGTCTCGCCGCTCCTCGCGAGCGGCCGTGGCGGAGGGGTCTCGACGACGGCTCGCTGGCGCTCGCCTGCTCGACCGCCGGTGGAGCTCGACCTGTGCTGCCTGGGCTCGCGCGCTCATGTGTCGCAGGTGGGGACAGTGGAGGCCTGGCTGTCGGTAGCCTGGGTGGCGTGAGCGTGCCATCCTTCTACGCCGAGCTGCGCGAGCTGCGGCTCGAGCGGCTGCTGGACGCCTCGGCCTCGATCGTGGCCGAGGTCGGGTGGGACGCGCTGAGCATGACCGAGGTGTCGAAGCGGTCGGGTGTGCCGCGGCAGAGCATCTACAAGGAGGTCGGCGCCAAGGCCGACCTGGGCCGGGCGCTCGTCGACCGGGAGGTCGGACGGTTCCTCGCGAAGGCGAGCGAGGAGCTGGCGGCGCACCCCGACCTCGAGCAGGGCATCCCGGCGGCCGTGCGAGGGGTGCTGCAGCTGGGGCGGGCCAACCCGGTGCTGCAAGCAGTGCTGCAGCCAGGGCAGGACGCCGGGCTGCTGGCGCTGCTGACCGTGCACCCCGATGCCGTGCTCGGGCAGGTCACCGAGGCCGTCACGGCGCTGCTGGGGGACGTGGCGAGCGAGGCGATGGTGGACACGCTCGTGCGGCTCACCGTCAGCCACGTCGTGCAGCCGACCGTGGAGCTCGACGAGGCGGTCGAGCGGATCGGTGTGGCGGCGCGGGCGTTCCTCCAGGCCTAGCGCTGGGCGGGTCTCGTGGCTCGCTTCGCTCGCACCTCGCCCGGCGGTGGGGTGCGGCCGTAGTCGCCGACCAGAGGCAGCTCGCGCGGTCTCGACGACGCCCTCGCTGGCGCTCCGGCTGCTCGACCACCCAGCTCCTGCTCGATCGGCGCCAGCCTCAGAGGTCGAGGACCAGGCGCGGGGTCATCGAGCGGGAGACGCAGGTCATCATCGTCCTCCCGCAGGCCCGCTCCTCGCTGTTGAGCACCGAGTCGCGGTGGTCGGGGACGCCCTCGACGACGTCGGCCTCGCACGTGCCGCAGATGCCCTCCAGGCACGAGCCGAGCACGTCGACGCCGGCCTCCTCGAGGACGTCGAAGACCGTCCGGTCCTCGGTGACGGTCAGCGTCACGCCCGACTGCACGCACTCGACCTCGAAGGTCGCCAGGGCGTCCTCGGGGGCCTCGACCGTGGCGGCCTCGAACCGCTCCAGGTGCAGGGCGCCCTCGGGCCAGGTGGCGCAGCGGGACTGGACGGCGTCGAGCAGCGGGCCGGGGCCGCAGACGTAGACGTGGGTGTCCTCGCGCGGGGTGCCGAGCACGGAGTCGAGGTCGAGGAGACCGTGCTCGTCCTGCGGCCAGATCGTCACGCGGTCGGCGCCGCCGAGCTCACGGAGCTCGTCGAGGTAGGCCATCGAGGCGCGGGAGCGCCCGCCGTACAACAGCTGCCAGTCCGCACCGCTCGCCTGCGCGGCCCGCACCATCGCCAGGATCGGGGTGATGCCGATGCCGCCGGCGATGAACTGGTACCGCGGCGACTCCTCCAGCGCGAAGTGGTTGCGGGGGCCCCGGACCTGCAGGGTCGTGCCCTCGGCGAGCTTGTCGTGCACGAAGGCCGAGCCGCCGCGGCCGTCGCGCTCGAGCAGGACCGCGACCTTCCACTCGGAGGGGGTCGCGGGGTCGCCGCAGAGGGAGTACTGCCGGGTCAGGCCGTCCTCGAGCAGCAGGTCGACGTGGGCGCCGGGCTGCCACGCGGGCAGGGCCGAGCCGTCGGGGGAGGCCAGCGTCAGCTCGACGACGCCCTCTGCCGGCGTACGGCGGTGGGCGAGGGTCACCGTGTGGAGCTCAGTGCCGGGGCGGGGTGTGCGCGGGGCGGGCTGGGCGGGTCGCTCACCGGGTCTCGACGACGGCTCGCCGGAGCTCGCCTGCTCGACCAGCGGTGAGGTCTCGGCGGCCGCCTCCTCGGCGGCGCGGCGGTCGAGCCACATCTGTCGGTAGGGGCCGGGCTCGGGGCGCTCGGCGCCCTTCGGGGTGACGCGGACCATCATCCGGCTGTAGCCGCGGACGAAGTTGGACTGGACCCGCTCGGGCTCGGCCATGACCTCGATGTCGTCGAAGCGGGCGAGCAGCTCCTCCCAGAGGATGCGCAGCTGGAGCTCGGCGAGCCGGCTGCCCATGCAGCGGTGGGTGCCGATGCCGAAGGCGAGGTGATGGCGGGCGTTGCGGCGGTCGATGACGAAGCGGTCGGGGTCCTCGAAGCGGCGCTCGTCGCGGTTGGCGGCGGCGTACCACATCACCACCTTGTCGCCCTTGCGGATGAACTGCCCGTTGAGGACGGTGTCCTTCGTGGCGACGCGGCGCATGTAGGCCAGCGGGGTCTGCCAGCGCAGGACCTCGTGGATCATCTTCGGCACCAGCGACGGCTCGGCGCGCAGCCGGTCGAACTGGTCGGGGAACTGGTTGAGCGCCAGCACGCCGCCGCTCATGGAGTTGCGGGTGGTGTCGTTGCCGCCGACGACCAGGAGAGTCAGGTCGCCGAGGAACTCCATCGGCCGGTCGATGATGTCCTTGCTGTCCTCGGAGAGCTGCATGAGCGTGATGAGGTCGTAGCCGGGCTGCTCGCCGGCCGCGAGCCGGGCGGCCTTGTCGTGCCAGAGCTGACTGAAGGCGCGGGCGACCTCGGCAGCCGAGCGGTAGATCTGGTCGACGTCGGGTTCGCCGCCGGTGGCCCCGGCGCTGCCGGCCATCATGTCGGTCCACTCCGCGAGCTTGCGGCGCTGGTCGTAGGGGAAGTCGAGCAGGGTCGCGAGCATCCGCGAGGTCAGCTCGATGCTGACCCGATCGACCCAGTCGAACGGCTCCCCGACGGGCAGGGAGTCGAGGACCTCCCCCACCCGCTCGCGGATGAGGGCCTCCATCTCCTCGAGGTTCTTCGGGGCCACGACGTCCTGGACCGCCGCGCGGCGGTCGTCGTGACGCGGCGGGTCCAGCGCGATGAACATCTCGAGGTCGAGGCCCTCCGGGGGCGCGCCGAGCACGATCTGCGGCTCGGCGGAGAAGGTCTCGAAGTCCTTGTCGACGGTGACGATGTCGTCGTACCTCGTCACCGACCAGAACGGCCCGAACGGGCTCTCGGCGCGGAAGTGCACCGGCGCCTCGTCGCGCAACCGGCGGAAGTAGGACTCCCACTTGCCCTGGCGCCACAGGAACGGGTTGCTCGTGTCGATCTCGGTCAGGTCGAGGTCGTCGACGTCCGGGACCGGCGCCTCGGTGAAGCGCGGCTGGTCGTCACCGACCACCAGGCGCTTGCCGCGCTGGTAGAGGTGCAGCGCCTGGACCTGGCGCTGCATCGGCACGGTCTTCTGGGCCTGCTGGACGGCCTGCTGGACGGCGGGCCGGACGGAGCCGACCACCGAATCGAGGATGCGCACGACGACCACCTACGCGGGGAGAGAGGGAGCGAGTACGACGAAAGTAGAACAGACGTCGCCGCTGACGACAATCCCTTTCTGTTTGTCGCCGAGGTGGTGCGCGTCACCTTCTGCGTTCGGCCGTGGTCTCGAGACAGGACTTCGTCCTTCCTCGACCGACGGCTGTGTGTCAGGCGAGGGCGGTGACGAGGTCCCGGACCTGCTGGACGCCCGGGTCGTAACCGGGGAAGTAGGCGCACACGCGCTCGGCGACGTCGCCGAACCGGCGCTGCAGCTCCGCGGCGCACTCCTCCGGGGTGCCTCGGACGGCGAGGGTCTCGAGCATCCGCTCATCGACCTTGCCGATCATCGCCATGATGTCGCCGGTCTTGGACAGCGCGTTCAGCTCGGGCTGCAGGTCGCCCCAGCCCTCGGCGTCGAGGACCGGCCGGTACGCCGGGGTCGAGCCGTAGAAGGCCAACAGTCCGCGCACCCCGAGGTCGGCGCGCTCCTGCTCCTCGGGCGTGCGGCCCATCGCGAGGATCGCCTGGGGGTAGACCTTGAGCTCGCCGGGGGTCTCGCGCTCGCGCAAGCCCTCCTCGACCGCGGGCAGCGTGTTGGTGCGGATGTGCTTGTGGGAGTGGAACGGCATGACCAGCAGGCCGTCGGCGACCTGGGCGGCGGTGCGAGTCATGAGTGGGCCGAGCGCGCCCATCAGCACCGGCGGGAGCCCGTGCGGGTTCGGGCCGGGGACGAACGTCGGCGGCATGAGCGTGTGCCGGGTGAACTCCCCGCGGAAGTCCAGCCGGGTGCCGTCCTGCCACGCCGTGAGGATCGCCTTGGTCGCCAGCACCGCCTCGCGCATCCGCGCCGCCGGGCGCGACCAGGTGGCGCCGTACCGGTTCTCCACGTGGGGCTTGATCTGGCTGCCCAGCCCCAGCCGGAACCGGCCCTTGCTGAGCAGCTGCAGGTCGTACGCCGCGTGCGCCAGGTGCATCGGGCTGCGCGGCGTCGCGATCGCGACGTTGGTCATCAGGTCGACGTCGACGCCCGCCGTCGCGGCCGCGACCAGCGGGAAGAACACGTCGTGCGGGCCCTCGAAGGTGAACAGTCCCTCCACGCCGGTCGTGGCGAGCTCGGCCGCGCGGGCGGCGGCGTCGGGGCGGGCGTCGAGCTGGATGTCGAGGAGCACGGGGTGATGGTGGCAGGAGACGGACGCTGCCGCGACGCCGAACGGACGGCGACCGGCGCGTCCAAGCGGTCGACGCCGATGACCGACACCCCACTAGATACCCCCGAATCATGTGACGTTGTTTTGTGGTACGTTGTCTCGCGTCATAAGTCGAGGACGGAGATCAGATGCCTACCGAACTGCCCCCGCGCAGCCGTGTGACCATCATCGGCAGCGGCTTCGCCGGCTTGGCCACCGCCGTGCGCCTGAAGCAGGAAGGCCGACACGACTTCATCGTGCTGGAGAAGTCGCACGACGTGGGAGGTACGTGGCGCGACAACGACTACCCGGGCTGTGCCTGCGACGTCCCCTCGAACCTGTACTCCTTCTCGTTCGCTCCCAACCCGCGGTGGAGCCGAGCCTTCTCGCAGCAAGCCGAGTTGCACCGCTACCTGCGTGACACCGCTGTGCGGTTCGGCGTGATGCCCCACATCGTGTTCGACGCGGAGGTCCTCGGGGCGACGTGGATGGAAGACGACCAGGAGTGGGAGATCGAGACGCGCGCCGGAACTATCCGGAGCCAGTTCCTGATCTCGGGTGCCGGGCCTCTCAGCGAGCCGTCCTACCCGGACGTTCCCGGGATCGAGGACTTCCAGGGCACGATGTTCCACAGCGCCCAGTGGAACCACGACCACGACCTGAGCGGCGAGCGCGTGGCGGTCTTGGGCACGGGGGCCTCCGCGGTGCAGTTCGTCCCGCACGTGGCGGAAGCGGCCCGTGAGCTCACCGTCTTCCAACGTACGCCGCCGTGGATCCTCCCGCGTCCGGACCGGAACGTCCCGGAGCTCCAGAAGCGGCTGTACAACACGGTCCCTGCCTTGCAGAAGGCAGTGCGGATCGCGGTCTACTGGCGGCAGGAGGCCATGCTGCCGGGGCTCGTTCACCGACCTGGACTGCTACGAGCGGTCGAGAAGCTGGCCCTTGCCCACATGCACTGGAAGGTCAAGGACCCCGAGCTCCGCCGCAAGCTGACACCGGACTACAAGATCGGCTGCAAGCGGATCCTGATCGCGAACGACTACTACCCGGCGCTCACCCGGCCCAACGTCTCCGTGGTCACCGAGTCCGTCGAGCGGATCAACCCCCACAGCATCACCACCCGGGACGGTCGAGAGCACGCCATCGACACCCTCATTTTCGGGACCGGCTTCCACGTCACCGACACCTCGATCTCCGATCGGATTCGCGGTCGAGCAGGGGAGACGCTGTCCGAACGGTGGAAGGGAAGTCCTCAGGCCTATCTGGGGACCTCGGTGAGCGGCTTTCCGAACTTCTTCCTCCTGGTCGGACCGAACACGGGACCGGGTCACACGTCGGTGGTCTTCTACATCGAGTCCCAGGTCGCGTTCGTTCTCGATGCGCTGCGGACCGTCGATCGATCGCGCCTCTCGAGCATCGACGTGCGTCGAGAGGTCGAGGACGACTTCAATCGCGAGATCGAGGATCGGATGGAGGGCACGGTGTGGACGACCGGTGGATGCGGGTCGTGGTACCTCGACGCGAACGGCAAGAACTCCACCCTGTGGCCGGGCTTCAGCTTCGAGCTGCGCTGGCGGACACGCAAGTTCGATGTTGCTGCCTACACCACCCAGTCCGAGTCGTCCGCCACGGCAGTGGCGCGCGCCTCCTGACACCTCTGGCGCTGGGCTCGCCGGCGCGCAGAAAGGACGTTGTGATGAGGACTTTCGATGGCAAGGTGGCGGCAATCACGGGCGCCGCGTCGGGGATCGGCCGTGCACTGGCTGTCGACCTGTCCCGACGGGGTTGCGCCCTGGCGTTGTCCGACGTCGACGCGGCGGGGCTTGCGCAGACCCAAGCGCTGTGTCGCGAGGGCACGGCGGAGGGCACGGCTCTGGTGACCAGCGATGTCGTGGACGTGGCGAACCGAGCAGAGATGTCGGCCTGGGCCGAGTCCGTCGTGGGAGCGCACGGCAAGGCCAACCTGATCTTCAACAACGCCGGAGTCGCTCTGGGCTCGACGGTGGAAGCCATGACGTGGGAGGACATGGACTGGTTGATGGGGATCAACTTCTGGGGCGTCGTCCACGGGACCAAGGCGTTCCTGCCCCACTTGATCAGGTCGGGCGAGGGGCACGTCGTGAACGTCTCCAGCGTCTTCGGGTTGATCTCGGTGCCGACGCAGTCCGCCTACAACGCCGCCAAGTTCGGCGTCCGAGGCTTCACCGACGCGTTGTACATGGAACTGAAGGTCGCGCGGCATCCCGTATCGGCGACCACGGTCCATCCTGGCGGCATCAAGACGAACATCGTCAAGAATGCACGCCTCCACGAGTCGTTGGGTGCCGCCGCTGACCTGGAGTCGACGCATGGGCGGTTCCAGAGCATCTCCATGACCTCGCCCGAGAAGGCGGCGAGCGCCATCCTCACGGCTGTCCGACGCGATCGCCGCAGGGTCACCGTCGGCCCCGACGCCAAGGTGATCGATCTGTTGTCGCGGCTGCCCGCACCGCTTTACCAGCAAGCCCTCGTGCTCGGAGCACGGCGCGAGCTGACGTGATCGCGAGGAGCCGCATGTCGGGTTCGCGACGACCACGGTGCCGCGCGCGACAGTCAGCCCCGGCGCTCAGTCTGCTGGGGAGTCGGTGTCGCTCGCTGCCAGGCCCGCGGTGGGCCGGACATCTCCGCCGTCCCTACAATGGCTGACGTGAAGAGTGGCAGCAACGGCCTGATGACCATCGACGCATTGGCGCTCGCATCGGGCATGACGGTACGGACTCTCCGATCGCACGCCTCCCGGGGCTTGTTGCCCTCGCCGATCATGCAAGGCCGCGTCGGCTACTACAACGGGTCACATCTGGCACGGTTGACCTTCATCAGGGAGATGCAGTCCGCTGGCTTCAGCCTGTCCAGCATCGAGCAGATCCTCTCCGGAGTGCCCGATGACGCCGGCGAGGCCATGTTGCACATCATTCGCGGGCTGTTGGCTCCCTGGGATGCCGAGCCGACGACGACCTACACCCCAGAACAGATCCTGAGCCTGTTCGGAGCCAGCGCCACGCTCGAGTCGTTGACCGAGTTCGCGGACCTGGTCGGGGCGGAGTTCGATCCCGACGGGAACGTCACGGTCACGGCCCCGGGGCTGCTGACGGCCGCAGCCGAGGCAATGAAAGTGGGCCTGACGCCTCAGGGGGTCGCCGCAGCCGGCGAAGTCGTCGTCAACTCAGCGCGCGAGGTCGCGGCATGCTTCGTCCAGCTGTTCCGCGACAGCGTCTGGAGCCAGTTCGTCGAGGCTGGCATGCCCGAGGAGGACTGGAATCGGATCACCGGGATCCACGCGCGGCTGCAGCCGCTGGCCGTCCAGGCCTTCCTCAGCGCCTTCCAGGGTGCGATGACCCAGGAGGTCAGCTCGGCGCTCAGCGAGGAGCTGGGGTCGGGTGCCCACGATGTGGTGCAGCGGCTGCTGAGGGCCGATCTCGGCGCCAGCAACTAGCAGAACCGGGGTTCCGGGTCTCGGTCGGCGGCACCGACTGTGGACGGGGGAAGCCCCTCGCTCTGTCGCCTATGACTGACCACGACAGGGACGGGGACGACGGGCGCGCTGCCGAAGCGTGCCCGTCGTCCCCGCGATCCCGCTCAGATCGCGCTCGTCAGCTTCACACGCGGCCGCCCTGCTGACAGGCCGTGTGCGATCTCTGCCTCGTCGATGCGACGCCATGCCGGAAGATCCACGGAGTCGGGATGCCACTGGCGGAGCAGCTGACCCAAGTCCCCTGCAGGCGACACGGGTTCGAGAACGCCTGACGTCGCATCCTCGAGCACGCTGTTGACCGTCTCGCGCGCACACGTCTTGTTGGTGCCGATGAACCCGCGAGGTCCGCGCTTGATCCATCCGACGACGTAGGCCCCTGGCAGACCCTCGACCCGGCCGCGCACATGCGGCACGACGCCTCGGTCCGGGTCGAAGGGGAGACTCGCGATCGGCGAGCCCTGGTAGCCGATGGAGGAGAGGACCAGACCGGCGGGCAGGTGATCGGATGTGCCACCGGGCGGTGATCCGGGGCCGGCGCTGCGGATCTCGACCTCCTCCACCTGGTCTTGGCCGACGAACCGGTGCGGCGAGGACCAGAACCGAAGCACGATCCGCCTGGAGCTCGGCGCGGCCTGATATTCGGTCGGCAGGCTCCGCAGCAGGTCAAGCTTGTGGCGAAGCTGCACGTCGGCCCACTCCGGGGCAGGCGGGATATCGCCGGCGACGACGACCTCGAGATCGCGTCGAGCCATGAGGCCCACCAGCTCGGGCAGCGTGAACGCCGCGTGCTCCGGCCCTCTGCGCCCCAGCACCACGACCTCTTCGACCTTGCTCTGGCGAAGGGCGGCCAAGGCATGGTCAGCGATGTCGGTGCGGGCCAACGCGTCCGGATCGGTCGTGAGGATGCGCGCCGCATCGATCGCGACGTTGCCGTTGCCGACGATCACCACCCGGCGATGGCTCAGATCGACGTGGGCATCGCCATGGTCAGGGTGGCCGTTGTACCAGGCGACGAAGCGAGTCGCGCTGCTCACGCCCGGGAGATCGGCACCGGGTACCTGCAGGACACGGTCCTGCGACGCCCCGGTGGCGTAGATGACCGCGGAGTAGCGCGCCGCCAACTCCTCGTGGTGCACCGAGGTGCCCACGTCCACGCCCAAGGCGTAGTGAAACCCCGGCAGGTCCTCGATGTCGCGGAAGAGCTTGTCGACCGCCTTGGTCATCTGGTGATCCGGTGCCACCCCCGATCTGACCAGTCCGTAGGGGACGCTCAGACGGTCGTAGACGGCGACCTCCACCCCCTCCTGCTTGAGCAGCTCGTCCGCAGCGTAGAGACCTGCGGGGCCAGAGCCCACGATGGCCACACGCAACGGCTTGTTCGGGGGGTTCAGCCGGATCAATGTGGGGACGATGGCTTGGACTCGCCGCTGGGTGGCCGGATGCACCTCGTGGAAGAGCCGGTTGATCTCCACGAAGGGCAACTGGTCGACCGGGAGCCTGGTGTCGCGAGTGATCGCTCCGACCGGGCACGCCGCGACGCACGCGCCGCAGTCCACACAGGTCTTGGGGTCGATGTACAGCATCTCGGCCGACTCGAACAGCTCGTCATCAGGGTTCGGCTGGATGGCGTTGACCGGGCAGGCGAAGACGCAAGCGGCATCTCCACAGCACGCCTGGGTGATGACGTGGGTCACCGGCTCACGCCGCTCGGCGGAAGACGACCGCAGGCTCGCTGCGGAAACGTGACGGCCGGCCGTCGATCTTGCACCAGCGCCACAACCGGCGAGACACCGGCGTCATGAGGCCACTGTCCTCGGCCAGCATCCGCACGTCGGCGAAGAGGTCGCGCAGTCGCTCCCGGGACTCCGGCGCCTGCCAGTACAGCTCCTTCATCACGTGGTCGGGGATGTCGAAGCGATCCCGGAAAGCCTTGGGCGGGACGAGGATGGCGTCGCCGAGGAACCGCATGATGAGCGGCAGAAGGGCCGCCGTGATGTGCCGCGCCTTCCGGCTGAGGTGGGGTGCACGAAGGCGCACGGCCTCGTGAGCGAAGGAGATGTGGCGGGCTTCCTCAGCGATATGGATCTCCATGACGCGTGACAGGACGGGCGGGAGCTCGGCGCCAGCCCTGAAGATCGACTTCTGCGTGTGGTCGATCGGCTCCTCGCCCGCAAGCACGCCCAAGAAGAAGACCACCGGATACCGCGTGACCAGCATCGGCAGGACCGGTGCCAGCTTCCGCAGGATCCACGGCATGCCGTCGACGTCGGCGCCGATGCGGTTGACGACCTCTTGGAACATCTGCGTGTGGTGGCACTCTTCGGTGGCCTCGTGCATCAGGTACCGGTACTCCACCGAGCCGTTGGGCAGTGCGAAGACGTACTGCATGATGGACCGGATGAGCACGTTCTCGAACTGAAGGCCGACCTTGAGGATGTTCGCCTGGCGCCAGAGTCCGATCTCGATCTGCCGCTCCAGCGGCTGCTTGAGGTACCACTCGTGGCCGCCGAGCGGGTCCACCGCGGCAGGCAGGACCCATCGCTCGTCGTCCTGCCTGACCTGGAAGTCCTCGTCGTCCCACGGGATGTCCGCGAAGGCATCGAAGTGGCGGTCCACCGAGGCCTGGCTCAGCGTGCGCAGCACGTCCTCGTAGTTCTCCTGGGTGACCTCAGTGCTGAGTGCCTCGTTGAGACTCATGGGCGTGAGACCGCGCCCGCTCTCAGGTGACGAAGAGCCGGGGGCGTGGTTGGCCAACTCGTGAGTTGACATGGTCTTCCTCCTCTGGGGACAGGTCTATGACGTGTTCGAACGTACCGCTAAATACTGTCACGCACAATGCTGACTAGTTTGTGGGAGGTGATTGACGTCTCTCCAGGCGTGTGACACCTTTTGGCGTCGCACTAGAAGTCGTCACGTTCTGACGGGCGCACGAGGTTGCAAGGAAGGGACGGCACACGTGAAGACGCAGGTGGCTCTCGCCGGCTTGGGGATCGCGGTGGCACATCGTGCGGCGCGCGGCAAGGTGCTCCGGGCCAGGACGCAGCCGGACAGGGATCTCGTGAGCCACGGCGCTGGTCGTCCTGTGAGGCAGTCCTTCGTCCACGCGCCCGACGGAGCGCGGCTGGCGGTCAACGAGTGGGGTGATCCTCACGCCCCCGTCACTGTCGTGCTGCTGCACGGGTGGACCCTGTCGTCGCGCCTGTGGTCACGACAGATCGCCGTGCTCAGTCAGCATGCACGTGTCGTCGCCTACGACCATCGCGGCCACGGCCGGTCGGACCGTGGCCTCGCGGAGAGTTGCACGCTCGACCAGCTCGGGGCGGATCTCGCCGCCGTCGTTGACACGGTGGCGCCGGAGGGGCGGCTGGTGCTCGCGGGTCACTCGATGGGGGGCATGACCCTCATGCACCTGGCTGAGCAACGGCCTGCTCTCGTGGCCGAGCGCGTGGACGGAGTCGTGATCGTCAGCTCCAGCGCCGGGGAGTTGTCCAGGTCGGACTTCGGCCTCCCAGGCCCCTTGGGAGTCGGCGTACGCGTCCTGGGACCCAGTGTCATGGCGATGCTCGGTCGCCTCGAGTCCTGGGCAGAACGACACGACGCTCTCGCCCCAGAGCTGTGGCTCGCCATCCGAGCGCTGTGCTTCGGACGAGGAGCCCCTGCCCATCTCGTGGACGAGATGCTAGCGGTGGTCCAGGACGTTCCGCTCGGGGTCGTCTCGGCGTTCTACGCCGGGTTGGCGCTGCATGACGGCACTCCCGGTCTGCGCGCACTGATGGACACCCCCACCACGATCCTGGTCGGAACCGAGGACCGGCTGACGCCGGTGTCCCACAGCATGCGGATCGCGAAGGCACTGCCCCAGGCCGAGCTGACGACCTTCGAGGGCGCGGGGCACATGCTCACCCTGGAGCGAGCCGACGAGGTGGCCGACGCGATCTGTCGACACGTCAGCCGCAGGCCGGCGGCGGACGAGGCCGGTGACCACCTTGTCGCGCGATGACGGCGAGCCGATGGACGCTCGCCGGTGGGGGACGGTCCCGCTGCTGGCGGGCCCCGTGGGGGGACCTGGCCTGGTCTCGGCGGCGATGACTGCCACGCTCCGTGGCGTCGAGCCGGCGCGGTGGGACCGGTGACGCACCTCGTGCTGGCGCCGCTCGCCGGCGCCGGAGGGCTGTTCGCCATGTTCGTGGACGTCGCCCGTGCCACCTTCCGACGCCCCTTCGCCGCACGGGAGTACGTCGACCAGACGTGGTTCGTGGCGCGAGTCACCACCCTGCCCACCGCCTTGGTGGCCATCCCCTTCGGTGCGGTCATCGCCCTGCAACTGGGCAGCCTCACCAGACAGCTGGGGGCGCAGTCCTACACCGGTGCAGCCTCCGCATTGGCCATCATCCGGGAGGCGGCGCCGATCGCCACCGCGCTCCTCGTCGCCGGTGCGGCCGGGACCGCGATCTGCTCCGACCTGGGAGCCCGAAGGGTCCGAGAGGAGATCGATGCCCTCGAAGTCCTCGGGATCGACCCCGTCCAACGCCTGGTGGTGCCCCGGGTGCTCGCGGCCATCACGGTGGCGGTGCTGCTCAACGGCTTCGTTGCCTTCGTCGGCATCGTGGGCGGGTACTTCTTCAGTGTAGGACTACAGGGCAGCAGCGCAGGCTCGTACTTCGCCGGATTCGCCACGCTGGCTCAGTCCAGCGACCTCTACGTCGGAGCTCTCAAGGCGGCGATCTTCGGCCTGATCGCGGGTGTGGTGGCTTCCTACAAGGGCCTCACCGCCAGTGGGGGGCCCCAGGGCGTCGGTGATGCGGTCAACGCCGCGGTGGTGCAGACCTTCCTGTTGCTGTTCTCCGTCAATTTCCTGATCACAGCCGTGTACACCGAGATCGTGCCCCCGAGAGGTCGATGACCCATGGTCAGCGCTACTCCTGCTCGCTCGAGACCAGGCATCCCCCGAGTCGCACGCCGAGCGATCGGAGGACTGGACGAGCTGGGAAGACTGACATCCTTCACCTGGGCGGTCGTGCGTGCCATGCCCCTCTCCATCACGCGCTATCGCATGGAGACCCTCCGCCTGGTGGGAGACGTCGCACTGGGCAGAGGCGCTCTGGCGGCTCTGGGCGGGAGCGTGGGTGTCGTGGTGGCGATGTCCTTCTTCACCGGCATCGAGGTCGGTCTCCAAGGCTACGAGGGGCTGGAGCAGATCGGAGCCTCCGCCCTGACGGGCTTCATCTCGGCCTACTTCAACACCCGGGAGATCTCGCCGCTGGTCGCCGGCGTCGCACTCTCGGCGACGGTGGGCTGCGGGTTCACCGCGCAGCTCGGAGCGATGAGGATCTCGGAGGAGATCGACGCTCTCGAGGTGATGGCAGTCTCCCCGATCCCGTTCCTCGTCGCCTCCCGCGTGTGGGCCGGGATGCTGGCGGTGGTCCCGCTGTACTTTGTTGGCCTCCTCGCGTCGTACCTGAGCACACGATCGGTGGTGACGCTGGTCTACGGCCAGTCCGAGGGAACCTATGACCACTACTTCCACCTGTTCCTTCCGCCCGAGGACATCGCCTGGTCGGTCTTTAAGGTCCTGGTCTTCGCGGTGATGGTCATCCTCGTGCACTGTTGGTACGGCTTCACCGCCTCAGGTGGACCTGCGGGCGTGGGGATGTCCGTGGGACGCTCGGTCCGCTTCGCCATCGTCGCCATCGTCGTGCTCGACTTCCTTCTCAGCATGGCCATCTGGGGATCGACGACCACCGTCAGGATCGCCGGATGAGCAACTCCCGAGGCTCGATCCGCTACCCGCTGCTCGGACTTCTGGCTCTGTCCATGGGTGTCGCCGGAGTCGGCCTGACGTTCGCCAGCTACCAGAAGGTCTTCGCCGACACCGTCATGGTGGAGGTCCGACTGGAGAGGGCCGAGGAGCAGCTGGACCGGCAGGCGGACGTCAAGGTCAACGGCGTTCGGGTGGGCGAGGTCAAGGAGCTGTCACCCACCGCGGAGGGTGATGTCCTGCTGTCCGTCGCCCTCGACCGGGAGCTCGCCGCGAAGGTGCCCGCCGACGTCACAGCCAGGCTGGTGCCCAAGACCCTGTTCGGTGAGAAGTACGTCGAGCTCGTGCCCCAGGGCGCCGACGACTCCATCCGCGCCGGCACGGTCATCGCCCAGGACATGACTCGTCGTTCGGTCCGCCTCCAAGAGGTGTTCGACTCCCTCGACCCGCTCCTGCGCACCGTCAGGCCGGCGGATCTCAACGCTGCGACGTCGAGCCTCGCCTTCGCCCTCGCCGGCAACGGAGCCGACCTGGGCAGGACCCTGGACTCGGTGGCCGCGTACGCCGGCAGCGCCCGCACGTTCCTTCCCGATCTCGAGGCGGATCTCACGCTGCTGGCTGACGTGGCGGCCGTCTACGCACGAGTGGCTCCGCGTCTGCTCGGCATCACCGGGGACGCGGTCACCACGATCAGCACCGTGCGGGACGAGATCGGCGATGTGGCGGCCGCGCTCCGCGGAACCAGCGACGTCTCCGGGCGGGTGCGGGTCCTGCTGGAGGAGAACGAGGAGACGCTGGTAGGTCTGATGGAGAGTCTTCGTCCGACGTTGGCGCTGCTGGAGGAGTACTCCCCGGAGTTCGACTGCGTCTTCAACGGCGCCAAGCTGGCCATCCAGCGCATCTACGACGTCTTCGGGGGTGACGACGGCCCGTTCGTCATCCGCGGACGGCTGCGTCTCGGCCAGACCCGCGGCGTGTATCCCCGAGGCTTCGCTCCCAACGAGCCCCTGCAGGCCAAGCTGCTGGAGGAGCTCAAGGCCTTCGGGCCATCGTGTCCGGTCGTGACCGACGAGGCGATCGGGGGCACACCCAACGCGGACATCCCCGCGCCGGCGTTGGCGTTGATCGGTTCCTATCGCGGACTGCTCGGACTCCCCGCTACTCCGCTTGATACGGGGCAGCAGCAGGAGCAGGAGCAGGAGCAGGACGGCGAGCGCGATCCTCTCCCCGGGCTCGATCTTCCTCAAGGCCTTCTCGACAGCCTCGACCTCCCACTGCCCGAGAGCAGCGCAGAGACCAGCGACGGCCTGCTCTCGCCCTTCTTCGACATGGTGGCGAACGTCACCTCCGGCCTGAGGACGAAGGAGGACCAGTGAGACCCCGCTTCCGGAGACCGCCGGCATCGACCTTGGGACTGATCGGCTTCCTCGCCCTGACCTTGGGGACGACGGGCATCCTGTTCTCCACCATCGCCGGCACCAATCCGAGAGACCCAGTTCCCTACCGTGCCGTGTTCGCCGACGCCACCCGGGTGGTTCCCGGCGACGAGGTGAGGATGTCCGGCGTCCGGGTGGGCCGGGTCCACGACGTGGTGCTCGACGCCGACCAACGTGCCGTGGTCGAGTTCACGGTCGATGAATCAGTGCAGTTGCCCCTGCAGACGCGCGCCGAGCTGCGCTACCGCGATCTGGTCGGAGCCCGATACCTGAGCCTGGTCGTCACGCCAGGCACCGCGGCTGACGACCTGCTGCAGCCGGGCGGGACCATCCCGCTGGGCAGGACCAAGGCGGCCCTCGACCTGACCGTCCTGCTCGACGGTTTCCGACCGATCTTCAACGTCCTCGACCCGGAGCAGGTGAACCAGTTGGCCCTCCAGGTGGTGCGCACGCTGCAGGGTGAGGGCGGAACCGTCGCGTCGCTGGTCGCCAACACAGCCACCCTGACCCAAGATCTCGCTGAGCGCGACGTGGTGATCGGCCGCGTGATCGACAACCTGAACGTGGTGCTGGACACCGTGGACGATCGCGGTGACGGCCTGCGTGCCCTGGTCGACCAGCTGGGCCGATTGTCCTCCGGCCTCGCAGAGGACCGCGTCGTGATCGGGGGGGTCCTCGACGGGATCGCGGACCTGAGCACGTCCACTGCGGACCTGCTCCAAGAGGCACGTCCTCCCCTCACTCGAGACATCGCGTCGCTGCGTGCGGCAGCATCGGCCTTCGCCGACACCAAGGACCAATTGCAGGAGCTGGTGGACCTGCTCCCGATCAAGCTCAACTCGTTCACGCGGGCCGCGAGCTACGGCGGCTACCTCAACTTCTTCGTCTGCCAACTGGACATCACCTTGACACTGCCGAACACGCCGTCCATCACAGCCCCTGGACTCCGCAACAACGAAGCGCTGTGTCGGCCATGAGGAGAAGGAGCCTGCCGCTGTTCGGTCTGGTCGGCATCATGGCGCTCGCCCTCATGGTGGGTGCTGGTCTGTCGGCTGGCCGGATCAATGGTCTCTTCGGGAAGAGAGAGATCGTCGTGGAGCTGGCTCATGCTGCCGGATTGAAGACAGGCGACCCCGTCAGGATCTCCGGGGTGAAGGTTGGAACGGTCAAGGACCTCGCTCTCGCCGACGAGGTGGTGGCCGTCTCGCTCGAGGTCGACGACGGCGTCGAGCTGGGCGGCGCCACCCGCGCTGCCCTGAAGGTCGAGACGCTGCTGGGCACCGAGTACATCGCCTTGACGTCCGCAGGAACCGGCGAGCTCGAGGGCGACAGGGTGCCGATCGAGCGCACCGAGGTGCCCTTCGACCTCCAAGCCGTTCTCGGTGGACTCACCCGGCGCGTGCAGGACATCGACACTGATGCCCTTGCATCCTCGTTCCGTGCCGTCACCGAGGTGCTGAATGGGGCCTCGCCCCAGACCCGGCAGGCGCTCGACGGTGTGGCGTCGTTGTCCCGCGTGGTCTCACGGCGCGACCAGGAGCTGCAGAACCTCGTACGCAAGTCTGCTTCCGTCACCCGGATCTTGGCGGATCGCTCGCAGACCATCAGCGCCTTGGTCCGCGACGCCGGCGCCTTCTTGTCGGTCTTGGAGCAGCGACGCCTGGCCATCGAGAGACTCCTCGACGCCACGCAGCGCCTTGCCCAGGAGATCACAGCCACGGTGAGGGCCACCCGTGAAGACCTCAGCCCTGCGCTGCAGGAGCTGCAGACCACGGTTGCCACGCTGCGACGCAACAAGGGCGACCTGGAGGAGAGCGTGCGTTTGTACGCCCCGCTGTTGCGCTACTACACGACCGTGCTGGGCAACGGTCGCTGGTTCGACGCCGCCCTCTTCGGCCTGACCCCCCAGGTCGTCCCCGACCCCCCCCAGCAGGATGGAGCCGTCCGGTGAGCATGGAGGAGCGGTGGGCGCGAGGCCGCAGGATCGCCGTGTGGCTGGTCGTGGGTGTTCTCGCGACCGCCGGAGCTGTGGCAGCCGCCCCCGCCGTCACCGGCAGCGGCGCCGAGTACCGAGCCGTCTTCCCACGGACCGTCGGCCTGTACGTGGGCAGCCAGGTGAGTGTGCTGGGGGTCAAGGTCGGCGAGATCACCGGCCTCGAGCCCCAAGGGACTGCGGTCCAGGTGAGCTTCACCGTCGACGACGACCTGCGTATCCCGGCCCAGGCCCGGGCGGTCGTGGTCGCCCCCACGCTGGTCAGCGACCGTCGGCTGGAGCTGACGCCCGTCTACAGCGGTGGCCCGGCGCTCGAGCCGGACAGCGAGATCCCCTTGGAACGCACTGCTGTCCCGGTGGAGGTCGACGAGGTCCTGCAAGAGGTGCAGGACCTGTCCACAGCACTCGGCCCGCGTGGGGCGAACCGGGACGGAGCCCTCAACGATCTCCTCCAGGCGGGTTCACGGACGTTGAAGGGCAACGGTTCGCGACTCAACGACACCGTGACCGAGTTCAGCCGCGCCGTCGAGACTGCCTCGGGGACCGGCGATGACCTCGCCTCGACCCTCACCAATCTTGCTCAACTGACCCGGGCGTTGGCAGCCAGTGATGCCCCGGTGCGCCGACTGGCCTCCACGCTGGAGGCAGTCTCCGGCAGCCTGGCGGCGCAACGTGACGCTCTGGTGGGAACGGTGGATGGACTTGCCGTCGCGATGCAGGAGGTCCGCTCGCTCGTGCGGGACAGCGGTCCGGCGCTGACGCGCAACACGGCTGGTCTCCTGGATGTCACCCGCACCATTCTCAAGGAGGAGCAGGCCCTGCGCGAGACACTCAACCTCGCGCCGGTGACACTGCAGAACTTCATCGGGACCTTTGACCCGCAGACGTCCGCGCTCACCGCGCGCATCGCCGTCAACGGCACCCTGACGACGGACCCGAGCCTGGTGCTCTGCCAGCTCATCTCCAGCAACGGCCTGGGTCGGCTGTGCCCCATCGTCAACACGCTCGTCGATCCGGTGGAACCGTTGCTCCAGGGGCTGCCCCAGCCCCTCGGTGAGGGCGCCGAGCTCGGTGACGGAGTCGTCGAAGGCTCGGGAGGACGACGATGAGACGATGGCTGATGGTCGCCGTCGTGGCCGCGCTGACCACCAGCGGATGCTCACGGGCCCCCCAGCTCCAGGACGTGGGGCTACCGGGGTCGCGGGTCCAGGACGGCTACGAGATCTCCGCGGTCTTCGACGACGTCCTGGACCTGGTCCCGCTGGCGACGGTGAAGCTCGACGGCGTCAAGGTGGGAGTGGTCAGCTCCGTCGAGCTCGCCGATGACTACGCCGCCCGAGCGGTCCTGACGATCGAACCGGACGCGGAGATCCCTCGACAGGCCACGGCCAGCATCGAGCAGACCAGCCTGTTGGGCGAGAAGTACATCGAGCTCGAGAGTCCTGGAGACGGTCCGCCAGATGCGATGAGGGAGGGGGAGGTCATTCCTCTGTCCAGGACGGGCGCCGGGGTGGAGGTGGAGACACTTCTCAGCGGGGCATCGGCCCTACTCAACGGCGGCGGGATCGGCCAGCTGGAGGTCGTGACCCGCGAGCTGAACTTGGCGCTGCAAGGCCGCGAGAAGACGGTGCGGACCGGGCTGCGCGACCTGGACGCCGTGGTGGCCACCCTCAACCGCCGCCGGGGCGACATCGTGCGCGCCATCGACGGACTGGACCAGTTCAGCAGGACCGTGGCCGCCGACCGCGTGGTGGTCGAGAGCGCCCTCGATGAGCTGCCCTCGGGCATCGAGGCGCTGGCGGGACAGCGGCGCGCCCTGACCCAAGCCCTCGCCGAGCTCGACGGCCTCGGTCAGGTGGCGAGCCGGGTCATCGGGCGCACGAAGGCCGACACGGTGGCCAACCTGCGCCTGCTGGACCCGATCCTCACTGAGATCGCCAAGGCAGCACCGTCGTTCTTCGACACCCTGGACACGTTGTTGACCTACCCGTTCGCCCGCAACATCTACGGCGGGATCGCCGGGGACTACGTGCAACTGTCGGGCGAGCTGGAGATCGACCTCGCCGCGCTGCTGCGCGATGGCTTCGGGCCCGGACCAGCGCTGGGTGACCCTGAGCCACGCATCCAGTGCGGCCAGTTCGGCCCCAACTGTGTGCGGGGACCCCTCACTCCGGTACCCGAATCAGCGGGTCGCACGAAGCAGTCGAGTCCGCCTCCCGACGTCATGGGCGGGCGCGAGCTGCTCGAAGGGCTTGGAGGTCTGGGGCGATGAGCCATGGTCGTTACCGCCTGCGTCTCCTGGTGTTCCTGGTGATCGCCTCGCTCGGTACCACCATCGTGGGCGTCCAGTACGTCGGGCTGGATCGCTACCTGTGGAACCGTCCCATCCAGGTGCGGGCCACCACCGCCCACGCCGGAGGCATCTTCCCCAACGCGGAGGTGACCTACCGGGGCGTGGCGGTCGGCCGGGTGGACGCTGTGGAGCTGACCGACGACGGGGTCTCGATCGTGATGGCGCTCGAGCCGGACAGCGAGGTCCCCCGCGATGTGCGAGCCGTGGTGGAGAACCGCTCCGCGATCGGGGAGCAGTACGTCGACCTGCAGCCGAACCAGGTCGGCGAACCGTTCCTGGCCGACGGCGATGTCATCGAGCGTGGGGAGACCGACATCCCGCCGCGTCTCGACGGGGTCCTGCTCAGCGTGCAGGAGCTCGTCGAGTCGGTGGACAGGCGGGCGCTGCGGACGGTGGTGGCCGAGGTCGGCAAGGGTCTGGGCGGGCTCGGCCCAGAGCTCAGGACCATCGTGGAGGAGACCGACAACATCGTCGAAGACCTCACCATCGCGCTGCCTGACACGCGTGAGGTCCTCAGTAACGGCCGCACCGTCCTCGGTACCCAACGAGACACCTCACGCGCCCTCGAGGCGTGGGCCCGGGACCTGGAGCTGGTGACCGACGAGGTCGCAGCCGCCGATGACTCGGTCCGGTCACTCATCCGGGAGACGTCGGCCACCCTCCCCGACGTCATCGACCTGGTGAAGGACAACGACCAGCAGCTACCGTTGCTCATGCAGGACCTGCTGACCGTCGGCGACATCGTCGAGGCGCGCCTGGACGGCGTGCGGGTCTTCCTCGTCGCCTTTCCCCGGCTCATCCAGGACACCTTCAACGTGGTGCAGGGCGACGGCTTCGTGCACTTCGACGTGGCCTTGGACTACTCCAGCGGCGTGTGCACCTCGGAGGGGTACTCCGGCACGGTCAAGTCCGTGCAGGCCGAGCCGGTCGAGCAGCTGGGCAACCCGGACAAGCGCGCGAACCTGAACGCCTACTGTGCCGAGCCGCCTGGCAGCAGCACCACGGTGCGTGGATCGCAGAACGTCCCGAAGCTCCCCGGCGACACCTACGACCCGGCAACCCAGAAGGTGGACAACCCACGCCTGGGCAAGCTCGGCCCCGACGACGTACCGACTCGGTCCTACGAGGACGGTGGCCGCTCGGAGAAGAGCACCTACGCCTCTCTCCCCGGGTCCGTGGTGCTCAACCAGCGGACGGGGGTCGTCAGCGGTCCCGACGGTCCCCTGCTCGTCCTGGGGAGGATGGATGCACCGGAGAGCCAGGCCGTCAGCTGGCAGGACCTGTTGGTCGGCTCCCTGTCCCGGCGGGGGTCCTCGTGAGGTCGCCCAGGCTGCGTGCTCGACCGCTGGTGGTCCTGGTGGTGCTGGTGGTGGGGTCCTGCATGGTCGTCGCAGCGTGGAGTGGCCTCAGCCTGCGTTCCTCCACCCACGACTCCGACGACCGTGACGCCGCGCTCGAGGCTGCCCGCAGGGCTGCCCAGACCTTCACCACGTACGACTACCGAGAGCTCGACGGCAGCTTCGACGCTCTGCTGGCCCTGGGAACCGAGAACTTCCGTTCGAGCTTCGGCGAAGCGGTGAAGCAGCTGCGACCCATCATCAGGCGTGAGAAGGCGCGGTCGGCCGGCGAGGTCGTGGCGACAGCGCTCGGCGACTCCACTGGTGACGACTCCGTGATGGTGCTGGTGGCGATGGACGTCAGGGTGGACAACCGTTCGGCACAGCAGGGTGAGGAACGCCGGTTCAGGCTGCGGCTCGCCTTGCAGCGCATCGAGGGCGAGTGGCTCCTGGACGAGATTGCGACGGTCACGTGAAGCGAGTGGCTCAGCACGACTCCGAGAAGGAGGTCCGCGACATGCCCGGCCCGGGGCCCAGACAGGCTCAGGTCCTGTCCACGTGGCGAGTGGTGGTGACACTCCTGCTGGCTCTGGCGTGCGTCGGCACCGGTCTCCTGGCGCGGACTGCCGTCGAGGCGTCCACGCGCGAGGACCGACGCCAGGACGCTCTGGAGGTCGCGGAGCAGGCTGCCGCGGCGATCTTGAGCTATGACCACGCCCGGCTGGACGAGGACGTCGAAGCAGCCCGGGCCTTTCTCACGCCGAGCTTCGCTCGGGAGTACGCCGAGTACACCGGGTCGACAGTCGAACCGAGGGCCAGGAGGTACCGCGCCGTGCTCACGACCGAGGTACTGGCCTCCGGGCTGGAGACGATCGAGGGCGAGGAGGCCACGGTCCTTCTCTATCTCAACCAGACGACTCGCAGCTCGCAGCTGGTGGCGCCCAGGCTGGACGTCAGCACGGTCGAGATCAGACTCGTCTGGACCGACGGACAGTGGCTCGTGGCAGGTGTGGAACCGATCTGAGCCACGGCGACAGACTCAGCCGGGACGACTCGCGGGTGGTGTCACGGGTGCGCTCGCCCGCTCGACCGTCGGGTGGGCGGAGGTCGAGGGCGATGGCGCCGACGATGGCGACGACCCAGATGCTCGCGATGGTGACCGCGCTGGTAGAGGTGCAGCGCCTGGACCTGGCGCTGCATGGGGACCGAGACCTGCGCCTGCTGGACGGCGGGCTGGACGGCGGGCCTGACGACGGCGTCGACGACCGTGTCGAGGATGCGCACGACGACCACCTACGCCGAGAGAGAGGGAGCGGGTACGACGGAAGGAGAACAGACGTCGTCGCTGACGACAATCCCTAGCAGTTTGTCGCAGAGGTGGTGCGCGTCACCGGCGCGTCCTGTGCTCAGGCGAACTCAGTCGGGTCTAGTGAGGACGTCCAGCAGCTCGTGGTTGACGAACAGGAGCTCCCTGCCGACCTTGGTGTCACGAAGCAGGCCGGCGGTCACCAGGGCGTGCAGCCAGGTCGAGGCCGTCTGTCGCGAGACGTCGCAGCGCTCGGCGACGGTGTTGATGCGGCAGTAGGGCTGTTCGAACAGCACCGCCAGGAACTGAGCGTCGCGGCCGCCCGGTGTTGCAGTCCTGGCCCGCTCGGCGATGTCGTCCTGACAGGTGCGGATGGCGGAGATCTTCCGGGTGGTCGACGTGGCGGCGTCGTGCACAACATCGAGCATGTACAGGATCCACTCGATCCAGGCACCGTCTGCTGTGACGGCCCTGAACAATCGGCAGTAGTCGTTCTTGCGGGCGATGATGGCGCGTGAGAGGTAGAGGATGGGGTCCTCGAGCAGGCCGGCCTCGATGAGCATGAGGATGTTGATGACGCGGCCCGTGCGTCCGTTGCCGTCATAGAACGGGTGGATGGCTTCGAACTGGTGGTGCGCGACGGCCATGCGCACCAACGGGTCGAGGTCGTCGTCGGCGTGGACGAACCGCTCCCACTCCGCCAGCTTCTCGCGGATCAGGTCGGCGCCCTGGCTCCCTCGACGCCTTCCCTCATCGTGTTAGAAAGCGCGAGAAAACTTAACGCGTCCTGGGGATGTGTCACGTGACGTGACACATCATGCTCACGCCGTGACCGTGCCCAGAGCAGTAACCAGGTCGCGGACCTGCTCGACGCCCGGGTCGTAGCCGGGGAAGTAGGTGCAGACCCGGTCGGTGAGGTCGCCGAAGCGCCGGTGCAGCTCGGCCGCGCACTCCTCGGGGGTGCCGCGCACCGCGAGGGTCTCGAGCATCCGCTCGTCGACCTTGGCGATCATCTCCATGATCGCGCCGGTCTTCGACAGGGCGTTGAGCTCGGGCTGGAGGTCGCCCCAGCCCTCGGCGTCGAGGACGGGCCGGTACGCCGGGGTCGAGCCGTAGAAGGCCAGCAGCCCGCGCACCCCGAGGTCGGCGCGCTCCTGCTCCTCGGGCGTGCGGCCCATCGCGAGGATCGCCTGGGGGTAGATCGCGAGCTCGCTCGGGGTCTCGCGCTCGCGCAGGCCCTCCTCGACCGCGGGCAGGGTGTTCTGCCGGATGTGGGTGTGGGAGTGGAACGGCATGACCAGCAGCCCGTCGGCGACCTGCGCGGCGGTGCGCGTCATCAGCGGGCCGAGCGCGCCCATGAGCACGGGCGGGACGCCGTGCGGGTTCGGCCCGGGGACGAAGGTGGGGGGCATCAGCGTGTGCTTGGTGAACTCCCCGCGGAAGTCCAGCCGCGTGCCGTCCTGCCACGCCGTGAGGATCGCCTTGGTCGCCAGCACCGCCTCGCGCATCCGCGCCGCCGGGCGCGACCAGGTGGCGCCGTACCGGTTCTCCACGTGCGGCTTGATCTGGCTGCCGAGCCCCAGCCGGAACCGCCCCTTGCTGAGCAGCTGGAGGTCGTACGCCGCGTGCGCCAGGTGCATCGGGCTGCGCGGCGTCGCGATCGCCACGTTGGTCATCAGGTCGACGTCGACGCCCGCCGTCGCGGCCGCGACCAGGGGGAAGAAGACATCGTGGGGGCCCTCGAAGGTGAACAGGCCCTCCACCCCCGTCGTGGCGAGCTCGGCCGCGCGGGCGGCGGCGGCGTCGGGGCGGGCATCGAGCTGGATGTCGAGGAGCACGGGGTGATGGTGGCAGAGGGGCGACGGATGGGGCTGTGGAAAGCCGGATGCTGCTCGTCCTGCTGCGGCGTACCGTGGAGGGCATGAGCCACCGGGCGAGCGACGACGAGGTCCGCGACCAGGCGCGCCAGGAGCGCGACGAGGTCGTGGACGTCGATCACGCCACGGCGATGGCTGCGCTGGACAAGATCCGTAAGCGGGACGCCGAGCTCCTCGAGCGCCTGGCCCGGTGAGTCGGCGGCTGACCGCCGGACTCGTCGTCGAGTACAACAAGGTGCTCTGCGCCGACACCGGCGAGAACCACGCGCTGCTCGACGCGGCAGGTCTCGACGCAGCTCTGGAGCGGCCCTGGTCGGGGTACGGCGACTTCGAGGCGTTCCCCCGCATCTTCGACAAGGCAGCGTCGCTGCTGCACGGGATGGCCGCGAGGCAGGTCTTCGAGAACGGCAACAAGCGCACCGCGTGGGCTGCCGCCGTCGCCTTCCTCGACTTCAACGGCGTGGACCTCGGCTACGTGCCGACGGTGCACGCGAACATGTTCGTCCGGGCAGTCGGGCTGGACCACAGCCTCGAGATCGCGGACGTCGCGGAGTGGTTCGAGGTGACCTACGAGCTGGGGCGCGGGCGGACAGGCTGACGGGCCCCGGGCCTGTCGGAGGCCGGCACTACCCTCGTGCGCGAACAGGAGGTGCGCGTGGAGCTCGACGAGATCCGGATGCTGGCTGATACGAGCCCTGCCTGGCGTCTGCTCCGGGCCCGCAACGCCCCACTGGTGCTGGCCTTCCTGGGACGCCACTTCGTCGAGGACAACGCGGGCGCCCGATCGCAGTCCGAGCTCGTCGAGGCCCGCGACGAGCTGCTGCACGTCGTCAACGCCCGGCTGCCCGAGGGTGAGGGGTACGCCGCCGCGCCGGTCACCTACCTCGACGACTGGGCCGCGCCGGACTCCGCCTGGCTGCGACGGTTCTATCCCGCCGGCAGCGACGAGGTGCACTACGACGCCACGCCCGCCCTGGAGAAGGCCTATGCCTGGGTCAGCACCCTGCGCGCCCGTCCCAGCATCGGCACCGAGTCCCGGCTGCACCTGCTGGTCGACCTGCTACGTCAGATGGTCCACGGTGCCGAGGCCGACCCCGAGACCCGACTCGCCGAGCTGCGCCGCCGCCGCGAGGAGATCGACGCCCAGATCGCCGATGTCGAGGCCGGCCGCGTGCAGGTGATGGAGGGCGCCGCTCTGCGCGAGCGGTACCAGTTCTTCTCCAGCACCGCCCGTGAGCTGCTCGCCGACTTCCGCGAGGTGGAGGAGAACTTCCGGGCGCTCGACCGCGCCGCCCGGGAGCGGATCGCGACCTGGGACGCCGGCAAGGGCGAGCTGTTGGCCAGCCTGGTCACCGACCGGGCCGACATCGCCGGCTCCGACCAGGGCCGCAGCTTCCAGGCGTTCTACGACTTCCTGCTCTCCCAGGACCGCCAGGAGGAGCTCGCCGACCTGCTGGAGCAGGTGCGCGCGTTGGAGGAGATCACTGTCGACCCGCGGGTCCGGCGGGTGCACCACGACTGGTACGACGCCGCCGAGCGCACGCAAACGGTCGTGCGGTCGCTGTCGGAGCAGCTGCGGCGCTTCCTCGACGACCAGGTCTGGGTCGAGAACCGGCGGGTCCTCGAGATCGTGCGCCAGATCGAGACGGCCGCCCTGGCCGTCCGCGGCGCTCCACCGAGCAGCGGGCTGGAGCTGGACGAGACCCGCGTGGCGGTCAACCTGCCCTTCGAGCGGCCGCTCTACGACGTACGGCCGCCCAGCGCTGTCGACTCCACCGTCACCTCCGGGGACGTCAGCGACCTCGACACCAGCGGCCTGTTCGCCCAGACCTTCGTCGACACCGCACGGCTGGCCGAGCAGGTCCGCACCGTCGTGCCCCCGCGCAGCTCCGCACTGTTGCACGAGGTCGTCGAGCTCTACCCGTTGCGCGACGGGCTGGCCGAGCTCGTCGGCTACCTCGCGCTCAGCGAGGAGGACCTGCGCGTCGACCTCGACGAGTCCCGCACGGTGATGGTGTCGTGGCAGGACCCGCGACTGGGAGAGCGGACGGTGCGGATGCCGGAGGCGACGGTGAGCCGCTCGTGAGTCGCGAGTCAGGAGGAGGTGCCGCATGAGGTCGGAGCAGGAGACCGCCACCTCGGTCGCGGTGATCACGCTGATGCGCGGCGTCGTGTACCGCGAGACCCACGAGGCCGCCTGGCAGACGCTGCTGCGTCACGGTGCGCCGGTCCGCGACCACTTCGACACCATCGGTGTCGACGTCGTGGTCGACGAGACCGAGGGCTACGCCTACCTGCGGGCGCGCGACGAGGACGACGGGTTGCCACGGTTGGTCAACCGGCGCAGCCTCTCCTACCCCGTCAGCCTGATGCTCGTCCTGCTGCGCAAGCGGATGGTCGAGTGGGAGTCCACCGGCCAGGAGGCGCGACTGATCCTGACCCGCGAGCAGATCGCCGAGATGGTCTCGCTCTTCCTCGCCGACTCCTCCAACCAGGCCCGGCAGCTCGACCAGGTCGACGCCACCATCACCAAGGTCGTCGACCTGGGGTTCCTGAGGCGGCTGCGGGGACAGCGCGACACCTTCGAGGTGCGCCGCATCCTCAAGGCCTACGTCGACGCGCAGACGTTGGCCGACTTCGCGGGGCGACTCGAGGACTACCGCGCGTCCGCGGGGGCGGGTCGCGATGAGTGACGCGCTGTTCTCCGCCCTGGAGCTCGGTGGTTCCTCGGCGGCGCGCGTGGGATGGCGCCTGCACCGGGTGGAGGTGCTCAACTGGGGAACCTTCCACGGCCGGGTCTGGACGCTGCGCCTCGACGGGGAGAACACGTTGCTCACCGGCGACATCGGCAGCGGCAAGTCCACGCTCGTGGACGCGGTGACCACGCTGCTGCTGCCGGCCCACCGCATCGCTTACAACAAGGCCGCGGGCGCGGAGTCCAAGGAGCGCTCGCTGCGCTCCTACGTCGAGGGCCACTACAAGTCCGAGCGGATCGAGAGCAGCGGGACCTCCCGGCCGGTCGGGCTGCGCGACCACCGCTCCTACTCCGTCATCCTCGGCGTCTTCGCCAACGACGACGTGGACGAGCCCGTCACCCTGGCCCAGGTCTTCACCCAGCGGGACCGGGCGGGGCAGCCGGAGCGGTTCTTCGTCACCGCCGAGCGTGAGCTGGGCATCGAGACCGACTTCGCGGGCTTCGGCTCCGACCTCACCGCGCTGCGCAAGCGGCTGCGGGAGTCGGGCGCTCGCGTCGACAAGGACTTCCCGGCGTACGGCACCCAGGTCCGACGCCTGCTCGGCATCGCCTCCGAGCAGGCGATGGAGCTGTTCCACCAGACGGTGTCGATGAAGTCGGTCGGCAACCTCAACGACTTCGTCCGCACCCACATGCTCGAGCCTTCGGACCCCGGTGAGCGGATCGCCGGGATCGTTGCCCATGTCGAGGACCTCACTCGGGCCCACGACGCGGTGCGTCGTGCTCGCGACCAGCTCGCTGCCCTGGAGCCGCTGCTGGTCAACTGCGACAAGCACGCCGCCCTGGCAGCCGAGCGCGAGGCGACCCGGCGGCAACGTGACGCCGTGGGGCTGTTCTTCACCGAACGCCGGCTGACCCTGCTCGAGGCGCTGCGCGCCGCCCTGGCCGCGGACCTGGAGTCCGTGCGCGCCGAGCGGGCCGGGACCGTCGAGGGGCTAGGCGCAGCTCGCGCCCGCCAGGAGCGGTTGATCGGCGAACGCGCTGCCGCCGGCGGCGACCGGGTCGCCGACCTCGAGCAGCAGGTCAAGGAGCTCCAGGGGCTGGTCGAGCAGCGCCGGACCCGTCTGGAGCGGTACGCCGCGCTGCTGGCCGAGGCCGGGCTCGAGCCGGTGGCCGACGCCGACGGGTTCCACGCCCGGTCGGTCCAGGCGCGCGCCGCTTACGACCGGACCACGCCTCGCCAGCGCGAGCTGGACGCCGCGTTCGCCGAGGCGATGGGGCACCGCTCCCGCCTGCACGAGCAGGCCGACGAGCTCGACGCCGACCTCGCCAGCCTCGCGGGACGCCGCACCAGCCTGCCTCGGGAGAGCCTGGCCCTGCGCGCCCGACTCTGTGCCGGGCTCGGCCTGGACGAGGACGAGGTGCCGTTCGTCGGTGAGCTGGTCGACGTCGCCGAGGAGCATGCGGCCTGGCGGGGTGCGGCCGAGCGGGTGCTGCGCGGCTTCGGGCTCTCGTTGCTCGTGCCGCAGCGGCACTACCGCGAGGTGGCGCGCTGGGTGAACGAGCACCACCTGCGAGCCAGGGTGGTCTACCACCGGGTCCCGGAGCGCCAGGTCCGGTTGCAGCCCGACGCCGGAGAAGAGCACCTGCGACTGCGGGACACCCTGGTCGTCGAGCCGGGGCCGTTCGCGACGTTCCTCGCCGGCGAGCTCGGTCGGCGAGCCGACCACCGCTGCGTCGAGACCGTGGCGGAGCTGGTGGAGGCCGACCGAGCCGTCACCCGCGAGGGACAGGTGCGCGCGGGGAGCCGACACGAGAAGGACGATCGCAGCCGGGTCGACGACCCGCGGTCGTGGATCCTCGGCCGCTCCAACGCCCGCAAGGTCGAAGCCCTCGAAGCCGAGCTCGAACGGCTGCGGAGCGAGGTCGTTGTCGCCGAGCGAGCGGTCGACGAGGTGGAGGTCGAGCGCGACGGCGTACGCCGCCGTGCTCAAGCCTTGAGCAACCTGGCCCAGTTCGACACCTGGACCGACCTCGACGTCCTCACGCCGAGTCGGCAGGCCGAGGAGGCGGCCGAGGAGCGGCAGCGGCTCCTCGACGGGTCCTCCAGGTTGGCCGAGCTGGACCGCGCGCTGTCCGACCTGGCGCGGGAGATCGTCGCGCTCGAGGAGGCCCGCTCGGACGCCGACGGCCGGATCCGCGTGACGGAGTCCGAGATCGACCGCGCGGACCGGGGAGTGGCGGCGGCTCGCGAGGTGCTGGCCGCTGCCGGTGAGGAGCTGGTGGGGCTGGCCCGTGAGGAGTACGACGCGCTCGCGGTGCGGGCGGGGGACGTGACCGACCCCGAGTCGTGCGACCGCCTGGCCGCCGAGCTGGCCGGTGACCTGACCTCGACGATGGAGCGCCTGCAGCAGCAGATGAACGGGGTGGCGACCACCGCCCAGCTCCAGATGACGGCGATCAAGGCACAGTGGCCGGCGGTGACGACCGAGATGGACGCCTCGATCGCTGCCGCTGGGGAGTTCCGCGCTCTCCACGATCGGGTACGCCGCGATGACCTGCCTCGTTTCGAGGCCGAGTTCAAGCAGCAGCTCAACACCAACGCGATCCGCGACCTCGCCGGGCTGAGCGCGTGGCTGCGCCGGGAGGCAGACGACATCCGTGACCGCGTGGAGCGGATCAACGAGTCGCTGGGTGCCATCGACTACTCGCCGGGCCGGTTCATCCGGCTGGTGGTGGAGCCGACGACCAACTCCGACGTGCGCCAGTTCCGCGACGCCCTGCGCGCGGTGACGCGCGGTGCGCTGGACGGTGACGCCGACCAGTACTCCGAGCAGCGGTTCCTCGAGGTCAAGCGGATCGTCGACCGCTTCCGCGGTCGTGACGGACACACCGAGGCCGACCGTGCCTGGACCCGCCGAGTCACCGACGTCCGCACGTGGCACACCTTCTCCGCCGCCGAGCTGGACCGCGAGACCGGCGAGGAGCACGAGCACTACCGCGACTCCGACGGGAAGTCCGGGGGGCAGAAGGAGAAGCTGGCCTACACGATCCTGGCGGCCTCCCTGGCCTACCAGTTCAAGCTCGAGTGGGGCACGACGGCTTCCCGCGACTTCCGGTTCGCCGTGATCGACGAGGCGTTCGGCCGCGGCTCGGACCTCTCCACCCGCTATGCGCTGTCGTTGTTCGCCCGGCTGGGGCTGCAGCTACTGATCGTCACGCCGTTGCAGAAGGTGCACGTGATCGAGCCCTACGTCGCGGCGATCGGGTTCGTCGACAACCGTGACGGGCGGGACTCACGGGTCCAGACGTTGACGATCGAGGAGTACCGCGCCCAGCGGGCTGCCGCCCATGGGTGAGCGGGGAGCCGTCCGCCCGGTCGGTGCGCGGGGGGAGGGCGCGTGGTCGACGGCCGAGGACGTCGCAGCCCGGCTCCGGCCGCGTTGGCTCTCGGGCGCGCTGCTGACGGCGTACGCCGAGGGCCTGCCCTTCGAGATGCTCGATCTGCCACTGCGCGGGCCACGGGCGCGCGAGCTGGGCGAGGACCTGGCTGCGGCGCGGTCCTGGGCGTCCGCCTTGGAGCGTGCCGCCCCGGGCCGCTTCGACCTCGTCCGGCGACCGGTCGGCGCGCGCACGATCGGCGCCTCCGAGCTGCCGGTCCGCGCGGTGGTGTCCTCCTACGATCAGGCCTGGCGGCTGCTCGGGGTCGAGGACGACGTCGCGCGGTGGGAAGCCCTGTGCGCGCGCGTGTCCGTCGACGCGGCCGTGCGTGCCTGGGTGATGGCCCACCCGCACGCATCGTTCGAGGTGGACGAGGCAGCCTGGCCGCCGCTGCTGGCTGCCGTCGAGTGGCTGCGGGGCGCACGCGGCAGTGGCCGGCACCTACGTGAGATCACCGCGCCGGGCGTGGACACCAAGCTGGTCGAGCGGCACCGGGGACTGATCGCGGGGGTGCTCGGGGTGCCGGGCTCGCCCGAGGGGTTCGTCGAGGCGCTCGGGCTGGCCACCAAGCCCGTACGGATGCGGCTGCGCCTGGGTGCGGACGTGGTGCCCGGGCTGGCCCTCCGCGACGTCACCGCGCCCGTCCAGGATCTGGCTGCGCTACCTGCGTTGCTGTCCTCTGCGGTGGTGGTGGAGAACGAGACGACCTTCCTCTCTGCGCCCGTGCCGGGGGACGGAGTCGTGATCTTCGGTGAGGGATTCCGGGTCTCGAGGGCGGGACGGCTGCCGTGGCTCGCCGACGTGCCCGTCCACTACTGGGGCGACCTCGACACGCACGGCTTCGCGATCCTCGACCAGCTGCGGGCCTGGCTGCCGCAGACCCGGTCCTTCCTCATGGACCGGGACACGCTGCTGGAGCACCGGGACAGGTGGGTCGCCGAGCCCACCCCCACCTCGGCTGCGCTCACGCGGCTGACCGGGGTCGAGGCGTCGGTCTACGAGGACCTCGTCACCGACAGGTACGCCGACCGGGTCCGGCTCGAGCAGGAACGGGTCGACTGGGACTGGGCGCTGGAGCGGTGGCCGGTGGAGCGCTGAGTCGATTCTGCGGTACGAGAGGGTCAGCCCGTCGCGGGCAGCTCGCACCACAGCAGCATCTGCTCGACACGCGGACGTGCTCGGTCGGGGAGCGTCTCTGCGAGCACCTGCCAGCGGGGGGCCTTGCTGGGTGAGGCGTGCCGGGCGAGGCGCTCGAGCGTCAGATGCGGGTCCAGCAGCAGGTCCGCGATCGTGTGTCGGAGCGGACGCACGTCGTCTGGGCCCCGGCTGGCCAGCCGCAGCGCCTCGTCGAGGGCTTGGCCCACGAGCCGGCCGGGCTCCTGGTCGCCATTCCCTAGGTCATGGTCGTGCCCGCGGCCCAGCAATGCCGTCCACGACTGGTGGGGCAGGTCGCTGCAGGTGGCCGCCTCGGACAGAAAGGAGAAGTACTGGTGGATGCGCCCGGCGTGGCAGCGGATCTGCAGGATGTGCGACCACTCACGCGGGTTGCGCGCAACCGCGGTCGCCGTCGCCTCGTCGATCGGCAGGGGACGCCAGTCCAGGACCAGCCCCGGCTCGGCATCGGTGGGCACCAGCCTGCCGAGAACGTGCCGACCGACGGGCACCTGCTCGGTGAGTCCGAGGTCGAGGACCTGGTGCTCCTCCCCGGTGTGGGCGTCGGTGAGGACGAGAACGTCGCCGGCGGCGGGACCGACACGGAACCCACCCATGGGGGCGCCGATCCAGCGGCGTAACCCCGCGCGGTCGAGGAGGTCGGAGTCGGCGTCATGGAGCAGGTCGTCGAGGGCCCCCAGCTCGTGGACGTCGAGCTGGTGCGCCACCCAGTCCCGGCCGAAGAGCTGGGAGGGGACCTGCTCCGGCCAGCGGCAGCCCATGACGCTGATGTCGAAGCCGTCGGGGTACGCGATCGCGGCGGCCGTCCCGAGCGCCCGCCGCAGCTCGGCGTGCTCGCGCTGCGGACGCCGACGGGCGACGAGGGTGAGGTGGCGCGCCACCATCCAGGACGGTGCGGAGTCCCCGAGCTCCACCAGCACACGGAGACGTTCTCCGTGACTGGAGTGCCGGAAGTAGGGGACCGACAGGTGGAGCCGGACTGCTTCGGCCCAGTCGCCGCGCAGCTCCGCCTCGTGCGAGTGGGCGACGGCGCGGTGGTCCGCCTCGGTCAGTCGGCTGGTGATGGAGCGGAAGGGTTCGCTGGTCATGCCGGCAGCCTGCAGGCGAGCCGGCGGGGGAGGCGCGGGAGCGGGTTCGGCTGTGGACGACGGCCGTCCGCGGCGTACCTGTGGACGGCTCGCGGGCCCGCAGGTTTCCTGTGGACTGCGCGGTGCGAAGCGTCGGAGGGTCTCCGTAGCGTCCAGGGCATGAGCCAGATCGAGGTGTCGCACGGGTGCTACGGTGAGGGGATGGACGAGGAGACGCTGTCCCAGCGCGAGCTGCGCAACCGCTCCGGCGAGGTGCTGCGGCGGGTCGTGGCGGGGGAGTCGTTCGTGCTGACCAACAACGGGGTGCCGGTGGGGCGGCTGGTGCCGCTCGACGAGCCCGAGCCGCCGGTCCGCTTCGATCGACCGGCGACGCGTGTGGGTGGGTGGGAGCAGTTCCTCGGGATCGTGCCTGCGGACGTCGACCTCCAGGCCACGCTCCAGGAGCTGCGCGAGGACCGCGTGTGAGCGTCTACGTCGACAGCTCCGCGCTCGCCGTCATCCTCCGCGCGGAGCCGCAGGCGCCGACGCTTCTGTCCTGGCTGCGGGACCTGGCCGAGCCACTGGTCTCGACGCAGCTGCTGGAGACGGAGATGCGACGTGTCGGGCTGCGGCACGGACTCGACCAGTCCGTGGTGACCGACCTGCTGGCAGCCGTGTCCCTGACGGTGCTGCGCAAGGCGGACTTCACCGCCGGGGGCCTGCTGGGTGGTGCCGGTCTGAGGTCCCTCGACGCGCTGCACCTCCAGGGCGCGCTGCGGCTCGACGCCCGCACGATCCTGACGTATGACCGGCGGCTGGCCGAGGCGGCGGGGTCCATCGGGCTCGAGGTGGTCGCGCCGGCGTAGGCCGGGGTCGGCGGACCGGTTGCGGGGTCTCGACGGCGGCGCGCTGGCGCTTGCCCGTTCGACGGGCGGTGGTGCGGGCCGCAGGTCGGTCACGCGGTTTCGACGACGCTCGTCGCTGGCGCTCCTCGCTGCTCAACCAGCAGCAGCAGCGGTGGGGGCCGGGCGGCGGTCGAGGAGGAGGGCGCCGGCGATGGCGACCACCCAGATCCCGGCGATCGTGAAGAGCGCCGCCTGGAAGCCGGTCTCGCCGCCGCCGTACGCCGCCATCAGGGCGACCGAGACGGCCGAGCCGGTGGTGAAGCCGAGGTAGCGCAGCACCTGGTTGAAGGCCATCGCCGAGCCGGTCTCCGCGGCGGGCACGTGGGGGACCATCAGCACCGCGAGGCTGGAGAAGGTGAAGCCGGAGCCGAGCCCGCCGAGCGCCATCACGGCCAGCGCCTGCCACAGGTGGTCGTGCCAGACCGCCAGCGCGAGGGTGGCGCTCATGAACATCAGGCTGCCCGCGGGCAGCAGGGTGCGGCGGCCGACGCGGGCCAGCACGAGGCGGGCGAGCTGGTTGCCGAGGACCGACATGAGGGAGTACGGCACGAGCACCATGCCGGCGGCGAGCACGCTCTCGGCGAGGCCGAAGCCGGGCTCGTCCGCGCGGACGAGGACGACGACGAGGGTGAGCAGGGAGTACATCCCGACGCCGGCGATGACCGCCACCAGGTTGGGCGCCGCGATGCCGGGACGGGTCGCGAGCCGGAGGTCGACGAGCGGGTGCCTGCTGCGGAGCGTGTACGCCGTCCAGCCGACGAGGCCGAGCAGGCCGACCGCCCCGAGGCCGAGCGTCCGCGGGTCGCCCCAGCCCCAGACCTCGCCCTCGGAGACCGCGAGCAGCGTCGCGAGCATCGCGACCGTGAGGCCGGCAGCGCCGAGCCAGTCGACCCGCGCCGGCTCCACCCCGGGCGCGCCCGGCACGAACCGCAGCGCCAGCACCAGGCTGATCACCGTCAGGACCGCGCCCAGCGCATAGGCCGCGACCAGCCCGCCGAGCAGCGCCATGAGTGCCGTGAGCGGGTAGCCGAGCCCGGCGCCGGCCACCATCGTCACGCTCAGCCACGCGATCGCGCGGGACTGCCGCTCCCCGGCCAGCTCGTCGCGGGCGACCGCCATGGCCAGCGGCACCAGGGACATCCCGACCCCCTGCAGGGTTCGGGCGGCGACCAGGAGCGCGAAGCTCTCCAGCGGCACCGCGGCGGCCGCGAGGACGGTGCCGAGCAGGACGGTCGCTAGGCCCGCGAGGATCGTCGGGCGGCGTACGCGCCCGGACGCGAAGCGTCCGACCACCGGCGTGCTGACGGCGCCCGCGAGCAGGGCCGCGGTCAGGCTCCACTGGGCGGTGGTGAGGCGGACGTCGAAGTGCTCCACCACGCTCGGCACCAGCGGGGCGCCGAGGCTGCTGGTGATCGCCGTGATGGTCGTCAGCAGGGCGAGGGTGGTGAGGAGGTAGGGGCGGGGTGGGCGGTCGCTGCTGTCGGGTGCGAGGGTCTCGTGGCTCGGCGCGGGCGCGCCTCGCACCTCGACCAGCGAGGGGTCGGCGGTCAGGTCGCCGGGTCTCGACGACGGCTCGCTGACGCTCGCCTGCTCGACCAGCGGTGGTGCGGGGTCGCTGGCGCTCGCCTGCTCGACCAGCGGAGGCTGGCCCGCGACCCGGTTGTCCACGTCAACCACGGTAGGTCGATCGGGGCCGGGACGTCGTGTCGGCGAGGCGCTCTAGGGTGGCGGGGTGAGCGACGACACATCTCGGGACGCTGCGGCTCAGGACATCCCGCGGGTGCTGTGGGAGCCGGGGCCGTGGGAGGCCTCGCGGCTGGGGCGGTTCGCCCGGCGACTGGAGGCGGAGTACCACGTCGACTTCGGCGACGACTACGAGCAGCTGCGGCAGTGGAGCCTGGAGCACCTCGACACCTGGTGGCTCGAGGTCTGGCGCGAGCTGCGGCTGCCGGCCTTCCCCGAGCCGACGGTCGCGCTGGTGGAGCACCCGCCGCTGGCGCCGGGCAGCGCGACCTGGTTCCCCGAGGTCACGACCAACTACGCGCAGGCGGTGCTCGCGCTGCCGGAGCGGGCCGACGACGACGTCGTGGTCGTGTCGCGGTCGCAGTCCCGCGACGAGCGCACCTGGACCGCGGCCGAGCTGCGCGCCGACGTCGCGCGCGTCCGGGCCGGCCTCGTGCACCTCGGCGTCGAGCGGGGCGACCGCGTGGCGGCGTACGCACCCAACGTGGGGGAGACCCTCGTCCTGCTGCTCGCCGCGGCCTCGCTGGGGGCGGTCTTCTGCTCGGTGGCGCCGGAGTTCGGCACCCAGTCGGTCGTCGACCGGCTCGGGCAGATCGAGCCGGTGGTGCTGCTGGCCGTCGACGGCTACCGGTACGGCGACAAGCCGGTCTCCCGCGAGGCCGAGGTCACCGAGGTGCTCGCGGCGCTGCCGTCGGTGCGGGCCGTGGTGCACCTGCCCTACCTCGACGCCACCTCGACCGGCCCCGCGAGCACCGACGCGCGGACCACGGTGCTCTGGGACGACCTGCACCCCGACCAGCGCGAGGTCGTGGCCTTCGAGGACGTGCCGTTCGACCACCCGCTCTACGTGCTGTTCTCCAGCGGCACCACGGGCCTGCCCAAGCCGATCGTCCACGGCCACGGCGGGATCGTCCTCGGCCACGCCGCCGCGCTCGGGCTCTTCACCGACCTCGGGCCCGACGACCGGTTCTCGTGGTTCTCCACGACCGGCTGGATGATGTGGAACTACCTCGTCTCCGGGCTGCTCGTCGGGTCGACCGTCGTGCTCTTCGACGGCAACCCCGCCCACCCCACGCTGATGTCGCAGTGGGAGCTGGCCGCCGAGGCGGAGCTGACCTACTACGGCACCTCGGCGCCGTTCCTCATGACCTGCCGCAAGGCCGGGCTGCGACCCGGCGACGAGCTCGACCTGTCGCGCCTGCGCGGGGTCGGCTCCACCGGCGCCCCGCTGCCGGCCGAGGGCTTCGCGTGGGTGCACGACGCGGTATCCCCGACTGCGCAGGTCGGCTCCATCTCCGGCGGCACCGACGTCTGCAACGCCTTCGTCGGGCCGACCCCGCTCACCCCCGTCTGGGAGGGCGAGATCCCCGCGCGGCTGCCCGGGATCGGGGTCGAGGCCTATGTCGAGTCGGCGCTGGGCGCCGGCGACTGGCACCCGGTGACCGGCGAGGTCGGCGAGCTCGTGCTGACCCGGCCCATGCCCTCGATGCCGGTCGGCTTCTGGGGCGACGAGGACGGCTCGCGCTACTACGCGGCGTACTTCGAGGAGATCCCCGGCGTGTGGCGCCACGGCGACTGGGTGACCGTCACCGAGCGCGGCTCGCTGGTGATCACCGGCCGCTCCGACGCCACCCTCAACCGCGGCGGAGTGCGGCTGGGGACCTCCGAGTTCTACCGCGTCGTCGAGGAGCTGCCCGAGGTCAGGGACTCGCTCGTGGTCCACCTCGAGGACAACGAGGGCGGGGCCGGCGAGCTGGTGCTCTTCGTGGCGCTCGCGCCCGGCGCGTCCGAGGACGGCCTGGCTGCGAAGGTCGCCGCCGAGCTGCGGACCCGGCTCTCCCCGCGGCACGTCCCCGACACCCTGCACGTCGTGCGGTCGCTGCCGCGGACCCTGTCGGGCAAGAAGCTGGAGGTCCCGGTGAAGAAGATCCTGCGCGGGGCCTCGCCCGACGAGGTCGTCGCCGCCGGCGCGCTGGACGACCCGTCCGGGCTGGCCGAGCTGGCGGCGTACGCCGCGGGGCGGGGCTGACCGGGACCGATCCTCGGCCGGAGCGTCGCGGGACGTCATGCGTCCGCCGGCAGGGGACGTTCTGCCCGTATGACGTCCCCCCGCTGCCCGCGCGACCCTCGGGGGGACGTCATACGCCGAGGGTGGACGGACCTCCCGTCCGTATGACGTCCCACGCAGCTCGGGGGCAACGGGTCCGGCCGGGCGGCGATCCGCCTAGGGTTCACCCATGCACCTCCTCGACTGCCCGTCCCAGGCCTACGCCTGGGGCACGGCCTTCGACATCCCCTCCTTCATCGGGCGGGCGGCGACCGGCCAGCCGATGGCGGAGGTGTGGATGGGCACCCACCCGCTGGGGCCGGCGATGGTGCAGGGGCCCGAGGGCGCGGTGCCCCTGAGCGAGGTCGCCGGCGAGCTGCCGTTCATGATGAAGCTGCTCTCGGCCGCCAAGCCGCTCTCGATCCAGGTGCACCCCAACGCCGAGCTGGCGCGCAAGGGCTTCGAGGCCGAGGAGGCCGAGGGTGTGCCGCTGGAGTCGCCGCAGCGCGTCTTCAAGGACCCCAACCCCAAGCCGGAGATGGTCTACGCGCTCACCGCGTTCGACACCCTCGTCGGCTTCCGGCCCACGGCCGAGATCCTGCGGATCCTCGGCCCGCTGGACCACCCGGTCACCCAGCGCATGCACGACCAGCTCGCCGCGAACCCCGGCTTCCACGGCATCGTGCGGATGCTCGAGGCGCTGCTGCTGGAGCCGCCGACCCCGCACGAGGTGCACGAGGTGGTCGCGTTGTGCCACGGCCGCCTCGCGCTCGGCCTGGACATCAAGCGGGCCTACGCCTCGGCCACCGAGATCGCCCCGCACTACCCCGGTGACGTCGGGGTCGTGGTGTCGCTGCTGCTCAACCGGCTGACCCTGCAGCCCGGCGAGGCGGCGTACCTCGGGGCCGGCATCATCCACGCGCACCTGCGCGGGATGTGCGTGGAGGTGATGGTCAACTCCGACAACGTGCTGCGCGCCGGTCTCACCGACAAGACCCTCTCGCCGGCCGGGGTGGTCGCCAGCATCCAGGCGGACATGTCCCGCGTCGCACGGGTCTCGCCGGACCTGTTCGGCACCAGCACCGACGTCTTCGAGCCCGGCGACGGGCTCTTCGGCCTGGCGGTCAGCCAGACGTCGCCTGCCGACGTCGACGGGGTCCTGCTGCCCGACGGCGGCCCGCGGATCCTCGTCTGCACCGGCGGCGAGGTCGAGGTGGTCAACGCCGCCGGCGACGCTGTCCGGCTCACGCGCGGCGCGGTCCTGTACGCCGGCCCCGAGGACGGGGAGCTGCGGCTGCGCGGCACCGGCGAGGTCGCGCAGGCCTACCGGCCGACGGAGGGCGCGCACCGCGCCCGGATGCTCGACCTGGTCTGACCCGGCAGACCCGGGAGGCGGCGACGCCGTACCTGCGGACCCACGTGGTGACCGAGGACCGCGGTCCGGGGGACGGGTGGCCGGCCGCGACCGGGGTACCGGGAGCAGATGACCCAACCACCGATGGACATCCCTCGCGAGGACCCGGTCGAGCACCCGCCCGCCGACCCGGACCAGGACCCGTACGCCGATCGCAGCCACGAGCCCGGCGGCGACGTGGACCCGGACGGACCCGGCGACCAGGACGCAGAGCCGCCCACGCCGGACGGGGCTCCGGCCGAGCCCGAGCAGAGCGGCCCGCACCCCGACCCCGCCCCCGGGGAGGACTCATGACCACCGCGCCGTCCGAGCCCGACCCGCAGATCGCGCCGGGCGAGATCCCGGACGCGTCCCCGCCGTCGGTGCCGGCCGGCCGAGGCCGGTCAGGCCCGGGGCGGCTGGTCGCCGGTGACGGGGGCCGCTTCGTCGTACCCCGGGGTGGCCGGCAGCCGCTTGTCGAACCCGGGGCGGTCGGCCACGACCGCGGCCACGATGCCGACCAGGACCATGAGGTCGAGCCAGGTGAGGATCGTGCCGAAGACCGCGGAGTCACGCAGCTGGATCGGGCCGCGGATGTCGGCCTGGGTCAGCAGGACCCAGGAGAGCAGGTAGTAGCCGTACAGGAGCGTGCCGACGCAGCCGGACACGGCGCCCAGCCGCGCCCAGCGGCCGAGGTGCCAGCGCTGGACGCAGACGTAGGCGAGCGAGGAGAGGGCGGCGAGCCGCAGCACCTCGTGGACGAAGATCTCCGTGGGGAGCCCGAGAACCATGGGCTGATCCTCACCCACGGGCACCGGTCCCGCCAGCGGGCGGGTCCGGGACAGGCTCCAGCCCCGCTGCGTGGCGTTCCGGTTCAAGCAGGTGGCTGTTGGGCTTTGCCTGATGGGTGTTGGGACGTGGCGGGCACGGGGGTGCCCGGAGCGGTGCTCAGGTGGTCAGTGCGTTGTTGTGAAGTCGCTGGAGGTTGACGGCTGCTG
>NZ_JASBRN010000073.1 GCF_030149505.1 Nocardioides sp.
CCAGTGAGCGAGCGGCCTGGTAGCGACGAAGGGGGCGCCCCGGCCGACCGCGGCGCCACGCGCCCCTCACCGGGGGCGGCCACCGGGCCGCGCACCCCACCGACCCACCCAGAACTCAGCCCAGGACCCGCAGCACCCCCGGGACGACCTCCACCACGGCCGGCTCCGCACCTAGCCCCGGCAGGACCCCGAGCGGCTCGCCGTCCCCGCCGACGGGGAGCGGCCGCGCGCCGTCGGCGGCGACCTCGACCCGGGTGCCGCGCAGCACGTGCACCTCGGGCAGGTCGACGTGCGAGCCGTCGTAGATCTTCGGGAAGCTCCGCACGAGCGCGGTCCGCGAGGCGGCCTCGACGACCACGACGTCGAGCTGCCCGTCCTCGACCGACGCGCCGGGGGCGATCTTCATGCCCTTGCCGTAGTAGGCGGAGTTGGCGATGGCGACGGTGGCGGCGGCGTACTCGGCCACCTCGCCGTCGACGGCGACCCGGAAGCGGCCCGGGGAGTAGGTGAGGATCGCGCGGAGGGCGGCGAGGGGGTACTGCGCCTTGATCGGGGTCCAGCGCATGCCGTCGACGATCTCGGCGGTGCGCGCGTCGATGCCGGAGTAGACCGAGCCGGCGACGAGCCGCGACGGCTGGCCGGGGAGGGTCCAGCGCAGCAGGTCGACGGGACGCTCGGGTGCCTCGATGAGGACCTGCGCGATGGCGGCGGGCTCGCTGGGGAGCCCGAGCATCCGGGCGAAGTCGTTGCCGCGGCCGGCGGGCAGCAGCCCCAGGACGCCACCGGCCTCGGCGACCGCGCCGGCGAGGTGCGACACCATCCCGTCCCCGCCGACGCAGACCACGACGTCCCCGCGGTCGACGGCCGCGCGGACGAGGTCGTCGGTGGCACGGGGGCCCGGGGAGTAGGTGACGTCGACGCTCGCACCGGCCTCGCGCAGAAGGCGGGCGACCGGCACGACCGCGCCGGGTGCCGCGCCACCGCCGGAGGCGGGGTTGACCAGGAAGGAGAAGGACCTCACGGGACGAGCACCCCCGGGTTGAGGACACCGGTGGGGTCGAGGTCGGCCTTGACCGCCCGCAGCACCGAGACGCCGAGGTCGCCGATCTCCGCGCCGAGCCAGGGCTTGTGGTCGGTGCCGACGGCGTGGTGGTGGGTGATGGTGGCGCCGGCGGAGACGATCGCGTCGTTGGCGGCGGCCTTGGCGGCCAACCACTGCTCGAGCGGCTGCTCGCCCTGGGCGGACGCGACGGTGAAGTAGAGCGAGCACCCGGTCTCGTAGACGTGGCTGACGTGGCAGAGCACGAGCGCACCGTCGAGGTGGGACTCCAGGGCCTGCTTGACCCCGGCGTACAGCGCGTCCGCGTTGGACCAGAACGTGGCGGTCTCGAGGGTCTCGACGAGGACGCCGACGTCGAGCAGCGAGTCGCGGAGGTACGGCGCGTCGAACCGCCCGTGCGCCCAGGACTCGCCCGGGCCCTCCCCCTGGGGCCGACCGCCGAGGGCGGTGAGCGCCTCGGTGACGGCCGCCCGCCGGGCCACGACCTGCTCGGCCGTGCCCTCGTGGCCGACGATCATCAGGCAGGCGCCGTCCTCCTCGCCGGCACCGATCGCGTCGGGGCGGGCGAGGTTGATCGCGGTCTCGGACTCGTCGGAGAGCCGGAGCACGGTGGGCAGCAGGCCGGACTGCGCGAGGTGGCGCATCGCCTCGCGGCCCTCGGCGAAGGAGCCCCAGCGCCAGCCCTCGTAGACCTTGACCTCGGGCAGGCGGCGGACGCGCACGGTGACGGCGGTGATGACGCCGAAGGCACCCTCCGAGCCGAGCACGAGCTGGCGCAGGTCGGGGCCGGCGGCGTTGGCCGGCGCGGAGCCGAGCACCCACTCCCCGCGCGGGGTGGCGACGCGCAGCCCCACGACCATCGCGTCGAAGCGGCCGTAGCCGGCGCTGGACTGCCCGCTGGAGCGGGTGGCCGCGAACCCGCCGATCGAGGCGAACTGGAAGGACTGCGGGTAGTGACCGAGCACGAGGCCGCGCTCGGCGAGCAGCGCCTCTGCCTCGGGGCCACGCAGGCCCGGCTCGAGGGTCGCGGTCATCGAGACCTCGTCGACCTCGAGCAGCCGCTTCATCCGGACCAGGTCGAGGGAGACCAGTCCCGCGTAGCCCTCGCGGCGCGCGGCCAGCCCGCCGGTCACGCAGGTGCCGCCACCGAACGGAACGACCGCGAGGTGGTGCTCGACCGCGACGGCCAGCACGGCCGCGACGTCGTCGTGGCCACCCGGACGCACGACCACGTCGGGGGCGTCCGCGAGGTCTCCCGCGCGAGCCCGCAGCAGGTCGGGCGTGGACTTGCCGCGGGTCCGCAGGCGGCGTACGTCGTCGTCGAGCAGCACGTGCTCCGACCCGACGGCCTCGCGCAGCGCCTCGAGCGCTGCCTCACCGATGCCGGGCGCCGGCAGCGGGGCGTCGTCGGCGGCGGGCGTGGGCCGCAACCCGAAGGCCATCTCGACCAGGCCGCGGGCGCTGTCGGGGAGGTCGGTCGCCGCACTGGGGGCGCCCCAGCGCTGGGGGTGCATCTCGCCCAGGCCGCCGGCCGGAGCAGGGGGTGTCTGCGTGCTCATGTGTTACAGTGTGACATATGACGTCACTTCGTCACAACGAGGAATCGAGAACTCCCTCGGACGCCTACCTCGACGCCGCCCGCGCCTGCATCCTCGACGTCGGCTGGCGACGTACGACGCTGACCGAGGTCGCGCGCCGGGCCGGTGTGTCCCGGATGACGATCTACCGCACCTGGGCCGACATGCCCACGCTGCTCGCCGACCTCATGACGCGCGAGTGGACCGGGTTGGTGGCCGCGACCGTCGGCACCTCGACCGCGAGCGACCCGCTGGAGCGACTGGTCGACGACGTCGTCACCACGATCGCGGCCCTGCGGGAGAACGAGCTCTTCGTGCGGATCGTCGAGCTCGACCCCGAGCTGGTGCTGCCCTACCTGCTGAGCCGGCGGGGCCGGTCGCAGCAGCTGATCATCGACCTGCTCGGCGCCCGCCTGCGCGCGGCCCAGGCCGCCGGCAGCGTGCGCGACGGCGACCCGGTCGCGATGGCGCGCGGCATGGTGCTGGCCGCGCACGGCTTCGTGCTCTCGGTGCACACCATGGTCGACGGCGAGGTGTCCGCCGAGGCGCTCGACGCCGAGCTGCGCACCCTGCTGACCCGGGGGCTCTCGTGAGGATCTCGCCCGGACTGGCCGGTGTCCGCGAGCACGTGGACGTGCTCGTCGTCGGCCTCGGCGTCACCGGTGCCGGCGTGGCGCTCGACGCCGCCACCCGGGGACTGTCGGTGCTGGCCGTCGACGCCCACGACCTCGCCTTCGGCACCTCGCGCTGGAGCTCGAAGATGGTGCACGGCGGCCTGCGCTACCTCGCCAAGGGGCAGGTCGGCGTCGCCCACGAGAGCGCGGTCGAGCGCGGCATCCTCATGGAGGTCACCGCGCCGCACCTGACCCGCTCCATGCCGATGCTCATCCCCATCACCTCCTCGATGTCGCGGCTGCAGGGCGGGCTCTCCCGCGCCGGGCTGCGCGCGGGCGACCTGCTCCGGCGTGGTGCCCGCACCGACGCCGAGACCCTCCCCGGGCCGCGGCACCTCTCCGCCACCGAGACCCTCGCGATGGCGCCGTCGCTGCGGGCGGCCGGCCTGCGCGGCGGACTGCTCGGCTGGGACGGCCAGCTGGAGGACGACGCCCGGCTCGTCATCACGCTCGCTCGCACCGCCGCCGAGCACGGCGCCCAGGTGCGCACCCGTGCCCGGGTCCTGTCCGCGGCGCACGGCGAGGTGCGGCTGCGCGACGAGACCACCGGGTCGGAGGTCGTCGTGCGGGCCCGCGCAATCATCAACGCCGCGGGCGTCTGGGCCGACCAGGTGCTCGGCGAGGAGGGCAGCCGCACCGACGGCATCCGGCTGCGCCCCAGCCGCGGCACCCACCTGGTGCTGCGGGCGGAGTCGGTGCCGGACCTGCGCGCCAGCGTCTTCGCGCCGGTCCCGGGCGAGACCAACCGCTTCGTCATGGTGCTGCCCCAACCCGACGGGACGGTGTATGTCGGGCTCACCGACGAGCCGGCCCCCGGCCCGGTGCCCGACGTGCCGGAGCCGACCGAGACCGAGATCGGCTTCCTGCTCGACGTCGTCTCCGCCGCGTTCGCCCGGCCGCTCCACCGCTCGGACGTGGTCGGTGCCTTCGCCGGGCTGCGCCCTCTGCTCGACGGCGGCGACGGCTCGACCGCCGACCTCTCGCGCAAGCACGCCGTCATCACCGGCCCCTCGGGGGTCACGACGGTCGTGGGCGGCAAGCTGACGACGTACCGACGGATGGCGCAGGACGCCGTCGACGCGGCCGTCGCCCACCACGGCCTGGCCGCCGGCCCGTGCGTGACCGCCTCGCTCCCGCTGCTCGGCGCCGCCTCGCGCACCGAGCTGGCCTCGCTGGAGGAGCCGGCTCGGCTCGTGCGCCGCTACGGCACCGACGCCGCGCTCGTGCTGTCCTCGGCCCGCGAGATGACCGGCCTGCCCGACCACGAGCTGCTGTCCCCCGTCTCCGACACCGTGCCGGTGACGCTCGCCGAGCTGGTCTTCGGCATCACCCATGAGGGCGCCCACGACGTCGACGACCTGCTCGACCGGCGTACCCGCGTCGGCCTGGTCCCCGAGGACCGCACCCACGCCGAGCCACTCGCCGAGCGCGCCCTCGCGCTCACCCGCACCTGACCGGCACGCCCGGTGGTCGAGCAGGCGAGCGCCAGCGAGGCGTCGTCGAGACCGCGTGAGCTGCCTGTGGTCGCCGACCACGGAGAGGTGCGGCGGTCTCGACGACGCCCGCGCTGGCGCTCGGGCTGCTCGACCGACAGCGGGACCCACGCCCTCGCTGGCGCTCGCGGAAGAGACCACGCTGCGACGCACCGATGAGTTCGGGCCCCCTGGCCGGTCGGTCCCCTCGCAGGCAGGATGGACCGGGTCGGAGGCAGGGCATGGGTGCGGTGGGAACGGCGGAGGGCGTCACGATGACGACGAAGGACAACGAGCTGGCGGACTTCCCGACGCTCACCGAGCGGTACCAGCGCGAGTTGCTGGCGCACTGCTACCGGATGAGCGGCTCGGTGCACGAGGCCGAGGACCTCGTGCAGGAGACGTTCCTGCGCGCATGGCGCGCGTCGGCGGACTTCGAGGGCCGCTCCTCGGTGCGGACCTGGCTCTACCGGATCGCCACCAACGTCTGCCTCACCAACCTCGAGGGCCGGCCGCGGCGTCCGCTGCCCTCCGGCATCGGCACCGCCGACCAGCCGGCCGGCGACGCCCTGGAGCAGGACCACGAGATCACCTGGCTCGAGCCGGTCCCGGACGCCGCGGTGACGGTGGCCGAGCGCGACTCGATCCGGCTGGCCTTCGTCGCCGCGCTGCAGCACCTGCCGGCCCGGCAGCGCGCGGTGCTGATCCTGCGCGACGTCCTGCGCTGGAGCGCCGCCGAGGTCGCTGAGGCGCTGGACACCACCGTCGCGGCGGTGAACTCCGCCCTGCAGCGGGCGCACGCGCAGATGAAGGACCGCGCCCTGACCGAGGACACCGTCGCCGACGAGCTGACGACCGCCCAGCGCCAGCTGCTCGAGCGCTACGTCGAGGCCTTCTGGCGCAAGGACGTCGACACGATCGTCTCGATGCTCACCGCCGAGGCGGTGTGGGAGATGCCGCCGTTCACGAGCTGGTTCAAGGGCCGGGCCAACATCGCGTGGCTGATCGGCAACGAGTGCCCGGGCGGCTCGGAGGACATGCCGATGATCGAGACGCGCGCCAACGGCCAGCCCGCCTTCGGCCTCTACATGCGTACGCCGGAGGGCGGGTTCGTCCCGTTCCAGCTGCAGGTGCTCCAGTGGGACGGCGACCCGGACTCGCCGGAGGTCTCGCAGGTCGACGCGTTCTTCGACACCCGGCTGTTCGAGAAGTTCGGGCTGCCGATGTCGCTGCCGGCCGACCACCGCCCGGCCGCACCCACCGCCGCACCCACCGCCGCGCCCACCCAGCCGGTCCCGTGAGCACGCGGCTCGGCGTCGGCGTCGAGCTGCTGGAGCGGTCCCTGGCCTACACGCGGGTCGCCCTCGCCGAGGTGCGCCCGACCTCGCTGACCCGGCGTACCCCGTGCGCCCGCTGGGACCTCGGCGCACTGCTCGCCCACATGGACGACGCGCTCGACGCCTTCCTCGAGGCCGCCGGCGGGTCGGTCGCCGGCGGTGCCGCGGGCAGCCGGCCGCCCTCCGGACCGGTCGACGTCGCCGGTCTGCGGGACAAGGCGTGCGCGCTGCTCGGCACGTGGACCGTGGCGGCGTCGGGTGCCGCCGACCCCGGCGGCCCCGCGGGCACCTCTGGTCCCCGCCAGGACCACGAGCGGCTGGTCGAGGTCGACGGCCTCCCGGTGCTGGCCGATCTGCTGGTCTCGGCCGCGGCGCTGGAGATCACCGTGCACGGCTGGGACGTCGCGACCGCTCTCGGGCTCGACCACCCGCTGCCGGACGGGTTGGCCGAGGCCCTGCTGCCGGTGGCCCGCGACGTCGCACCGCTGGGTCCCTTCGCGGCGCCGCTGCCCACCCCCGACGACGCGCCCCCCGGCGTACGCCTGCTCGGGCTGCTCGGCCGCAGCCCCGCCTGACCCGTCCCACCGACCCGGCCGCGCGGCGCACCCTCTCCCGGGGATGCGGAGCACGGTCCGGGTGCGGGAGGGTGGGGCCCGTGACGACGTACCTGGTGGTGGCCGGGCTCGGGATGGCGCTGCTCCTGGTCTCGCTGGTGCTCGGCGACCTGCTCGACGGGGCCTTCGACGCCCTCGCGGGCGACGCCTTCTCGACCGCGGTGATCGGCGCGTTCCTCTCGGCCCTCGGCCTGGGGGGTGCCCTGGCGCAGGGCCTGGGTACGCCGCTGGTCGTGTCGCTACCGGTGGGCGTCGCGGCCGGGGTGGGGTTCGGCTGGTTCGCCGCCTGGCTGACCCGGCTGCTGCGCACCGGCACCAGCGGCGGGACGCCGGCCACCGAGGACGTCGTCGGGCACGAGGGCGTCGTGGTGACCGCGATCCCGGCCGACGGCTTCGGCACCGTCAAGGTGCTGCTCGGCGGCCACGCCCTGCGGCTCAACGCCCGGCTCGACGCGGACCACCCCCTCCCGATCGAGCCCGGCACGCAGGTGCACGTCACGGGCACCCTCTCCCCCACCGCCGTCGTGGTCACCCCCACCTGGCGCGAGCTCGCCTGACCGGCCCGGGCCGCCGTACGACCCGCACGACCCGCACCGCCCGCAGCACCGGCAGCACCCCGCACGACCCGCAGCACCCGCACCGCCCGCACCGCCCGCCCCCCGTCACTCGAGGAGACACCCGTGAGCTCGTCCGTCCTGGTCCCCGTCGTGGGATTCGTCGTCCTGCTGGTCCTGCTGGTGCTCCTGGTGACCAGCCGCTACAAGGTCGCCGGGCCCAACGAGGCGTTCATCGTCACCGGCCGCAAGGGCAAGGCGGTGATCAACCCCGAGACCGGCGAGCTGACCACCGACCTGTCCGGGCAAAAGGTCATCCTCGGTGGCGGCACCTTCGTCATCCCGTTCGTGCAGAAGCTCGGCACCCTCGACCTGTCCTCTCGGCGGATCTCGGTGCAGATCCGCGGGGCGGTGTCCGGGCAGGGCATCAAGCTCAACGTCGAGGGCGTCGCGATCGTCAAGGTCGGCGGCAACGCCGACCAGGTGCGGCTGGCGGCGCAGCGCTTCCTGGCCCAGCAGCAGGACGTCGAGCCGTTCACCCAGGAGGTCCTCGCCGGCGCGCTGCGCTCGATCGTGGGCGGCCTGACGGTGGAGCAGATCATCCGCGACCGCGCGGCCTTCGCCCAGCGGGTGGCCGACGAGTCGGAGAACTCCCTCACCGGCCAGGGCCTGATCCTGGACACCTTCCAGATCCAGGACGTCACCGACGACGGCACCTACCTCGCCGACCTCGGCCGGCCCGAGGCCGCGCGCGTGGCCCAGGAGGCGCGGATCGCCGAGGCCAACGCCCGCCAGGCCGCGGAGCAGGCGCAGATCGCCGCCGAGCAGGAGATCGCGGTCGCCCAGCGGGTGCTGGCCCTCAAGCAGGCCGAGATCAAGGCCGAGACCGACGCCGCCTCGGCGCAGGCCGCCGCCGCGGGCCCGCTGGCCCAGGCCGACCGCGACCAGGCGATCCTCACCGAGCAGGAGAAGGTGGCCGTGCGGCAGGCGGCCCTCACCGAGCGCCAGCTCGAGACCGAGGTCCGCAAGCCGGCCGACGCCGAGCGGTACCGCGTCGAGCAGGAGGCCGAGGCGCGCCGCAGCGCCGAGATCGCCGCCGCCGAGGCGCGCAAGGCCTCGACCATCGCGGCCGCCGAGGCGAAGGCGGAGGAGGCCCGCCTCACCGGTGAGGCCGAGAAGTCCCGCCGCGCCGCGCTGGCCGAGGCCGAGGCCATCGAGGGCGAGCGGCGCGGTGCGGCCGAGCGCGCCCGTCGTACGGCGGAGGCGGAGGCCACCCGTGCCGAGGGCGAGGCCCAGGCGGCCGCGGTGCTCGCGGTCGGCCAGGCCGAGGCCGAGGCGATGGACAAGCGGGCCGAGGCGTTCGCGCACTACAACGACGCGGCGGTCCTGCAGATGCTCATCGAGGTGCTGCCCCAGATCGCCGCGGAGGTCGCCAAACCGATCTCGGCGATCGACCAGCTCACCGTGGTCTCCACCGACGGCGCCGGGGCGCTGCCCCGCCAGGTCACCGACAACGTCACCCAGACGCTGTCGATGCTCCGGACGGCGACCGGGCTGGACCTCGAGGCCCTCATCAAGAAGTCGGTCGACCAGGCCGCGGCCGGGTCCGGCCTCGCCGTCACGGGGGGTACGCCGGCCGAGCCCGCCCCGTGACGGCACCGCCCGTCGGGGTCGCGCTGGCGACGTACGACTGAGCCGGGCTGCCCGCTGGCCGCGACCGCGACCGCGACCGCGACCGCGACCTGCAGGGATCCCCGGATATCAGGCCCTCCTGTCACATGTCAGGGGCTGCAACCCTCCCGAGGTGTCAGGAGAGCCTGATGTCCGGGGATCCCGACACCCGCCCGGCCCGTGTGCTCGCCGAGCCAGCCGGCCCCGTCAGCCGGCCCCGTCAGCCGGCCCCCTCCGGCCACCACGACAGCGACCGCCCGTGGCCGTGCGTCCAGGCGAGCCCGCGGCCGACGCGCAGCACTTCGCGGAGCCGTTGCCCGTCCCGCGGGGCGCGCCCGACGACGTACGGCTGCTGGCCGCGCTGGGCCGCCGCGCCGCGAGGGCGGGCTGAGGTTGCAGGAATCCCCGGACATCAGGCTTTCCTGTCACTTGTCAGGGGTTGCAACCCTCCCGAACCGCGAGAAGAGCCTGATGTCCGGGGATTCCGACGCCCGGCGGCCCCGCACCCGCCAGCGCCCGTCGGCTCAGACCGGGGCGGCGTCCCACCACGACAGCGACCGTCCGTGCCCGTGGGTCCAGGCCAGCCCTCGTCCGTCGAGGGCGAGGACGAAGCGGCCGACGGGCGGGGTGCCGAGCGCCCCGACGGTGCCGGCCAGCACCCGCGGCAGCACCCGAGGCGACTCGTTGCTGACCCAGCGGCAGGTGCCGGCGGCCACCCGCTCGAGCATGGCGTCGTGGAAGGTCTCGCGGTCCGGCTCCTCGAGGTAGGCGACGACAGCGCTGTGCTGGACCACCACGCGCCCATGCCGGCCCGCTTCCTCGAGCAGGGGGTCGAGGTCGGTGCGGAGGTCGCCGCGCACGAGGTGCGGCGGGGCGGCCCGGGCCACCTCGATCGCCCGCCGCAGCTGGGCCCGACGGTCCTCGTGCTCGGGCCAGACCAGCGTCTCGAGCCACCGGGCGGTGTCGTCGTCGGTGACGTCGAGCGGGTGGAGGTCCAGGCCGCCGCGCCAAGCGACCTGGGGCAGCCGGTCGGGCAGCGGTGCGGGCCCCTCCACCGCGCACGCCAGGACCGGGGCGTCGGGCGCGCCCACCCGCACCTCCCCGTGCGGCGTCGCGTAGCGGTAGGCCCACCGGTCGGGGTGCAGCGTCAGCCCTCCGCTCGCGCCGACCTCGACGAGCGCGATCGGCCCGTCCTCGGCAGCGATCCGGGCCAGCACCGGCAGCAGGGTCGCCAGCCGCCCGGCCTCGTTGGTCTGGGTGGCGCGCGTCAGGATCGTGGCGCGCACCGTCCCGTCGTCGTCGAGCAGCAGCCGGCGCAGGTCGGCGTACGCCGCCGTGGGCGCCAGCCCGTGCCAGCGCGCGGCGGCGTACACCAGGTTGGGCTGCTGCTTGAGGACCGGCAGCCCCCCCAGCCAGGCCAGGACCTCCTCGTCCTCGGCGACCGCGCGCGACCACCCGGCCAGCGTCGGGGAGTCGGCCGCCTGCTCGGCGAACCCGAGGTAGGTCTCGCGGGTGCCGCCGAAGAGGTCCACGCCTGCCCGCCGCGCGTCAGACCGGCAGGGCGACGTACGTCGTCTCGAGGTACTCCTCGATGCCCTCGAAGCCACCCTCCCGCCCGAACCCGGACGCCTTCACGCCGCCGAAGGGGGCTGCGGGGTTCGAGATCAGCCCGGTGTTGATGCCGACCATGCCGTAGTCGAGCCGCTCGGCCATCCGGATGGTCCGGGACAGGTCGCGGGTGTAGACGTAGGAGGCCAGGCCGTACTCCGTGGCGTTGGCGCGCTCGACCGCCTCGTCCTCGGTGCGGAACGTCGTGATCGGCGCGACCGGTCCGAAGACCTCCTCGGCGTTGATCGCGGAGTCGGCCGGGACGTCGACCAGGACCGTCGGCGGGTAGAAGAAGCCGGGCCCGTCGGGCACCGTGCCGCCGACCAGGACGCGCGCCCCGTCGTGCACGGCGTCGGTGACCAGCTGGGAGACCGACTCCACGGCCTTCTCCTCGATCAGCGGGCCGACGTCGACGCCCTCGTCCTGGCCGCGGCCGACGGTCAGCGCGCCCATCCGGGCGGCGAGCTTCTCGGCGAACTCCTCGGCCACGTCGGCGTGCACGAGGAAGCGGTTGGCCGCGGTGCAGGCCTCGCCCATGTTGCGCATCTTCGCGACCATCGCGCCGTCCACGGCGGCGTCGACGTCGGCGTCCTCGAAGACCAGGAACGGCGCGTTGCCGCCGAGCTCCATGCTGACCCGCTGCAGCTGGTCGGCCGACTGCCGCACCAGCGTGCGGCCCACGGCGGTGGAGCCGGTGAAGGAGACCTTGCGCAGCCGGTCGTCGGCCTGCAACGCCTCGCTCATCTCCTTGGCGCGGGTGGTCGGGACGACGTTGAGCACGCCGTCGGGCAGTCCGGCCTCGGTGAGGATCGCGGTGAGCGCGAGCATCGTCAGCGGCGTCTGGTGCGCCGGCTTGACCACCATGGTGCAGCCGGCCGCGACGGCCGGGCCGATCTTGCGGGTCCCCATCGCGAGCGGGAAGTTCCAGGGGGTGACGAAGAAGCACGGACCCACCGGCTTCTTGATCGTGAGCAGCCGCGAGCCACCGGCCGGTGCCTGCATCCAGCGGCCGTGGATGCGCACCGCCTCCTCGGAGAACCAGCGGAAGAACTCGTTGCCGTAGGCCACCTCGCCCTTGGCCTCGGCCACGGCTTTGCCCATCTCCAGGCTCATCAGCAGCGCGAGGTCCTCGGCGCGCTCCCGGATCAGCTCGAAGGCCCCGCGCAGGACCTCGCCGCGCTCGCGGGGCGGGGTCGCAGCCCACGCCGGCTGGGCGGCGACGGCGGCGTCCAGCGCCTCGACGGCGTCGGTGACCGACCCGTCGGCCACTCGCGTGAGCACCTGGCCGTCGGCCGGGTCGACCACCTCGAAGGTGTCCCCTCCCTCGGCGTCGCGCCACTCACCGGCCACCCAGAGGCGTCGGTGGCCGGCGGGAAGCAGGCGGTCGAGCACGGCAGATGTGTCTGGACCAGTCATGTCCGAATCCTGGCACTTCCGCCACTTCGCACCAATCCGCAACACGGGTGACGGGGTGGTGGCATGATTGGTGCTGTCGACTTCGGAGGGAGCACTCAGAAGACGGCTGTGAACCCCTTGCTGACCCCATGCGGCGAGGGGTTCATCTACGTCCGGCGGCCCGTCCCCCACGTCCCCCGCCCAACGCCGCCGCGAGGGGCCCGGTCCGCCGGGCCCCTCGTCCGTCGTCCTGGTGGTCTCTCCCGGCGAGCGCAAGCGAGCCGTCGTCGAGACCCCGTGAGCTGACTGTGGTCGCCGACCACGGACAGGTGCGGCGGTCTCGACGACGCCCTCAGCCCCGCGCCGCCCGCAGGAACTCCTCCAGCAGCGGGCCGGCGGTGCGTGACCCGGAGACCCCCTCGTCGACGTACACCGCGACGGCGAGGTCGGAGCCGGCGGCCACCATCCAGGCGTGGGTGAGCACCTGCCCCTCCCGCTCGAACTCCGCGGTGCCGGTCTTGGCGATCAGCTCGGGGCCCGGCACGTCGAGCAGCCCGCGGCCGCTGCCGTCGGTGACCACGGCGCGCAGCATGGAGCGCAGCGCCGCGGCCTCGGCGCCGGTCAGAGGCGCGGCACCCTCGGGCGGGTCCGGGCGGTAGTCGCGCAGCAGCCACGGCACCACGGTGCGACCGGACTGCACGGAGGCCACCACCGTCGCCATCACCATCGGCGAGGCCAGCACGCGGCCCTGACCGATCAGCTCCGCGGCCGACTCGGTCTCGGTCTCCGGCTGCGGCACCTGGCCGAAGTACGCCGGGAAGCCGAGGTCCTGGTCCAGTCCGAGGCCCAGGGAGGCGGCGGCGTCGAAGAGCTCGGTGCCGCCGAGCTCGCCGCGCTCGGTGATGAAGGCGGTGTTGCACGACTGCGCGACCGCCTGGCGCAGCGTGATGCGACCGATCGCGGAGGCGGGGTAGTCGGAGTAGTTGCCGAACTGCCGCCCGTCGACCGTCGTCGTGGCCGGGCACTCGACCGCGCTGTCGGGCGAGAGCCCGGCGCGCAGCAGCGCGAGCGAGGAGACGGTCTTGAAGGTCGACCCGGGCGCCGCCTGCCCGTACGTCGCCAGGTTGGTGCCCCCCGTGCCGGGGCCGTTGGCCGCGGCCAGGATCGCGCCGGTCCCGGGGTCGATGGCCACGAGCGCGCTGGGCGGACCCACGGTGGCGAGCACCTGCTCGGCGGCCTGCTGCAGGTCCAGGTCGAGGCTCGTGCGCAGCGGCTCACCAGGGGTCGGCTCGGCCCGGAACACCTCGCGGGCCTCGCCACCCTCCTCGGCGGGCAGCACGTCGACGCTGGCGCCGGGGGTGCCGCGCAGCCGGTCGTCGTAGCGCGCCTGCAGCCCGGAGGTGCCGGCGACGTCACCGGGTCGGTAGGTCTCCGGCGACTCCTCGACCATCTCGGCGGTGACCGGTCCGACCGAGCCGAGGATCGGCGCGGCGAAGTCGCGGGTGGGGGCGAGCGCGAGCTCGCCAGGCACCGCGAGGGCGCCGGGGACCTCGTCGTAGCCCTGCGCGACGGCCGGCGGCACGTCGTCACGGCGGTAGGTGATGGCCTCGACGAACTGCGCCTCCCCGGCCGCCTCGACCCGCTCGGCGAAGGCCTTCGCGTCGACGTCGAGCAGCGCCGCCAGGCGCCGGGCGCCCTCGACCGCGCGGGCCCGGCCGACCTGGCTGCGGTCGATGCCGAAGCGCACGACGGGCCGCTGGGTCACGACCGCGAGCCCGTCCGCGCCGAGGACGTCGCCGCGACGCGGGGCCAGGGTGACGAGGTCCAGCCGCTCGCCGTCGGCCAGGGAGGGCTCGACGACCGACGGCGCCCACACCACCGACCAGTCGTCGGCCACGCGCTCCAGCTCGGCGCTCGACTCGTAGGTCCACTCCACGCCCTCGCCGCCGGTCACCACCGACCAGGACCACGACAGCGTGGCGGTCGCGGTGTCGCCGGACTCCTCCAGGTCGATCACCCCGACCTGCGGCGCCACGCCGCCCATCCCCTCGACGATCGCGGCGCGCTCCTCCTCGGCGCGCTCGGCGCCGCCGACCGGGGCGCCGGTGAGGTCCTGCGCGGTCAGCGCCTCCGCCAGCTCCCGGGCGGTCGGCTCCGGGTCGGGGCCGGCGACGGCCTCCTGGACCTCGGTGCAGCCGGCGAGGAGCAGGAGCGCGGTCGCCAGCGGCAGGGCGAGGGTCCGAGAGCGCGGCATGCCGCGGTTCTACCAGCCCCCGTCGACACCGTGATGCCCCTCACCGGTCACCCGGGACCTCGACAGCCTCCGCCACCCCGGCCGGCTCGGCGCTGCGGCCGTCGAAGGGCCCCGGGGCGGTCCCGTCCACCAGGTCGGCCACGGCCGCGGCGAAGCGCGGGCAGGTCGCGATGTCGTGCGCCCGGCAGCGCAGCGCGTGCTCGGTCATCTCCCGGTGCAGGGCCATCTCCGCCGTACGTCGGTCGAGCTCGGCGAGGTGGGCCTGCAGCACCCGGTGCCGGTCGGGGGCGTCGGCGTCCAGCAGCACGGCGACCTGCTCCAGGCTCATGCCGGCCGCCTTGCTCCGGACGACGACGGCCACCCGGTAGACCTCCTTCTCGCCGTAGACCCGCCGCCCGGCTCCGTCCCGGTCCGGGCGCAGCAGCCCGACGTCCTCCCAGTGCCGCAGCACGTGGGTGGCCAGGCCGAAGCGCGCGGCGAGCTCACCGACACTCCAGCGCCGCTCACTTGACTTCATGTCGACATGAAGTCACAGGCTTCTGACCAGCACAAGTCCCACTTCTCGCAGGAGCAGTCATGACCGACCACGCCTACAGCACGGACTACGACGCAATCGTCATCGGCGGCGGACCCGCCGGCCTCCAGGCCACCCTCACCCTCGCCCGGGTCCACCGCCGGGTGCTCATGCTCGACTCGGGTCGCTACCGCAACGACCCGGCGAGCCACATGCACAACGTCGTCGCCCACGACGGCACCCCGCCCGCGGACTTCCGGAAGCTCGCGCGCGAGCAGGTGGCGGCGTACCCCACCGCGACGACCTGGGAGGACACCGTCGTCGCGGTCCGCCCCGAGGGCGAGGGGTACGCCGTCGAGCTGGACGACCCGGACGGCACCGTCCTCACCGCTCGCGGGCTGGTGCTCGCGACCGGGGTGCGCGACGTGCTGCCGGCGGTCCCCGGGCTGGCGGAGCTGTGGGGCGACCGGGTGGTGCACTGCCCGTTCTGCCACGGCCACGAGTTCGCGGGGCAGCCCGTCGCAGTCCTGGGGACGGTCCCCGCGGGCCACCTGCCGGCGATCCTGGCCCCGGTCGTGTCGCACACGACCGTGCTCACCGACGGGGCTGCCCCCGTTCCGACCGCGGCCAGCACGACCCGCACCGAGCGCGTGACCGGGCTGCACCCCTCCGGCACCGGCGTGCGCGTCACCTTCGTGACCGGGCCCGACCTCGAGGTCGCGGGCGTCTACGTCTCCACGACCCTGGAGCAGACGACCCCGTTCGCGGAGCAGCTGGGGCTGCGGACCCTGCCCAGCGGCTGCGTCGAGGTCGACGTCATGGGCCGCACGTCGCTGCCACGGGCCCACGCGGCCGGCGACATGGCGCACGTCGCGGCCCTGCCGATGCCGATGTCCTCGGTCATCAGCGCGGCCGCCTCCGGCGCGATGGCGGCCGGGTCCTTGGTGGCCGCCCTGCTCTGAGGCCGGCGCTCGCTCAGCGACACCCTGGGCGGGTCGAGCAGGCGAGCGTCAGCGAGCCGTCGTAGAGACCGCGTGAGCTGCATGTGGTCGCCGACCACGGACAGGTGCTGCGGTCTCGACGACGCCCTCGCTGGCGCTCGGGCTGCTCGACCAACGGGGGACGGGCGCGGCCTCGATCAGCCCTTGTGGCGGGGCTTCTTCGACGGCTTGTCGTCGCCCCACGTGGTGACCTCGGGACCACGGTCCTCGCGGGCGCGGCGCGGTCCCGAGCCGCCACGCGGACCCGAGCTGCTGCGCGGCCGCGGACCGTTGTCGGGGGACAGCTCGATCAGCTTGCCGGAGATGCGGGTGTCGGCCAGCGCGGCGTACGTCGCCGACGGCAGGTCCGCGGGCAGCTCGACGAGGGAGAAGTCGGGCTTGATCAGGATCTTGCCGAAGTCCTTGCGGTTGAGGCCGCCCTCGTTGGCGAGCGCGCCGACGATCTGGCGGGGCTCGACCTTGTGCCGCTTGCCGACGTTGATGCGGTACATCGCCATCGGGGTGTCGCCGTTGCGGGAGCGGGCCGGGCGGGCGGGACGCTCCCTGTCGTCGCGGTCGCCGGGGGTGACCCGGGGGGTGCGGACCTTGTCGGCCGCGGGGTCCAGCAGCAGCGGCGTGTCGCCCTGCGCGACCACGGCGAGCGCCGCGGCGACGTCGGCCTCGGGCACGTCGTGGTTGCGGACGTAGTGGGCGACGATGTCGCGGAAGCCGGCGATCCGGTCGGTCTGCTCCAGCGCCGCGGTGATCTGGTCGTCGAAGCGGGTCAGGCGGGTGCTGTTGACGTCCTCGACGCTGGGCAGCGTCATCTCGGCCAGCGGCTGCTTCGTGGCCTTCTCGATGTGGCGCAGCAGGTAGCGCTCGCGGGGGGTGACGAAGGAGATCGCGTCGCCGCTGCGACCGGCGCGGCCGGTGCGGCCGATCCGGTGGACGTAGGACTCGGTGTCGGTGGGGATGTCGTAGTTGACGACGTGGCTGATCCGCTCGACGTCGAGGCCGCGGGCGGCGACGTCGGTGGCGACCAGGATGTCGAGCTTGGCGTCCTTGAGCTGCTGCACGGTGCGCTCGCGCACGTTCTGCGGGACGTCGCCGTTGATGGCAGCGGCGGTGAATCCCCGGGCCCGCAGCTTCTCCGCCAGCGCCTCGGTCTCGCTCTTGGTGCGGACGAAGACGATCATCCCCTCGAAGTTCTCGACCTCGAGGATGCGGGTGAGGGCGTCGACCTTCTGCGGGTAGCTGCAGATGAGGTAGCGCTGGGTGATGTTGCTGGCCGTGGCCGTCTTGTTCTTGACGGTGATCTCGGCCGGGTCGGTGAGGTACTGCTTGCTCAGCCGGCGGATCTGCGCGGGCATGGTCGCGGAGAAGAGCGCGACCTGCTTGGTGTCGGGGGTGTCGGCCAGGATCGTCTCGACGTCCTCGGCGAAGCCCATGTTCAGCATCTCGTCGGCCTCGTCGAGCACCAGGAAGCGCAGCTCGGTGAGGTCGAGGGTGCCCTTCTCGAGGTGGTCCATGATCCGGCCGGGGGTGCCGACGACCACGTGGACGCCGCGGCGCAGGGCCGAGAGCTGCACGCCGTACCCCTGGCCGCCGTAGACCGGCAGCACGTGGACGCCCCGCAGGTGCGCGGCGTAGCGCTCGAAGGCCTCGCACACCTGGAGCGCGAGCTCGCGGGTGGGGGCCAGCACGAGCGCCTGCGGCGACTTCTGGGAGACGTCGAGGTTGGAGAGGATCGGCAGCGCGAAGGCAGCGGTCTTGCCGGTGCCGGTCTGCGCCAGGCCCACGACGTCGCGGCCACCGAGCAGGGTCGGGATGGTCGCCGCCTGGATCGCCGAGGGCGTCTCGTAGCCGACGTCGCGCAGCGCCTTGAGCACGGGCGCGGAGAGTCCGAGGTCCTCGAAGGTCACCGGCGCCTCGGTCTGGGCGCTGCCGCTGTCGTCGGTGGTGGTGCTGCCATCGGGGATGCCTGTTGCCTCGCTCACCCGTCCACGGTAGTGGGCTGCGGCCCCGGCACCCGAGTCCTCGCCGCGGTGGGGTCGGTCACCAGCACGCGTGCGTCGTGGCCGCACCCGCCCCACGGCGTACGACGGGGGGCGCGCGGGTCCGGCCGGGCGCACGCGGAGCGGGGAGCGCCTGCCCGGTGGTCACGGCACCGACGACCCCACCAGGTGGAGCGCCGCGACCTCCGGGGGCGGTTCCTGGCCGTCCGGGTGGAGCACGTGCTACGTTGGTGAACAGAAGGTGAACAGGAGGTGTCCCATGCAGGACATGAAGATGACCGGCGGCCTGACGCAGGTGTGGATCACGGTGACCGACACGGACGGGTCGTCCCGCCTGGAGTCGCGCTGGACCTCTGCGGAGCAGGCTGTCGTCCTGCACGCGACGCACGCTGCCTGACGCCGGCTCCGCTGGCGGACCCAGTCCACGAGCCCCGCTCCCCCACGCCGGGAGCGGGGCTCGCGTGCGTCCGGTCCAGACCAGCCATCCGACCGGGGGAATGAAAGCGGACCTGGGTCCGGTTAGAGTCGTTGAACATTCACCCACGGACGCCTCCAGGAGCCACCATGACCACCGCAGACTTCGACGCCCCCACCACCGCCCTCGACGACATCTCGGGCGACTACACGATCGACACCAGCCACAGCCGCCTCGGCTTCACCGCCCGCCACGCCATGGTGACCAAGGTCCGCGGCCAGTTCAGCGACTGGAGCGGCACCGCCCACGTCGACGCCGCCAACCCCGCCGCCTCCAAGGTCGAGCTCTCGATCAAGACCGCCTCGATCGACACCGGCAGCCCCGACCGCGACGGCCACCTCGCCTCCGCCGACTTCTTCGACGCCGAGACCAACCCGGAGATCACCTTCGTCTCCACCCAGGTCTCGCGCAGCGGTGACGACTGGACCATCACCGGCGACCTGACCATCAAGGGCGTCGCCAAGCCGGTCACCATCGAGTTCGAGCACACCGGCTCGGCCCGCGACCCGTTCGGCAACCTGCGCATCGGCTTCGAGGGCTCGACGACGATCAACCGCAAGGACTGGGGTCTGACCTGGAACGCCGCGCTCGAGACCGGCGGCGTCCTGGTCTCGGAGAAGATCAAGCTCGACCTCGACGTCTCCGCGATCCGCAACGCCTGAGCACGCGCTCGCACCCGCCCGCGGGGCCTCCGAGAAAATCGGAGGCCCCGCGCCGCATTTGCCGCCACGATGCCGCTCATGACCGCACCGCTCACGCTCCCCGAGGGCTACACCGCCCGCCCCCTCACCGCCAGCGACGCCCGCGGCGTCTTCGAGGTGATGGCGGCGCAGGAGAAGCACGACGTCGGCACCGTCGAGATCGAGGAGGCCGACATCGTCGCCGACTGGCAACGACCGGGGTACGTCGTCGAGGAGCACGGCATCGGCGTCTTCCACGGCTCGGAGCTGGTCGCGTACGCCGAGCACGTGCGCAACGACCGCGGTGACGCCGCGGTCCACCCCGACCACCGGGGACGCGGCCTGGGCACCCAGCTCGCGCTGTGGATGCAGGACACCGCCCGCCGCAGCGGTGCCGCGAAGGTCGGGATGCCGGTGCCGGAGGGCTCGGCCGGCGACCGGCTCCTGGAGGCCCTGGGCTACGAGGTGCGCTGGAACTCCTGGCTCCTGGTGCTTCCCGAGGGCGCGAGCATCCCCGATCGACCGGTCCCCGAGGGGTACGCCGTGCGTGCGGCCACCGAGGCGGAGCACCACGGCGCCTACACCGTCCAGGAGGACGCCTTCCTCGAGTGGTCCGACCGCCCGCGGGACACCTTCGAGGAGTGGCAGGCCGGCACCGTGCTGCGTCCGGGGTTCGAGCCGTGGCACCTGCGCGTCGTGGTCGACCCGGCCGGCGACGTGGTCGGCATGGCCTTCCTGGTGATGGCCGCCCGCGACGGTGGCGGCACCGAGGGCTTCATCGACCGGCTCGCCACCCGCGGCGACCAGCGGGGCAAGGGCCTGGGCCAGGCCCTGCTCGTCGACGCCTTCCGCGTCGCCTCCGAGCACGGGGCCTCCCGCAGCGCCCTGTCCACCGACTCCCGCACCGGCGCGCTGGGGCTCTACGAGAAGGTCGGGATGGTCGTCGCGTCCAACTGGGTCAACCGCGCCATCGACCTCGCCTGACCCTGCCCGCCTCCCCGGCGCACCATCGCTGGTCGAGGTGCGAGCGCCGCGAGCCACGAGACCCTCACCATCGGCCTCGCGGAAGGATCTCCCGGGTCGGCGAGCCACGCCGGGCCGCGCGATCAGCCGGGGACCTCGACGGTGGTCACGAGCGAGGTGACCGACGGCCGCGCCGGGGTCGAGGAGAACCCGAAGCCCGGCTCGGGGCTGACCGGCCGGAGCGCGCCGAGGTCCACCCCGTCGTACGAGCCGGTCGCGGAGCGGAGGACGTGGTGGTCGGTGGCGGCGTACCACTCACGCCTGCCGTTGCCCGCCGAGCCGCGTGTCCGCACACCCCGCATGACGACCCGGGCGACCGGGTCGGTGACGGCGCACCACGCGGGACTCGTGCCGACCGCCGTCGGGACCGCGCGCAGCAGCCGGCCCAGCGTGGTGCGGTGGCCGAGCTCGAGGTCGAGGAGCAGGGACGGCGAGCGCACCAGCCAGCGGGTCTCGCCCTCGACGGTGAGCGGCTCGATCCGCACCTCGTCGAAGGTGTACGTCGCCGCGACGAAGTCCGCGACCTCCTGGCTCGGCGCGAGCAGGACGCGGCGGCCGTCGGCCTCGGCGACCATGGCGTCGGCGAAGCTGCCCAGGGGCGAGCGGTCCCAGCGCCCCACGACGACCCGCACGCCGGAGGTCGACCCGATCCCGGCGATGGCGCCCTCGAAGCGCTGTCGCACCGCGCTGCGTCCCTTCTCGAGGGTGGCCTCAGGCGGTCACTTCTTGTGGGCGTTGACGAAGAACATGCGGTAGCCGAGGTAGGCCAGCGCGACGATGATGGCCAGGCCGATCAGGATCTTCATGACCCGACCCTCCCGCTGCCGTGGCCGGCCCGGCTCACCCCGGGAGGTCCGGGCGTGGCCGGGTCGTGGTTGCTGTGACCTGTGGGGCGGGCGGGCGGGTACTCCGCATCATTTCTGCTGCCGAGCTCGCAGCAAGCATCAGGAATGATGCGGAGTACCCCCGGCTCCGGGCGACTCAGCGGATCGGCGCGCCCGAGATCGTCCGGGCGATGACCAGGCGCTGGATCTCCGAGGTGCCCTCGAAGATGGTGTAGATCCGGGCGTCGCGGGCCCAGCGCTCGACGGGGTACTCCCGCGTGAAGCCGTTGCCGCCCAGGATCTGCATCGCCTGGCCGGTTACCCGGATGGCGGTCTCGCCGGCGAAGAGCTTCGACATCGACCCCTCGGCCTTGTCGAAGGCACCGCCGGTGGCGGCCTTCCACGAGGCGCGCCACACCAGCAGGCGGGCGGCGTCGATCTGGGTCGCCATGTCGGCGAGCTGGAAGGCCACGCCCTGGTTCTCGATGATCGGCTTGCCGAACTGCTCGCGGGTCTTGGCGTAGTCCAGGGCGGTCTCGTACGCCGCGCGGGCGATGCCGACGGCCTGCGCGCCGACCGCGGGACGGGTGCGCTCGAAGGTCGCCATGCTCGCATTGCCGCCACCGCTCTTGGCGCCCTCGCGGGCCCGGGCCAGGCGGGCGTCGAGCTTGTCCTTGCCACCGAGCAGGCAGCGGCCGGGCACGCGCACGTTGTCGAGGACGACCTCGGCGGTGTGGGAGGCGCGGATGCCGTGCTTGTGGAACTTCTGGCCCTGGGAGAGGCCCTTGGTCCCCGGCGGGACGATGAAGGAGGCCTGGCCGCGGGTGCGCAGGTCGGGGTCGACGACGGCGGTGACGACGTGGACGTCGGCGAGGCCGCCGTTGGTCGCCCAGGTCTTGGTGCCGTTGATGACCCATTCGTCGGTGGCCTCGTCGTAGACGGCACGGGTGCGCATCGCGCCCACGTCGGACCCCGCGTCGGGCTCGGAGGAGCAGAACGCCGCGATCTTCAGGTCGCCGGGCGTCCCGAACATCTCCGGAGCCCACTCCGCGAGCTGCTCGGGGGTGCCGTTGCTGGCCAGGCCGGCCGCGGCCAGCGCCGTACCGACGATCGAGAGGCCGATGCCGGCGTCACCCCAGAACACCTCCTCCATGAAGATCGGGATGCCGAGTCCGGTGGGGTCGAAGGACTGGGTGGCGAAGAAGTCGAGGGAGTAGATCCCCACCTTCGCGGCCTCCTCGACCACGGGCCAGGGGAACTCCTCCTTCTCGTCCCACTCCGCGGCCGCGGGTCGGATGACATCCGCTGCGAAGGTGTGCAGCCACTGCTGCAGCTCGACGTGGTCGGGGGAGGGGCCGAAGCTCGGCACGGGTGCGTCCGTCACGTACCCGAGAGTAACTGCGACACGGTGTCAGTGCGGAGGAATCTCAGCGGTTCGCTCAGCACCTCTCGAGGCAGGCAAAGCCTTGCCCACGGCTTGGCAACAGCCGTCGCTTTCCACACCTCTGGTGGGCCAGCATGTCGCCAGCGTCGTGACCACGGCGCAGGACGCCGGGTTGCTGGGGGGCTGCCGTGGACAAGGACCTGATCGAGGCACTGGAACGGGTGGGGCGGGGGCGGCTGTCCTTCGAGCACGCCCAGTGCAGGTTGACCCACCAGCGCTGCGACGGGGGGTGGACGCCGGTCTTCGCGACAGCGGGCGAGATCCGCGCCCTCATGCAGCTCCTCCTCCTGCGGGAGTCCGAGCCGGTGCCCCGAGACGTGCCCCCACTCGACGTCGCCGTGCGGCTGCTGCTCGAGCACCTCGACCACCACCCGGTGCAGGCCGTCCTCGGCGTGGAGTACCTCCGACGCGCGGCCTTGGGCGACCGCCTCCTGGCGGCCGCCTTCGGTGGCCCGCAGCTGGCGATCCTGGCCGAGCGGCACCCGCGTTGCGAGGGACCGGACGCTGACTTCTGCGCCTGCTGACCCGCCGCCGCGCCCGTGACCGACGCAGGTGGATCAGCGGCGAACGGTGCGGACGACCTTCTTCACGGCACCGAACCCCGCACCGGCGGCACGTCCGGCGACGCGGTGCGGCTTGCGGTTGGCCAGGTCGACGAGGGAGTCGGCGACGCCCCAGGTGAGCTTGCCCTCGGAGAGCTCGACCAGCGTCTCGAGCGGGAAGTTGAGGGTCATCTCCTCCAGTTCCTGGCGCTCCTTCTCCGTCTGCGTCGGCGGGAGCTGGCGCAGGATCATCGCCTTGAACGCCCGGCCCGGGGCCGTGGTGGCGAGCTCGGCGACGGTGGACTGGCGGGTGAACGGGCGGCTGGTCATGGGGCTCTCCTGTCGGGGGATCGCCGCGGGGCGGCGGCGCTGCGCAACGTACCCCCGCCGGGGGCCGCGGGGACGCGGTTCCGAGCAGCAGGACGGCGTACGACGGGGTGCCGGCCCGGCCCGCCGGGGCGGCTCAGCGGTGGGCGAGCCGGGTGAACGCGCGGGTGGCGGCGTCGACGAGCTCGGCGGGCTCGGTGTCGAGCGTGCCCTCGATCCAGCCGGCGACCAGCTCGGAGAGTCCGCCCACGAACAGGATGCCGGCCAGCTCGCCGCGCGAGCCGGGCTCGGCCTCCTCGCCGTACAGCTCGCCGGCCTCCATCGCGGCGAACGAGCTGAGCGAGCGCAGCATCTCCTGGCGCCGCTCGCGCAGCTCGGCGCGGCCGGGAGCGAGGATCATCGCGACCCGTCCCTTGCGCGGGTCCTTCACGAAGACGTCGAGGAAGGCCGCGATGCCGATCCGGGCGCGGTCGGCGGGGTCGCCACTGGTCTGCTCCAGCGCGGCGGCGGTGACCTCGACGATCTCGTCGTAGATCGACTTCAGTACCTCCTCGAGGGCCTCCTCGAGGTTGGCGAACTGCTCGTAGAAGTAGCGCTCGGTGAGCTGGGCCTGCTGGCAGATGCGGGTCATGGTGACCGGCGGACCGCCCTCGCGACCCCACACCTCGAGGGTCGCCTCGAGCAGCCGCTCGCGTCGCTCCGCGGCGCGCTCCTGCGCCGTCAGACCCCGGTAGACGCCCTTCTTCACCGCCACGGGCACAGGCTGCCACGGGCGCCCGACAGCACGCACCCCGGCGCGCCCGACCCCTGGAACGCGGGCCCCGCCGGTCCGGGCCGGCGCGGGACAACACTTGACAGAGGCTCCTGTCAGAATACGATCGCGGCGTGACGCAGACCACGGGAGAGCGGGTGCGTGAGATCCCCGCGCCCGTGCGCGGGGCGCACGGGCTGCCGGTCCTCGGCCAGCTGCTCGACTACGCCCGGGACCCGCAGGCCCTCTTCGAGCGCCAGTGGACGACGTACGGCGCGGTGTCGCCGCTGCGCGTCGCCGGCCGCCACCGGTGGGCGATGCTGCTGGGCGCCGACGCGCTGGAGGCCGTCTTCACCAACCGCGACAAGGCCTTCGCCAACCAGCCCGCGTGGTCGTACCTGGTCGGGCCGTTCTTCCACGGCGGACTGATGCTCCTCGACTTCGAGGAGCACCACCTGCACCGGCGGATCCTCCAGCAGGCCTTCACCCGCGACCGGCTCGAGGGCTACACCGCGCGCGTGCACCCGGCCGTCGCCCGTGGGGTCGCCTCCTGGGAGCCCGGGCGCGACTTCCGCGCCTACCCCGCGCTCAAGGCGCTGACCCTCGACATCGCCGCCGACATCTTCATGGGCGGGGCCGAGCACACCTCGCCCCAGCAGATGGACCGGGTCAACCGCGCGTTCATCGACTGCGTGCAGGCGGCGACCTCCGTGGTGCGGATGCCGGTCCCGCCGGGCCGCTGGTGGCGGGGCCACCGCGGCCGCCGGCTGCTGGAGGAGTTCCTGCGCTCCTACCTCCCCGAGCGGCGCGCGAGCGAGACCCCGGACCTGCTCAGCCAGCTCTGCCACGTGCGCAGCGAGGACGGCGAGGGCCTCACCGACGACCAGGTCGTCGACCACATGGTCTTCCTCATGATGGCCGCGCACGACACCTCCACCATCACGCTCTCCACGATGCTGGAGCTGCTCGGCAAGCACCCCGACTGGCAGGAGCGCTGCCGGGCGGAGTCCCGCGCCCTCGGCGGGCAGCCGTCCCTGGCCGAGCTGGACACCCTCACCTCGCTGGACCTGGTGATGCGCGAGTGCCTGAGGCTGCGGGCCCCGGTGCCGGTCGTGGTGCGCAAGGCCGTGCGGGAGACCGTCGTGCTCGGCCACCGCATACCCGAGGGCACCTTCCTCATGGTCTCCCCGCAGTTCACGCACCTGCAGCCCGAGCTGTGGGACGACCCGCACCGCTTCGACCCCGAGCGCTTCGGGCCCGAGCGCCGCGAGGACAAGCGGCACCGCCACGCCTGGGACCCCTTCGGTGGCGGCGTGCACAAGTGCCTGGGCCTGTTCTTCGCCGGCGCCGAGGTCAAGGCCGTCATGCACCACCTGTTGCGCCGCTTCGAGTGGCGGGTGGACCCCGACTACACCGCCCCCCTCGACAACCACTCCCTCCCGTTCCCGGTCGACGGACAGCCCGTCGACCTCTACCCCCTCGGAGGCCACCGATGACCCGCTCCTCCCGCCTCGCCCGCACCCCCGACCGTGACCTGCGCGGGAAGGTCGTCGCCATCACCGGCGCCGGTCGCGGCATCGGCCTGGCCACCGCCGGCCGCTTCGCCGACGCCGGGGCCCGCGTGGTCATCGGCGACCTCGACGACGACGTCGCCGCCAAGGCAGCCGCCCAGGTCGGTGGAGGCGCCGAGGGGTACGTCGTCGACGTCTCCGACCGCGCCTCGTTCGCCGCGTTCCTGGCCCAGGCCGAGGCGCTCGGCCCGGTCGAGGTGCTGGTCAACAACGCCGGGATCATGCCGCTCTCCCCGCTGGTCGAGCAGAGCGACGAGTCGATCGACAAGATCCTCGAGGTCAACCTCCGCGCCGTCATCACGGGCACCCAGCTGGCCGCCCGCACCATGCTCGAGCGCGGTCACGGCCACGTCGTCAACGTCGCCTCCGCGGTCGGCCGGATCGGCATGGCCGGCGGCGCCGTCTACTCCGCCAGCAAGTTCGGCGTGGTCGGTTTCTCCGAGGCGATGTCCGCCGAGCTGGCCCCCGGCGGCGTCGACGTCTCGGTCGTGCTGCCCACCGTCGTGGCCACCGAGCTCGGCGCCGGCGTGCAGGCCGCCCGCGGCATGCGCCCGTGCAAGCCCGAGGAGGTCGCGGACGCGATCCTCTCCGTGGCCCGGCGCCCCCGCTTCGAGACCTGGGTCCCGGCCTACGCCAAGGGGATCTTCTACTCCTCCAACACCCTGCCCCGCCGCGCCCGCGACGCCGTCAGCCACGCCATGGGCGCCGACACGTCGCTGTCGAAGGTCGACCTCGAGGCGCGGGCGGAGTACGAGCGCCGCGCCGGTCGCTGAGCGCGTCGGCGGCGCCGGTCCGCGGATAGTCCGGACACGCGAGCCCCGGGTGCCGCACCCTGGTCGGGTGCTCCTGCGTCCTGCCCGCCTGCTCGCGCTCGCCCTGGCCCTCGCCCTCGGCGTCCTCGGGCTGCTGGGACCGGGCGTGGGATCCGCCAGCCCCGGCGCGGCCGCCCCCACCGGGACCGCGGCCGAGCGGCGCGCTCCCGACCCGCGCACGGTGCGGGGCCTCTACGTGGACAGCCGCATGCCCGTGCACGCCCAGGGCCCGGCGTACGAGCCGATCGCGAAGAAGGCCCAGGCGCTGTGGCTGGGCTCGGAGTACTACCCGACCGACCGGGTCGCGGACGTGGTCGGTGAGTACGTCGGGCTGGCCGAGGCCGCCGACAAGACGCCGATGCTGGTCGTCTACTCCATCCCCGACCGCGACTGCGGGCAGTACTCCTCCGGCGGGCTGCCCGGCGTGGACGCCTACAAGAAGTGGGTCGCCCAGGTCGCCGAGGGGCTCGAGGGCTCCAGCCCGCTGCTGGTGCTCGAGCCGGACGCCCTGCCCTTCTACCACGGCGGCGAGTGCGGCAACGCCGACAACCGGGTCAAGCTGCTGCGCTGGGCGACGCGTCGCCTGGCCGACGCCGGGGCGTGGGTCTACATCGACGCCGGGCACTCCGGCTGGACGACCGGGGACCCGACCACCGACGACACCCCCTGGGACGGCCGGGCCGAGCTGCTGAGGAAGGCCGGCGTCGCCGACGCGCGCGGCTTCAGCACCAACGTCTCCAACTTCCGCCGCACCAAGGACGAGCACCACTACGCACGGTGGATGGTGCGTGAGCTGAAGCGGCTGGGCGTCAAGGGCACCAAGTACGTCGTCGACACCTCGCGCAACGGCGCGAAGAAGCCCGTGGACGCCGACGTCATCAACCCGACCTGGGCGCGACTGGGCAAGGCCCCGCGGCTGGCCTTCGACGGGGCCTTCGACGGGGCCTTGTGGGTCAAGCACCCCGGGGAGTCCGACGGCACCGTCAACGGCGGCCCGGCCTCGGGGCAGTGGTGCGACCTGCTCGCCGACCGGCTGCTGGGGAAGAAGGAGCCCGGTCCGGGCTGCTGATCGCAGACGCGTCAGCGGATGCGCTGGTCGGTGGTCGAGCGAGCGGCGCGACCGAGGGACGAGGTCGCGACCCGCGTGTCGAGAGCGGGTGACGCGGTCGCCGAGCCCGACCGGAGCGGGTGCCTCACCAGCCCCAGGAGCCCGGGATCCCCTTGAACGGCCCGACCACCGCGTCGGTGATCCACCCGCCGTAGAACCCGCCCTCCTGCGGGCGGACGACCTCGCCGTCGACCCGGCACTCGTCGACGGCGCCCGGCATCACGGCCCACGCGTCGCTGATGGCGGCGAACGCCGGCGTCGGGTCGGGGTAGGTCCAGGCCGCGCGGGGAGCCACCACCCCGCCGCCGTGCAGGTCGGCGTACGCCGCCAGCCCCTTCCACTCGCACGCCGAGCTGCCGGGGGTGGGGACGAGCGCGCCGTCCACGAAGGCCTCGCGGGGCAGGTAGTAGGTCGGCGGGTGGCTGGTCTCCAGCACCCGCCACGAGGTGGTGGTGCGGGCGATGACGACGCCGCCGAGGACCACCTCGACCAGCTGGCTGCTCGGCACGAGCGCCGGCGGTCGGGGGTAGTCCCAGACGGACTCCTGGCCGGGACCGGGCTTCTCTGGGCGGGGCCTCACGGATGCGAGCCTACGGAGCCGTCGGTGGTCGGTCGGGCCGGCGGCCCTCCGGCACGGACGACGGCCGGCGAGGAGGTCAGGCGGCGGGGCCGGTCTCCGCGCGCAGGTTCATCAGGCCCAGCGCCGCGACGAGCTCGTCGGTGGAGTCGAAGGCCGTGGTGGCCTCCTCCAGCACCACGCTGGTCCACGTCGGCTCGTCGGTGAGGACACTGCTCCCGAAGTAGGCCCCGATGGCCTGCGTCGCGGTGTCGTTGTCGAGACTCATGTCACCAATATGCCAGGTCAGAACCCCGCGCGGGGTCGCATGTGGGCCGGACCACCCCGCCCACCCCTTCGGTGGGCCGCTCGGGCGGGATCGCGGGCCCGGCCGGGTGGTGTCCGGCCCCGGGCCGCGGGGGACGCTCGAACGGTGACCTCCCCCGACCCCCGCGACCCGCGTACCGACACCGTCCCGCCGCACGTCCTGGTGCTCTTCGGCGCCACCGGCGACCTCGCCGCCCGCAAGCTCTTCCCCGGTCTCTACCGGCTGGCCGCCGCCGGCCGGCTGCCGGAGGAGTACGCCGTGATCGGCAGCGGCCGGCACTCCCCCGGCTCCGACGCGGAGTTCCGCGACCGGCTGCGCAAGGGCCTGCAGGACACCGTCGAGGACCTCGACGAGGACGTCGCCGAGCAGCTGCTCTCCCGGGTCACCTTCTGCACCTCCGACGCCGAGGACGGCGGCGAGCTGGCCGCGGCGGTCCGCGAGGCCGAGTCGTCCATGGGCGCGGACGCCGACGACGTACGCCGCCTGGTCTACCTCTCGATCCCCCCGGCGGCCATGGAGCCGATGATCGCGATGCTCGGCAAGGAGGGCCTGACCGAGCGGGCGCGGCTGGTCGTGGAGAAGCCGTTCGGGCTGGACCTGGAGTCCTCGCGCTCCCTCGACGCCGCGCTGAAGGAGGTCGTCGACGAGGACCAGGTCTTCCGGATCGACCACTTCCTGGGCAAGGAGGCGGTGCAGAACATCCTGGCGCTGCGCTTCGCCAACGGCCTGTTCGAGCCGTCCTGGAACGCCCGGCACGTGGAATCGGTGCAGATCGACGTGCCCGAGGAGCTCGGGCTGGAGGGCCGCGGCTCGTTCTACGAGTCGACCGGCTGCCTGCGCGACATGATCTCCACCCACCTCATGCAGATCCTGGGCTTCGTGGCGCTCGAGGACCCCGGCGCCGGGGACGCCGAGTCGCTGCGCGACGCCAAGTCGGCGGTCTTCGAGAAGGTCCTGCCGCTGGACCCGGAGCGGGCGGTCTTCGGCCAGTTCGAGGGCTACCGCGACGACGAGGACGTCGACGACGACTCCGACGTGGAGACCTTCGTGGCGCTGGAGGTCCGGCTGGACTGCGACCGCTGGCGCGACGTGCCGTTCCTGCTGCGCACCGGCAAGGCGCTCGCCGCCACCCGGCGTACCGTCACCGTCCGGTTCCGCACCCCCACCTCGGCGCTCTTCGGGGAGACCGCCGGCTGCAACGAGCTGGTCCTCGAGCTCACCGACTCCCCGCAGGTCCGCGTCGACCTCCAGGGCAAGAAGCCCGGTCCGGAGATGGAGCTGGCCGCGGCCACCATGTGCCTCGACCTGGGCGACGCCGTGCCCGACGCCGACCCGCTCGAGGCCTACGAGCGGCTGGTCCTCGACGTCCTGCGCGGCGACCAGACGCTCTTCACCCGCGCCGACGAGGTCGACCGGATCTGGCAGGTCTGCCAGCCGCTGCTCGACTCCCCGCCGGAGGTCCAGCCCTACGAGCAGGGGTCCTGGGGCCCGAGCGCCGCGCTCGAGCTGCCGCCGGGTGGCTGGCACGTGGGGCGGCACGCGCACGACGGGTGAGGCCGGCGGCCCGGGTGCCGCGGAACTGGCCCAGCCGCGGGAGGCTGGTGGGTCTGGTCGGCGGCTGCAGAGAAGGGTTTGTCGGCCGGCCGACAAACCTTGCGGCTGGCCGATAATGCTCCATCGGCCGACTGCAACGTTCATCGGCCGGCCGATGAACCTTGCGCTGCCCCACCCACCTACCGCGCCGACTCCCGCAGCGTCGACCCCCGCGCCCCGCGCACGGTGAGGACCGCGGACACCAGCGCCACGGTGCCGAAGAGCAGGGCGGTGACGAGCGCGAGCAGCGCGAGCCGCCAGGGGTCGATGGCCGCGACGAGGGCCGGGGTCGAGAGCGTCTCGGAGAAGCCCAGGGTGACGGTGCGCAGCACGACGTACTGCGCCAGCGCCCCGGCGGCCAGTCCCGCCACGGCCGTGCCGCCCAGCACCAGCACCAGCTCGCGCAGCACCGAGCCCATCACCTGGCGCCGCGGCACGCCGACGACCCGCAGCGCCGCGGCGTCGCGGCGCCGGGCGGGCAGCTGCACGGCGGTGCTGACGGCCAGTGACGCGACGGCCATCAGCAGCACGAGGGCAGCGACGACGGCGTAGAGCCGCAGCGCGAGGGCGTACGCCGTGCCGTCGAGCTCGCCCTTCACCTCGGCGTACGACGTGTCCTCCACGAGCCCCGCGTCGCGCATCTGCGTGACCAGGCCGTCGGGGAGGTCGTCGCGGGCCAGCACGTAGACGTCGGTGTCCTGGTCGTAGACCGCGCGGCCGACCGCGAAGGTGTCGTAGTCGATGAGCAGTCCGCGCGGCCCGAGCAGCGGGACGCTCCCCGCCGTGAGCACCGGGTCGACCTCGAAGTCCAACGCCGAGCCGCCGCCGTACGTCGCGGAGGAGGTGTTGGTGCGGGCGGTCTCCCCCGCGACGACCGGGAGGGCCGCGGGCGGGTCGCCGGCCCCCAACTGGACGATCGCCGGGCTGCTGGTGGCGACGAGCACCTCCAGGCCGTCGGCGCCGACCGACACGTCGTCGACCGCGTCATTGCCGGTCGCGCCGGGCACCAGCGTCCAGCCGCCGTCGGTCATGGCCGCACGGTCGGGCTCGCCGTCGACGAGCAGCGCCCGGACCGCGAGCGAGCCCTCCATCTCGACCTGTTGGGCGGCCGGACCACCGAGGGTGATCTCCTCGACCCGGCAGCCCTGCTGGCAGTACGCCGCGGGCTCGCTGACCTCGGACACCCCGGGCCCGACCGGGCCGAGGAAGATCGAGCGCGGCCGACCCTCGGGCGGGACGAGCCGCAGCCGGACGACCAGGTCGTCGCTGGTCTCGAGCGCGTTCTCGACCTGGACGCCGATGCGCCGGCCGGCCACCACGGGCACGGGTCCGGTGGCGAGCAGCTCGGCGACCTCGCCGGCGGAGGTGCCGGGGGTCCACTGCTCGTTCCAGAGCCCGACGCGCTCCAGCCGGGAGGTGTCCAGGACCGCGAAGACGGGACCTGGCTGCGGGGTGATGATCGTGCTGCCGGCCATCAGCCACTGCCCCTCGGGGTCGAGGCGACGGGTGAGTCCGACGGTGTCCTCGAGGGTTTGGGAGGAGGTCCACACCGTCGCGGCGGGTGCTCGGGTGGCCGCCACCGAGCCGCGCCAGGCCGAGGAGGAGTCGTAGACCCCGGCACCGAAGACGCAGATGGCGATCGCAGCGGTGACCGGCAGGATCACCAGCGTCCCCTCCTGGCGCCGCGACAGGGCGCGGACCGCGACGTAGGACCCGAGCGAGCGGGTGTGCGGCACGGCCCGGGTCCACCAGCCGGCCAGGGAGGAGGTGGCCCGGCTCGCGGCCAGGCCCGCCACGACGGCGAGCAGCACGGGGAGCACCAGGTCGGTGACGTCGGGCCGGCCGCGTTCGGTCGAGCTGAGCTTGCTGAGCAGCACCGCGGCCGCCGCGGCCACCAGCGCCAGCTGCGCGACGACGGCCGCCCGCCGGGCGCGCCGCGGACGACGTACGCCGCCGAGCTGGGCCTCGAGCGGGATCCGCACGACCAGGCCGACCGCGACCAGCGCCACGACGGCAGCGCCCATGCCGACCAGTCCCCCGGCGAGGACCGAGGTCCACGGCACCCGCAGCGGCAGCCCGGGGACCAGCCACGACTCGATGAGCAGCACGACGGCGCCGACGCCGAGGGCGCCGCCGACCGGGAGCGAGAGCGCCAGCAGCGCGAGCGGCTCGGACATGCCGAGCGACCACATGCGCCGACGCGGCAGGCCGCGGAGCGAGGCGAGCGCGAGCTCGGGCATCCGCAGGTCGGCGGCCGCGGTGAGCAGGCGCAGCAGCAGCGCGAGCGCGACCAGGACGAGGCTGATCACCGCCGGCGAGACCGACGCGCGGGCGGTGGCCTGCTGGTCGCGGACCTCCTCCACGACACCGCCGATGTCGTTGATGGAGAACTCCGTGAGCGTGCCCCGGTCGCCCTCGAGCACCAGGTCGTCCTGGGCCCGGGCGACGGCGACGACCTCGTCGAGGTCCTCGACCGCGAGGTCGGCCGGGACGTCGAGCCGACGGTCGACGAGGACCTCGTAGCCCACCGTGTCGGCCGCCTCCGCCACGGCCTGCTTCGTGCCGAGCATCGGCGCGGGCTGGTAGGGCTGGTTGGCCGGGGCGGGCGTCGGCGGACGGCTGGCGAGCCGGCCGTACTCGAACCAGTAGTCCTCCTCCTCCGGCCCCGGGGTGGCGTAGGTGCCCACGACCCGCACCTCGCCCAGGCCCTCGACCGGCGTCGTGTCGCCGATGCCGAGCCCGGTGATCGTGGAGTCCAGCGCCAGGAGCAGGACCTCGTCGGGCTCCTCGGGGCAGGCGCCCTCGATGACGAGGTGGGCGCAGTAGCCGGGCGCCCAGCCCAGCTGCGCCTCGCCGCCCAGGCCCTCCGTCGGGAACGTGCGCACGAAGAACTGCGGGGGCAGGTAGCGCTCGGCGCCCCCGCCGGCCTCGTCACCCTCCTCGGTGGCCTGCTCGGCGGCGGCCCCGGCACGCAGCAGGGTGGCGTCGACGTCGAAGCCCGTGTCGGCGGGGTCGGGGGTCCAGACCCAGGACAGGCCCGTGAGGTTCTGCGGCGCCTCGGCCAGGCGGGTGACGAGGAAGGAGCTGGTGACCGCGCCCTGGAAGGCCGGGCCGAGGACGGCCGAGCCGACCGCCAGCGCGGTGAGCACGACCGAGCCGAGGGAGAGCAGCAGCCGGGAGCGGAGGCCGCGCAGGACGGTGGGGAGCAGGGTGGACCCCGGCGTGGGCAGCCTCATCGCACTTCCTCCCGCAGCCGGCCGGGGCTGGACCGGGCCGGGTCGACGGCCCGGCCCCGCACCACCACGGCGACGACCAGCACCGCGCACACCGCCGCCGCGACGGCCAGCGGCAGCGGGGCCACGGCGGTGCGCAGGTCCACGGCGTGCTCCGGCACCGTGACCAGGCCGAGCCGGCCGAGCAGCAGCCCGACCGAGGCCCAGGTGCCGAGCGCCACGGCGACACCGGTGACCACGAGCAGCAGCCCGGCCTCGACCAGGGTGCTGCGGCGCAGGGTGGCGGGGGTGACGCCGACGGCGCGCAGCGCCGCGACGTCGCGCACCCAGGTCGGGCGCTGCCGGGCGACGGCGGTCAACAGCGCCAGCAGCGCCACGAGGAGGCAGAACGCGGCCATCAGCAGGTAGGCCTGCGCCTGGGCGGCGCCCGTGGCCTCGCGTACGTCGGCGGTGACGACCTCGAGCGCCCGCGGCTCGGCCCTGGTCTCCTCGCGCAGCTCGGCGAGCAGCGCCGCCGGGGTGTCGGCGCGGGCCAGGACCATCACCTCGGCCGCGGGCACGGTCGGCGGGGCGCCTGCCGCGGCGCGCGGGAGGTCGGCGTAGACCCCGTCGGCCTCGACGAGCGGCAGCGCGGGGAAGCGGGCGACCACCCGGGCCGGGAGGTCCTCGCCGCCGGGCGACTCCAGCACGGGGTCGCCCTCCCACGTGGCGGTGCGGGTGACCAGCACCGGCACCGGGCCCTCGCCGCGCGCGGGGAGCGCGGTCAGCCGGCCCGGCGAGGCCGGTGCGAGCAGACCGTCGCTGACCTCCACCGGACCGCCGGGCCCGGCGTCGGTGGCTGGTTCCGCTGGCTCCCACTCCCTCTCGACCAGGTCGGTGCTGCCGATCTGCAGCCGGGTCAGGACGAAGGGCAGGTCGCGGTCGCCCGGGGTGCGCGACAGGGTGACCGAGCGGACCGTGCAGCCCGCGACGCAGTCGACAGGGATGCTCGAGCCGACCGGCGCGCCGGACGTCAGAAGCTCCAGCCGGATGCCCGCCACCAGCACCTGCCCGGCGGGGTCGGCGATCTCCACGTCGACGCGCGGCCGCAGCGTCCCGTCCGCACGCGCGGAGACACCGGCCACCTCGACCTGGATGCTCGTGCCCGTCGACGGCACCGCCCATGCCGACGAGGCATCGGTGAGCCGGTCGGCGAGCCCGCCGATCCGGGCGGCGCTCGTCGCCTCGAAGAAGTCGCCCACCACGCGCTCGGCCCGCGCCACGTCCACGAACGCCCGCCGGGCCGGCACCGAGCCCTCACCCGGCACCACGACCGCGCCCATCAGCCACTGCCCCTCGGGGTCGAGCCGCTGGGTCAGCGCGAGCACGCTCGTGGCGTCGCCGCCGGCGCCGCGTTCCAGGTCGATCCGCAGCGGGGCACCCGCGCGCAGCCGCGCCGTCTCGTCCGCCCAGGCCGAGACCTGGGCCGCACCGGTGACCGCCAGCCCGGCCACCGCCCCTGCCGCCACGAGGACCCGCAGCGGGGCCGCGGCGTCGGCCGAGCGCGCGAGGCGCCGGGAGGCGAGGTACGTCGGCAGGCCGCGGCGGCGCGTGCGTCGTACGGCCAGGCGCGCGGAGCGCGCCATCAGCCACAGGCTCGCGTGCCCGGCGGCGAGGCCGACCAGCGCGGGGCCGGCGAGCACCAGCAGGTCGGACTGGGTGCCGTCGACGACCCGGGCGCGGTAGATCGCGACGGCCGCGCCCACCACGACCAGGACCTGTCCGAAGACCGCCGCGGAGGTGGAGGTGCGCGGTCGCGCCGATCCCCGGACCTGGGCGACGAGCGGCTCGCGCAACGCTGTGGCCATCCCGAGGAGCACCGCCGCGAGCGCGACGAGGAGCACCACCAGCACGGCGGACAGGACGTCCCACCCGGGCACGGTGACGGGTGCGTCGAGCCAGGCGCGGGTCGCCAGCGCCGACACGCCGACCCCCGCGCCGGTGCCGAGGCCGGCACCCGCGAGCAGCACCAGGAGTGGCTCGAGCGCCAGCAGCGTGAACAGCTCCCCGCCCTCGAGACCGCGGAGCCGCGCGAGCGCGATCTCGGGACGCCGGGCCGAGGCGAGCTCCCGCCCGGTGGCGGGCACCGCGACCGCACCGATGAGCAGCAGCGGCACCGCCAGCAGTCGGGAGGTGCCGGCCGCCGCGGCGAACCCGACCACCGCCACCACGCCCGCCACGACCACCGCCGTCAGCAGCATCAGGGGCAGCAGCGTGCCCCGGCGCGACCACGCGCCCTGGAGGGTGCGGGAACGGATCCGGGGCGCGGAGGCGCTCACGCGCTCCCCGGGCGGCGGTAGATCCGGTGGGGGTCGTCGTCGGGGTCGATGGGCGGCACCGAGGGCGGCCCCGGGGCGGGCGGCGCGGGTGCCGGGGGCGCGGCCGGTGCTGGAGCCGTCGCTGGGACCGGGGCGACGGGCTGGATCGGCTGCGGCGGAGTCTCCTGGCTCGCTGCGCTCGCACCTCGACCAGCGGGGGACGTCCCGGCCGCGGAGGCCCCCTCGGCCGCGCGGTGTCGGCCGCCCCCGAGGTGGACCGGCTCCGTGTGGTCGACCAGCCGTCCCTCGTCCAGCGCGTGGTGGTCGTCGCAGGCGTCGACGACGGCCGGGTCGTGGGTGGCCACGACGACGACGGCACCGCGGTCGGCCTCGCGGCGCAGCTCGGCCAGGACCAGCGCGCGGTTGCCCTCGTCGAGCTCGCTGGTGGGCTCGTCGGCGAGCAGGACGGCGGCGTCGACGCAGAGCCCGCGGGCCAGGGCCACGCGCTGCATCTGGCCGCCGGAGAGCTCCTCGACCTGGCGGTCGCCGAGGTCGCCGATGTGGAAGCGGGCCAGCGCGGCGCTCGCCCGCTCGTCGGCCTCGTCGGGGTCGACCCCGCGGGCGCGCAGGGCCACCGAGACGTTCTCGCGCGCGGAGAGGATCGGCACCAGGCCGTAGACCTGCAGCACGAACGCCACCTCCGGCCGGGGGTCGCCGGTGCCGCGCCACATCGGCTCCCCGGCGTACGTCGCCTCCCCGAGGGAGGGCTGCAGAAGCCCGCCCGCGATCGAGAGGAGCGTGGTCTTGCCCGAGCCCGACGGGCCCGAGAGGGCGGTCATCCGACCGGCACGGAAGGTGAGGTCGAGGTCGTGCAGCAGGGTGCGGGTGAGCTCGTAGCGCACACCTCGCAGCTCGAGGTCGGTCACGCGTCCTCCACCGACTCCGCCGACCTGGACACGACGAGCCGGTCGGCGGCCTCCGGCTCGATCCGTACCAGCGTGCCCTGCGGCCACTGCTCGGCCAGGTGGGTCGGCAGGTGGACGACGCCCTCGGCGCCGATGACGACGTACTCCGCGCCGTCGCGGCCCTCCAGCCCGACCCGGCCACCCTTCATCGTGATGGTGCGCGGGAAGGTCGCGGCGACCTCGGGCTGGTGGGTGACCACGACGATGGTCGTGCCGAGCTCGTCGCCGAGGTCGTGGACCAGGCCGATGACGGCGTCGCGGTCCTCGTGGGAGAGCTGGCTGGTCGGCTCGTCTGCGAGCAGCAGCTCCGGCCCGGTGGAGACCGCGCAGGCCAGCGCGAGTCGCTGGCGCTGGCCGCCGGACATCGTGCTGACGACCTGGTCGGCGACGCCCTCCAGGCCGACGCGGGCGAGCAGCTCGCGGTCGGGCGCGACCTCCTTGCGCTCGGCGGAGGTGAGGGCCAGGCGCGCGAAGGCGATGTTCTGGCGGGCCGTGGCGTAGGGCAGCAGGTTGCGCGTGGCGCCCTGCAGCATCGTGCTGACCCGACGGCTGCGCAGCCGCGCCAGCTCGGTCTCGGGCAGCCGCGAGATCTCGTGTTCGCCCAGGAAGATCCGGCCCGCGCTGGGACGCTGGATGCCGCCGAGCAGGGTCAGCAGCGTCGACTTGCCCGAGCCCGATGGCCCCAGGAACGCGACCCGCTCCCCCGGTCGGATGGAGAGGTCGACCCCCTGGAGCGCGACGACGTCGTGGCCCTCGAAGGTGCGGTACAGGTGCACGACGCCCAGGCACCGCACGCCCAGCCCGCCCCGCCTGTCCAACTCCCCGAAGTCGACGTCGGCATCGACGACCGTCACCAGATGACCTCCTGTCCGGGGGCCAGCAGACAGCAAGGCCTGCCGCGGTCGCAACGCGGGGCGCCGGTTCGTTGCGCGCTCGTGACCCGGCGTAGGTTCCCAGCCGTGGCGGGCGGGTCATCAGGACGGGGCGGGCGGCTGCGCGCGCTGACCGCGGACACCCGGCCGCTGCGGGTCCCGGACTTCCGCCGCCTGTGGACCGCCAACATCATCACCGTCGTCGGCGCCCAGCTCACGGTCGTCGCGGTGCCGGCCCAGATCTACGCCGACACCGGCTCCTCGGCGTACGTCGGGCTCACGGGGGTGTTCGGGCTCGTCCCGCTCGTGGTGTTCGGCCTGTACGGCGGGGCCCTTGCCGACGTGTTCGACCGCCGGTCGATCCTGGTCGTGACGACGCTCGGGCTGGTCGTGACCAGCGGGCTCTTCGCGGCGCAGGCCTTCGCGGGCTCGACGAACGTGTGGCTGCTGCTGTCGCTGTTCTCGGTGCAGCAGGCCTTCTTCGCGGTCAACCAGCCGACCCGCGCCGCACTGCTGCCCAAGCTGCTCCCCGACGAGCTGCTGCCCGCAGCCAACTCGCTCAACATGACCGTCTTCCAGGCCGGCGCCATCGCCGGGCCGCTGGTGGCCGGCATCCTCATCCCGTTCACCGGCTTCGCCTGGTTGTACGCCGCCGACACGCTCTGCCTGCTCGCGACGATCTACGCCGTGCTGCGCCTGCCGCCGCTCGCCGTCGACGGGGTCGTCGGCGGGGTGCCGGGGGTGCGCGCGGTGGTGGACGGCTTCGCCTACCTGCGCCACCAGCCGGTGCTGCTCATGTCCTTCGTCGTCGACATCATCGCGATGGTCTTCGGGATGCCGCGGGCGCTCTTCCCCGAGATCGCCAACCGCGACTTCGGCGGACCCGCCGAAGGCGGACTGGTCTTCGCCCTGCTCTTCGCCGGCATCCCGGCCGGTGCCGTGGTGGGCGGGGTGCTCAGCGGGTGGGTCTCGCGGGTCTCGCGCCAGGGGCTGGCCGTCGTCGTCTGCATCGTGGTGTGGGGCCTGGCGATGGCCGGCTTCGGCGTCGCGGTGCTGCTGGCCGGCGCGTTCGGGGAGTCCTGGCAGCGGCTGATGCTGGTGACCGCGCTGCTCATGCTGGTCGTCGGAGGCGCGGCCGACATGGCCTCCGCGGCGTTCCGGTCCTCGATGCTGCAGTCCGCTGCGGCGGACGCGGTCCGCGGCCGCCTGCAGGGGGTCTTCACCGTCGTCGTCGCCGGCGGCCCCCGGGTCGCCGACGTCGCGCACGGCGCCACCGCCGCAGCCGTCGGGGCCGGCGCCGCCGCGGCCGGCGGCGGTGTGCTCGTCGTCGTCGGCGTCGTCGCCGCCGCGGTCCTGGTCCCCTCGTTCGTCCGCTACCGGGTCACCACCGCCCCCACCCGCTGACCGTTGCCCAGGGGTCGGTGACTCGGCGCTGTTTCGACGCTCACTCGGCGCTCGTTCGACGCTCACTCGGCGCTCGTTCGACGCTCACTCGGCGCTCGTTCAAGGCCCACTCGGCACTCGTTCAAGACCTGCGTCGAATCAGCGCCGACTCACGCTCGAACTGGTGCCGACTCACGCTCGAACCAGCGCCGACTCACACTCGAACTGGCGCCGAGTCAGCGCACGCGCCGGGCAGCCGGGGCGAGGCCCCCGGGTCAGCCGGCGAGGGCGACGGCGAGGGCGGCGCCGTACCGCGCGTTGGCCCGGACGAGGGCGATGTTGGTGGCCAGGGAGGCGCCGTCGGTGAGCTCGACGATCCGCCCGAGCAGGTAGGGCGTGGTGGCCTTGCCCGTGATCCCGAGGGCGGCCATGTCGGCCAGCGCCCGGTCGATGACCACGCCGATCTCGTCGGCGGGGATCTCGTCCTCCGCCGGGACGGGGTGGGCGATCGCGACGCCGCAGTCGAGCCCGAGGTCCCAGGTCGCCCGCACCACGGCCGCGGCCGACGCCGCACCGTCGACCCGCATCGGCGCGGCGAAGCCGCTGGCGCGGGAGTAGAACGACGGGAACTCCTCAGCCCCCTCGACCAGCACCGGGACGCCCATGGTCTCGAGCACCTCGAGGGTCAGCCCGATGTCGAGGATCGACTTCACCCCGGCGGAGACGACCGCGACCCGGGTGCGCGAGAGCTCGGTGAGGTCGGCGGAGACGTCCATCGAGGTCGCCGCGCCCTGGTGCACCCCGCCGAGGCCGCCGGTCACGAAGACCTCGATGCCGGCCATCGCCGCGAGCCGCATCGTGGCGGCGACGGTGGTGGCCCCGTGCAGGCCGCGCGCGGCGACGTACGGCAGGTCCCGCACGCTGGCCTTCACCACGTCGGGGTGCGAGGCGAGCAGCTCGAGGTCCTCGCCGGTCAGCCCGATCCGCGGGCGGCCGTCGAGCACCGCGATGGTCGCCGGCACGGCACCGCACGAGCGGACGATCCCCCCGACCTCGAGCGCCATGGCGACGTTGTCGGGGTAGGGCATGCCGTGGCTGATGATCGTCGACTCCAGCGCCACGACCGGTCGCCCCTCGCGCAGGGCGGTGGCGACCTCGTCGGTGAGGGTCAGCATCGGGTGCGGCGTCGGACGGCTCATCGGGCCAGCATCTCGCGCAGGTCGGGGCGGACGGTGAGCGGGGAGGCCACGGTGAGCGCCGCGGCCTCCTGGGCGTACGCCGCCGCCTCGGCGTCACCCGCACCCCCGAGCACCGCGTGGCACCACGCCGCGAGCATCGCGTCGCCCGCACCGGTGACGTCCACGACCTCCGCCGCCAGCACTCCCACGGCCACCTCCACCGGCGGCGACCCGGCCACGTGCAGGCGGGAACCGGCGGCGCCCAGCCGCTCCCACACCAGCGCGCACCCCTGGGCGTGCAGCACCGCGGCGCCGCCGAGTGCGACGAGCTCCTCGGCGTTGGGCGTGACGCAGCGCAGGTCGCGCAGCTCGGGTGCGAGCCGGGTCGCCTTCGGCACGCTCACGGGGTCGACGACGACCGGCACCCCGGCCGCGCGCGCCAGCTCCCGGGCCTCGGCGAAGGTGTCGACGCGCAGGTTGCCGTCGAGCACGAGCAGGGCGGCCGAGGCGACCAGCGCGGGCGGCACGTCGCCGGGGGCGAGGTCGTCGGTCGCCGACATGTCGGCGACCCCGGCGACCAGCTCGCCGCGGTGGTCCAGCAGGGCGGTGTAGGAGCCGGTCGGCCCCGGGCGGCGCCGCACGGCCGCGACGTCGACGCCGGCCGCCGCCGTCGCCTCGAGCACGAGCGTCCCCATGGTGTCCTCGCCCACGACGCCGACCAGCGCCGCGGGGGTGCCGAGGCGCGTGAGGTTCTCCGCGACGTTGCGCCCGACCCCGCCCGGGGTGAGCGTGGCGGTGCCGGGGTTGGAGGTCCCGGGCACGAGCGGGGCGCTGGTGCGGGCCTTGAGGTCGGCGTTGATGCCGCCCACCACGACGACCGGGCCGACGCCCGTCACGGGCGACCCACGAACGGCACCGAGAGCGGCCGCCGGACGTAGGGGCCCGGCGCCCAGGTGACACCCGCGGTGCCGACCTCGAAGTCCGGGTACGCCGCGAGCAGCTCCTCCAGCGCCACCCGCGCCTGCAGCCGGGCCACGGCCGCCCCGAGGCAGTGGTGCGCGCCCTGGGAGAAGCTGAGGACCTGGCTGGGTCGGCGCCCGACGTCGAGCCGCTCGGCGTCGGGGCCGTAGCGCCGCGGGTCGCGGTTGCCGGCGGCGTACAGCAGCAGGACCTTGCGGCCCTCGGGGATCTCGACGCCGTGCAGCTCGACGTCGCGGGTGGTGGTGCGGGCCAGGCCCTGCACGGGCGAGGTGAGGCGCAGCAGCTCCTCCACCGCGACCCCCACCGGCACCTCGCCGGAGACCAGCCGCGCGCGCTCCCCAGGCGCCTCCGCGAGCAGCTGGACGGCACCGCCGAGCAGGCCGGTGGTGGTGTCGTTGCCACCGGTGACCATCGTGAAGACGTAGCCGAGCACCGCGACCAGCCCGTCGGGGTCGTCGGCGCGCCCGGCGGCGACCAGGTGGGAGACGGTGTCCGGACCGGGGTCGGTGCCGGGCCGCTCGCGCAGCTCGCGCCGGCGCCGCTCCACCAGCGCGGCGAAGTAGGTGAGCATCTCCCCGGCCGCCTCGGCCGCCCGCAGCGCGTCTCCCGCGCCGCCGGCGGCCACGATCGCCTCGGTCCAGCCGTCGAAGGAGACCCGGTCGGCCTCGGGCACGCCGAGGTAGTGCGCCACCACCATGCTCGGCAGCGGCTTGAAGAGCGCCTCCACGACGTCCCCGCCGTCGGCCAACGCGGGCAGCCGCTCGCGCACGAAGTCGCGCACGACCGGCTCTAGGTCGCCCACCTGGCGCGGCGTGAACCCCCGGGCCACCAGCTTCCGGAAGGCCGTGTGCGTCGGCGGGTCCTGCATCACCAGCGGTGGCTCGGCCAGGCCGAGCGCCTCCAGCTCGCCGTACGTCGTCGTCAGCCCCTGCGCGGAGGAGAATGTCGCGGTGTCGACCGCGGCGGCGAGGACGTCGGCGTGCCGGGACAGCACGTAGAAGTCGTGGTCGGGCCGGGCGGGCGGCACCACGTGGTGCACCGGGTCGTGGTCGCGCAGCGCGGCGTACTCCGCCCAGGGGTCCGCCCAGTCCTCGGCCCCCCGTTGCCGGAAGGTCACCGCCCGCACGTCCGCCCGTCCGTCCACGCCGACACGCTGGACCACACGACCGCTGATGTCCAGGGTGGCGCGCACCGATGAGTCCGAATGTCGGTGGCGGTCCATAGCCTGCACACGGCATCGTCAGGTGCCGACGCGGGAGCCATCCCCCACACACCGGACGCGAGGACCACGAGGACGCCATGACCGACATGATCAGGGCCACCGGCCTGGTGAAGAGGTACAAGGACGTCGAGGCGCTGGCCGGTCTCGACCTCGACGTGCCCGAGGGCAAGGTGCTCGCGCTCCTGGGCCCCAACGGCGCCGGCAAGACCACCGCCGTGCGCGTGCTCACCACGCTGCTCAAGCCCGACGCCGGGTCGGCCGTCGTGGCCGGCGTCGACGTGCTCGCCGACCCCGACGGGGTGCGCTCGCGCATCGGCCTGTCGGGGCAGTACGCCGCCGTCGACGAGCACCTGACCGGCTTCGAGAACCTCGAGATGGTCGGCCGCCTCTACGGCATGTCCCGCACCGCCGCGCGGGCGCGCGCCCGCGAGCTGCTCGAGCGCTTCGCCCTCTCCGACGCCGGCGACCGGCCCTCCAAGACCTACTCCGGCGGCATGCGCCGGCGCCTTGACCTCGCCGGCGCCCTCGTGGCCGCGCCGCCGGTGCTGGTGCTCGACGAGCCGACGACCGGGCTGGACCCGCGCAGCCGGGTGCAGATGTGGGACGTCATCCGCGAGCTGGTCTCCTCGGGGGCCACGCTGCTGCTGACCACGCAGTACCTCGAGGAGGCCGACCGCCTCGCCGACGACATCCTGGTCATCGACCACGGCCGCGCGATTGCGCGCGGCACCGCCGACGAGCTCAAGGCCCAGACCGGTGGCGAGCGGGTCGAGGTCGTGCTGGCCCACCCCGCCGACCGCGACCGGGTGCAGCGGCTCCTGGCCGAGGTCGCCACCGGTGAGATCGGTCTCGCCGAGAACGGCCGTGAGCTCACCGCCGCCGTCGACGGCGGCGTCGGCGCGCTGCGCCGCCTCCTGGAAGGCGTCGAGCGCGAGCGGATCGAGGTCCTCGACGTCGGCCTGCGCCGCCCCACCCTCGACGACGTCTTCCTCACCCTCACCGGGCACGCGACCGAGGACGCGACCGGTGCCTCCACTCCTGCCGACGCCCCGACCCCCGAGGTGACCCGATGACCTCCCCCACCACCCCCGCCGGCCCGCTCGAGCAGGCCCGACCCAACGGTGTCGTGCGCGCGCTGACCGACGGCTGGGTCGTCGCCAAGCGCAACCTGATCAAGATCAAGCGGGTGCCCGAGGTGCTCGTCTTCGTGCTGATCAGCCCGATCATGTTCGTGCTGCTGTTCGCGTTCGTCTTCGGCGGCGCGATCGACCCGGGCGGCGAGGTCGCCTACCGCGAGTTCCTCATCGCCGGGATCTTCGCCCAGACCGTCGTCTTCGGCGCGACGTTCACCGGCGCGGGCCTGGCCGAGGACATGCAGAAGGGCATCATCGACCGCTTCCGGTCGCTGCCGATGTCGCCGGCCGCGGTGCTCGTGGGCCGCACGACCTCCGACGTGGTCTACAACGTGCTGAGCCTCATCATCATGGCGCTCACCGGCCTGGCCGTCGGCTGGCGCATCCGCGAGGGCGTCGTCGACGCGATCCTCGGCTTCGGGCTGCTGCTGCTCTTCGCGTACGCCGTCAGCTGGGTCATGGCCTGGGTCGGCCTGATGGTCCCGAGCGTCGAGGTCATCAACAACGCCTCGTTCATCGTGATCATGCCGTTGACGTTCGTCTCCAACGCCTTCGTGCCGCTGGAGTCCTTCAGCGGGTTCCTGCGCACGCTGGTGGAGTGGAACCCGGTCTCGGCGCTCACCCAGGCCAGCCGGGAGCTCTTCGGCAACATCGACCCGAGCATCCCGGCCCCCGAGGCGTGGCCCCAGCAGAACGCCGAGCTCTACACCCTGATCTGGGTGGCGATCATTCTGGCGGTCTTCGTGCCGCTCTCGGTGCGGCAGTACCGCCTCTCCGCCGGCAAGGCCTGAGGCCACCGCTCGCGTGACGTCATACGGACGGGACGTCCATCGGTCCCGTCCGTATGACGTCGACCGCCTCAGCCGGCCGGCGCGACCGCCGGCACCTTGGTCACCTGGTCCCAGGTGAAGGTGAACTCACCGCCCCCGGCCGGCACCGACAGCGCGAGGTTGTCCCCGCCGGCGGCACCGCCCGCGCCGTAGTTCTCGTCCCAGGACCCGTCGACGGCGATCTTCCACTCGTACTCGCCCTCGGGGAGCGTGAAGGTCGCCCGCCACAGCCCGTCGGTCTCGTCGAACTCCAGCCGGCTCTCGGTGCAGCCGGGCTGCCAGTCGTCCGGGCAGCCGATCTCCGACTGCAGGCTGCCCGCGACGGTGACCGACTCCCGGGCCGGCGTGGGCGCGGCGGTCACGACGGTGACCGGGCGGGAACGCACGACCCGGTCGCCCACGACCATCGAGGCCCGGTAGGACACCGAGGTGCCCAGGTCGAGCTCGCTCACGTCGTCGTCGACGGTGTAGACCGGCGAGGAGGAGTCGGTGCCGATCTCGGTCCAGGACCCGTCGCCGACGCGGCGCTCGAAGGTCACGACCTGGTCGGGGTGCTCCGGGTCGGGCACGGTCGAGACCCGCACGGGGTCGATGGCGGTCACGGAGCCGTCGGAGCCGGAGGTGGTCACCTCCAGGCGCGGCGGTGCCACGGTGGCGCGCCGGACCTCCGAGGCCCGGGTGTGACCGGCGTTGTCCAGCACCACGGCGCGGTACTGCACCCGGGTGCCGGGCTCGGCGTCGTACAGGTCGTGGAAGACGCGGTACGGCGCGGCGTCGTCGGTGCCGATGGGCGTCCACTCCTCGCCGGGCTCGCGGGCCAGGAAGGTGACCTCGGCGAAGGAGGAGTAGTCGCGCAGGTCGGCCTGCACGAGGTAGCGGCTGTGCGCCTCCTGCGACGGAGCCGGGGCACGCAGCGTGATCTTCGGTGCCGTGCGCGACGCGGGCAGCGCGGCGGTCGCGCGGTAGACGACCGAGCCGGTCGCGGGGACCTCGAGGCTGACCTCGCCCCGCCGGTCGGTGCGCAGCCGGTCCGGTCCCTCACCGTAGATGCGCTCGAGCCGCTGGCCGCCGGCGAAGGTCGAGGTCGTGACGCGCGCGGGCTCCTCGCTGTTGTTGACGGCCACGACGTACTCGACCTGCTCCTCGGCGTCGATGCGGGAGAAGACCAGCGCGCCGCCCTCGGCGGTGCGCACCTGCATGGCACCGGTGCTCAGGGCCGGGTGCTCCTCGCGCAGCGCGGCCAGCCCGGAGATGTGCTGGTAGAGCGGGTGGTCGGTGTCGAAGTTGTCCTCGGCGGGCGTCGAGGAGGAGCCGAGCTGCTCGTCGTCGACGTACTCCGGGGTGGTGCTGGGGAACATGTCCTGGCGCGCCAGCTGGTCGCCGCCGGTGCCGGTGAAGCCCTGCTCGTCGCCGTAGAAGACGACCGGGTTGCCACGCGAGAGGTAGAGCAGGTCGTGGGCGAGCCGCGACCGGGCCAGCTTCACCTCCGCGGTGGCGTCCGGGTCGTCGGCGCCCAGGAAGTGGCCGATCCGGCCCATGTCGTGGTTGCCCAGGAAGGTCGGCAGCACCGAGGCGTTGGAGTCGGCGTCGGTGTACCAGTCGTCGGCGAGGAAGAAGTCACGCAGCGCGGCGGCGCTGCCCTGGCGGGAGACGAAGTCGCGCGCGGCCCACTGGAACGGGAAGTCCAGGATCGCCTGCATGCCGAGGTGGGTCGTGTAGTGCGAGGTGAAGGAGGTCGCCTCGGCGTCGCTGCCGTCGAGGGCGACCTCGCCGAACATGAAGAAATCCGGCTTGCCGTTGGCGCGGGCGTAGTCGAGCAGCCCCGGGCCGAAGGCCTTCCAGAACTCGTCGTCGACGTGCTTCATGGTGTCGATGCGGAAGCCGTCGATGCCGAACTCGGAGACCCAGGTGCGGTAGATGTCGATCATCCCGTCGCGCACGGTCGGGTGCTCGGTGAAGAGGTCGTCGAGACCGAAGAAGTCGCCGTACTGGCTGTCCTCGCCGACGAAGGTCGTGTTGCCGCGGTTGTGGTAGAGGCTCGGGTCGTTGAGCCAGGCCGGGACCTTCAGGTCCTCCTCGCCCTCCTCCAGCACGGGGGTGTAGGGGAAGGACGTCGCCGGGTCCATCAGCGGGAAGTCGCCGGTGCCGGCGAAGTCGCGGTCGTCGAAGGGGTCCCCGGCGGCGGTGCGGTAGGGCTCGACGTCCTTGTCGACGTACGCCGTGCGCGCCCCCTCCTCGTAGCCGATCACGTCGGCGGTGTGGTTGGTGATGATGTCGAAGTAGACCTTCATCCCCCGCTCGTGGGCGGCGTCGACGAGGGCGGCGAGCTCCTCGTTGGTGCCCAGGTGCGGGTCGACCTGCGTGAAGTCGGTGATCCAGTAGCCGTGGTAGCCGGCCGAGGGACCGTCCTCGAGCTGGACCGCCTTGTTCTTGAAGATCGGCGTGAGCCAGATGGCGTCGGTGCCCAGGCCCTGGACGTAGTCGAGCTTCTCGGTCAGGCCGGCGAGGTCGCCGCCGTGGTAGAAGCCCTTGGCACTCGGGTCGAAGCCGTGCTCGAGCCGGCCGCCCTCGATCCCGCCGGTGTCGTTGGCGGGGTCGCCGTTGGCGAAGCGGTCGCCCATGACGAAGTAGAAGTTCTGGTCGGCGCCCGCGGGGCGCAGCGCGTGGTCGGCGAGGGACCGCACGCCCTTGCCCGGGCGGCCGGGCTTGGCGGCCGCCGGCGTGGCGGTCGGTCCGGCGCCGTCGTCGGCCCGGGCCGGGGCGGTGGCCGGCCCGGCGAAGGTCAGGGCGCCCAGCGTGAGGGCGCCGACCGCGGAGGCGGCGAGCGAGCGCCGCGTCCGGGCAGGGGTGTGACCCATGGATTCCTCCCGAGAAGTGTGAGGACGAGCCAGGCCCTGTGACCCGGCTCACAACGAGCGGGAGGCTAGCCAGCCGGAGGTGGACCGGTCAACCAGGCGAGTACGGGTGACGGGCTCAGCCACCCGGCGGCACGTCGTGGATGGGCTCCTTGGGCAGCTTCTTCAGCTTCCGGCTGCGCTTGCGACGGCTGGGGATCATCGAGCGCATCTCCTCGAGCTTGCCGAAGCAGAGCAGCCGGTCGCCGGCCTCGAGGACGTGCTGGGCGTTGGGGTTGGGGATGACCTGGGTGCCGCGGTGCAGGGTCAGCGCACTGATGTCCTTCTCCCGCAGGCTCGACTGCCCGAGCGTCTTGCCCACGAGGTCGGAGGCCTCACCGACCTGGATCTCGGCGACGCCGTACCCCGTCGAGACGGTCAGCCGCTGCCGCACGTCGATCTCGGGGAAGGCGACCTGGTTGTCGATGTAGTCGATGATCGCGCCGGCGACATCGAGCTTGGTGGCGGTCTCGATCCCCTCCAGGCCCGGGGAGGAGTTGACCTCCATCACCAGCGGACCGTCGTTGCCCTCGAGCATGTCGACGCCCGCGACCCGCAGGCCCATGATCTGGGCCGACCGCACGGCCGCGCGCTCGAAGGCCGGGTCGAGGTCGACCGGCTCCACGGACCCGCCGCGGTGCACGTTGGAGCGGAACTCGTCGCCCTGCGCGACCCGGCGCATCGCCGCCACGACCCGGTCTCCGACGACCAGGGCGCGGATGTCGCGGCCCTTGGACTCCTTGACGAAGCGCTGGATCAGCACGTTCTGCCGGGTCGACTGCAGCGTCTCGATGATCGCCTCGGCGACCTTGATGTCGGGGGCCAGGATGACGCCGATGCCCTGGGTGCCCTCGAGCAGCTTGATGACCACCGGCGCCCCGCCGACCCGCTCGATCGCGGGGATCACGTCGCCGCGGCCCTGCACGAAGGTCGTGGCCGGCATCCCGATCTGGTGGCGGGACAGGATCTGGGTCGCGCGCAGCTTGTCGCGGCTGTTGGCGATGCCCCACGAGGTGTTGGGCGTGTAGACGTCCATCTGCTCGAACTGCCGCACCACCGCGGTGCCGAAGTAGGTGATGGAGTTGCCGATCCTCGGCAGGATCGCGTCGTAGTGCGAGAGCTGCTTGCCGCGGAACTGCAGGTCCGGCTCGTCACCCGACAGGTCGATGCCGAAGCGCAGGGTGTTGAGCACCTTGACCGTGTGCCCACGGTCCAGCGCGGCGGTGCGCAGGCGCTGCGTACTGTACGAGCGGGGTGCGCGGGAGAGGATCGCTAGCTTCATGACCACCCGAGTCTGGAGGAAGGAGAGTCGAGGACGTGCCTGACGACCTGCCCGCCCCCGACCCTTCCTACACCCTCGCGGGGTGGCGTGAGTGGGTGAGCCTGCCCGGCGTGGGAGTCCCGTGGATCAAGGCCAAGCTCGACACCGGCGCCCGCAGCTCGGCGATCCACGCCTTCGACCTGAGCGAGGAGCGGGTCGGCGGCGAGCGCTGGGTCTCCTTCTCCGTCCACCCCTGGCAGGCCACCGACGAGGACGCCGTCGCCGCGCGGTGCCCGGTGATCGACGTGCGCGAGGTGCGCTCCTCCTCCGGCCACGCCGAGGAGCGGCTGGTCGTGCCGATGGACGTCACGCTGATGGGCCGCACCATCTCCTGCGAGATGACGCTGTCGCGGCGTGACGAGATGGGCTTCCGGATGCTCGTGGGGCGCGAGGCGCTGCGGCAGGGGTACGCCGTCGACCCGGGACGGTCCTACCTCGGGCCGCGCCCGCCCGTCGCCGTACGACGCCGCAACCGCGGGCGCTGAGCCGCACCTGCCCGGACGACCCGGCCTGGACGACCCGGCCCGACCACCCGGCCGGTCGCCCTAGGCTGCCCCCGTGCCCCGCGACTCCTTCGAGATCGGTCCCGTGCGGGTCCGTGCGGGCCGCAAGCAGGCGCTGGCCCTGCCCATCACCCGGCTCGTGACCGGCGCCGACGTCGACCTCCCGGTCCGCGTCGTGCACGGGCGGCAGGAGGGCCCGACGGTCTGGATCGACGCGGCCATCCACGGCGACGAGGCCGTGGGGGTGGAGGTCATCCGGCAGGTGCTGGCCGACCTGGACGCCAAGAAGCTGCGCGGCACGGTGATCGCGGTGCCCATCGTCAACGTGCTCGGCTTCATGAACGGCGACCGCTACCTGCCGGACCGCCGCGACCTCAACCGCTCCTTCCCCGGCTCCAGGCGCGGGTCGCTGGCCGCCCGGATCGCCCACCTCGTGATGACCGAGGTGGTCGCCAAGTGCGAGGTCGGCATCGACCTGCACACCGGCTCGGACCGCCGCACCAACCTCCCGCAGATCCGCGCCGACCTCGAGGACGAGCGCACCCGCGAGCTGTCCCTGGCGTTCGGCGCCCCGGTGATGCTGCACGCCCGCCTGCGCGACGGCTCGCTCCGCGCGGCGGCGCGGGAGGCCGGCGCGAAGGTGCTGCTCTACGAGGCCGGCGAGGCGTGGCGGATGGACGGCTGGGCGGTCGACGCCGGTGTCCTCGGCGTACGCCGAGTGCTGGCCCACCTCGGGATGATCGACCCGCTCGAGGGCGACGCCCCGACCCCCACCCTGGAGTCGTGGCGCTCGGGCTGGGTCCGCGCCCGCGGCACCGGGATGCTGCACCTGGAGGCCGAGCTCGGCCAACGGGTGACCCGCGGACAGCGGCTGGGCGGGCTCTTCGACTCCTTCGGCAAGCGGGTGCGGCTGGTGCACGCCGACCGCGACGGCATCGTCGTCGGCCGCACCGAGGCGCCCCTGGTCAGCTCCGGCGACGCGGTCGTCCACCTCGCCGAGGTCCTGGACGGCTCGACCTCGACCGTGGCCGCCGAGCCCGAGCCGGACACCGTCGAGGAGACCGACGAGGCCTGAGCGTGGCAATGGCCCGCGCGTGGCCGACCGCAGCGAACACCAGGCGGCCCGGTCGGACCGTGGGCGGGCCTAGCCCACGACGCCTTCGGCGCGGCAGCCGCCGACCTGGCGACCCAGATCGACGACATCGCCGGGCAGCTCGAGGGGGTGAGCGGCTTCCTTCGCGAGGCCGCCGAGGAGGTGCGCAACGCCGAGGACCTCGTCCGGGAGCTGGTCGAGTGGGCGGCCATCACCCTGGCGGTCAGCGCCGCGACGGCCATCGTCACGCTGGGCGCCTCCGCGGTGGCGGGCGCGGCCACCGCCGCGGCCAAGGCCGGCGTCACCGGCGCCAAGATCGCCAACCTGCTCAGCAAGGTGGCCACGGTGCTCGCCCGGGTCCGCGACGCCCTGCGCGCCTACAAGGCGTTCCTGAAGGGCCTTGACTTCAAGAAGCGATTCGTCTTCCGCGCGGCCGTCGAGAAGCCGATTGTCCGGCACCTGACCGGGCTCGACGGCAACTGGAAGGTCCCGGCCTACGAGCTGGCCAACGTGCACTACAACTACGGCGAGGAACCACCACAGGTCCCAGGACTCACGCGCTGAGCGGGGCTGCAGCCCCATGGCCGTGAGCCAGCGCCGTGAGCCAGGGCCGTGCGATGGTCGGCGGGAGGTCAGCGGCGGGTGCGCTCGCGCAGACTGTGACCCGCCTGCCAGGCCCAGCTGAGCGCCCACCACGCGACGACGAGGAGGAACACGCCGCCGCCGGCGAGACCTCCGAGCACGACGCCCTCCCCCTCGGCCACCAGGTAGCCCACCCCGGCGCCGGTGAGCACCAGCACCGCCGCGACCAGGAAGGCCTTCAGGTCCCCACCCAGGTCGCCGGCCGCGTCACTGAGGAAGGTGCGTCCCGCACCACGACCGTCTGCCACGCCGGCAGGCTACCCACGCTCCACCCGCCCCGACCGGCACCGGCGGGGTGCAGCCGACGGGACGGGTCGGACCTCGAGGTGTAACTCGTTCCAGTTCTGCGCGTTGAGATCGTGTGACCCCCACCACGCCACGCACCGACCTGCCCTGGCCCAGCCGCCGCGGGCTCCTCGCCGGTGCCGCCCTCGGCGCGGTGGCCCTGGTCGCGCTGCCCGGCCTGCCGACCGTGGCCGTCCCGGTCGGTCGTGACCGCAACCGCTTCCTGTCCGAGGAGCAGCTGGCGACCCTCGCCGCCGTGGTGGACCGCGTCGTCCCGGGCGAGGACGGGACGCCGGGTGCGCTCGAGGCCGGGGCGCACGAGAGCATCGACGCCCTGCTCGGCGCCTTCCGCACCGACCCTCCGCGCATCTACGCCGGCGGCCCCTTCTCCGACCGGGCCGGCTCGCGCGTCAACCACTTCGAGCGGTTCCTGCCGCTCGACGCCTACGAGCAGAAAGCCTGGCGGGGCAAGGTCCGCCGGTTCCAGGAGACCTACACCGCCGGCCTCGACGCCCTGGCCGCCTCGACTCCGGGCTTCGCCACGCTGCCCGGCCCCGCCCGCGACCTGGTGCTGCAGACGAGCCAGGACCCCGCGGTCACCGCCATGACGGGCCTCGCGGTCACCCACGCCTTCGAGGGCACCTGGGGCGCGCCGGAGTACGGCGGCAACCGCGACACCCTGGGCTGGCAGGCGATCGGCTTCGAGGGCGACCGTCAGCCCCGCGGCTACACCGACGACGAGGTGCTCGACCCGCCGTTGGAGCCGCTGCCGGTCCTCGACGTGACGGGCGCTCTAGCGGCGTACGGGCCCGCGCTGGCGCTGGCGACCTCCGAGGCCTCCATGGGGCTGCTGGCGCTGGCCGACGGCGACGCGCGGGTGCTCGCCGACCGCGTGCAGGCCCTGCTGGGCGGTGCCGCCGGTGTCCTGGACGACGTCGCCGCGGGCGTGCGCGACGGCGACCCGGGCGGCGCGCTGGAGGAGCTCCTCGGCGGGGTCCTGGGCGGCGGGAAGCAGACCCGGCGATGAGCCGCGAGGCAGTGGTCGTCGGGTCCGGCGCGGCCGGGTCGGTCGCGGCGTGGGAGCTGGCCCGTCAGGGCTGGGACGTGACCGTGCTGGAGCGCGGTCGCAACCTGCGCCCCGGCTTCGGTCGGCGGGCCAGCGGCGACCTGGGCACGACGTACGGCTCCGACGAGATCAAGGGCTACCGCGGCTTCGGCTTCCCCGACGGCGACCTCGAGCCCTACACGACGCGCACCCGGGCCGAGGCGGCCTCGGGCGTGGCCCGCTCCGCGCAGGGAGCCCTCGGACAGCTCGGCGCGGCCGTCGGCGGCACGACGCTGCACTACAACGCCAAGACCCCGCGCTTCTGGAAGCAGGACTTCAGCCTGCTCTCCGACATGGGTCCGATCGACGGCGCCCAGGTCGCGGACTGGCCGATCGGCTACGACGACCTCAGCCCGTTCTACGACACCGTCGAGCAGCGGCTCGGCGTGCAGGGCGACCGCTCGGCGATGCCCGCGCGCACGCTCGAGCAGTCCCCGCGGCGGCGTGACTTCCCGATGCCTCCCAACCCGACGGGGTACGCCGCCAGCCTGCTCGCCGAGGGCGCCCGGCTGGTCGGGATGGAGCCCTACCCCTACCCCGCCGCCGTCAACTCCGTCGAGCGCGACGGCCGACCGGCCTGCAACTCGTGCGGGCTGTGCTCGGGCTTCGGCTGCCCCACGAACGCCCGCGGCGACGCGCTGGTCTCGTTCCTCAACCCCGCTGTCCGGACCGGGCGCGTGCGGGTCGTCGACCGTGCGTTCGTCGACCGGGTCGAGACGACCCGCGACGGCCGGCGGGCGCGGGCCGTGCGCTACCGCGACGTGCGCGGCAGGGTCCACCGCGTCCCGGCGCAGACCGTCGTGCTGGCCGGCAGCCCGATCAACACCGCCCGGCTGCTGCTGATGTCGGCCAGCCGCGCGCACCCCGGCGGCCTCGGCAACCGCTCGGACCAGGTCGGGCGCAACATGATGTTCCACAACTTCACGATCGTGGCCGCAGCCTTCCCCTACGACGTCCACCCGCTGCGCGCGCAGTCCACGACCCTGCAGATCGACGACCTGGTGGGACCGTTCACCGGCCCCGAGGTGCAGGCGCTCGGTGTCCCCTACGTCACCGGCGGGATCATCCAGCTGGGCTCCGGCGGGCCGCCGATCAACGGCGCCCAGCTGCTGGCGGGCTTCGCCGGCTACGGCCTGGCCCACAAGGCGGCGATGCGGGTCGGGCCCCACTCGGGCGTCGCCGGCTCCCAGCTGGTGCACCAGGACCTCCCCCAGGCCGACAACCGGGTCGACCTGGACCCCGACGTGCGCGACTTCCTCGGCAACCCGGCGGCGCGCATCACCTACTCCCCGCACCGCCACGAGCAGGCCGCGGCAGCCCTGCTGGGCGCGCGGATGCTGCTGGCGCACCAGGCGGCCCCGCAGTCGCTGGCGGCGATCGCGCTGCCGTTCCCGATCCTCAGCGACGGCATCACCTACACCGCCCACCTCGCCGGCACGGCCCGGATGGGCACCGACCCGCGCACCTCGGTGACCACCGCGTCGGGCCGGCTCCACGACGTCGACAACGTCTTCGTCGCCGACGCCTCGACCTTCCCTACGTTCCCCGGCTTCAACCCGACCCTGACCGTCATGGCCAACGCGCTCCGCATCGCCCGCGGCATCGCCGACGGCTCCGCGGTCTGAGCGACCCGACGACGTACCCAGGAGAGCGACCCATGTGCACCGAGACGTCCTGCACCACCGGCGGAAGCGCCGGCACCGGGCTGGGCCGGCGCGCCCTGCTCGGCGCCGCCCTCGCCACACCGGCCGCGCTCCTCGCCCCAGCGGCGGTCGCCCGAGCCGCTGGGACGCAGGCCGCGTCGCTCCCGCGCCTGCTGGTCTTCACGCGCACGACCGGCTTCCGGCACGCCTCGATCGAGACGGCCGTCTCGACCATCCAGGGCATGCTCGCAGCGCGGGGGATCGGCGTCGACGCCACCGAGGACCCGACGGTCTTCACGCGACGCTCGCTGGCGGCGTACGCCGCCGTGGCCTTCGTCAACACCACCGGTGACGTCCTCGAGGGCAGCCAGCGGACCGCGCTCGAACGCTTCGTCCGCGGCGGCGGCGGCTGGGCCGGGGTGCACTCGGCCGCCGACACGGAGTACTCGAACGACTTCTACACCGAGCTGCTCGCGGGCGGGCGGTTCCTCGCGCACCCGCTCCAGCAGCCGGGCCTGATCGTCCGCGAGGACGAGCGGCACCGCTCCACGAAGCACCTCGGCGAGACCTGGCTGGTGCCCTTCGAGGAGTTCTACTCCTTCACCAGCTCGGTGCGCGGGCGGTCGCGGGTCCTGCTGTCGATCGACGAGTCGACCTACCTGCAGGACCCCAACACCTCGAACCTGCCGACCGGCCCGGAGAACCCGCTGCCCACCTTCCCCGGCGTCAGTGGCGTGATGGGCGACCACCCGATGGCCTGGACGCACCGGGTCGGACGGGGGCGGTCCTGGTACACCGCGCTCGGCCACGAGATCGGGATGTACTACCTGCCGCAGTTCACCGACCACCTGCTCGGGGGGCTGCTGACCGTGCTGCGGCACGGTGTCCGCAACCGCTCCTGATCCCGCTCCGGTGGTCAGCTCCCGCCGGCGGCGACGTCGAGGAAGAACAGCACCTTCTGCAGCGCGTCCTCGTGGGTGTCCATCTCGACGGACACGCTGTGCCCGGACCACTTGAAGGCGATCGACACCCCCGTCACGCGCACCTCCTCGACCTGCGCCCACGGCACGAACGCCACCGAGAAGGCAGCTGTCGCCTCGGCCTCGTCCTCGCCCGCGAAGCTGACGTGCACCAGCGCCTCGGGCCGGGCCGCGACCAGCACGCGCGGTCGGCCGCCGACGATCCGCAGCACGTGCGGGTGGGACCGCCCGCCGGCGCTCTTCACCACGCGTCGCAGCGACTCCGGCACGGACGGGTCGTTGATGTCGGCCAGCCGACCGGGCCCGGAGTGCGCGGGGTGCTCGTCGGCACGGCGGTTGAACCTGCTCACAGGTGACACTGTGCCGCCTCCCGGCGCCCGCCGCCCGCCCTTCGGCACGATGCGCCCCGCGGGTCGAGGAGCAGTCGCCCACCGGTGGTCGAGGAGCAGTCGCCCCCGCTGGTCGAGGTGCGAGCGCAGCGAGCCGCGAGACCCCGGGCCGAGCTCGACGCGATCAGCCGATCACGAGCAGCAGCACCACGACGTACGTCGCCGCCAGCGCTGCCAGCGCCGCCCGAGCACCCACGGGCAGCCGGTACCGCCCGAGCACCGCGGCGACCAGCCCCGGGCCGAGCAGCAGCAGGAACCCCCGGCCCCAGGTCGGCAGCACGGCGTCGAGCCCCAGCACCGCCGCGGTCACCAGGGCCAGGGTCCCGACCAGGAGGCCGGTGGCCTGCTGGGTCTCGATCGCGCGCCGTCGGTCCAGCGCGACGCACTCCGGCGGCGGCAGGTCCATGGCGTCCCGCTGCAGCGGCGCGCCGGCCTGGCTCGGGCTGGGGTCCTGGTCCTCGGGGTGGGGCATGGCGGTCCTCGACGGGTGGTCGCCGCGTACGGCGGGGAGGTCGTTGCCCCTCCCATCGGCCGCCCCGGGGCGGACTGGTGGCAAATCGCCGCTTAGACCCGGCCGGTCTGGGCCGGCCCGACCCGAGCGACTCAGTTGTTGGGCGACATGTACCTGACAGTGGTCACGTCAACTGATGTCAGTGCTGACACGTTTATGTCGTTCCTCCACAGGCATCGGCCGGTGCTGCCATGACTGAGGTACCGGCGAACCTGGGGATTCAGGGCGCGGCCGACTGCTACGCCGGTGTTGCGCATTCGGGAGGTCAGTGAACAGCAGCCCTGTTTCAAGTTCGGCGTCGGGGGCCCGCCGACCGGTTCGGTCTCACACACCTTGCCGGTGCGATTAGCGCAGGCGTCGCATGATTGCCCAGCCGGTCTCGACGCTCGCGGCTACGGCGAGGCCGAACACTAGGAGCGCGATGAACCCGCGAACGTTGGTGCTGAGTGGGTACTCCAGGTTGGGCGCGGAGAACCCGAACGCGCTAGCGCTGTGATGCCACCAAGTCCGACCGCTAGCAGCACTGCATGCCCGGCGCAGCAACAACCATCGCGAGGGCTCCGAGAGCGGCGGGCCGGGCCGGGTCAGGCACAGCAGGAGGTGGGTAGTTCGTTACGGAACAGTCCGGCGGCGATCCGCAGGCTCTCGGCCATGGTCAGGTACGGAGCCCAGGTCTCGGCGAGGTCGTCGACGGTCATCTGCGCCTTGATCGCGTAGGTAGCGGCGAGCATGATCTCTCCTGCTCCGTCGGCGACTGCGTGGACGCCCAGGACCTTGCCGGTGCTAGCGTCGGCGACGAGTTTCAACGCGCCACGGGTGTCGCGGTTCACCAGCGCCCTGGGGACGTCTTCCAAGGCCAGGATGCGGCAGGCGCATTCGTGGCCTTGCTTGAGTGCTTCTTCCTCGGTGAGTCCGGCGGAGGCCAACTGTGGCCGGGTGAACATCACCGATGGCAGACCGGTGTAGTCAACGGTCTGGGGGGCGTTGTGTCCGAGCGCGTTGGCTGCGGCGACTCGTCCGGAGTCGGCGGCGACGTACACGTACTGCGGGGTGCCCGCTACGTCGCCTGCCGCGTACACACGCGGGTTTGACGTGGCCTGGTGTTCATCGATCACGACGAAGCCCCGCTCGTCGGTGTCGACTCCGGCTGCCGCCAGGTCCAAGGCGGACGTGTCGGAGTGTCTGCCGGTCGCCACCAGCAGCCGCTCGGCGCTGACTTCCTCCCCGGACGCGGTCATCACCCTGACGCCGCCGTCCTCGGCGGCCTCGACACCGGTTGCGTGTTCGGCGAGCACGCTGATGCCGTCATCGGCGAACACCCCGGCCATCACCTGCCGCAACTCCGGCTCCGCATGCGGGGCCAATCGTCCGACCACGGTTACGCGAGCACCGAGGTGGGCGAACAGTTGCGCCTGCTCCATCCCGACGTAGCCGCCGCCAATGACCGCGAGCGACTCGGGCACCTCGGATAGTTCCATCGCCGTGGTCGACGTCAGGTAGTCCACATCCTCGATCCCGGCGATGCCACGGACCGTGGGCTGCGAGCCGGTCGCAATCACGTAGGCACGTGCCCTCAGCGGCTTCCCGTCGACCTCCAACGTGTCCTTGTCGGTGAACCGAGCCTCACCGGAGATCACCGGGAACCCCCACGCGTCGGCGACCTCGGCGTACTTGTGCTGCTTGAGCCGGTCGATCAACTCAGCCTTCTGCGCCACAAGCGCTCCGAGGTCAACCGCAGCGGCGGAGGTGGGGACGCCGTCGAACGGGTTCGCCAGTGCACCGTGCCGGGTCCCGGCAGCAGCCAGCAGGGTCTTCGACGGAACGCAGCCGACGTTCACACATGTCCCGCCCAGAGCGCCGCGTTCGACGAGCGCCACGTTGGCGCCTGCCTTGCGGGCCGTGATCCCAGCGGCCATCGCGGCTCCTCCGGAGCCGATCACAGCCAAGTCAACGTCGTACTCCAGGCTCATCTTGATCTCCTCCGCTTGGTGTTCGCGTGTCCGTTCATCCACCATGGACCTTCCAGTGCAGGAGAAGGTCAAGTAGCCAGAGCGGAGACCGGCATGCGTATCGGAGAACTCGCCGCGGCCACCAGCACCACCACCAAGACGCTGCGGTTCTACGAGGACAGCGGCCTGCTGCCGCACGCTAAACGGACCGCCGGCGGATACCGTGATTACGGGCGCGAGGCCATCGCCAGGCTCGACTTCATCCGGCGAGGCCGCGCCGCCGGACTCACCCTTGCGCAGATCCGCGAAGTTCTCGACATCCGCGACGCCGGGACCGCCCCTTGCCGCCACGTCGCCGAACTTCTCGATGACCGCTTGTCGGCCCTCGATCAGCAGATCGCCGACCTACAAGCACTACGCGCGAACGTCGCCCACCTCCGAGACGACGCCGCACATGCCAACCCCGCGGAGTGTGAACCTGAGGATGTCTGCCGCTATCTTTGAGCCCTCCGCCGGGCATGGGTCCGCGGCAATAGTTGTTGCGGCTGGACAGAACGTTGCACGCGTTGACCTCGCGGAAGCCTCGCACGACGCTCACCTGGACGCACTCGACTCGTGGACGCAGGCTCTTCGGTCGTTCATCGACACTCGCGTAACGCGATCCCGCACTGGTCACGCTCCGCGTGACGATCGGTGATCGGGACCGGCACCCGCCGCAAGAGGTAGCCCGCGACACTAGCCGGTGGTGTCGTCGAGTCTGCGGCCATGAGCGAAGACTTGAGAGGGCATGACTTAGCCCCGGCGACATGGCCAAGGCCAGCGGTCCACCGGGGCTTTCAAGAGGAACGATACGTGAGAATGGGGGCGATGACAACGTCGCCACCGCCTCCGCCGAGTCCTGGGCCACCCGCGCCTGGGCCATGGGTAGAGCGCTGGCTGAGCCAGCCCCGACACGGTGTCTACCTGGCCGCCAGCCAAGGCGACCCGCAGTTGGCTCTGGACCTGTACGAGTGGAACGCCGAGATCAGCGCCGCCCTGCTGCGAGATCTCGCCCACCTGGAAGTCGGGCTACGCAACGCCTACGACCGCGCGCTCAGCGCGCGGTGGCCCGGACCCCCGCACTGGACCACGGCCAACATCCCGGCCTTCGCGCCGTTGTGGCGCACCCGTCGTGGTCGACGAGTCGACGTCAACCTGCGGACACGTGAGTCACTCCACCGTGCCGTGGACTCCGCCGGCGGCCCCGCCGCTCCACCCGGCAAGGTCATTGCTGAGTTGATGTTCGGCTTCTGGCGGTTCCTCAGCTCCTCCGCCCATGAGAAGTCGCTGTGGGTGCCATCCCTCCACCAGGCGTTCGCACCGGGCACTGACCGGCGCGACGTCGACCGCCCCATCGGACGTCTGCACGGTCTGCGCAACCGAGTGGCCCACCACGAGCCACTCCTCAGGTACGACATCGCGGGACGCGTCACCGACATCGCGACCGTCGCCGGCCTGCTCGATCCCGACCTCGGCCGGCACCTGAGCGCGACCAGTCGAGTCACCCGGGTCCTCGTTCAGCGCCCCCGCTGAACACAAGACTGGCAGCTCGCCGCCGAGGTGGCAGAGGGGGCTTGTCGAAGACGGCCCGCAGCGAGTTCCTGGTGAGGTCGAGCCCTGCTCGATGCCCGAGCCGACCCACAGCCCTGGATCGGCCGGACCAACCCCATTGGAGGTGCGCCATGAACGCACTGCTTGTCGGGTACGCCCGATGCTCCACCGATCAACAAGACCTCACCGCGCAGCGTGACGGGCTGCTCGGACTCGGTGTCGAGGCCGAGCGGATCTACGTCGATCACGGCCTGACCGGCACCAACCGCGAGCGCCCCGGCTTGCGCGAGGCGCTGGCCGCCTGTCGTGCCGGGGACACGTTGGTCGTGACCAAGCTCGACCGGCTGGCCCGGTCCCTGCCTGATGCCCGGGCGATCGCCGACGAGCTCACCACCCGCCAGATCAGCCTCAGCCTCGGCGGGTCCGTCTACGACCCCACCGATGCTGTCGGGAAGCTGCTGTTCAACGTCCTCGCGATGGTCGCTGAGTTCGAGTCCGACCTCATCAGGCTTCGCACAGTCGAGGGCATGAAGGTCGCCAGGGCCAAGGGCCGGCTGAAGGGCAAGCAGCCCAAGCTAAGCCGCAAGCAGGAAGCGCACCTCGTCTCGCTAGTGCACAGCGGCGAGTACAGCACCCTCGAGGTAGCTGAGCTGTTCGGGATCGGCCGCTCGACGGTCTATCGCGCCATCGAGCGCCAACGAATCGCGGCCAAGGCCGATCTTGCTGACGCCTCCACACGACGCTGATCGTCACCTCGTTGGCGTCCCGCAACCGACACCTCGGCGGGACGCCGATGAGCGGAACTGATCGGAGCCGGTCTCGACCACAGCGGTTTGCCCAGTGGGGTTCCCCTTACGGGCATGCGATCTGGGCTGACGCCTGTGACCGAGCGTTCAGTGCGCGCTGTATAGTTCAGTCCATGCTGACTATTGCTTCGCGTCTCGACGTGATGAACCGCCTGGGTCGTGCACTGGCCGACCCCACTCGATCCCGGATCATCTTGACCCTGCTCGACCATCCCGCTTACCCGGCGGAACTGGCCCGAGATCTGGACCTGAC
>NZ_JASBRN010000005.1 GCF_030149505.1 Nocardioides sp.
GGAGGCGAGCTGCTGGAGCGGCGTCGGCGTGCCGTAGTACTCCGCGGTGATCTTCTGGAACATCGACGGGTGCGCCCGACCGGTGCGGATGGCCGCGAAGTCCTCGCGGGTGACCTCCACGGCCTTGTCCATCTTCTGGCCGGCCTCGTTGAGCGTCTCGTTGATCACCGCTGCTCCTTCTCATCATCAGTTGAACGTCGGGCGGGGCTGTGCTCACCCGGGCCGCCCCGCAGGCCCTCGGGGTTCAGACAGTCCGCGAGACCGTCGTACCGATCTTCTCACCTGCGACGACGCGGGCGATGTTGCCCTCCTCGGACAGGTTGAACATGATCATGCTCAGGTCGTTGTCGCGGCTCAGGCTGACCGACGTGGCGTCGGCGACCTTCAGGCCGCGGGCGAGGAACTCGTCGTAGGTGAGGCTGTCGAACTTCACCGCGTCGCTGTGGACGTGCGGGTCGGCGTCGTACACGCCGTCCACGCCCTGCTTGCCCATGAGGATCACCTCGGCGCCGATCTCGAGGGCACGCTGCGCGGCGACGGTGTCGGTGGAGAAGTACGGCATGCCCGCGCCGGCGCCGAAGATGACCACGCGCCCCTTCTCGAGGTGGCGGATCGCGCGGCGCGGGATGTAGGGCTCCGCGACCTGCCCCATGGTGATCGCGGTCTGGACGCGGGTCTCGACGCCGAGCTTCTCCAGGAAGTCCTGCAGGGCGAGGCAGTTCATGACGATGCCGAGCATCCCCATGTAGTCGGCGCGGACCCGGTCCATGCCGCGCTGCTGCAGCTCGGCGCCGCGGAAGAAGTTGCCGCCGCCGGTGACGATCGCGACCTGGACGCCGCTGCGCACCACCTCGGCGACGTCGCGGGCGATGGTGTTGACGACGTCGGGGTCGACGCCGACCCGTCCGCCGCCGAAGACCTCCCCGGAGAGCTTGAGCAGCACACGCTGGTACTGGGTCATGGTGCGTCCTTCCGAGAGGGAGTGGGCGGCCGGACGTGCGAGGAGGCCGGTCCGCTCGACCTGTGGTGGGGATTCAAGCGGACCGGCCTCCTTCGACGTCCACGCGAACCTAGCGGATCGCGAGCGTCATGAGCAGCCCTGGCTGGTCGGGTGGGGCTGGTCGGGTGGTGCAGTGCTGCGGGTGGAGCGGGTCAGGCGCCGACCTCGAAGCGGGCGAAGCGGGTGACCGTGGTGCCGGCGGCGTCCAGGACCTGCTTGACCGACTTCTTGGCCTCGAAGACCGACTCCTGGTCCAGGAGCACGATCTCCTTGAAGAAGGCGTTGATGCGACCCTCGACGATCTTGGTGACGGCAGCCTCGGGCTTGCCCTCCTCGAGCGTCTTCTTGGTCAGCACGTCCTTCTCGGCCTCCACGACGTCGGCCGGGACCTGGTCGCTGGTGAGGTACTGCGCCTTGAGGGCGGCAGCCTGCTGCGCGGCCTGGCGGGCGGCGGCCTCGTCGCCCTCGTACTCGACGAGCACGCCGAGGGTCGGGGGCAGGTCGGAGGCCTTCTTGTGTAGGTAGACCGTGGTGTTGCCCTCGAAGTAGGCGACCTCGCCGAGCTCGATCTTCTCGCCGATGGTGCGGGCGAGCTCCTCGACGGTCTCGCCCACGGTGGAGTCACCGAGGGAGACGGCCTTGAGGGCCTCGGCGTCGCCGACCTTGTGGGCGTCGGCGGCGTCGGCGATCTGCTGGGCGGCGTTGATGAACGCCTCGTTCTTGGCCACGAAGTCGGTCTCGGCCCGCAGGCTGATCAGGGCGTTGCCGGAGGCAGCGACCAGACCGGCCGAGGCCTCACGCTCGGCGGCGCGGGCGGCAGCCTTGGCCGCGCCCTTGACCCGGAGCAGCTCGACGGCCTTGTCGAAGTCACCGTCGGACTCGTCGAGGGCCTTCTTGCAGTCCATCATCCCGGCCTGGGTGAGCTCGCGGAGCTTCTTCACGTCGGCAGCGGTGTATGCCATGTGTACTCGTCGTCCTTGCGTCGTGAGTGGAAAGGGCGGGCGGGACCGTCAGGCCTTGGCCTCGTCGGCGGCGGGCGCCTCGGCGGCCTCCGCGGACTCGGCGGCCTCAGCAGCCTCGGGGGCAGCGGCCTCGGCGGCGGCGTCGGACGCGGCAGCCTCGGAGGAGGCACCGGTCGCCTCGGACGCGGCCTCGCCGTCGGCGGAGGTCGCGGTCTCGGCGGCCTTCTCGGCGTCACCGGCGAGGAGCTCGCGCTCCCACTCGGCCAGCGGCTCCGCGGCACCGTTCTCGGCACCCTCGGTCTTGGCGCCGGCACCCGAGCGAGCGATGAGACCCTCGGCGACGGCGTCGGCGACCACGCGGGTCAGCAGGCCGACGGCGCGGATCGCGTCGTCGTTGCCCGGGATCGGGAAGTCGACCTCGTCGGGGTCGCAGTTGGTGTCCAGGATGCCGATGATCGGGATCCGGAGCTTGCGGGCCTCCTCGACGGCGAGGTGCTCCTTCTTGGTGTCGACGATCCACACCGCGGAGGGGGTGCGGCTCATCTCGCGGATGCCGCCCAGGGTCTTGTCGAGCTTGTCGCGCTCCCGCTTCATCTGCAGGAGCTCCTTCTTGGTGCGACCGGAGCCCGCGACGTCGTCGAAGTCGACCAGGTCGAGCTCCTTGAGGCGGTTGATCCGCTGGTGCACGGTCTGGAAGTTGGTGAGCATGCCGCCCAGCCAGCGCTGGTTGACGTAGGGCATCCCGACGCGGGTCGCCTGCTCGGCGATCGCCTCCTGGGCCTGCTTCTTGGTGCCCACGAACATCACGGTGCCGCCCTTGGCGACGGTCTCCTTGATGAAGGCGTACGAGCGGTCGATGTAGGACAGCGACTGCTGCAGGTCGATGATGTAGATGCCGTTGCGCTCGGTCATGATGAAGCGCTTCATCTTCGGGTTCCAGCGACGGGTCTGGTGTCCGAAGTGGACGCCGCTCTCGAGGAGCTGGCGCATGGTCACGACTGCCATGAGGGGTTCTCTCCTGTGGTGGGCCCGCCACCGTGCGCGCGACCTTGGCAGCCCGCCTCGCGGCGGACCAGGACGCACCGGTGTGGATCCGGTTGGTTTCCAGTTGCTGCTCACCGACGGGTGCCGGCTCGCCCTGACGCCCACGCGCGACCCCACCCGGAGGACCGGGACCGGGAGTCGGCGCCCACGGGTGGTCGCCCTGCCGGAGAGGCGGGACGTCGTGGTCTGCAGACGTGCGAAGTCAATCCCTGAGGATTGCGTCGGCCAGCGTACGCCGTCGGCGACGCGCACCGCCAATCCGGCACGTGGCCGCCGCCGGGAGGCCGAGCGTCACCACCAGGGCGGCAGCGGCGACGCTGGCAGCACCGGCGTCGAGGCGACGGGCACGGGCCGGGTCGCCGTGGCCGGGACGCCGGTCGGGACCGCCCCGTCCAGGAGCGGCAGCAGCCGGACCGGCCCGAGCCCGACCAGGCGCAGGGGGTCGAGGTACGTCGTGCCCTCGAGCCAGCCCCAGTGCAGGCAGCTGCGCGGGGCGCAGTGCGACCCGGCGGCCTCCAGCACGCCCAGGCGCTCCCCGGCCACGACGGGGTCGCCCACGGCCAGGTCGGCGGCCGCGGCCACGGGCTGGTAGGTCGTGCGGGTCGCCCCGTGGGAGACGACCACGACACCGCGACCCGCCAGCACCCCGGCGTACGACACGGTGCCCGGGAGGGCCGAGCGGACCACCTGGCCGGGGCGACCGAGCAGGTCCACGCCCCGGTGACCGGCGCCCCAGGGGGTCGCCGGCGGGTCGAAGCCGTGCACGACCTCGGGGTCGGGGCGAAGCGGCCAGGTGCCCACCGGGTCGACAGCCTCGTCCGTCGCCACCCCGGCACCGGGCAGGGCACGCGCTGTGCCGGCGTCAGGAGGTGCGGCGGTGGCGGGCGCGACGAGAAGGGACATGGTGAGGAGGACGGTCAGCAGGGAACGCACCTGCAAAGGCTCTCCGCTGACGACCACCCACGGTGGGCACGGTGTGCGTCCTGGGGACGACGCGTGTGGAGCCGTGGCTTGTGGACGGCCGGCGGGCACGTCGCCCACCAGGCAGGGTCGGCAGGAGCGACGGTCCTGCCCGTCCGGCCTCAGGCGCGGGGATGGGCCTGCTGGTAGGCGCGACGCAGCCGGTCGGTGGTGACGTGGGTGTACAGCTGTGTCGTGGCCAGCGACGCGTGGCCCAGCAGCTCCTGGACCGATCGCAGGTCCGCGCCACCCTCGAGCAGGTGGGTCGCCGCCGTGTGCCGCAGCCCGTGCGGCCCGATGTCGGGGGCGCCCGGGACCTCGGCGATCCGCCGGTGCACCAGGGTGCGCACGGTCCGGGGGTCCAGGCGACCGCCTCGGGCCCCGAGGAAGAGCGCCGGACCGGAGTGCGGGGCGAGCAGTGCGGGACGGCCACGGCGCAGCCACAGCCGGAGGGCGAGGTCGGCGGGTCGTCCGTAGGGCACGGTGCGTTCCTTGCGCCCCTTGCCGAGCACGCGCAGGACGTGCCGTTCGGTGTCGAGGTCGTCGACGTCGAGACCGCACAGCTCCCCCACGCGCACCCCGGTGGCGTAGAGCAGCTCCAGCACCGCGACGTCCCTCAGCCCGATCGGGCTGCCGTCGTCGGCGTGCTCCGCGGCCGCGTGCACCCGCGCCTCGGCCTCGTCCTTGCGCAGGACGGGAGGCAGCACCCGGTGCGCCCGCGGACTGGCCAGGCTGGAGCCGGGGTCGGCCGGCACCCGGCCGGTGCGGGCGAGCCACGCCGTGAACACGCGCGCCGCCGTGGCACGCCGGGCCAGCGTCGTGCGGCTGCGGCCCAGCGACTGCTGCTGGGCCAGCCAGCTGCGCAGGGTCCGCAGCTCGAGGGTGCCCAGCTCCGTGTGGCCGAGCCGCCGGGCGTGCTCGAGCAGGCTCCCCACGTCGGTGAGGTAGGCCCGCACGCTGTGGGCCGAGAGGTCCCGCTCGGCCTCGAGGTGGCGGCGGTAGTCGGCCAGGACCTGGGTGAACGCGGCGGGGAGGGCGTCGGTCGTCCCTTCCTCCTCGCTCACCCGGTCGAGTCTAGGAAGGGTTGGCCGGGTGCTCGGGGATCCGCGTCGGCGAGGCGCCAGCCCACGCCCTCGCGCTGCACGTAGCCCTGCTCGGCCAGCACGAGCAGCGTGCCCCGCACCTCCAACGGCGCCAGCCCGGCGGTCCCCGCGATGGAGAAGTCGTCGGCCGGCCGCCGCAGAGGCACCGCCTCCAGCACCTGGCGCTGCCGGTGGGTCAGCCGGTCCCGCGGGCCGTCCGCTCCACGGATCCGCGCCGTCGTGCGCTCTCCCGCCGGCGCGAGCGTCTCCAGCAGCTCCTCGGAACGGGTCACCACCAGCGCAGCGTCCTCCCGCAGCATCTGGTGCACCCCGGCCGACTGGGCACTGGTGACCGGGCCCGGGACGCCCATGAGGTGTCGGTGCAGGCGGCCGGCCCAGTTGGCGGTGTTGAGGGCTCCGCTGCGCACGGCCGCCTCGACCACGACCGTGCCCTGGGTGAGCGCGGCGATCAGCCGGTTGCGGCTGAGGAACCGGATCCGGGTCGGCGCCCCTCCCGGCACCGTCTCGGAGACGATGCAGTGCTCTTCGGCGAGGTGGTCGATGAGCCGGGCATGGGCCTGGGGGTAGACCCGGTCGGCGCCGCAGGCGAGCACCCCGACCGTGCGGCCACCACCCGCGATCGCCCCGCGGTGGGCGGCCTGGTCGATGCCGAAGGCCGCCCCGGACACGACGGTCCACCCCGCGTCCGCCGCGCCGACCGCGAGGCGGGCCGTCGTGTCGGTGCCGTACGTCGTCGCAGCGCGGGCCCCGACGAGCGCGACGGAGGCGTCCAGCTCGTCGAGCCCCAGCGGTCCGCGCACCCACAGCCCCAGGGGCCGGCCGCCGTGGCGGCCGACGGGCGCTGCCCGGACCAGGTCGTCGAGCCGGACGGGCCACTCGGAGTCGCCGGGGACGACGAACCGGAGCCCGGCGCGGTGGGCCTGCTCGAGGGCGCGCTCCGGCTCCAGGGCACCGATCCGCGCCGCCGCGTCGATGCCGAGGCCCTCGAGGTCCAGGCCGCGGAGCAGCCCGTCGTGGACGACGGCGGCACCCAGGTCGTCGACCAGCCCGGACACCCGCGGGTCCCCCGGCTCGGTCAGGTGCGCGACCGCCACCCGGTGCAGCCGGTCCTCGTCCACCGCCGGGTCGACCCGGCGCCCGCTCACGGCGCTCATGCGCTGCACGCCCGACCGCGGACGGTGGAGTCCAGCAGCGGCCGGCCCTGCCGCAGCCGCAAGGCGACGTCGAGCGCCGCCGGGCCCGGGGCCCCGGTCGAGGACGGGTCCAGGTCGTGCACGGTCCAGGCCAGCCGGTGCACGCGCACGGCACCGCGGTTGGTCAACGCTCCCTTGACCACGTGCTCGTCGAGGGTGCGGGTGGCCGACGCCGTGAGCGGCCAACGGTCGCGCAGCGCCACTCCGGTCGCGTGCGCGTTGAGCCGCCAGCCGGTGTCGGCGTACCGCTCGGCCTGCCGGGCCCGCGCGGCCTCCACCCGGGCCCGGACGGTGGCGGAGTCCTCGCGGGCGGCGAAGCGGTCGACCCGCTGGTGTGGGCTGAGCGGCTGGACGTGCCGGGTGATGTCGATCCGGTCGGCGACCGGGCCGGTGAGGCGCGAGCGGTACTCCCGCAGCGCCACCGGCTTGCAGCGGCAGGTGTCCTTGCCGACGTCGGGGCGGTGCTCGCCGCAGGGGCATGGGTTGGCCGCGACGACGAGGATCGTCCTGGCCGGCAGGGTCACCAGCTCCTCGGCCCGGGCAACGGTGATCTCGCCGTTCTCCAGCGGCTCGCGCAGCGCCTCGATCACGTCACGGCGGAAGAGCGGGAACTCGTCGAGCAGGAGCACCCCGGCGTGGGTGCGGCTCAGCTCGCCCGGACGGACCTGGCCGGAGCCGCCGCCCACGATGCTGGTCTTGCTGGCGTCGTGGTGGGGCGCGGAGTACGGCGGGCGCACGATCATCCCCGCACCGGGGTCGAGGACACCGGCCAGCGAGTGGATCGCGGTGAGCTCCAGCGACTCCTCCGGCGCCAGGTCCGGCAGGATCGTGGGGATCCGCTCGGCCAGCGTCGTCTTCCCGGCACCCTTGGGCCCGGACAGCATCAAGTGGTGACCGCCGGCGGCGGCGACCTCCAGGGCGTACCGGGCGTCGTCCATCCCCAGCACGTCGGCGAGGTCGACGTCCTCGTGGCGCGAGGAACCGCGCCAGTGCAGCAGGTTGGCGCCGGCGGAGCGGACGACCGGTGGTGCCTCCGGCAGGGGCTGCCCGGAGAGGACCGCGATGGCCTGGGCCAGTGACCGCACCCCGAAGACGGTGGTGCCCGGGACCATCATCGCCTCCTCGGCCTGCGGCTCCGGGACCACGACGGTGGTGATGCCGTGCTCGCGGGCCGTAAGGACCATCGGGAGCACGCCGCGGACGCTGCGCAGGCTTCCGTCGAGGGTCAGCTCACCCACGAACAGGCAGTGCGCCAGCAGCTCGGGGGCGATGCTCCCCTCGGCCGCGAGCACCGCCAGGGCGATGCCGAGGTCGTGGTGGGTGCCGCGCTTGTGCAGGTCGGCCGGCGACAGCAGCACGGTCACGCGCTTGGTCGCGGGCCAGTCGAGCTCGGAGTTGATGATGGCCATGCGCACCCGGTCGCGGGCCTCGCCCAGCGCCTGGTCGACCCGGCCCACCAGGTCGACCCGCACCTGTCCCGGCGAGACGTCGGCCTGGATGGTGACGAGGTGCCCCACGGCGCCGTCGAGGGAGACGGTGCGGGCGGTCGCGACCGGCATCAGAGCAGCCCCCGCACGTGCTCGACCCGCGCTGCGCCCCGGCGGGGGTGGTGCACGGCGACCAGGTCGAGGCGCACGTCCTCGGCGCGGATCCCGTGCTCGACCTGCCAGCGTTCCGCCAGCCGCTGGAGCCGCTCCAGCTTCACCGGGGTGATCGCCTCGTGCGGCCCGGACCCGTCCTCACCGGTCCGGGTCTTCACCTCGCACACGACCAGCACCGCGCCCTCGCGCAGCACCAGGTCGAGCTCACCTTCCGGGCAGCGCCAGTTGCGGTCCAGCACCTCCAGACCCGCCGCCTCCAGGTGCTGGGCCGCCACCCGCTCACCGTACGCCCCGAGGGCCTGCCGTGCCGTTCGTCCGTCCTGGGTCATCGCCCACCTCCTGGGAGGGAGCCTGACCCGGGCACGAGGGCTCGTGGCCGGCTAGAACGGGTCCTGGGGAAGACCGGTTCCGGAAACCGTCCTGTGGATGTCTCGCGGTTCAGCTCAGGGAGCGACGCAGAGCAGCGGGTCGACTGGCACGTTCTCGACCCGGTTGGTGGCCGACTGGGTCACCACGCCACCCGAGGGCAGCGGTACCAGGCCGATGTCGAGCGACTGGATGGTGACGGTGACCGTGACCAAGGCGCCGCGCTTGGCAGTGTTCGTAGCGTTGTGGTAACGGTACACCACGGAGGGCGCGAGGGTTCCGACGGCGGGACCGCCCGCTCGGTCTTGGGCCTCGGCGACCGTGCACGTGGGGTCGGTGCCCACGATCAGACGACGTGCCGCCTCGCGGGCCGACGCTGCGGCGGTCTGCATAGCCCAGTAGTGGTAGCCGTACTGGACCACTCCCACCAGGATCAGCAGCACCAGTGGGACCACCAGCGCGAACTCCACCACGACACTCCCGCGGTCGCAGCGTCGGGGCCCGCTCACTCGACGAGCCTGACGATGCGAGGGCCGACGCCGAGGTACTCGGCCTCGGGACCTGCGTAGTCCGCTGGGACGGCGGGCAGGGCGTCCGGGGTGATCGACATGAAGCGGACCGCCGACAGGTCGCCGGAGGCGCCCACCATCAGTCCGTTCTGATCGGTCAGCCCTGGCTGCAGGAGCGTCGTCATCGCGCTGTCGAGGAGGGTGAGTGCGCTGGACAGGGTCGGGAACAGCGACGACAGCAGGCCGCTGTCGAGGAGCGGAAGCACGCCGCTCAGGGCGGAGGCCTGCGTGATGAAGATCGGACGGAACGTGACGATGGGATAGTCCCCGGCCTGTACAGCCGACACCGCCCCCGCCGTGGAGACGACCGCCACCCACATGAAGCGGTGGGAGTTGTAGAGGTCTCGGGAGAGGTTGGACTCCGGGGTGACCACCGGGAGCCCCGTGCCGAGGTAAGTGTCGAGGTTGAAGAACGTGTCTGAGGTCAGCAGCGAGGTGTTCTCGACGAAGTCGGTGAAGAGGTCGTTGTTGAGAGCAACCCCGTTGAACGTGAAGGACTTCCCGGGCCGGCAGGGATGATCGCTTGTACAGGCCAGCCGTCCGTCGCTGCCGATCATGCCGGGCGTGAAGCCTGCTTCGTAGGCGTTGCTCATGTTCGTGACCACACAGCTCGGCGTCTGGCCCGGCTGGACCCCATTGGTGTCTTTCACGTCGGTCCCAGCGCACTCGGTGAGGTCGAGGAGCGTGGTGAGCTGGCTGAGCGAGAGGTTGTTCAGGCTGGTCCCCCGGGAGACCAGGCTCGGATGCTGGTTGAGCAAGTGGTCGATGCCCTCCTGCAGGTTCTGCACGAAGTTGATGTTGGCCTGGGTCCCACCGCGAGGTGACTTGAGCAGACGTCCGCAGGAGACAGCTGTCGGTGTCACCAGCGCGTCGACGTCGAAGGTCGAGGTGTCTGAGGAGTAGGTACGGCTGACCGGAGCACCAAGAGTGGTGAGGTTCTCGACCACCACCTTGACCTGCCAGCTCCCGGTGGTCGCAGCCACCGCCGCGGGAACCGGCACAGGGATATGGCCGACCCGGCGTCGGTTGTTACCGCCGTCGAGCACGAGAGCCCCAGTGACCTCCTGGGTCACGGCAGTGGGTCCCTCGCCTTGGCGGAAGACCACGACGTAGCGCTGGTGGGAGCCCAGCGTCGGCCACTGACTGCCGCTCACCTGGACCGTCGGCGTGGTGCCCAGGAGCTGTTGGGGGATCCGGCCCGGAGCGATCCCATTGAGCCGGGGATCGTCGGCGTAGCTCATCGCAGAGGGCCAGGTGGTGGTGGCCGAGACGGTGCCGCCGCCCTGGTGGGTGGTGGAGATGTAGCCGAACGGCACTCCTGCCCCCCCCAGGACGTTGGCGCCGACGTCGAGCAAGCAGTCCAGCGAGAGAGCCATCGGCGCCAGCATTCCCGGTGAGGTCACCCTCGCGGTGGCAGACTTCCGCTGGGTCGTGCCGTCGGCGCCCGCCACCTGACCAAACCCGAACTCCACGCGGGCCCACGGCGTCACGACCTTCACCTGGTTTCGGGCGGGGAAAGTGACCATCCCGTCGTCGAGCAGCCGGTCGGCGTAGGCGTCCAAGGTCACGGACGAGGCGTCCGCGGGACACGCCGGGATCGAGGCGTCGAGCTGCCGTTGACCCAACACCGTGTGGCAAGCGAAGTAGTAGGCGACACCCTTGGCCAGCTCCAGCTGGTCAGCAGCGCTGTCGGCGGGCAGGAAGGCGGCGGCGTACGTCGCCGCTCGGTCGGCCTGCACCTGCAGCTGTCCTCGACGTGCCCAGGTGTTGCCGATGTCGACGGCAAGGCCGGCGACCACCAGCAGGACGACACTGACCAGCGCCGTCAGCACCGCGATGGCGCCGTGCTCGTTCTTCCGCTCTCGGCGCGGGAGGGACCGGGCGCTCATGTGCACACCGCGTCGGTGACGGTCACGTCCTCGAGACGCTGGCTGAAGTCCGTCACGATCGACCCGCCGCCCGGCAGGGGGATGAGGGAGGCCAGGCCCCCGACGAGTGGAGTCTCGATGTGGATGTCGACCACGACACCCACGTCGGGCAGCACCTCGACCACGCTCACGGTCACGTCGCTGACTTCGATACCGACCAAACTCGCGTCGAGGTCGCCGACGACGTCCACGACAGTGCTCGCCACACGGTCTTTCAGCCCTTGGCACGTGAACTCGCCGGCAACACCCCCCACCGGGACGCCCGGCGCCAGGGTGTCCACCCGCTGGGCGCGGAAGAAGTAGTCGCCCCAGGTGACCACTCCGAGGAGCAACGGGACCAGGAGAGCAGCGATGACGAGGGCGGCCTCGACGGCGACTGCACCCTCCTCCGAAGCGCGTCGTGAGCGCGACACGGTCAGGTCCTGCACGGTCCGGCACCTCCCGCAGCCCGAAGACCCCAAGTCGCCTATCGGCCTCTGTGCTGGGCGGCTGAGGATTTCGATCCAGCCCGTTCTGAGGTCCCCGGTCCAGTCATCCATGCTGAGATCTGTCCCTCGCCCGGTGCCTCGAGGGCCTTCGAGGCAGGAGCGAGGGAAGGCCAGGCGTGATCATCTCGGCCGAGCTGGCGGCGGCACCGCGGTCACCTCGGAACGCTCAGCCGCGCAGCGCCACCGAGTTGCAGGATGGCCGCGGCAGGGGGAAGACGTCCGCGCCCGCCACCGTGAGGCCGAGCGTCGGTCCCAGGATGTCTCCGACAAGCCAATTGACCAGTTGAAGCGCGGGATTCACAACTGCCGTGACCAGCACGGGCAGCAGTCGACCTGTCACCTCTGTGAGGATCGCCGACAGAAGGGGTTCGAGGACCTCGCGCGCGAGGAACCCGAATCCAGCGAGATCCACCGCACCGTCGGTGATCGCAATCGCGGGGTAGCCCGCGACGGAAACGCTGCCGTTGACCCGCAGGGCGAGGCTACTGGGCACCAGCCCGCTCACGAGGTCGCCGGAACCGAAGCGCAACGCGTCCCCGTACGACTGCGGTGGGGTGCGGAACTGCTGAACCGGAGTCCAGGGCGGCTGCATCGTCTGGACCGGCCCGGCGAGCGACACCGAGAGGTCCAGACTGGCCGCGGGCGCTCCGGGGAGAATGCTCAGGACGTCAGTCCGAACCCGAACTGGGGCCAAGCCCACGGTGGCGGCTGCCAACGACGACGCCACCGACACGTCGATACCCTCTGCTTCGGCCGGACCCGCCGCTGTGCCGCACTTGATGTCCACCAGGGTGGCAATGGACTCCGCAGCGCTCACGCCGACGTCGACGCGCACCGGGTCGATGCGAAGGTTGGCCAGGGGGTTGGAGCCCAGCAGGCCGCCCACGGCCCCCGCGTTCACACTCGTGGCGACCCCTAGGTTCACGTCCACACCGGCGGTCCTGACCCTGAGGCCCCGCGGGCCGCACCCCCGACGGGGCCGCGGCAGGACCCCCACGGTGCCGGTGACATCGACCGCCGGCGACAGGGCACCCAGGCCACCCGGCAGTGCTCCGGTGCTCACCGCCAGATCGGGCACATCGATGGCGTACTGCCCGTTGGCGACCTCCACCGCGGCCACCACGAGGTCCAGGACGTTGACGGAGGTGGTCAGCGCCGTCTGTCCACCTTGGGTGATCCCCAACAACGTTCCCAGCGTCAGATCGTCGAGAAGTCCGAGGTCGACCGCCACGCCGATCTTCGCGACCAGCGCGCGAAGGTCGGCGAGTACGGACGCCGAGACCTCGTCGTCCGAGGTCGACAGAGCGGTGACAGCGGCATCGAGGATCGTCGCGACGCTCAACTCGGTCGCGAGGACCTGGTCGGCGTCGGCGACCGTCAGGGTGTCGACATTCACCAGCGGCAGGCCGTCGATCAGTTCGAGCAGCGTGATCTCGCTGGCAGCCAGACCCTGGTAGCCGGCAGCGCTGAGGTTGACCGACGACCCCAGGAGTCGTCCGAGCAACGCATTGAGCAGGACGGACTGGCCTGTGTCCAGGCCAGCAGCGTACGAGCCGACTGCCAGGCAAGCCACCGGCTGGGCGTCAGCGATCGCGGTTCGCCGGGCGCTGCCGGACTCGACCCCGATGACCCGCGCGAACCCGAAGTCGATCGAACCGACGGCCTCGATCAGCACAGCGTCAGGCACCGCACCGGGAGGAACCGGCTTGAGCGCGCCGCCGACCCGCTCGGGCACGATCGCACCGTTTCCGTCCGAGGTCAGGAAGACCAGCGTCGGAGTGACGCGCACGATCTCCCCTAACGAGCTTCCGTTGCGCGCCACGGACGCGGAGACCGCCGCACTGAGCGACGGCAGGCCGTCCGTCGGCAGCGGGGCCAGGACCCGACTGGCCGGTCGACCGTCGAGGACCCGGGCCGCATCCAACGCGACCACATCGGCCAGGGCCTGCATGTCGGCCCGGACCACGCGCTGGCGACCGAGGTCCACCGCGAACGCCGCGCTCACCAGCAGCACTAGGGCCAAGGCCGCAGCCATTACCGCAACGGCACCGGCCTCGTCTCGGGTCGCGGCACGGCGGCGCACTGCCCGCGTCAGCGCCTGGAACACGGCCGTCACGGGGCATCCACCTGGTTCACCTGGACCGTCGAGGTGTACGTCAAGGTCTCAGGGAGGGCAAACCCGAACACGAACTTGGGCTTGCTCGGGTCGGCGGCGTAGTCCCAGCGCACGCTCACCTCCAGACAACGACAGCCCGGCGGACTCGCGGTCGAGCACGTCAAGAAGTCGGCGTCGTCCGCGCACGTCGCGTCGAGTGTCGAGCCCACCGCCGCGAAGGCGATCGCCTGGCGATTCGACGTTGCCGGCGCCACGGCGGCGGCACGCGCCCCCTCGGCTGCCGCTTGACTCAAGGACTGGCGAAAGCTGAGTAGGTAGCCGTAGCTGATGATGCCGAAGACAAGGGTGAGCAGCAGCGGCACGACGAGTGCGAACTCGACTGCCGCGGCACCGCGCTCCCTCCGCGCCGGGCGCCAGGTCACCATGCTCTACCTCGACTTCGAAACCCGAGACGGTCTCTCCCGCCCCTCACAGTACGGAAGGGGGACGTCGGAAGTGGGGGTTCGTGACGCAATATGGCCCAGGTGGACTAGACGGTCGACCCGTTCGCACCCTCAGCCGGTCGTCGGCGCGGCCGACGGGAGGGGGATCAGGACTGCGGCGGCTCGAAGTCGGAGGCCTGCAGCTCTTCGACGTTGACGTCCTTGAAGGTCAGGACCTTCACGTTCTTGGCGAAGCGGGCCGGCCGGTACATGTCCCACACCCACGCGTCGCTCATCGAGACCTCGAAGAAGACGTCGCCCTGCTCGGTGCGCGCCTTCACGTCGACCTGGTTGCACAGGTAGAAGCGCCGGTCGGTCTCGACGACGTACTTGAAGATCCCGACGACGTCGCGGTACTCCCGGTAGAGCGTCAGCTCCATCTCGGTCTCGTACTTCTCGAGGTCCTCGGCGCTCACGCCCTCGACTCTAGACGCTGGTCCTCCAGGCCGGCCGCGCGACGCACGTTGACGAAGCACATCCGGTGCACGGGCGAGGGCCCGTGCTCGGTGAGGGCAGCGGTGTGCGCCTCGGTGATGTAGCCCTTGTGCGTCCTGAAGTCGTACGCCGGCCACTGGCCGTCGAGGTCGTCCATGATGCGGTCGCGGGTGACCTTGGCGACCACGCTCGCGGCCGAGATGCACGCGGCCACGCGGTCCCCCTTCCACATCGCCAGACCGGGGACCCCCAGTCCGTCCACCGGGAAGCCGTCGGTCAGGACGTAGTCCGGCGCGACGTCGAGCAGCGCCACGGCGCGACGCAGGGCCTCGATGTTGGCCACGTGCATGCCCAGCCGGTCGCACTCGTCGTGCGGGACGACCACGACCGACCAGGCCAGCGCGCGGCGCACGACCTGCTCGTAGCAGCGTTCGCGGGCCCCGGCGGTCAGCAGCTTGGAGTCGGCCAGGCCCGGCACCACCCCGGCGCGCCCCGGGGGGAGCACCACGGCGCCCGCGACCAGCGGCCCGGCACAGGCACCGCGGCCCGCCTCGTCGACCCCGGCGACGTGGGTGATGCCGTGCCGGCGCAGGGCGCGCTCGTAGCCGTAGGGCCCGGCGTCACGCCGGACCGTGGCTCCCCGGGGCAGGACGGACACGGGAGCGCCCTACCGGGACCCGCTACCGGCGGTGTCGAGGGAGGAGGCGGCGGAGTCGGGCGCGTCGTCGGAGCGGTCGGGGACGTCGTCGAAGGCGTCGGTCTCCTGCGGGCCGCCGAAGTTCTCGAAGGGCCACACCGTGGTCCAGAGGCGACCGGTGACCAGCTCGACCGGCACGAACTCGTCACCGGGCACGCACTCGGTCTCGTCCTCCAGGCACAGGTGGACCGTGGAGTCGGCGGAGTTGACCCGGTTGTCCCCCATGACGAAGACCGTCCCCTCGGGCACGGGCCCGGCGGTCCAGTCGCAGTTGCCGGTCATCGGCCCCCGGCACTGGGCGGCCTTGTCCTCCAGCACGTAGGCGTCCTCGTCGAGGGCGACCCCGTTGACGGTGATGCGGCCTTCGACGTCGCAGCACTCGATGACGTCACCCGGGACACCGATGACGCGTTTGACCAGGTGCCCGCCGGTCGGCAGCAGGCCGATGCGGGCGAAGAACGAGCCCAACGGGTTGGTGGGCTCGCTGGCCTCGCCCGCCGTGAGCCAGCCGCCCGGGTCCTCGAAGACCACGACGTCGCCGCGCTCCGGCTCGCCGCCGAACCAGCCCGACCACTTCTCGACCAGGATCCGGTCGTCCTCCTCCAGGCCCGGCTCCATCGAGACCGAAGGGATGAAGAACGCCTGCACGAGGAACGTCTTGATCAGCAGGGCGAGCACCACCGCCCCGACGAGCAGGAGCACGGTCTCGGCCCACAGCGGCAGGCCCCGGGAACGGGACGAGCCCACGGACCTCGCGGTCGTGGGCTCGTCGCTGTCACTGGTCACGCGGGAAGTGTAAGGAGCAGGATGCTGCTTCCCCGCATCGACCTGCGAACGTGGGATCAGGCCTCGCGGCGCTCCTTGATCTTCGCCTTCTTGCCGCGCAGGTTGCGCAGGTAGTAGAGCTTGGCGCGACGCACGTCACCGCGGGTCACGACCTCGATCGTCTCGAAGATCGGGGAGTGCAGCGGGAAGGTGCGCTCGACGCCGACGCCGAAGGAGACCTTGCGGACGGTGAAGGTGCGGCCGATGCCGGAGCCGTGCACGCGGATGACCACGCCCTGGAAGATCTGGACGCGCGAGCGGTTGCCCTCGACGACCTTCACGTGGACCTTGATGGTGTCACCGGCGCGGAAGTCCGGGACGTCGTCGCGCTTGATGGCGCTGCCGATGTCGGCGATCACGTTCGTCATGATTCTCCTCGCGAGTGCCACAGGTCAGCCGCGGTGTGTGAGGTGTTCGGGTGCGGCCCGGTCGTCGCGGCCGGCGGCGCAGGACTCCCCCTGTGGCAGGGGCCCGGCGCAGGTCCTCCGTGTGTTCCTCGGAGCGACCCTTCGGCCGACACGGGCCAGCAGGGAAGTCTGCCACAGCGGACGGGAGCCCCGGAAATCTCAGGCGAGGTCCTCGGGCCGGTCCTCCGCGGTGAGCATGTCGGGCCGGCGCTCGGCGGTCCGGCGCACCGCCTGCTCCTGCCGCCAGGCGGCGATCGCCCCGTGGTGGCCCGAGAGCAGCACCTCGGGCACCTCGTGACCGCGCCAGGAGGCTGGCTTGGTGTAGACGGGGTGCTCGAGCAGCCCGGACTCGTGGGACTCCTCGACCAGGGACGCGGCGTTGCCCATGAAGCCCGGCAACAGCCGCACGACGGCCTCGGTGATCGCCAGGGCGGCGACCTCCCCGCCGTTGAGGACGTAGTCGCCCAGGGACACCTCGACCAGCTCGGCGCGCTCGGCGACGTGGTCGAGCACCCGCTGGTCGATGCCCTCGTAGCGGCCGCACAGGAAGACCAGCCGCTCCCGGGTGGCCAGGTCGCGGGCCATCGCCTGGGTGAACGGCCGCCCGGCGGGGGTCGGCACGACCACGGTCGCCCCGTCCACGGCCAGCGCGTCCAGCGCCTCACCGAACGGCTCGGGCTTCAGCACCATGCCGGCCCCGCCGCCGTACGGCGTGTCGTCGACGGTCCGGTGCCGGTCGGTGGTCCAGGTGCGCAGGTCGTGCACGTGCAGCTCGAGCAGCCCCTTCTCGACCGCCTTGCCGGGCAGCGAGACACCGAGCGCGTCGAGGTACTCGGGGAAGATCGTGACGTAGTCGAGCCGCATGCCCACCACCCGGCTCAGTCGTCCTCGGGCAGCGGCGTGACCAGCCCGGGCCGGTCGGCGACGACGACGCGGCCGCCGGCCACGTCGACCTCGGGCACCAGCGCAGCGACGAACGGCACCAGCGTGTCGCGCCCGTCGGTGGCCTTCACCTGGAGCAGGTCCTGGGCGCCGCCGTGCACCACGCCGGAGACGGTGCCGATGACGGCTCCGTCGAGGTCGTGGACCGCCAGCCCGACCAGCTGGTGGTCGTAGAACTCCTCCGGGTCCTCCGGCACCTCGTCGGGGTCGAGGGTCACGTGCAGGACGGTGCCGCGCAGGCCCTCGGCGGCGGTGCGGTCACCGGCCTCCTCGAAGCCGGCGAGCAGCACGCCCTGGTGCCAGCGCGTGCGCGCGACGGTGAGGTACGCCGGCACGCCGGCCGCCCCCCGCGGGGCCTGCGCCCGCAACCGGGCGCCGACGGCGAAGCGCCGCTCGGGCTCGTCGCTGCGCACGTCGACGGTGACCTCGCCACGGATGCCGTGCGGCTTGCCGATCCGTCCGACGACGACCTCGATGCCCTCCACAGGGGCGCTCCCTTCCTCGCTGGGCCCGGGCTGGCCCCGGAAATGCCACCGACCCGCCAGATCATCTCTGACGGGTCGGTGGGTGCAGACGTTGCCTACCGTCGACGGTCCACGTCGACGAAGTCGACGCGGGCACCGTCACGACCGGCCAGCGCGCTGACCACGGTGCGGAAGGCGCTCGCGGTGCGACCGCCCCGGCCGATCACCTTGCCGAGGTCGTCGGGGTGGACCCGGACCTCGAGCACGGAGCCGCGACGCAGCGTCTTGTCGCGCACGCTGACCTCGTCGGGGTTGTCGACGATGCCGCGCACCAGGTGCTCCAGCGCCTCGGCGAGCATCTCGCTCAGGCCTCGGCCTTCTCGTCGGCAGCGGCCTCGGCGGCGGGCGCCTCCTCGGCGGCGGGGGCCTCGGCGGCCTCCTCGGCCTTCGGCTCCTCCGCGGCGGGCTCCTCGGCCTTGGGCTCGGCCTTCTTCGCCTTCTTCGTGGTGGCCGCGGCGCCGTCGCCGTCGGCCTCCTTGAGCGCGGCGTTGAAGATCTCGAGCTTGTCGGCCTTGGGCTCCTTGATCTTCAGTGTGCCCTCGGTGCCCGGCAGGCCCTTGAACTTCTGCCAGTCACCGGTGATCTTCAGGATCGCGGCCACGGCGTCGGACGGCTGCGCGCCCACGCCGAGCCAGTACTGCGCCCGGTCGGAGACGACCTCGATGTACGAGGGGTCCTCCTTGGGGTGGTACTTGCCGATCTCCTCGATCACCCGACCGTCGCGCTTCTTGCGCGAGTCGACGATGACGATGCGGTACTGCGGCACCCGGATCTTGCCCAGGCGCTTCAAGCGGATCTTGACGGCCACGGTTGTGGTGTCTCCTCGATGGTGGAAGGTGGTGAGGCGCACGCCGACCAGGTGGGGACCGGGCTGGTGCTCCTCGAGGGCTCTGCCTCGGGCGGGACTGAGAGGGTTCCCACCGGGCAGGACTCAGCCGTAGATGATGCCAGAACCGCCCGGGGCCCCGAAATCGGCCAGACTGCCGCCATGCTCGTACGACGACTGGTGCTCGGCGGCGTCCTGCTCGCGCTCGGCGTGGTGGTGGGGGTGGTGGGCCTGGTGCTGGCCTTCCGTGGCTTCTTCGACATCGAGGCCACGGTGCCCCTGGACGGGCGGCCGCACGTGGTCGACGTCGGTGCCGGGGAGCACTTCGTCTGGGTCGACTCCTCGGTCCTGCCCCCGCGCTGCGAGGTCGCGGCCGACGGGACGTCGCTGCCGCTGCGCCCGGTGGGCGGCAGCTTCACCCGCTCGTCCGGGTCCTCGGGCCCCTGGGAGGCCAGGTGGGTGTTCGACGCCCCGCAGGCCGAGGTCGAGATGACCTGCGACGCGGCCGGGGCCTCGGACCGCGACGCCGTGGAGATCGGTCCCCGGATCGAGGGGCTGGGCCTGGTCGGGCAGCTGCTCGCCACGATCGGGCTGGCCGCGGTGCTGGTCCTGGCCGGCGGGATCGTGCTCCTCGTGACGCTCGTGCGCGGGGTCGCGGCCGGCAGCCGGCTCCCTGACCTGCCCCAGCCCTGATCAGGCGGGTCCGCCCACGACCTGACCCCGCAGCACCACGCACGTCGGCTCGGCCAGCGCCGAGAGGTCGGCGCGCGGGTCGCGTTCGAGCACCACGAGGTCGGCCTCGGCGCCCTCCTCGAGACCGGCGAAGCCCAGCCACTGCCTCCCCCGCCACGTGGCGGCGGCGAGGACGTCGGCGGCCGGGATGCCCATCTCGTGCATCGCCCGGGCCTCCTCCCACAGGTAGCCGTGGCGTCCGGTCCCGCCCCCGTCGGAGCCGACGTAGAGGGCGACACCCGCCTCGTGGGCCGACATCAGCGCCTCGCGGCGGTGGGCGGCCAGGGAGTCCATCGTTGCGGCGTACGCCGGGAACTTCTCCCGACCGGCGGCCGCGAACTCGGGGAACTTGCCGGTCTGCTGCACGGTCGGGACGAGCGCGACACCCTGGCGGGCCATCTGCTCGACCTGGTCGACCGAGAGCCCGGTGCCGTGCTCGAGGCAGTCGATGCCCGCGTCGAGCAGCCCCTGCAGGACGTCGCGGCCGAAGCAGTGCGCGGTCACCTTGGCGCCCTCGGCGTGGGCGGCGTCGATCGCGGCAGCGAAGGTCTCGACCGGGAAGGAGGGCTCGAGGTCACCGGTGTCGCGGCTGATCCAGTCGCCGACGAGCTTGACCCAGCCGTCGCCGTGGCGCGCCTCCTGGGCGACGTACGCCGGCAGCTGCTCGGGCTCGACCTCGTGGGCGAAGTTCCTGATGTAGCGCCTCGTGCGCGCGAGGTGCCGCCCGGCGCGGATGAGCCGCGGGAGGTCCTCACGCTCCTGGACCCACCGGGTGTCGGTGGGCGAGCCGCAGTCGCGCAGCAGCAGCGCACCGGAGTCGCGGTCGGCGAGCGCCTGGGCGAGGGTCTCCTCCTCGGAGATCGCGCCGCCGTCCTCGAGCCCGAGGTGGTTGTGGGCGTCGACCAGGCCGGGGACGATCCAGCCGGTGGCGACGGTCTCCGCCCCCGGCTGGGGCTCGAAGGTGATCCGGCCGTCCACGACGTAGAGGTCGCGGTGCTCCTCCCCCGCCTCGGACAGCACCGGACCCGAGAACCTGAGAGTCGTCATGCGACGACCTTAGGGCGTGTCCCTCGACGCTCGGCCGCCGCGTAGCAGGCCATGGAGCCGAGGGACACGCCCGAGGCGCTCGGGTTCCTCGCGCGGCTCAGGCCAGGCGGTCCAGCAGCCAGGACGGCCCGACGACCCGCGCGCCGACGCCCCCGACGTTGGCCGCCAGCGCCCGGTCGGCCGTGACCACGGTGACCTCGCGCCCCTGCTCGGCGGCACGTCGGGCCTCGGCCAGGATCGCGGAGTCACCGTCCTTGGGCGCGTGGACGGTGCGCACGTGCGCGTCCCGCCCCGGCTTCACCCCGGCTTTGGCGCCACCCTCCAGGACCAGCACGACCTCGTCGCCGGGCACGTCGGCGACGAGCAGCTCCTCGTGGAGGCGGCGTGCCGCCCCGGCCCGGTCCTTCCACCAGCCGTCGGGCCGGGCGCCCACGACGTTGGCGGCGTCGACGACCAGCGTGCTCCTCACAGACCCGCCGAACCGTCAGTTCTGCACCCTCGACCCGTCACTCGTGGACCGCCGAGCGAGCAGAACTGACGGCTCGGGGGTTCGAAGGTGACGGTTCGGCGGTCGGTCATTTCAGGAACTTGGAGAAGTCCTTGGGCAGGTTGAGCTCGGCCGCGGCCTTCTCGTAGTCGACCGGCTCGGCCCCGGGGTTGCCGAACGGGTTGCCCCCGGCGGCCGCCTTCTCCTTGGCGGCCTCCTTCTCCTGCGCGGCCTTCGCCGGGTTGCCCGAGACGCGCTTGCCGCCCTTGCCCTTCTTCTGCTGCTGCTTGGGCTTGCGGCCCTTGCCGCCCCCCATCCCGGGCATCCCCGGCATGCCGGGCATCCCCGGCATGCCGCCGCCACGGGCCAGCTGGGTCATCATCTTGCGCGCCTCGAAGAAGCGGTCCACGAGCTGGTTGACGTCGGTGACGGTGCGGCCGCAGCCCTTGGCGATCCGCTGGCGCCGGGAGCCGTCGATCATCTTCGGGTTCTCCCGCTCAGCGGGGGTCATCGAGTAGATGATCGCCTGGATCCGGTCGATCTCGCGCTCGTCGAAGTTCTCGAGCTGGTCTCGGAACTGCCCCATCCCGGGCAGCATCCCCATGATCTTCGACATCGAGCCGAGCTTGCGGACCTGCTGCATCTGCTCGAGGAAGTCGACCAAGGTGAACTCGCCGCCCTTGCCGGAGAGCTTGTCGGCCGCCTTCATCGCCTGCTCGGCGTCGAAGGCCTTCTCGGCCTGCTCGATCAGGGTGAGCACGTCACCCATGTCGAGGATGCGCGAGGCCATCCGGTCGGGGTGGAAGAGGTCGAAGTCGGTCAGCTTCTCGCCGTTGGAGGCGAACATGACCGGCCTGCCGGTGATCGACGCGATCGACAGCGCCGCGCCACCGCGGGCGTCACCGTCGAGCTTGGTGAGCACGACGGCGTCGTACCCGACACCCTCGAGGAAGGCCTGGGCCGTGGTCACGGCGTCCTGGCCGATCATCGCGTCGACGACGAAGAGCACCTCGTCGGGCTGGACGGCGTCGCGGATGTCGGCGGCCTGCTGCATCAGCTCGGCGTCCACACCGAGGCGGCCCGCGGTGTCGACGATGACGACGTCGTGCAGCTTGCGCTTGGCCTCCTCGATCGAGGCCCGCGCCACCGAGACGGGATCACCGACGCCGTTGCCGGGCTCGGGTGCGAAGACGGGGACGCCGACCCGCTCGCCGTTGACCTGCAGCTGGTTGACGGCGTTGGGCCGCTGGAGGTCGCAGGCCACGAGGATCGGGGTCTTGCCCTGCTCCTTCAGCCAGAGCGCGAGCTTCGCGGCCAGGGTCGTCTTGCCGGCACCCTGGAGGCCGGCCAGCATGATGACGGTCGGCCCGGTCTTGGCGTAGCGCAGGCGACGGGTCTCGCCGCCGAGGATGCCGACGAGCTCCTCGTGGACGATCTTGACGACCTGCTGGGCCGGGTTCAGCGCACCGCTGACCTCCTCGCCGCGCGCCCGCTCCTTGACCGCGGCCACGAACTCCTTGACCACCGGCAGGGCGACGTCGGCCTCGAGCAGTGCGATCCGGATCTCGCGCGCGGTGGCGTCGATGTCGGCCTCGGAGAGACGACCCTTCCCCCGGAGGTTCTTGAAGGTGTCGGCGAGACGGTCGGAGAGGGTGGCGAACACCCGCCCAGCCTAACGACGTGCCGCGGGTGCTCAGCGACCCCGGTCGGCCGGCTGGTCGACCGGCTCCCCGGTGAGGGCCGCCCGCACCGCATGCGCCGCCTCGGCGGCCCGGGTCTCCGACAGCGCTCCGGCCCCCGCCTCCTGGAGGTAGAACACGTCCACGGCCTGGGGTCCCAGGGTCGCGACGTGCGCGGAGCGGACGGCCACGTCGAGGTGGGCCAGCGCCGCGCAGACCAGGTAGATGACTCCCGGGCGGTCGGCGGCGCGCACCTCCAGCACCGTCGAGGTGCTCGACGCCTCCGGGCGCACCTCGACGATCGGCGCCAGCTCCTGCCCCTGCCGTGCCGCCGGTCGCAGCCGCCGGACCGGGTCGAGGCGGCCCTCCACGATGGCGTCAAGCTTCTCGCGCAGCACCCCGGCGTCCAGCTGGGGCTCGCCGACCTCCCACACCGAGACCCCGACGGCCTCCTGGGCCCAGGCACGGGCCGCACGGACGGGGACGCGCTGCAGGGCGAGGACCCCCGCGAGGTCGGCGAGCAGCCCGACCCGGTCCGGGGCGACCACGGTGACCCGCGACCCGTCCCCGACCTGCTCGACCCGCACCGACACCTCGCCGTTGCGGACGGCGCGCGGGACCTCGACCTCCTCGGCCAGCAGGGGCGGCGCACCGGCGCCGGAGTCGAGGGAGGCGCGCACGCGGCGCGCGAGGTCGTGGACGAGGCTGGCCCGCCACGTCGACCAGGCCTGCGGCGAGGCCGCCCGGGCGTCGGCCTCGGTGAGCACCGTCAGCAGCTCCAGCGCCTCGACCGAGCCCACCCGTGAGGCGACCCGTTCCACGGTGGCCGGGTCGTCGGGGTCGCGCGTCGTGGCTGTCTCGGAGAGCAGCAGGTGCCAGCGGACCAGCCGGGCCACCAGCTCGACCGCTTCGTCGTCGAAGCCCATGCGGGTGGCGATCTCGCGCGCGATCGGTTCCCCCGCGACGCTGTGCTCGGTGAGGCTGCCCTTGCCGATGTCGTGCAGGAGGGCGGCGACCATGAGGACGTCCGGACGCCCTACCCGCCGGATCAGCGACGCCGCCTCCAGGCAGGTCTCGACCACGTGCCGGTCCACGGTGAAGCGGTGGATGGCCGACGCGTGCGGAAGCAGCCGGATGCGCTGCCACTCGGGGAGCAGCCGGTCGACGGCACCGGTCTCCTCGAGGGTCTCCCACACGTGCAGGAGCCCCGGACCGGCGAGCATCCGCACCAGCTGCTGGCGCGCCTCGTCCGGCCACGGCTGCGGCAGGGCAGCGGACTCCCGCGCCAGCCGCGCCGCGGTCGGCGGGGCGAGCACGGCGTCCAGCTCGGAGGCCGCGGCCGCGGCGCGGAGCAGCAGCACCGGGTCCTCGGCGGGACGGGCCCGGGCGTCCAGGACGACCTCGCGCCGTGACAGGGCCACGCCCGGTGCGACGGGGAGCAGCTGGGGGCGGCGGGCGGTCCGCGCGGACTCCGGGCGCTTGAGGTAGTCCTCGACCCGACGCCAGGTCAGTCGCGAGAGGTGGGTCGTGCGGCGACCGAGGGTGCGCACGTGCACCTGGGCGCTGCGGGCGTCGGGCAGCCCCAGGCCGGTGGCCAGTTCGCTCCACGCCTCGGGCTGGATCCGGTCGGTGGCGCGACCGGCGGCACCCTGCACGAGGTCGCGCACGTCCAGCAGCGCCAGCCGGCTGGGCTCCAGCTCGGGGCCGGGCACGTCGACCAGCCAGGTCGCGGTCAGCGCCCGGAGCACGGTCGTGTCGCGCAGCCCGCCCTCGGACTCCTTCAGGTCCGGCACCGACCGGTGGGCCAGCTCCCCCATCAGCTCGTGCCGCGCCCGCACCAGCGCGTGGAGGGCCGGGAGCCGGTCCGCGGCGTGCCGGCGCCAGTGGGCGAGCATCGTGGTGCGCAGGCGCAGCGTGAGGTGCGGGTCACCGGCCAGGTGCCGCACGTCGAGCAGGCCGAGCGCGACCTTGAGGTCGGCATCGGCCGCAGCCACCATCTCGCCCAGGCCGCGCACCGAGTGGTCGATGGTCTTCCCGGAGTCCCAGAGCGGGTACCAGACCTGCCCCGCGGCCTCGCCTGGGTCGACGCCGTCGTCGTGGACCAGCACCACGTCGAGGTCCGAGTGCGGCGCGAGCTCACCGCGGCCGTACCCGCCGACAGCCACGAGGGCACAGCCGTTCCCGGGGCCTCCGGCAGCGTCGTACGCCGCAGCGCAGAGCGCGTCGGCCTCGGCAGTGCGTCGGGCGCGCTCCTCGCTGGTCACAGGGCCGCTGAGTCCCGGTCGCCGGTGCGGACCCGCACCACGGTCTCGACGGGGGTGACCCACACCTTGCCGTCGCCGATCCGGCCCGATGCGGCAGCGGCCACGATCGCGTCCAGCACGGTGTCCGCCTCCTCGTCGTCGACCACGATCTCGAGCCGGATCTTCGGCACCAGCGCGATGTCGTACTCAGCGCCGCGGTAGACCTCGGTGTGGCCCTTCTGGCGGCCGTAGCCGGAGACCTCCGAAACGGTCATGCCGGTGACACCGGCCGCCTCGAGGGCGACCCGGACGTCCTCCCACCTGTGCGGCTTGATCACCGCGGTGACGAGCTTCATGTCTCCCCTGTCGTGGTCCTGGCGGTGGAGCGGATCGGTGCAGCCTGCGTCCTGCCGGCTGCTGCGTCCCGGCCGGAGCGCGGGGGCCAGCATGCCCGAGCCACGGCGGACCCGGCTCGCCCCTCCGCGGTGCAGGTCCGCCCGGGGCCCTCGTCCGGGCCCCCCGCCGGACGTACGGCGCACCTGCGGCGGACCTGCCGCCCGACGCGGAGCCGGGCCCCGGCGGCCACCGCGGGGTGGTCGCCGGGGCCCGGGACGGACTGCGTGGGCCGTTCCTCAGATGGCCGCGGCGTCCCGGTCGCCGGTCCGGACGCGGACCACGCTCTCGACCGGGCTGAGCCAGACCTTGCCGTCACCGATCCGACCGGTCTGGGCGGTCTTGACGATGATGCCGAGGACGTCCTCGGCGTCGTCGTCCTCGACCACGATCTCGATCCGGATCTTCGGCACCAGCGCGATGTCGTACTCCGCGCCGCGGTAGACCTCCGTGTGGCCCTTCTGGCGGCCGTAGCCGGAGACCTCCGAGACGGTCATCCCGGTGACGCCGAAGGTCTCGAGGGCCTCGCGGACGTCCTCCCACTTGTGCGGCTTGATGACAGCGGTGACGAGCTTCATGCCGAGGCTCCTTCCGACTTGCTGGGGCTGGTGGCGCTCTTCGGCGGGACGGCTCCGGTCAGGAGACCGCCCTTGCCGCTGCTGGACAGGCTGGTGTTGAGGTCGTAGGCGGTCTCGCCGTGCTGGTCGAAGTCGATACCGTCGATCTCGGCCTCCTCGCTGACCCGCCAGCCCATCGTGTACTTGATGGCCAGTGCGATGAGCAGCGTGATGATGCCGGACCAGGCGACCGCGACCAGGACACCGAGGGTCTGGTCGACCAGCGACTCCACACCGCCACCGTAGAACAACCCGTCCACGGCGCCGCCGGCGATGTTGCTGCCCTCGGGAGCGGTACGGGAGAAGAGGCCGACCATCAGGGTGCCGATGAGGCCGCCGACGAGGTGGACGCCGACCACGTCGAGGGAGTCGTCGAAGCCGAGCTTGAACTTCAGGCCGACAGCCCAGGCGCAGACCGCGCCGGAGACCAGGCCGATGACGCAGGCACCCAGGACGTTGACCGCGCCGGCGGCCGGGGTGATGGCGACCAGACCGGCGACGATGCCCGAGGCAGCACCCAAGGTGGTGGCCTTGCCGTGCAGCAGCTTCTCGACCACCAGCCAGCCGAGGATGGCTGCCATCGTGGCCAGGGTCGTGTTGGTGAAGGTCAGACCCGTCTCGGCGAGGAACTGGGTGCTGGGGTCGAGGGAGTCGTCGAAGATCAGCGAGCCGACGTTGAAGCCGTACCAGCCGACCCACAGCAGGGCCGCGCCGAGCATGGTGAGGGTCAGGTTGTGCGGGCGCATGGGCTCGCGGCCGAAGCCGAGGCGCTTGCCGACCACGAGGGCGAGGACCAGGCCGGCCACACCGGCGTTGATGTGGACGGCGGTGCCGCCGGCGTAGTCCTGGGCGCCGATCTGGCCGCAGATCAGCGAGTCGTCGGTGCAGCTGAAGACCATGTGGGCCAGCGGGAAGTAGACCAACGTGGCCCACAGCGGGACGAAGACGACCCAGGCCGAGAACTTGACGCGGTCGGCGATCGCGCCGCTGATCAGAGCGGTGGTGATGACCGCGAAGGTTAACTGGAAGGCCATGAAGGTGTAGCCCTCGTACCCGACGCCCTCGAGCGCGAAGTTCTCCAGGGGCGAGGCGAAGAAGGTCCCCTCACCACCGAAGACCATCGAGTAGCCCCACAGGACCCAGATGATCCCGACGATCGCCATGGCGACGTAGGACATGAACATCATGTTGAGCACCGACTTCGAGCGGGTCATGCCGCCGTAGAAGAGGGCCAGTGCGGGTGTGGTCATCATGAGCACCAACAAGGTGGCCACGAGCATGAAGGCGTTGTAGCCGTCCATGAAACCTCCAGGGGATCTGTCCGTCAGACGGCCCCCGCAGCTACCGACAGCGCTGTCAGGTGGAGGTCCGCCCCGTTTCGTGGACGACCTTCCAGCGCGCAGGTTTCCTCACCAGCCCGCACGTGTTTCGGTCACGAAACAGGTCCGGGCCGAGTGTTACGAGTGCGTTTCCGGCTCAGCCCAGCAGCGCGTCGACGAAGGCGCCGGCGTCGAAGGGGGCGAGGTCGTCGGGACCCTCGCCCAGGCCGACGAGCTTGACCGGGACGCCGAGCTCGCGCTGGACCTGGACCACGATGCCGCCCTTGGCCGAGCCGTCGAGCTTGGTCAGCACGATCCCGGTCACCGCCACGGCCTCGGAGAAGACGCGGGCCTGGATCAGGCCGTTCTGGCCCGTGGTCGCGTCGAGGACGAGCAGGACCTCGGTGACCGGGGCCTGCTTCTCGATGACCCGCTTGACCTTGCCGAGCTCGTCCATGAGGCCCTGTTTGTTCTGCAGGCGGCCGGCGGTGTCGACGATGACGGTGTCGACGCCCGCGGTCGTGCCGCTCTCGACCGCGCGGAACGCCACGCTCGCGGGGTCCGCGGCCTCCTCGCCGCGCACGACCTCGACACCGACCCGCTCGCCCCAGGTCGCCAGCTGGTCGACCGCGGCGGCCCGGAAGGTGTCGGCCGCCCCCAGGACGACCCGGAGGTCCTCGGCGACCAGGATGCGGGCGATCTTGCCGACGGTGGTGGTCTTGCCGGCGCCGTTCACGCCCACGACGAGCACCACGCCGGGCCGGCCGTCGGCACCGGTCACCTGCAGGCGGCGGTCCATGTCGGGGCCGACCAGCGCCACGAGCTCCTCGCGCAGGATGGAGCGGGCGTCGCCCTCCCCCTCGACCCGCAGCCGGGTGCGCAACCGCTCCACCAGCTCCTGGGTGGGCGCCACGCCGATGTCGGCGGTGAGCAGCGTGTCCTCGATCGACTCCCAGGTGTCCTCGTCGAGCTTGTCGCGCGAGAGCAGGGCGAGCAGGCCGCGGCCCAGGGCACCTTGCGAGCCGGCGAGACGCTGGCGCAGCCGCACGAGCCGCGAGGCGGTGCCCTCGGGGCGCTCGAGGACCGGCTCCTCGACCACCGGCACCGGCGGCTCGAGGACGTCGATGGTCGCCGGCGGGGCGCTGAGCTCGGTCGGGACGTCCGGGTCGGCCGGTGGGGTGCCGAGGACGTCGGTGTGGGTGTCCGGGAGCGGCCGCGGCTTGCGGCGCCCACTGACGACCAGGCCGGCCACCAGCGCCACGAGGGCGACACCGACGACGGCGATGAGCAGGATCAGCAGCGCGAGCGAGTCCACCGGCTCATCCAACCACCCGCGTCCCGGCGGCCGGGCACGGGGGAAGCGGGTGCGGGTGCGGGCTCAGACGTGGGTGCGGGGCTCGTCGGGACGCGGGCGCACGGCCGCGTCACCATCGGTCTCGTCGAGGGTCTCGAAGCGGTTGGCGGCCCTGGTCATGGCCTCACCGAGCCACTCCGCCTGGGCGGGCTTCTGCCCACGGTGCGGGAAGGCGACGTAGAAGAGGACGAGTCCCGCGACCAGGACGACCAGGAGCATGGCGATCAGGATGGGGAGCACGACGTCACCGTGCCACAGCCGCGTCAGGACGAGGAGTCGGGCGCGCGCAGCAGCGGGGTGACTGCGGCGCGGATCACGTCCGGCATCGGCGTGACCGGCCGTGCGGGGTCGGTGTTGTCGACGTACACGTGGACGAAGCGGCCCTCGGCCGCCGCCTCCTCGCCCGGGCCCTGGAACAGGCCGATGCGGTAGATCGCCGAGGAGGTGCCGACCTTGTCGCACACCAGGCCCATCTCGATCGGCTCCGGGAAGCCGATCTCGGTGAAGTACTGGCAGGAGGTCTCCGCGACCACCCCGATCTGCGGCAGCCTGCGCACGTCCACGCCGGTCGCCTCGTAGAGGTGGGCGTTCACCGCGGTGTCGAAGAGCTCGTAGTACGTCGCGTTGTTGAGGTGGCCGTACGCGTCGTCGTCACGCCACCGGGTGGTGACGGTGCGCCAGGCGACGTACTGGTCGCGGGTGGGACGGGTGCGGGGCATCAGTGCTGCCCCCTCGTGCTGCTCATGCCGGCTCCTGCTCGCGGAGGCGCTGGCTGATGACGGCCGAGACACCGTCGCCGCGCATGGTGACGCCGTAGAGCGCGTCGCCGACCTCCATCGTGCGCTTCTGGTGGGTGATGACGAGCAGCTGGGAGTTTTCCCGCAGCTCCTCGTAGATCTGGAGGAGGCGGCCGAGGTTGGTGTCGTCGAGCGCGGCCTCGACCTCGTCGAGGATGTAGAAGGGGCTGGGCCGGGCCTTGAAGAGGGCCACCAGGAAGGCCACGGCCACCAGCGAGCGCTCACCGCCGGAGAGCAGCGAGAGCCGCTTGACCTTCTTGCCGGGCGGACGGGCCTCGACCTCGACACCGGTGGAGAGCATGTTGTCGGGGTCGGTCAGCACGAGCCGGCCCTCGCCGCCCGGGAAGAGCCGGGCGAAGGTGGCGTCGAAGGCCTTCTCGACGTCGGCGTAGGCCTCGCGGAAGACCTGCTCGACCCGGTCGTCGACGTCCTTGACGATGTCGAGGAGGTCCTTGCGGGTGCGGCGCAGGTCCTCGAGCTGCTCGGAGAGGAACTGGTGGCGCTCCTCGAGCGCGGAGAACTCCTCCAGCGCCAGGGGGTTCACCTTGCCGAGCATCGACAGGGCGCGCTCGGCGGCCTTGAGCCGCTTGACCTGCTCCTCGCGGACGAACGGCACCGTGCGCGGAGCCGCGTCACCGTCCTCGCCGTCCTCGCCGGCGGCGCCCGGCTCGGCGCCCGCTGCGTCGAGCAGCGGCACGAGCTGGTCGGGGCCGTAGTCGGCGACGAGGGCGTCGGGCTCGAGCCCGAGCTCCTCGAGGGTGCGGTTCTCGAGCTGCTCGATCCGCATCCGCTGCTGGGTGCGTGCGACCTCGTCGCGGTGGACCGAGGAGACGAGCTCCTCGTGCTCCTTGGCGAGCTCGCGCAGGCGCGCGCGGACCTCGCGCAGCTCCTCCTCGCGACCGCGGCGGGCCTCCTCCACGGCGGCGCGGGCGTCCGCGGCCGCCTGGACGGAGACCTCGAGCCGGTGCAGGACGTAGGTGGTGGCGGCGGCGACCGCCTCGGCGGCACGCCCCTCGCGGATCACCTGGGCGCGCCGGGCCGCGGCCTGGGCCCGGGCGTCGCGCTCCTTGGCGGCACTGCGGCGCAGCCCGTCGGCGCGACCGTGCAGGGCCCGGGCCCGCTCCTCGGAGGTGCGCAGCGCGAGCCGCGCGTCCATCTCGGCCTGGCGGGCGGCGCGCGCGGCCTCCGCGAGCTCCTCGCGCACGCCGGTGTCCGGCTCCTCCTCGGGTGTCTGCTCCGCGGCCGCGAGGCGCTCCTCGAGCTCCGCGAGCCCCGCGACGGCCTGCTCGCGGGCCTCCTCGGCCCGGGCGATGGCCTGCTCGAGCCGCTCGGCCTCGCCCCGTGCGGCGCGGGCCTGCGAGCCGTGCTGGCCCAGCTCCTCGGCGACAGCGGCCAGCGTGGCGTCGGACTCGTGGAGCCGGGCGAGCGCCACGTCGACCCGCTTGGTCGCCTCGTGCCGCTCGGCCTCGAGCCGGCTGGTCTCGAAGGCGGCCCGCTCCCCCGCGGCCACCGCCTCCGCGAGCGCGGCCTCGGCCTCCTCGACGGCGGCCTGGATCTCCAGCAGGCTCGGCTGGTCGCTGGAGCCGCCGGAGACGAAGCGTGCGCCCAGCAGGTCGCCCTCGGCGGTGACGGCCGTGACCGACGGCTCCGCGGCGACGAGCGCGCGCGCGGCGGTGAGGTCCTCGACGACGGCGACCCGGTCGAGCAGGGCCGAGACGGCCGGCTGCAGCTCCGCGCTGCACTCCACCACGTCCACGGCCCACTGGGCTGCGGCGGGCAGGGCCGGCCAGTCACCGGCGTCGGGCAGGTCGGGGCCGGCGGCCAGCAACAGCGCCGCCCGCCCCAGGTCGTTGCCCTTGAGGTGGCCCAGCGCGGCCAGCGCGGCCTCGGGGTCGCGCACGGCAACGGCGTCGGCGGCCGACCCGAGGGCGGCGGCGACCGCGGCCTCGTGACCGTGCTGCACCGAGAGCAGGGCGGCGATCGAGCCCAGGACGCCGGGCAGCTCGTCGGTGGCGGCCAGCAGCGCGCCGGCGCCGTCCTTGCGGGCGAGGCCGAGCTCGAGGGCGTCCTTGCGGGCGGTGAGCGTGTGGCGGTCGCGGTCGGCCTGCTGGGCCTGGTCACGCACGACGGCCAGTCGCTCCTCGACGTCGTCGAGCAGGGCCGCGGCCTCCTCGTGCTCGGCGTCCAGGCCCTCCTCGCCGGCGTCGAGGCCGGCGACCTTGGTCTCCAGCGCGGTGAAGGCCATCTGCGCCCGCTCGGCCCGGGTGAGGGCCTCCTCCCTGGCGTGCCGCAGCCGGGCGACCTCCTCGTCGGCACCGGCGGCGCGCGACTTCAGCGCGTTGACCTGGCCGTGGAGGCGGGCGAGTCCCTCGCGCCGGTCGGCGGCGGCTCGCTGGAGGCCGGAGATGCGGCGCTCCTCCTCGGCCGCTGCGTCCTCGGCGGTCTTGCGAGCCGTGACGGCGGCGTCGAGGGCGGCGCGACTGGTGTCGACCTCGATCCCGATCAGCCGCTCCTGCTCCGCGACCCGGTCGGCCTCCGCCTCGAGCTGGTCGGGGTCGCGCCCCGAGGCGGTCTCCACGACCGCGCTGCCGGAGGCGTTGCGGATGCGCTCCGCGGCCAGCGACTGGGTGCCGCGCAGGCGCTCGCGCAGCCCGGACAGGGAGTACCAGGTGTCCTGGGCGGCAGACAGCGCCGGCAGGTCCTCGCGCAGGGCGGCCTCCAGCGCGGCCTCGGCCTCGCGGGCGGCGGCGATCGCCTGCTCCACCTCCTCGCGGCGGGCCACGAGCAGGGACTCGTCGGCCATCTCCTGCTCCAGCGCCGTGCGGGCACGGACCAGGTCGTCGGCCAGCAGACGGGCACGGGCGTCGCGGACGTCGGCCTGGACGGTGGCGGCGCGGCGGGCCACCTCGGCCTGGCGACCCAGCGGCTTGAGCTGGCGACGGATCTCCGAGAGCAGATCGTTCAGACGGGTGAGGTTGCCCTCGCACGCGTCCAGCTTCCGCAGCGCCTTCTCCTTGCGCTTGCGGTGCTTCAAGACGCCCGCGGCCTCCTCGATGAAGCCGCGGCGGTCCTCCGGGGTGGCGTGCAGGATCGAGTCGAGCTGGCCCTGGCCGACGATAACGTGCATCTCGCGACCGATGCCGGAGTCGCTCAGCAGCTCCTGCACGTCCAGCAGCCGGCACGGGGTGCCGTTGATGGCGTACTCCGAGCCGCCGGAGCGGAACATCGTGCGGCTGATCGTCACCTCGGCGTACTCGATCGGGAGCGCGCCGTCGGAGTTGTCGATGGTCAGCAGCACCTCGGCCCGGCCCAGGGGCGGGCGGCCGGAGGTGCCGGCGAAGATGACGTCGTCCATCTTGCCGCCGCGCAGGCTCTTGGCGCTGGCCTCGCCCATCACCCAGGCGAGGGCGTCGACGACGTTGGACTTGCCCGACCCGTTGGGTCCGACGATGCAGGTGATGCCGGGCTCGAGCTGCAGCGTCGTGGAGGACGCGAAGGACTTGAACCCCTTGAGGGTCAGGCTCTTCAGGTACAACGCACGCTCCCGGGGCCGGCTCGATGGCGCGGGCCGTCGGGGCGCGCGCGGCGCTCACCCTACTGCGTGGCGGTCCCGGCGCCCGGCTGTTCGGCGTCCGGGTGCGGACGGGGCGCCACCGCGTCGGCCACGGCGCCCCCGACGGGGCTGCCGGGGCTGACAGGGCCGTCGAGGGCCTCCGGGTCCTGGGCGTCGGCGTGGGCGATGTGGGAGAGCTGGCCCCAGATGAGCACCACGAGCAGCGCGGAGCCGACGAAGGCGAACCAGAACGGCGCGGTGACGCCGTACGCCTGGGCCAGCGCCCCGCCCAGCAGTCCGCCCGAGACCAGCCCGGCGAAGCAGCCGAGCAGGTAGACCCCGCCCACCCGACCCTGCAGCGCCGTCGGCACGGCCCGCTGCTGGATGGTGATGGAGGTGGTGCCCCAGATGAACGCGTGGGCGCCGAAGACGAAGAAGATCGCCAGCGCCACCACGGGCGAGGTCGTGAGGGCCAGCCCGAGGTGGGTGAGGGTCTCCAGGACCAGGCCGATCCGCATGAGGTCGCCGAGGCTCACCCGCCGAGTGATCCAGCCGTACGCCGCGGTGCCGGCCAGTCCCCCGACCGCGCCGACCGTGGTGATCAGGCCGAAGCCGACCTCGCCCATCCCGAGCCGCTCGGTGGCGTAGAGCACCAGCACCGACCAGGCGGCGCCGAAGGTCAGGTTGAAGACCGTGAGCGTGAGGACGAGCGTCCGCACGGCCGCGTGGTGCCACACCCACCGGAAGCCCTCGACCACGTCGTGCAGCACGTGGGAGGAGGTCTCCGGGTCCCGGCCGTGGTCCGGCAGCCGCACGCGCGCGATGGTCGCGATCGCGGCGAGCACCAACAGGCCCTGCGCGAGGAAGGGCACCGCGGTGCCGGCCGCGAAGAGCAGTGCGCCGACAGGCGGGCCCGCGAGCTGGTTGAAGGTGATCAGGCCGGTCTGGATCCGGGCGTTGCCGACCGCGAGGTCGTCGCGGTGCACCAGCATCGGCAGCAGCGTCTGGGAGGCGTTGTCGGCGAAGGTCTCCGCCGTGCCGAGCAGGAAGAGCGCGACGAGCACCACGGCGATCGAGACGGTGCCGGTCAGGATGCTCGCGGCGAGCAGCCCGAGCACGCCCACCCGCACCAGGTCCACGCAGACCACCAGCACCCGCCGGTCGACCCGGTCCGTGACCACGCCGGCGGGCAGCGCGAAGAGCAGCTTCGGCAGCCACTGCAGGGTGGCGGCCATCGCGATGAGGAAGGGCGAGTCGGTCTGCTGGGCGACCAGCAGCGGGCCGGCGGCGATCGCCAGGCCGTCACCGAGGTTGCCCACCCACACCGAGGACAGCAGCCAGCGGAAGTCCCGGCCGAGCCGCGCGGGTGCGACGACCTCGCCGACCCTGGTCCCCCACCCCGTGCTCACGAGGACGGGAGGCTAGCCCGTGGGGGTACGTCGGCGCGCGGGAGTTTCCGCCGCCGACCTGGTCCCGCGGCTGCCGATCGAGGCCTCAGCCGCGCGCGAGCTCGACCCGGCGCCGTACCCGACCCAGCCCGAGCGCCAGCAGCGCGGCCCCGCCGACCAGGGCCAGCGGCGTGCTGCCGGACTCGAGCCGCTCCGTGGGGCCTGTGGCCGAGGCCAGACGCAGGGCACCGCCCCCGGCGCCGGTGACGTCGACGGTGTAGACATCCAGCCCGCGCAGCAGGTCGATGGCGTAGACGACGTTGGTGTCGCGGGCGGTCGCGACACCGTCCTCGTAGACCGGGACCCACAGGGCGTCCCAGACCTCCGAGGCGCCCCAGATCGCGTGGGCGTAGGCACGGATGTCGCGTGGGTCGGTGACGTCGAGGACCTGGAGGCCGCCGCCGTAGAAGCCGACCGCCACCAGTCCGCCGGCGCGGTAGTCGAACCAGTGCGAGGAGCAGAAGGTGCCCCGGGGCAGCGGGAAGGTGCCAAGGTCGGCGAGCTCGACCTTGTCCAGCGGCACGATGCTGCCCGGCTTGCCGTCCAGCCGCTTGACCCACCAGGTCTGGAAGGAACCGGCGAGGGCGCAGTCGGTCTGCTCGTAGTCCTCCTCGGTCACCAGCAGCACGTTGCCGTTCTTGAGCGAGGGCTCGGCGCCCGGCTCGAAGCGCTTCGCGTTCGGACGGAACGAGTTGTGGTGGATGAAGTCGTTGTAGCCCTCGAAGTCCGGGTCCTCGCCCTGGCCGGCGAGGCCCGTGGTGGCGAGCAGCCGCGGCCGGGCGGGCTTGCGGGTCGACCACATGGAGGAGCCGTCGAAGCCCGTGTGGGTGCCGACGCCGGCGGCGTCGAAGTTCCACTTGTGGCCCGCGGTCGGCGAGGCGAAGGCCTGGAGGCCGTCGGCCTCCTCGTCACCGTCGACCTCCCGCGGCGCGTCGAGGTCGCGCAGGTCGAAGACCGAGAAGGTGCCGCTCCCGGAGTCGCCCGCGGAGTAGGCGTAGCGGCACTGGGCGCCGTCGACGCACGCCACGGTGTGGGTGCTGGTGAGGCCGGGCGCGCTGGCCGTGATGGTCGGGGCGGTGGGGTCGGTGACGTCGACGATGCTCAGCTGGCCGCCGCCCGCGTTCACGTGCTCGGGCTGGGTGGGGGCGGCAGCGACGAGGTCGACCCCGACCAGCACGAAGCGACGGACCCCCTCGCGGGTGCGGCGCTCACCGCAGGTCATCGCCTCGTTCTCGAACAGCGCCTGCGGCAGGACCCCGGTGAGCGTGGGGCTCAGCGGGTCGCTGACGTCGTAGACCCGGATCGAGTCGACGCCGCTGGTGACGAGGACCGGCGCCGAGCGCATGAAGCACCCGGAGATCGCCAGCTGAGACGGGTTCGCCCCGACGTGCTCGATGTCGTCGGACATGATCAGCCCGGCGCTGGCGGAGCCGGCACCGGCACGGCCGGCGAGCCGGTCGCGGGCGGCCTCACCGCCACCGTCGGCCGCGGCGGGCGAGACGAGCGCGAGGGTCGCCACGGGCGTCGCGAGGGCCGCGCAGGCCAGGGCCGCGAGCGCGCGGCGGCCGGCCGACGGCGTACGACGGGAGGTGCTGGAGGGTCGCAGGAGGGTCACGACGCGATCAACGACGGGGCCCGGCCCCGGTCACGCGCCGTGGGAGCAGCCTCAGACGGGCTGCATCTCCTTGCGCGGCTGCAGCGGGGCGATCAGCTCGGCCGCCTGGGCCGCCACGAGGCGGTCGTTCTCTGCGGCGAGCGTGGTCACGAGGGCCTCGAGCTCGCTGACCCGGTTGCGCAGACGCGCGTTCTCGGTGACGAGTCGGGCGTCCCGCAGGTCGCTGTGCATGTAGCCGAGCAGCGCCTTGGCCATGAGGGAACCTTCCAGACAACAGTGGTGGGGTGACGAGATCGGGCCAGGAGACCCGGGGGTGGGTCCAGTATCCGGACCGTCTCTCAGGATCGCACCGGACACCGGTCCGGTCAAACCGGCCGGGAGCCCCCGGCTGGACCGGTCTGCGCAGCCCTCCCGCAAGCGGTCGGAGCGACTCAGCGAGGGGCGCTGCGCCGGCGCGGGACGGGCTGGCAGCCGGGGCAGAAGAACGAGGACCGGTTCATGAAGGCGACCCGCCGGATGGGACGGGCGCAGCGGTCGCACGGCTCGCCCTCCCGGCCGTAGGCGTGCAGGGAGCGGTCGAAGTAGCCGGACTCGCCGTTGACGTTGACGTAGAGCGCGTCGAACGAGGTGCCGCCCTGAGCCAGGGCGTCGGTCATGACGTCCCGCGCGTGCCCGAACAGCTCGACCACCTGGGCTCGGGTGAGCCGGTCGCCGGGCCGCTCGCCGTGCACACGGGCCCGCCACAGCGCCTCGTCGGCGTAGATGTTGCCGATGCCCGAGACGAGGTTCTGGTCCAGCAGCTGCCGCTTGATCGCCACCGTGCGCCCGCGCACCCGGCGCACGACGTCGTCGAGGTCGAAGAGCGGGTCGAGGGGGTCGCGCCCGATGTGGGCGATCTCCGGGGGCAGCACCGCTCCCCCGGACGAGACCAGGAGCCCACCGAACATCCGCTGGTCCACGAAGTGCAGGTGACGTCCCTCGGCGGCGCCCTCCAGACGCAGCCGGACGCGCAGGTGCCGCTCGGGCTCCGCGCCGTCGGGCTGGACGAGCAGCTGCCCGCTCATGCCGAGGTGGGCCAGCAGCGCGTCTGCGTCGTCGAGGGCGAGCCAGAGGTACTTCCCGCGGCGCCGGGCCTCGGTCAGGGTGCGCCCGACGAGGGCGGCGGCGAACCCCTCGGGGCCGCGTGGGTCGCGGCGCACCGGGCGCGGGTGCAGGACGTCGACCCCGACCACGCGGGCGCCCAGGACGTGGCGCTCCAGGCCGGCCCGGACGACCTCGACCTCGGGGAGCTCGGGCACCTCAGTCGACGGTGGCGTCGGGAGTGCCGGTCGCGCCGGCGTCGACGGCCGCGGCAGCCGTGGCAGCGGCGTCGGTGGCGGGGTCATCGACACCGAGGGCGGCCACGATCTCGCCGTACGCCGTCTCGGCCGCAGCCTGCTCGGCCTCCTTCTTCGACCGGCCGGTGCCGTTGCCGTAGAGCTGGTCGCCGACGCGGACCTGCGCGGTGAAGGTCTTCATGTGGTCGGGGCCGCTGTCCTCGATGACGTACTCCGGCACCCCGAGCGAGTGCTCGGCCGAGAGCTCCTGGAGGGAGGTCTTCCAGTCCAGGCCGGCGCCCATGGCCGAGGCGGCCTCGATGAGCGGGTCGAAGAGGCGGTGCACCACCTGGGCGGAGGTCTCGAAGCCGCCGCCGGACAGGTGCACGGCACCGATGACGGCCTCGACGGTGTCGGAGAGGATCGAGGCCTTCTGGCGACCGCCGGTCGCCTCCTCACCCCGGCCCAGCTTCACGTGCTCGCCCAGCCCGATGGCGCGGCCGACCTCGGCCAGTGCGCGGGCGTTGACCACGGCGGCGCGCAGCTTGGCCAGCCGGCCCTCGGAGAGGTCCGGGTGGGTGCGGTAGAGGGTCTCGGTCACGACGACGCCGAGCACGGAGTCACCGAGGAACTCCAGGCGCTCGTTGGTCGGCAGACCGCCGTTCTCGTAGGCGAAGGAACGGTGCGTGAGGGCGCGGTCCAGCAGCTCGGGGTCCAGGAGGGGATCCCCGAGCGCGGACCGCAGCCCCGCGTAGGTGTCGATGGTGCCGGTCAGAGCAGGTCGGTCAGAGGACCTGGCGACGCTCGGCGCGAGCGCCGTACTGACCGCACTCGCCGCACGCACGGTGCGGGAGGTGCTTGGCACCGCACGCGGGGTTCGCGCAGGTCACCAGGGTCGGCGCGCTGGTCTTCCACGCCGAACGACGGTGGCGGGTGTTGCTGCGCGACATCTTCCGCTTCGGGACAGCCACTGTTCTTCTCCTTGTGTGGGGGCCGGATGGTTCCGACCCTCTCGCTTACTTCTCGTCCAGGTCCTGCTGGAGGTCCTGCAGGCCTGCCCACCTCGGGTCGATCGGCGCCTCGTGGGCGTGGTCGGGGTCCTCGGCGAGTCGGGCTCCGCACTCGGTGCAGAGCCCAGGGCAGTCCTCGGTGCACATGGGCTGGAACGGCAGCTCCAGCACCACCGCGTCCCGCAGCTGCGGCTCCAGGTCGACCAGGTCGTCCTGCAGCCTGCTGACCTCGTCGTCCTCGTCGTGGGAGGTCTGGTGCTCGGCGTAGACGTACAGCTCCTGGAACCAGGCCTCGATCTCGTCGTGGATCGGCTCCAGGCACCGTGCGCACTCGCCCTCGAGCGCGGCTCGCGCCGTGCCCGTGACCAGGACTCCCTCCATGACCGCTTCCAGCCGCAGGTCGAGTTCGACCGGCGAGCCTTCCGGGACACGGAGGACGTCGATGCCCAGATCTGCCGGCGCCGGCACCGTCCGCGTCACCTGACGTTGGGACCCCGGGCGGCGGCCGAGCTCGCGGGTGTCGAGCACGAGCGGCGCTCTCGGGTCCAGGCTGGTCAGGGGATCACTTCCGGGTCCGGGCACAACAGATCGGCGATCAGCGTACTCGTCGGGCTGGTGGGCGACAAAACGGCGTCCTGCCTGGTCAGGCTAGGCACCGGCGCCCCTCTCGGCCACACGGGCGACCAGCTGCTCGTGCACGAAGTCGGGGACCAGCGTGGACACGTCGCCCCCGTACGTCGCCACCTCCTTGACCAGGCTGCTGGCGAGGAAGGACCACTCCGGGCTGGTGGGGACGAACACGGTCTCGACCTCGGTGAGCGAGGCGTTCATCTGCGCCATCTGCAGCTCGTAGTCGAAGTCGCTGACCGCGCGCAGGCCCTTC
>NZ_JASBRN010000012.1 GCF_030149505.1 Nocardioides sp.
CGACGTGCTGGCCCGCGCCCAAGCCGTCGACACCATCGTCGAGGAGGTGACCACCGAACCCGACCTCCAGGCCCTCACAGCCTGACTGACACCCCCAACCGAGGGATCAACCTCGTACACCACCCCAGCGGACTTGACCGGCGCCGTTGCCGAGCGACTGCAGGTATCCGGTCTTGGCCTTTAGCCAGTGATAGAGGAACTTGGCGTGGACCTGTGGGCCAAGCACCAGGCTCTTGAACCCTTGATTGGTCGCCATCGGGACCGTATTGATGGCGACGTGCCCAATCGGTGCGCGTGAACTCAGGAGCACTGACCCTGCGGGTAGGACTGTGGCCGCGCAACTCTTGACGCCCGCGTCGGTAAGTTTCCGCGGAGTCGCCGAGATATACGCGCCGTCGAGTTTGCCTAGGTCAGCGGGCGTTGCCCACTCGATGTCGCCGTCCCAGTACTCCGCAACACCGGTCTTGGGCGTCGCGCCGGACACGATCTTGGCGATAGCCCCAAGGGGCACAGTCATCACGAGAGCATCGCCTTCAGCTCGGCGAGACCTTTGGCAAGCTCTTCTTCGATGGTCTCGATATCGGCGATGATCTCCAGCGGCGCACGATGCTCGATCTCGTCGAGGACGATCTCCTTGTAGCGACTTAGGGAGAGGTCGTAGCCCTGGGCGACGATGTCGCCCTTCGGTACGAGAAACGATTGCTCGGTGCGCGCGCGCTGCCGCTCACCGTCGCGGTGCTGCCAGCGAGTGAGCAGATCTGGGAGGTCGTTCGCCCCCACCGGGTTGCGCTTGTCGTCGAGTGAGAACCCATCGGCGCGGACGTCGTAGAACCAGACATCGTCGGTGCCGCCGGAGTTGGTCTTAGTGAAGAACAGGATCGCCGTCGAGACGCCGGCGTACGGCTTGAAGACTCCGGACGGGAGCTTCACGACGGCGTCGAGCTTCTGTTCTTCTACCAGCATCTTGCGTAGCGCCTTGTGCGCAGTACTCGAGCCAAAGAGCACGCCATCGGGGACGATCACTGCTGCGCGGCCGCCTGGCTTGAGCAGCTTGAGGAACAGAGCGAGGAAGAGAAGCTCGGTCTTCTTCGTCTTGACGATCCGTTGGAGGTCCTTCGCCGTCGACTCGTAGTCGAGGGACCCGGCGAAGGGCGGGTTGGCCAGGATCAGTGTGTACTTCTCCGCATCCCCGGCTGCCCCCTCGGAGAGGGAGTCGCGGTAGCGGATGTCAGGGGACTCGATGCCGTGAAGCAGCATGTTCATGCTGCCGATGCGGAGCATGGTGGAGTCGAAGTCGTAGCCGTGGAACATCGAGGAGTGGAAGTGCTTCCGCTGCGCCTGGTCGAGTAGCGCGTCGGCGTGGGTCTCGCGGACATACTCGCTGGCGGCGACGAGAAAGCCGCCGGTGCCGCAGGCGGGGTCGCAGATTTCGTCGCCGGGCTGGGGTGCGGTCATCTGCACCATCAGGTCGATGATGTGGCGAGGGGTGCGGAACTGGCCGTTGACGCCGGCTGAGGCGATCTTGGAAAGCAGGTACTCGTAGAGGTCACCGTTGGTGTCGCGATCTGCCATCGGGATGTCGTCGAGCATGTCGACGACCTTGGACAACAGCGCCGGAGTCGGGATCGTGAACCGCGCGTCCTTCATGTGCTCGCTGTAAGTGCTGCCATCGCCAAGGCCGCGCAAGAACGGGAAGACCTCGTCGGCGATCGTCTGGTGCATGACCTCGGGCGAGGTGTTCTTGAACTGGCTCCACCGCAGGTGCGCCTGACCGGGCAGGAACACCGGGTTTTCCACGGCGCCTCCGGTGACCCGGGCCTTCTTCTCGGCCAACGTCTGGATGTCGTCGAGGCGGCGGATGAAGAGCAAGTACGTGATCTGCTCGATGACCTCGAGCGGGTTGCTGATGCCGCCGGACCAGAAGGAGTCCCAGACGCGGTCGATCTTGCTCTTGAGCTCACCCGTGATCACGGATTTACCTTAGTGACCGTCGGACAGATGGGCGTGGACATGGCGGACCTCCTGCGGCCCAGTCCCTCTGGGCAGCCTTGCAGGATGTCGGAGGCCTCCGACAACGAGGTCGAAAGGTCACCCGAAGCCGCCTCGTCACGGCGCTGACAGGGGCATTTCCGGCCTCCGACCAGTGGCTCTGGGGGCGGCTCCGGCGAGGCAACTGTGCCCGCATTGTGCCCGCGCAGTGCCCGGAGGCGGTTTCGAGCAGTGTGCCTGCCGGTTCACCGACCCGGCCAACTAGTCGCGGGAAAGACAAAACCGCAGGTCAGCGGGCTCACCTGCGGTTCGTGTCTTGCGCGCCTGTAGGGATTCGAACCCCAAACCTTCTGATCCGTAGTCAGATGCTCTATCCGTTGAGCTACAGGCGCCCATCCTGCACGGGGCTGCCGCGAGGACTGGTTGATACTAGCGAACCCGCCCGCTGGTGCCGAATCGACGGGTCGAGCAGCTCGTCGGGACAGACCGTCGGGGGCTGCTCTCGTCAAAAGGCAGACCGATGTGACGAGCCGCTCTCGGTTCCCCGCCTGGGGTCGGGGCCGCCGCGCCTTCGAAGGCACCTTCGGTCTGCTGTTTGACGACGCGCTGACCTCTCACGAGGTGCTGACCGGCCGCGTGCCCCACAGGCGGCGATCCAGCCTGTGACCTGGCCCACGAGTCTTGGCTCGATCCAATATGCGGACGCGAACGTCCGAAGTTAGGGTCACGCCAGCCGGGCGGAGCCCTCGTCTCGAGCGGTGGCCCGGCGCTCACGAGCGTGGCCGGCAACGGCGCCACAGGTCCACCTCGAACCCCATCCAGGCGAGACCCGAAGAGGCCAGATGACCGTCACGCAGGACTCCCTCGACCTCAGCGACGCCCCCACGACGCACGAAGGCATCCTGTCCTTCGTCCGCGAGGTGGCCGCGCTGACTCAGCCCGACGCCATCCACTGGTGCACCGGCTCCGACGAGGAGTGGGTCGTGCTGACCGAGGCCCTCGAGGCCACCGGCACGTTCACCCGGCTCAACCCGCAGATCAAGCCGAACTCCTTCTACGCCGCCAGCGACCCGATCGACGTCGCGCGCGTGGAGGACCGCACCTACATCTGCTCGGTCGACGAGAAGGACTGCGGGCCCACCAACAACTGGATGGACCCCGAGCAGATGAAGGGGATCATGCGCGGCCTCTACGAGGGCTGCATGCGTGGTCGCACGATGTACGTCATCCCCTTCGTCATGGGCCACCTCGAGGCCGAGCGCCCGATGTTCGGCATCGAGCTGACCGACTCGGCGTACGTCACCGCCTCCATGCGGGTCATGGCGCGCATGGGGTCGCAGGTGCTGGACAAGATGACCGAGACCAACGCCGACTACGTGCAGGCGATCCACTCCGTGGGCATGCCGCTGGCCGAGGGCCAGGCCGACGTCGCGTGGCCCTGCAACGACACCAAGTACATCGTGCAGTTCCCGGAGGAGCGCGCGATCTGGTCCTTCGGCTCCGGGTACGGCGGCAACGCGCTGCTCGGCAAGAAGTGCTACGCGCTGCGCATCGCCTCGGTCATGGCCCGCGACGAGGGCTGGCTCGCCGAGCACATGCTGATCCTCAAGCTCACCAGCCCGCAGGGCGTCGTGAAGTACGTCGCCGCGGCGTTCCCCTCCGCGTGCGGCAAGACCAACCTGGCCATGCTCAAGCCGACGATCCCGGGCTGGAAGGTCGAGTCCATCGGCGACGACATCGCCTGGATGCGGATCGGCGAGGACGGCCGCCTCTGGGCGGTCAACCCGGAGTACGGCTTCTTCGGTGTCGCCCCCGGCACCAACGAGCACACCAACCCGCACGCGATGGCCACCATCAACAAGGGCAACTCGGTCTTCACCAATGTCGCCCTGACCGAGGACGGCGACGTGTGGTGGGAGGGTCTGGAGAACCCGCCGGCCAAGGCCACCTCGTGGAAGGGCGAGCCCTGGACCCCGGATTCCGAGGAGCTGTCCAGCCACCCCAACAGCCGCTACTGCACCCCGATCAAGCAGTGCGACATCCTCGCCCCGGAGTTCGACGACCCGCGCGGCGTCCCGATCGACGCGATCCTCTTCGGCGGTCGTCGCAAGACCACTATCCCGCTGCTCTTCGAGGCCCGCGACTGGACCCACGGCACCTTCCTCGGCGCGACCCTCTCCTCGGAGACCACTGCCGCCGCGATCGGTGCGACCGGTGTCGTGCGCCGCGACCCGATGGCGATGCTGCCCTTCATCGGCTACAACGCCGGTGACTACTTCAGCCACTGGATCAACGTCGGCAAGGACAACGACGAGTCCAAGCTGCCGAAGATCTTCTACGTCAACTGGTTCCGCCGCGCCCAGAACGATGACGGCAGTGAGGGCGGCTTCCTGTGGCCGGGCTTCGGCGAGAACTCCCGCGTGCTGAAGTGGGTCGTGGAGCGCCTCGACGGTCAGGCCGCCGCGGTCGAGACCGCCATCGGCCACGTGCCGGCGCCGGGCTCGCTCGACACCGAGGGTCTCGACATGACCGACGAGGCGCTGGCCGCCGCCCTGCACGTGGACGTGGAGGAGTGGAAGGCCGAGGTCCCGCAGATCCAGGAGTGGTTCGAGAAGTTCGGCGACGACCTCCCGACCGTCCTGTGGTCCGAGCTCGACGGCCTCAAGGCGCGCCTGGGCATGTGAGCCACCGCCCCCCGTGGGCCTCTGCGAGCCCGTCCCGGTGCGCTGGGGCGGGCTCGCGGCGTCGTACGGGGTCTGGGGGCGCGCTGCGCTCGCAGCTCGACCCGCCGTGGGGGTCGGGGTTTCGAGACGGTTGCTGCGCAACCTCCTCAACCGCCGACGGCGGTGGGGCGGTCTTGAGGGGCAGGACCTGCCAGTTGCAGGAATGTGCAACGCTTGGCCACCTCGGGACGGATCGACGAAGGGAGCGCCCGGTGTCGACGTACGGGCCGGAGCAGCGGGCCCTGCTGGAGTCCGAGGGCCTGGCGTTCTTCGAGCGGGTCCTGGAGGAGGACGGCATCGCCGTCGACGACGAGCGGATCGCCGAGGGCGGCCCCGACCGCGCGGCACTGGAGCTGCTCAGCAGGCTCGGGCTGCTGCTGCTCGACCCCGACGCGGACCGCTGGCTGCCCGAGGACCCGGCCCGAGCCCAGTCGCGCGTGGTCTCGCCGCTCGCCAGCGAGAGCGCCCGGCTGCTGCAGGAGTCCGGCGACTGGGCCGAGGCGTTCACCGGCGTCACGACCGCCTGGCGCCGCGCCCCCCGCTCCGATGCACGTGGCCCCTTCACCTACCTGCGCGACGAGGCCATCGGCACCTTCCTCGCCGGACTCGTCGCCGAGGTCGAGACCGAGATCCTCACCGCGCAGCCGCAGGCCGGCCGCGACGCCCAGACCCTGGCCGCCGCCGCTCTGCGCGACGTCGCCGCCCTCGAGCGCGGGGTCAAGATCCGCACGCTCTACCAGCACTCCGCGCGCCGGTCCTCGGTCACCCACAAGTACGTCGCGGACGTGACCGCCCGCGGCGCGGAGGTGCGCACGCTGGACGAGTTCTTCAACCGGATGATCATCGTCGACCGCCGGGTCGCGCTCATCCCCGGCGCGGAGGACCTGCGGGTCGCCGTCGCCGTGCGCGAGCCGTCGATCATCGCCTACCTCGTCGACGTCTTCGAGCGGGCCTGGGAGCGCGGGCGGCCGTTCGGCGACCGCGAGACCTCGATGCTCAAGGACATCGCCGCCGAGCAGCGCGCCATGACGATCCGGATGCTCATCGAGGGCCACGCCGACCCGGTCTCGGCCAAGCGGCTGGGCGTCAGCCCGCGCACGTACGCCGGCTACGTGGCCGACCTCAAGGCCGAGTTCGGGGTGCAGACCCGCTTCCAGATCGGCTACGCGATGGGTCGGCTCGGCATCACCGGGAGCGAGCGACCCGGCGAGGAGCCGTCGCCCGACGGCGTACCCGGCGGCGCCGGCGGCGCTGGCAGCCCCAGCACAGAAGACTGACCCGGCGCCGGGGGACGTCCGGGCGCCGGGTCAGGTGTCGGTGGCCCAGGGGGGGTGGGTGGCCACCTCGGCCGAGAGGGTGGTCGGCCGGGTCTGCGGGTGGAGCGGAGGGTCAGGGAGCGGTGCGGCAGAAACCGCCGCAGCCCCAGCTGGTGTCCTTGGCCTCGGCGGGCGAGACGGCGCCGAGGACGCCCAGGGACATGATCGAGGTGGCCAGGACGACGCCGGCCTTGCGGAGGATGGTCATGCGGTGTGTCTCCCTCGTGGCTGCGGGCCCACGGAACGGCCCTCGGCACCCATCATGCGTCGGGTCTGCGTGGATACCCACGGCTGCGTCGGCTCACCTCTGTGCAATGCAGAAACCTGCAACTGAGGCGACACCCGAGGGCGAGCCCCGGGGCAGACGGCTCGGCCCCCGACCTGGCGGACGGGGGCCGAGGCTGGCGGAGGCGGAGGGATTTGAACCCTCGATGGGGTTGTAGCCCCAAACCCGCTTAGCAGGCGGGCGCCATAGACCTGACTAGGCGACGCCTCCTCGCGACAGCGCCGACAGGCTACTAGCAGCGCGGCGCGCCCGCCGAATCGCCCGGTGAGTCGGTCGGCGAATCGCCCGCCCCACCGCCGGGGACTGCCGGCGACCTGCCGTCAGCGACCGGGCGCTCCTGCGCGAGCCGTCAGGAGAGCGGGCGGAGCTTCTGGCCGGCGGCGAGCCGGCGCTGCATCTCCCGCACGAAGTCCTCGCGGTCCACCGCCAAGGCCTGCACCGGGATCGTGGTGGCGGTGCCGTCCTTGAGGTGCAGCACGAAGCACGGGATGCCGCGCGGGCTCGCGGTCGCCGCCTGCGCCACGTCGGTCCAGCGCGCGCGCCGGGTGCCGGCGCCGCGCACCAGCCCGACGGCGTACCCGTCCTCGTCGACGCGCAGCACCCACGCCCGCGTGCGCAGCCACCAGCCGAGGCCCAGGACGGCCAGCAGGCCGAGGGCCGCACCGAGGACGAGGAGGTCCGGGGAGAGGTCGGCGGCGGCGACGAGGGCCGTGAGGCCCAGGACGAGGACCGCCAGCAGCACCAGCGCCGGGCCGACCAGCCGGGCGGCGAGGGTGGGCGCCAGGCGGTAGGTGTACGGCGTGGGCAGCGTCGACATGCCCCCATCCTCTCAAGCGGGGTGCAACGCGGGCGCCGGCCGGGGTGGGGGGTGGCCGCCGCGTGTGCGGCGCACCACCGTGCCGTGGAGGGGCGGACGGCGGTGGGCCGGGAGGCGTCTCCTAGGCTGGCGGTGGCCCGGTGCTGCGGCGGCGGGCCGAGGAGAGGTGCCGGAGTGGCCGATCGGAACCGCCTTGAAAGCGGTCGTAGCGAGAGCTACCGCGGGTTCGAATCCCGCCCTCTCTGCCGGCTGGCCGGGAGCGTCCCGGGGGAGTTCCGGGGCGCTCAGGCGCGGAGCGTGAGGAGCACGTCGCCCTCCTGGACGACGTCGCCCGGCGTGACCGTCACCGCGGTCACGGTGCCGGCGTGCTCGGAGATCACCGGGATCTCCATCTTCATCGACTCCAGCAGCGCCACGGTCTGCCCGGCGGCGACCTCCGCACCCGGGGCCACCGTCACCTCGAGCACGTTGGCGACCATCTCGGCCACGATGTCGATCAGCTGTTCGCGGGGCACGGGTCGAACCTAAGGGTTACCGGTGCGTACCCCGATTCGCTCGGCCCGGCGCCGGGGAGTGGCGCTCGAACCCGCGCCGAGTCGCACTCGGATGCGTGCCGAGTCACGCTCGAATACGTGCCGAGTGAGCGGCCCCGCCCTCAGAGCAGGGCGCGGCTGCGGGCGGGCTCGGGGCGCTCGGCGGAGTCCTGCTCGTCGCGGCGGGCACGGCGGCCGCGGGAGCCGGTGAGGCGCAGGTCGACCCGGATGACGGCGTACCCCAGGACCAGGCCGAGGACGAGCCCGTAGAGCACGGAGAGGCCGCTCTCGAGCAGCGCGACCGAGGGGTCGGTGAGCGCGTTGGCGACCGAGGCGGTGCCGGCGGCGCCGAACGCGCAGACCCACCAGCCCTGGCGGCGACGGGCGCGCATGTGGCAGCCCCACGCGAGGGCCGGCACGCCGAGGACGGTCTCGAGGGGCCGCGGGAAGGCGCCGAGGTTCTCCCGGCACCAGCGCACGCCGTCGAGCAGGGTGGCGACCAGGTCGCCGGGGCCGTAGGTGCGCAGCAGCTCGGCGTACCCGACGAAGGCGAGCAGCACCGCGCCGCCCCCGACGGTGGCGAGCAGGCCGCGGCGCCCGAGGCCGTGGAAGCCGGCGCCGAGGCGGTGCACGAGCAGGAACGCGCCGACGAGGGCCAGGCCGAGGGTGACGTACTGGAAGCGCACCACCGTCAGTGCCGGGGCGAAGCCGACCGTCGCCAGCGCGCCGACCGAGGCGACGGCCACCGCGATCGTGCACTCGCGGGCGGCTTCACGGAACCGCTTCGCGGGGACCGTGGTCATGACCGCCAGCACCGCGGAGACGGCGCAGGTCATCACCGCCGCCCCGGTGCGCGCGCGGTCGTCGTCGAGGAGCAGCACGAGGACACCCACCGCCAGGGCCAGCCCGCCGAACACCACGGGCCGGCCGCCGGTGCGGGCCGCGAGCGCCCAGGTGTACGCCGTCACGACGGCCACCGAGCCGGCTCCGCCCAGCCACGACGGCCCGACCGGCACGACCCCGCACACGAGCAGCGCGGTGCCGGTCAGGACGGTCAGCCACCAGGCGACCTGCGGGACGCGGGAGCGGCGGAGCCGGGTCAGGCGCTCGCGCCAGGCGGTGGCGCGGGGGGAGGGCCGGTCGGCGCTGTCGGGGCTGCCGGGGCTGCTGCCGGGGTCGGGGCTGTCGGGGCTATCTGGGTCGGCGGCGGGGATGTCGGCGGCGGGGGCCGGGGCGGGCTCGTCGGACACCCGACGTACGACGGGGCCGACGGCCGGCGAGGCGGGCGCCACGGGTGCCCGGTCGCGACCCCGGCGGACGCGGCGCGGCTTCTCGGCGCGACGTCGGGGGGCGGCTCGGGACACGCCGAAGGACCTTACAGCCGTCGGTTGGCCAGGGAGGGGTTGGTCCGACGGGCCTCGAGCAGGCGTGTGAGGCCCACCTCGGCCCGCACGACCTCGACCTCGTCGGCGCCGCCGGGACCAGCCTCCGCGAGCACGTCGCCGAGCGGGTCGACGACCATCGAGTGCCCGCTGTAGCGCGGCGCGGGCTGGGCGCAGGCCGCGACGAAGACGGTGTTCTCGATGGCGCGCGCCCGCACGAGGGTGCGCCAGTGGTCGACCTTGCGCTCCCCGGCGACCCACGCCGCCGGCACCACGAGCAGCTGGGCGCCCGCGTCGACCAGGGCGCGGGCGTGCTCGGGGAACCGCAGGTCGTAGCAGGTCATCAGGCCGACGACGAGTCCACCGACCTCGACGGTGACCGGGGTGGTGGGACCGGCCGTGAGCCGGTCGGACTCGCGGTAGCCGAAGGAGTCGTAGAGGTGGATCTTGCGGTACGCCGCCACCGCGCCACCCCGCACGAGCAGGGTGTTGAACGGGCGGGTCGGGTCGTCGCTGCGCTCGAAGGCACCCGCGACGACGGTCGTGCCGCGGGCGGCCGCGACCCGGGAGAGCTCGGTGTCGAAGGGCCCGCCCTGCTGCTCCCCCGCCGGGGCGAGGTCGTCGTCGACCGGGCCGAAGTCGCGGGCGAACGCCTCCGGCAGCACCACCAGGTCCGCGCCCTCGGGGACCAGCTCGGCCAGGCGCTCGCGGTTGCGGACCGGGTCGCGGTCGGAGGCGACCTGGACCAGCGCGACCCGGAGCACGGGGTGAGTCATGTCTCCACCCTCCCACCCCGGCCCCGGGGTCTGTGAGAGTGCTGCCCGTGAGCCCGAGCCCGTCCTCACCGCCGCCCGTCCCGTCGTCGCCCTCCGCGCTGGGGGCCTTCTCCGCGGTCGTCCTCGCGGGTGGCACCGCTGCGCGGATGGGCGGGATCGACAAGGCCTCGGTCGAGCTCGGCGGCCGCACGCTGCTGGCGCACGCGCTCGAGGCGGTGCTGGACGCCCGCGAGGTGGTCGTCGTCGGCGACGAGGTGCCGACCGACCGCCCCGTGACCTTCGTCCGGGAGGACCCGCGGCACGGCGGTCCGGTCGCCGGGCTGCTCACCGGTCGCGACGCGCTGCTGCGGCCGCCGCCGCTCCTGGCGGTGCTGGCCGTCGACATGCCCCGGGTCACGCCCGCGACCTTCGACCGGCTGCGGGCCGGGGTCGGCGACGCCGACGGTGCCCGCCTGCTCGACCCCGGAGGCCGGCACCCCCTGGCACTGGTGCTGCGGACCGACCGGCTCGACGGCGTACGGCCCGATCGGGAGGGGCAGCACGGCATGGCGCTGCGGACCCTGCTCGCCCCGCTGCGGCTGGCCGAGCTGCCGACCGTCGGCGAGGAGCACCGCGACGTCGACACCTGGGCCGACCTGCGGGACCTCGCCGAGGACTGAGTCCGCGGCGGCGACCGGGGCCCGCTCGTCACATGACGTACCGAAGTCAGCTGCGGCGGGTCCGTCCCCCGGGGCGTGGCCGGCGAGAGGCACTTCGGTACGTCGTCTGCCGAGCCCGTGCGACCAGACGGCAAGCCCAGGGGTCGGGCCCGCGACGCGCCCGGACCCTGTCGGGGCTTGTCGCCCGTGGTGGCCCCGCGGATAGTGGGCCGGGTGAACCTGCACGACTGGATCGACGAGCTCTGCGACGCGCTGGACCTCGACGCCGAGGTCGACGAGGGCCTCGTGCTGGACCTGGCGCGGGTCGCCGCGCACAACGTCACGCGCCCCGCGGCGCCGATCTCGACGTTCCTGCTCGGCCTGGCCGCCGGGCGCCAGGGCGCCGACCCCGAGAAGGTCGAGGAGCTGGCCGCTCGCGCCCGCGTGCTCGCGGAGTCGTGGGACCGGCCCCGGGGAGCCGACGAGCCGAAGGTCGACGTCGAGGTCCCCGACGACAGCGCCGTGGACCACACCGCGGACGTCCGGGACCTCGAGGACGCCTGAGCCCACGCCTGAGCCCATGTCGTACGGCGGGGACGGGTCTCGTGGCTCGCTCCGCTCGCACCTCGACCACCGGGACAGCGCGGCGCTGCTCCACCAGCGGGACAGCCCCTCTCGGGTCGAGGCCTGCGTCGAGGCCTGGGTCGAGGCCTGAGGACGCGCTCCTGCGCGTCCCCGCACCTCGACCCGCACCTCGACCCCGGCGGGCGCGGCGGGCACGGTCGGACCGGCTGTCGGCACCCCGGCGGTCACCGGTGACGCACGCGGGCCCAGCACCCCGGGCGGGCGAGGCACCCCGGGCGGGCGAGGCCGGCCCCCGGACGGCTCGGTAGCGTCGCGGCCATGCGTGCCGTCGTCGCCCAGGGGACCGGTGGTCCCGAGGTCCTGTCCGTCACCGACGTACCCGATCCCGTCGCCGGGCCCGGCGAGGTCCTGCTCGAGGTGGTCGCCGCGGGGCTCAACCGGGCCGACCTGCTGCAGCGCCGCGGCTTCTACCCCCCGCCCCCGGGCGCCTCCGAGATCATCGGCATGGAGTGCTCGGGCCGGGTGCTCGCGCTCGGCGAGGGCGTGACCGGGCTCGCGACGGGCCAGGAGGTGTGCGCGCTGCTCGCGGGAGGCGGGTACGCCGAGAAGGTGGCCGTGCCCGCGGGGCAGGTCATGCCGGTGCCCGCCGGGGTCGACCTGGTGACGGCCGCCGCGCTGCCGGAGGTCGCGGCGACCGTGTGGTCCAACGTGTTCATGGTGGCCGGCCTGCGCCCGGACGAGACGCTGCTCGTGCACGGCGGTGCCGGCGGCATCGGGACATTCGCGATCCAGCTCGCCCACGCCCTGGGGGCGCGGGTGGCCACGACCGGCGGGACGGCGGAGAAGCTCGCGTTCTGCCGCTCGCTGGGCGCCGACATCACGATCGACTACCGCGAGCAGGACTTCGTGGAGGTCGTGCGCGAGGCCACCGGCGGCCACGGCGCCGACGTGGTGCTGGACAACATGGGCGCGAAGTACCTCGCCCGCAACGTCGACGTCCTGGCGCTCGAGGGCCGGCTGGTCGTGATCGGCATGCAGGGCGGCTCCAAGGCCGAGCTCGACATCAACGCGCTGCTGCGCAAGCGCGGTGCCGTCATCGCGACCTCGCTGCGCTCGCGCCCGGTCGAGGGCAAGTCCGCGATCTGCGCCGGCGTCGTGGAGCACGTCTGGCCGCTGGTCGCCGACGGTAGCGTGCGGCCGATCGTGCACACGACGCTGCCGCTGGACCAGGCGGTCGCGGCCCACGAGCTGATGGAGTCCGGCGCCCACACGGGCAAGATCCTGCTCACCACCGGGGCGTGACTACGGTGGGCGGCATGAGCGAGCAGCAGCAGGCCCCGGCCGACCAGCACAGCGGTCCCGACGCCGACGGCGAGCAGGTCGTGGTCGTCGTCGGTCCCGACGGCCAGCCCCTCGGCACCATCCCCGCCGCACAGGCCCAGGCACTGGCCGCTGCGGCCGCGGGGCAGTCCGGGGACGACGACGACGAGGACGAGCGGCACATCACCGAGCTGGTCGAGCAGCCGGCCAAGGTCATGCGGATCGGCGGGATGATCCGCCAGCTGCTCGAGGAGGTGAAGGCGGCCCCGCTCGACGAGGCCAGCCGCAACCGCCTCCGCGACATCCACGCCGCGTCCATCACCGAGCTCGAGGCCGGGCTGGCCCCCGAGCTGGTCGAGGAGCTGCACCGGCTCTCGCTGCCCTTCACCGAGGACGTCACCCCGTCCGAGGGGGAGCTCCGCATCGCCCAGGCCCAGCTGGTCGGCTGGCTCGAGGGGCTCTTCCACGGCCTGCAGACCGCGATCTACGCCCAGCAGATGGCGGCGCGGGCGCAGTTCGAGCAGATGCGCCGCGGGCTGCCGGTCGGTCCGGGCGGGGCGGCCCCGCAGCCCGGCGCCGAGGCGCCGCACGCGCCGGGCGACTCCGGGGGCATGTACCTCTGACCCGACCGGAGTGCGCATGACGCGGCTCCCGCGTCGTACGCACTCCACTCGCCGTGACCCGGCGCTCGTTCGAGGGCACTCGAACCGGCGCCGACTCACGCTCGAACCGGCGCCGAGTCAGCCCTCACAGACCGGGTCGGGCTCAGCGGCGATTGAGGCGACGTACGACGAAGAGCCCGAGCAGCCCGGCGACGACGAGCGCGGCGCCCGGGGCGACGGCGCGGCTCAGCGGGGCCGGCTCGTCGACGGGCAGCGCCTCGAACTCCGCTTCAGCGGGATCGGCCGGGACCGGCGTCGTGGGGTTGGGAAGGATCCGCTCGACGGCGTCCAGCAGGTCGGCGTCGGCCACGGCGGTGCCGGAGTCACCGGACGCGACGAAGACCGGCGGCTCGGCGACCTGGCCGTCCTGGTCGGTCTGCGCCCGCACGAAGAACACGACCTGCTTGCCCTCCGCGAGGCGTCCGAGGTTGCAGGCGCCGGGCACGCCGCGGGTCGTGAGGACCTGCAGCTCGGCGGGGACGTCGACCCGCGCGGCCTTGTAGACGGCCTCGACGGTGACCTCGTGCACGAGCTCCACCCCGCGGCGGTCGCCCTCGACCGGGCTGGTCGTGACCGAGCGGACCTCGCCGGTGAAGACGGCCTGCGCCTGGCGGGTCTGGGTGGGCACACCGACGTCGGTGCAGGACGGCTCCGGGGCGGCGTACGCCGGCGGGCCGGCCACCAGGGTGACGGCACCGGCCCCGGCCAGCGCGCTGGTGAGCAGCGTCGCGGCGAGGATGCGGGCGGTCGTCAGCACCGGGCCATGGAAGCAGGTCACAGGTCGAAGACACCAGCCAGGACCCGGGCCACGCCGTCCTCGTGGTGGCTCGGCGCGACCTCGTCGGCGACCTCGACCACCGTCGGGTGGGCGTCGGCCATCGCCCACGAGCGGCCGGCCCACGAGAGCATCGGGATGTCGTTGGGCATGTCGCCGAACGCGATGACCTCCTCCGGCCCGATCCCGAGGTCGGCGCACACCATCGCCAGCGTCGAGGCCTTCGTGACCTGCGCGGCGCTGATCTCCAGCAGCGTGGTGGAGCTCGACCAGGTGATGGTCAGCCGGTCGCCGGTCGCGGTCTCGGCGCGGTCCCAGAACTCCTGCGGCCCCAGCTCCTCGTGCCGCGCCAGCAGCTTCCAGGCACCGGCGTCGAGCAGCTCGTCGACGTGCGCGCGCCGCACGACGTCGGGGATCGGGTAGCGCTCCATGAACCCCGGCTCCAGCTCGATGCCGGCCAGGGTCTCGACGGCGTACGCCGTGCCCGGCACCGCCTCGCGCAGCAGGCGGGCGAACTCACGCCCGGCCTCGGGGGTGATCGGGCGCTCGAGCCGCGCACGGTCGGCGGCCACGTCCCAGACGGCCGCGCCGTTGGAGATGACCGCGAGCCCGTGGGAGCCGACGTGCTCGAAGACGTCGCGGGCCCAGCGCAGGGGCCGGCCCGTCACGAAGACGACCGGCACCCCGAGGCGCTCGACCTCCAGCAGGACCTCGCGGGTGTAGTCGGAGACGTTGCCGTCGCGGTCGACCAGGGTGCCGTCGAGGTCGGTGGCGACCAGGCGGGGGCGGGGGTGCTCAGCCACGGGAGACCTCCGGCGGCAGCGGGCGGGCCATCACGAGCCGGCCCTCCTCGTCGGCACCGCGCAGGGTCGTGAAGCCGCTCTTGGCGAGCACGCGGAGGCCGGCGGCGTTGTCGGGCTCGACGCTCGCGCGCATCCGGACCCCGGCGGCGTCGGCTGCGGCCAGGACCGCGGCGAGCGCCTCGGTGGCGAAGCCCCAGCCGCGGGCCTCGGGGACCAGGCCGTAGCCGACCTCGGTCTCCAGCACCTCGTCCGGCGCGAGCGAGGGCGGGCCGAAGCAGCCGATCGAGCCGAGCACGGTGGTGCCGCGCACGATGCTGCGCGGACCCCACGGGTCACCGTCGGTCCAGAGCGTCGCGGCGTCGAGGTCGTCGGCGCGCGGGAAGTCACGGTGCCACTCGGGCCGGCGGCGGCCCGCACGCAGGTCGGCGACCACGTCGGAGGACCACAGCGGCAGGACGAGGCGCTCGGTGGTGAGCACGGGGGCAGGGGCGGGCATGCTCAGAAGTACCGCCCCAGCTCGACCGCCGCGCCGTCCTCGTCGACCGGTGCGGTGACGTCGTCGGCGGCGGCGCGGACCTCCTCGATCGCCTGGCCCATCGCGACGCCGCGACCCGCCCAGGCCAGCATCTCCAGGTCGTTGCGACCGTCTCCGATGGCCAGCGCGTCCTCAGCCGAGACCCCGAGCCGGTCGCAGACCAGCTGCAGCCCGGAGGCCTTGGAGACTCCGACGGGCGCGAGGTCCATCCAGGCCGTCCAGCCCACGACGTAGTCGGTGCCGTGCAGGCCCAGCTTCCCGGCCAGGGCCACGAAGTCCTCGGCGGTGGCCTCGGGGTCGCGGATGATCACGCGGCTGACCGGCTCGGCGACCATCTCCTCCAGCGGCGTCGGGATCATCTCCCCCGACAGCTCGCCGTCGGGGAAGGGCCGGTTGACGCGGTAGCCGCGGCCGCGCTCCTCGACCCCGACCAGGGCTCCCGGGTGCTCCTCGAGCACGGCGGCCACGGCGGCCCGGGCGTCGAAGGTCTCCTCGTGCACGACCTCGAGCGGCGGGTAGCGGAAGACGACCGCCCCGTTGGAGGCCACGACCCACACCGGCACGATCTCGCCGTCGGGACCGGCGTGCAGGTCGAGCAGGTCCGCGACCGGGGTCATGCCGTGCGGGGAGCGACCGCTGGCGAGCACCACGTGGGCACCCGCGTCCTGCGCCCGGCGTACGGCGTCGCGGACCGCGGGCGCGACGTCGGCGTGCGTCATGCCGGCTCCCTCCACCCAGCGCAGGAGGGTGCCGTCGATGTCGAGCGCGACGAGCTTCGGGACCCAGCCGGGCTCGGGCGCAGCGCTCACGCGCCCACCGGCCTGAGGACCTCGAGGCCGGCCATGTGCGGCTGGAGCGCCTTCGGGACGCGCACGGAGCCGTCGGCCTGCTGGTGGGTCTCGAGGATCGCCACGATCGTGCGGGTCATGGCGCACAGCGTCCCGTTGAGCGTAGCCAGCGGCTTGGTGCCGTCCTCGAACCGGCCGCGGATGTCGAGGCGGCGGCTCTGGAACTCGGTGCAGTTGGAGGTCGAGGTGAGCTCGCGGTACTTGCCCTGGGTCGGGATCCAGGCCTCGCAGTCGAACTTGCGGATCGCCGAGAGCCCCAGGTCGCCGGCGGCGACGTCGATGACGCGGTAGGCCAGCTCGAGCTTGTCGAGGAAGTCACGCTCCCACTGCAGCAGCCGCTCGTGCTCGGCGTAGGACTCCTCGAGCGTCGTGTAGACGAACATCTCGACCTTGTCGAACCAGTGGACCCGGATGATCCCCTTGGTGTCCTTGCCGTGGGAGCCGGCCTCCTTGCGGAAGCAGGGGCTGAACGCGGCGTAGCGCAGCGGCAGCGTCGCCGGGTCGAGGATCTCGTCGGAGTGGTAGGCCGCCATCGGGACCTCGGAGGTGCCGACGAGGTAGAGGTCCTCGCCCTCGATCCGGTAGACGTCGTCGGCGGCCTGGCCGAGGAAGCCGGTGCCGTCCATGGCGCGCGGGCGCACCAGGGACGGGGCGATGACCTGGGTGAACCCGGCCTCGCGGGCCTGCTCCATCGCGAGGTTGACCAGCGCCAGCTCCAGCTGGGCGCCGACGCCGGTGAGGAAGTAGAAGCGCGAGCCGGACACCTTCGCGCCGCGCTCGATGTCGATGGCGCCGAGCAGCTTGCCGAGCTCGATGTGGTCGCGCGGCTCGAAGCCCTCGGCGGCGAAGTCGCGCGGGGTCCCCACGGTCTCGAGCACGACGAAGTCGTCCTCGCCGCCCTCGGGCGCCTCGGGCGCGGCGAGGTTGGGGATCTCCTTCAGCGCCGCGTCCCAGGTCTCGTCGGCGGCGATCCGGGCGGCCTCGGCCTCCTTGACCTCCGCTGCCAGGGTCTTGGTCTGCGCGAGCAGGGTCTGCTTCTCCTCACCCTGCGCCTTCGGGATCAGGGCGCCGAGCTGCTTCTGCTCCGCGCGCTTGGCCTCGAAGGTCGCGATCGCGGCCCGGCGGGTGGCGTCGGCCTCCAGGGAGCGGGAGACGACCTCGTCGGACAGCCCGCGCTTGGCGAGCGCGGCACGGACGCGGTCGGGGTCGTCCCGCAGGACCTTGGGGTCGATCATGTGCGTCAGGCTATCCGGGCTCCTCGCCCCGGCTCACCCCAGTTGGTGGCCGCCTCCCCTCTGCCATGCTGTCGCCCGTGCTCGACCGCTCCCGTTCCCTGCTGCTCGCCTGGGCGCTGCTGTGCTGGGCCGGCCTCGCGCTGCTCGCCGTGGGCGTCGTCCAGGGGTGGGGCGCGCTGGCCGACGTCGACGCCCGCGGCAGCTCGGGCCCGGAGACGCCGTACGTCGGTGCCAGCTCCCCCGCCTACGACCTGCTCCGGTGGGTCGAGCTGACCTTCGGCACGATCGGGATGACGGTCCTCACCGTCGTGGTCGCCGGGCTGATGCTCGCCAAGGGCTACCGACGCGCGGCCCTCGTCGCCGCCCTCGTCCCGGGGCTGACCGCGGCCGCCACCACGGGCATGAAGGTGTGGCTGGGCCGCGAGCGGCCCCCGTGGCAGGACCCCGAGGCGCTGCTGTCGACCAACTCCTTCCCCTCCGGCCACGCCTCCTCCGCCGCCGCGCTCGGCGGCGTCGTCTGCGTGCTGGTGCTGATGCTGGTGCGTCGGGCGAGCATGCGGCGCACGGCGTACGTCGCCGTCGGGCTCGTGGTCGTGGCGATCTGCCTAGACCGCGTGCTGCTGGGTCGGCACTACCCCAGCGACGTCGTGGCCGGCGTGCTGCTCGGTGCGGCCATCCTGCTGACCGTCGTGGCGGCGTACTCCCCGCTGCCGCGCAGCCACGCCGTCAAGGCCGAGCCGCTGCCGGTGGCCATCCCCGGCACCAAGCGGCTGGCCGTCGTGCTGAACCCGATCAAGGTCGAGGACGTCCGGCAGTTCCAGACGGTCGTGACCGGGATGGCCCGCGAGGCCGGCTGGGCCGACCCGACCTGGCACCTGACCACCGTCGAGGACCCCGGCACCGGGATGGCCGAGGAGGCCTCCGTGGCCGGCGCCGACCTCGTGCTGGTGTGCGGCGGTGACGGCACCGTGCGCGAGGTGTGCGCCGAGCTCGCCGGCACCGGCATCCCGGTCGGGATCGTCCCTGCCGGCACCGGCAACCTGCTGGCCCGCAACCTCGACATCCCGCTCTACCTCCGCGCGGCCATCGACGTCGCGCTGACCGGCCAGGACCGGGCCATCGACATGGTCGAGGTCTCCGGCGACGGCATCGAGGACAGCTACTTCATGGTCATGGCCGGCATGGGCTTCGACGCCGCGATCATGGAGGGCGTCAACGAGGACATCAAGAAGCGGGTCGGCTGGATCGCCTACGTCATCTCGGGCCTGAAGTCGCTGATGTTCCCTGCGGTCAAGGTCGAGATCTCCGTCGACGGCGGGGAGTTCACCAAGCACCGCGCCCGCACCGTCGTGGTCGGGAACGTCGGGTTCCTGCAGGCCGGGATGCCGCTGCTGCCCGACGCCGCGATCGACGACGGCACCCTCGACGTGGTGATCCTGCACCCGAAGAACTTCCTGGCCTGGATCCCCCTGGCCTGGCGGGTGCTGCTCAAGCGCCCGCACACCGACGCGCTCATCGACCGCCGCACCGGCTCGACCGTCGTCGTCCGCGCCGCCACCGACACCCCGCGCCAGCTCGACGGCGACTCCATCGGCCCCGGCCGGGAGCTGTCGATGCGCTGCGTCCACGGTCGGGTGCTCGTCCGCGTCCCCCGCTGACCGCCGAACCGTCAGTTCCGCACCGCCGAACCGTCGGTTCCGAACCCTCGAGACGTCACTTCCGGCCCGTACGCCGGCCGGCTCTGCCAGGCTGACCCCCGACTCTCGGGACGGACGGGTCGAGGAGCACAGCATGGGATTCCTGGTGGGTGCAGCCGTGGCTGCCGTCGTCGCGGTCGTGGCGTGGTGGATCGGCCGGTCGGCCGAGCGGGACCGCGGGGCGATGCTGGCGACCGAGACCTCCACGGTCGCGACGCTGCGCGAGCTCGCGGCAGCCGCCTCGGCAGCGGCGGGCGCCGGGTCCTACCGCGAGCTCGTCGAGCTCTCCGGCGAGGCCGCGCCCGGGCCGGGCGGCCCGCTGCGGTCCCCGGAGACGGGTACGCCGTGCGTCTGGCACCGCCAGGTGGTGACCCGGCGCTACACCAAGATCAGCAAGGACGCCCAGGGCAACCGGACCTCCTCGACCGCGGAGGAGACCGTCACCTCCGAGAGCTCGGAGTCGGCGTTCGTGCTGCGCGACGCCACCGGCGAGGTGCTGGTCGAGCCCACCTCGGGGGTCGACGGGGCGCGCCGGTCCGTCTCGGAGTTCCGGGAGGGCAAGCGCGGTGGGGGTCGGGACACGATCGGGTTCGAGCACGAGGAGTGGGTGCTGGAGCCCGGCACACGGCTGTTCGTGCGCGGGGAGGTCCGCGAGCTGGACGGGCGGCTGGTCGTGGGTGAGCCCGAGAAGGGCGACCTCGTCGTCACCACACGGTCCGAGGAGCAGCTGCTCGAGTCGGCCGCGGGCTCGGCGCGCACGGCCGGGATCGTGTCGAAGGTGGCCGCGGTCGCCGCGGTGGGGCTCGCGGTCGTCGGGGCGGTCAGCCTGCTCTGAGGCGCGCCCGGCGGCGTACGGCGGGACGACGGCTGAGTCAGAACTTTCGGCGTACGGCTGAACCTTCACCCGTGGACCGAGAGGTTCAGCCGGCATCAGCTGAACCTCACGGCCCGCCGCTACGGCCGAGCGGCCTCGACGGCCTCGGTCTCCTCGGGCGAGAGCTGCTGGTCGCAGCGCCAGGCGGCGATCGACTTGGCGTAGGTCCGGGCCTCGGAGCGGCCGTGGATCGAGGTGAGCACGACGCCGTTGCCGCCGTCGTCGAGCAGCGCGACCGACCAGGAGAGGTGCCCGCCCATGTCGCCGAACGCGTCGTAGCGGACCGCGGCCAGGTGCCGCAGGGCGTCGCGGCCCTCGGCGCGCAGGGCGGCGACCTCCTGGCGCAGGCCCAGGACGTCCTGGGGCAGCGCGTCCGGCCCCACCGGGGACGCACCTGCACGGGCGGCCCGCAGGGCCAGCACGGCACAGGCCAGCGCGGCGAGGGCGACCACCAGGGTGAGCACGACCAGGATCTCCACGGCAGCGAACCTAGACTGCGCGGGTGCCGGAACCGCGACGCATCGCCTACCAGGGAGAGCCGGGCGCCAACTCCCACATCGTGTGCCAGGAGCACTACCCCGACCTGGAGGCGCTGCCGTGCGCCTCGTTCGAGGACGTCTTCGCGGCCGTGGCGGGCGGTGAGGCCGAGCTGGCGATGATCCCGATCGACAACTCCATCGCCGGTCGGGTGGCCGACATCCACCACTTCCTGCCCGGCAGCGGGCTCCACATCGTGGCCGAGCACTTCCTGCGGATCCGGTTCCACCTGATGGCCGTGCCCGGCGCGAGCCTGGACACGATCCGCACGGTCCACAGCCACGTCCACGCCCTCGGCCAGTGCCGCCGGATCATCCGCGAGCACGGCCTGACCCCGCTCATCTCCGGCGACACCGCCGGCGCCGCCCGCGAGGTGGCGGAGGCCAAGGACCCCACCCAGGCCTCCATCAGCCCGCCGCTGGCCGCACAGATCTACGGCCTGGAGGTGCTCGCCGCCGACGTCGAGGACGAGGACCACAACACGACCCGGTTCGTCGTGCTCAGCCGCGACTTCGTGCAGGCGCCGCCAGGCAACGGCCCGGTGGTGACCAGCTTCGTCTTCAACGTCCGCAACCTGCCGGCCGCGCTCTACAAGGCGCTCGGCGGCTTCGCGACCAACGGCGTGAACATGACCAAGCTCGAGAGCTACATGGTCGACGGACACTTCACCGCGACGCAGTTCCTCGCCGAGGTCGACGGGCACCCCGAGGAGACGCCGCTGCGCAACGCGCTGGAGGAGCTGGCCTTCTTCACCACCGACATCACGATCCTCGGCGTGTACCCCGCCGATCCGTTCCGCGCGCAGGCCTGACCTCGCGGCTCGGCGGTGCGGAACTGACCGACGGCTCGACGGTGCGGAACTGACGGCTCGGCAGTTCGGAACTGACGGCTCGGCGGTGCTGGCCTCACGGGTGGGCGGGGCGGAGCCCGGGTTCACTAGGGTGCGGTGCATGAGCGAGCGCCCCGCCCCGTACGCCGACAGCGAGGTCGGTCGTCTCCGCACCGTCATGCTGCACCGTCCCGGCAACGAGCTGAAGCGGCTGACCCCGCGCAACAACGACCGGCTGCTCTTCGACGGCATCCCCTGGGTCGCCCGCGCGCAGGACGAGCACGACGCCTTCGCCCAGGCCCTGCGCGACCGCGACGTCGAGGTGCTCTACCTCACCGAGCTGCTCACCGAGACCCTGCAGGACGAGCTGGCCCGCAACCACGCGATCACCTCCGCGCTGTCGGGCCTGCACCTCGGCGACACCCTGCGCACCTACCTCGCGCACTTCCTGCACGACGCCTCGCCCGAGGAGCTGACGGCCTACCTCACCGCCGGCATCCGCAACGACGAGGTGCGCGGTGGGTTCGGCCTGGTCACGAGCCTGCTCTCGCCGTACGACTTCCTGGTCGACCCGCTGCCCAACCTGCTCTTCACCCGCGACTCCAGCGTGTGGGTGCGCGACCGGGTCGCCATCACCTCGCTGGCCATGCCGGCGCGCTCGCGCGAGACCCAGCTGACCGAGCTGATCTACACCGAGCACCCGCGCTTCCGCGGCACCCGCAAGATCCACGGCTGGCACTCCGAGCACGTCGAGGGCGGCGACGTCCTGCACCTCGCGCCGGGCGTGATCGCCGTCGGCGTCGGGGAGCGTACGACGCCGGCCGGTGTCGAGCGCTTCGCCCGCCAGGTGTTCCACGCCGGGCTCGCGCGGACCGTGCTGGCGGTGCCGATCGCCCAGGAGCGGGCCACGATGCACCTGGACACCATCTGCACCCTGGTCGACGTCGACAAGGTCGTGATGTACCCCAACGTCGCCGACTCCCTCGTCGCTCACGCGGTCACGATGACCGAGCAGGGCGAGGAGGCCACGCTGACGCTCAGCGTCGCCGAGCCGGAGCCGTTCCTCGTGGCCGCGGCGCGCGCGATGGGCATCGACCAGCTGCACCAGATCGACACCGGCCTGGACCCGGTCACCGCCGAGCGCGAGCAGTGGGACGACGGCAACAACACCCTGGCGCTGGCGCCCCGGGTCGCGGTCGCCTACGAGCGCAACGACGAGACCAACGACCGGCTCGAGGAGGCCGGGATCGAGGTCGTGCGGATCGCCGGCTCCGAGCTAGGCTCGGGCCGCGGCGGCCCGCGCTGCATGAGCTGCCCGATCACCCGCGACCCGCTCTGAGACCCATCTCTTCACCCACGTCCCCGCGCTGACCTGCTGTGACGCGCGAGATGCTTCCTTTACACCTCTGACACGCGTCCGCGAGGATGCGGCCGGGAGGACCCACGACCGGCGGAAAGGACCCCCATGTCGTTCTTCAGCGCGTTCACTCCTCAGGAGATCGCGAAGATCAGCTCGGCCGGCACCCGCGTCACGCTGCCGGAGGGCTGGGCGCCCATCTCGGAGAAGACCGGCGCCGACAAGGCCTACATCATCCTGTCCGGCACGGTCTCGGTGCGCCAGCACGGCAAGGAGATCGCCCAGGTCGGCGAGGGCGACATCGTCGGCGAGGCCGCGATCCTCAACCACTCCCTGCGCTCGGCCAGCATCGTGGCGCTGACCCCGCTCGAGCTCATCCACTTCACCCCCGAGCAGCTCAACCGGCTCGCGGTGGAGATGCCGAAGTTCGCCGAGCAGCTCGACGCGGTGGCCAAGGAGCGCTTCGCCGGGGGCGGCGAGCAGTCCTGACCCGGTCCGGAGCCCCGCGCTGAGCACCCCCGAGCACCCCGGACGGCCCGAGGACCCGGCCGGTCCCGGCGCCCTGCCGCCCGCGCCCGACCCAGCACCCGACCTCGACGACGAGGGGTCGGTCGAGGAGCTGCTGCTCGGCGAGCGCCCGTCGCTGACCCGCCTCGAGGTCGCGGCCGCTGCCGGCGTACCCCTCGAGGTCGCGCGCGAGCTGTGGCGCCTGCTCGGCTTCCCGGCCACCGCCGACGACGACCCGGCCTTCACCCCCGCCGACGTCGAGGCGCTGCAGCTGGCCGGCGACCTGGTGGGGCTCGGCATCCTCGGCGAGGACTCCCAGGCCGCCCTGGTGCGCACCTGGGGCCGCTCCTTCGCCCGGCTCGCAGAGTGGCAGACCACGCTGCTGGCCCGGGTCGCGGCCGCTGACCCCGACGCCAACCCGGTCGAGCGGCTCGGGGTGCTGACCGGCGAGGTGCTCCCCCGGGTCGAGCGGCTGCAGTCCTACGTCTGGCGCCGGCACCTCGCGGGCGCCTCCGGTCGGCTGATGGCCGGCACGGAGTCCGACGAGACCGGGGCCACGGCGGGGACGACCCCGCAGGCGGTCTGCTTCTGCGACATCGTCGGCTTCACCTCCCGCTCCCGCTCGATGCGCGACGCCGAGCTCGTCGCGTGGATCGAGACCTTCGAGGCCCGCACCGCCGAGGTCGTCGTCGACCACGGCGGCCGGGTCATCAAGAACATCGGGGACGAGGTGCTGCTCGTCGCCGACGACCCCACCGCGGCCGCGCGGATCGCGCTGACGCTGGTGGCGATGGGCTCCGACGAGGACGACCCGTTCCCGCAGGTGCGCGCCGGCATCGCGTACGGCGACGTCGTGACCCGCCTCGGCGACGTGCTCGGCCCGACCGTCAACATCGCGGCCCGGCTGACCGGAGTCGCCCGCGACGGCACCGTCCTGGTCGACGACGGCATGCGCGAGCAGCTCGGGGACGACCCCGCGTGGTCGCTGCGGCGCGTGCCGCGGACCTCGGTGAAGGGCTACTCCTCGCTGCGGCCGTGGGCGCTGCGCCGGCGCGAGGACGACGGCGACCGCTCGGGCTGACCCGGGCCCCCGGGCCCGCACCCGTCGTCGTACGCCGACGACGCTGCGACGCGCGACCCGGCCGGTATCGAGTACGCCGGGACCCGCCTCTTTACCTAGGATGCGCCGGTGACTCGGCTGATGACGAAGGTGCTCTCCGACGACCCGCTCATCCGCTCGATGTCCTACCAGTCGGTGCTGTCGGCCTTCGGCGAGGGCGCGTTCCTCACCGGATCGGCGGTCTACTTCACGCAGATCGTCGGGCTCTCCCCCGCGCAGGTCGGCCTGGGCCTGACCATCGGCGGCATCGTGGTGTTCTGCGCCTCGGTGCCGCTCGGCCGGCTCGCGGACGCGGTCGGCACCCGGCGTACCTGGATCCTCGGCTCGCTCCTCGAGGCCCTGCTCTTCGCCTCGTGGTTCCTGGTCGAGGGGTTCGCGGCGTACGTCGCCGTCACCATCGCCCTGGAGCTGGCCGCCTCGTGGATGCGGTCGGGCCGCAACGCCTACCGCTTCGAGGTGTTCCCGCGGGAGACGCGGGTGCGGTCGCTGGCCTACATGCGGGCCTCGCGCAACGTCGGCTACACCCTCGGCGCCGGCGCGGGCGGCCTCGCGCTGGCCGCCGGCTCCGACGGACCGATCATGGCGATCCCGCTGGTGACCGCGGTGATCCTGCTGCTCAACACCGCGTGGATCACCCGGATGCCGCGGCTCTCGCGCGAGGCCGAGGCGCACGCCGAGGCCGGGGATACCGCGCTCGAGGCGGCGGTGGCGGGGAGCCGGCGCAGCGACCCGCGCGCGGCGCTGCGCAACCGTCCCTTCATCCTCACCTCGGCCCTCGGCGGGCTCCTCCTCGGCTCGGTGTGGGCCCCCGCCGCTTACACCTTCCTCGCCATGGAGGTCGGCACCTGGGGCTGGATCACCATCGGCGCGCTGGTCGTGGTCGCCGCCGCCGGCATCACCCCCGCCGCCCGGGCCGCCGAGCGACACCTGGTGCGGGTGGGGACGCCGGGGCAGGCGGCCGTCGCGGGGTAGTCCGAATCATTTCTGATGCTCAGCTCGAGTTGAGCATCAGATCGGATTCGGAGTACCCCCTCTACCGCGAGCCCGACCTCAGCGCAGGGTGACCTGGCGGTTGGCCAGCCCGTTGCGGGCCGAGCGCTCCTCCTGGGTCAGGTCGGACTCGTCGGCCAGCGCGGCCTCGAGGTCCTTCTGGAACGCGGCGGCCGGCTCCTCGAGCGCGTCGGCACCGGTGCCGACCTCGAGGTCCCACACCGGGGCGAGCAGGCCGTGGGCACGGAACATCCCGACGAAGCGCGCACCGGGCACCAGGACGTCCTTGCCGGCGGCGTGCAGCCGCGCCAGCGCGGTGAGCAGCGCGTCCTCGGGGTGCGGCATGACCCAGCGCAGGTGCTCCTTGGTGCCGATGTTGGTCCAGTACACCGCCTCGACGCCGCTCAGGCGGGAGGTCGGGACGGCCGCGGCGTTGGCCTGGTCGAGCGCGCCGGCGAGGTCGTCCTTCTCCTCGACGTCGGCGAGCCAGAAGTCGAAGCCCTCGTGCACGGTCACGTCGAGGGTGTCGCCGGTGACGAGGTCCTGCAGGCGGGGGGCGTCCTCGGGCAGCTCGGTCAGCCCGACGATGCCGGGCTCACCGGCCTCGGCCTGGGCGACCGCCTTCCGGAGCACCGCACCGAGGTCGCGGGCGGGGTCGCCGAAGTGGTGCTGCACCTGCATGCCGAGCCAGATCGCACCGGACTCGCGCACCATCGCCGGGGCCGCCATCGGCAGCAGCGAGCAGAGCACGACCTCGCGGTCGGAGTCCTTGAGGCTCAGCGGCGCCGTACCGGCCGGGACCAGCTCGCGCAGGGCGATCACGTCGCACTCCGAGGGCAGCCCCTCGAAGGGACGCTTCACGAAGGCGGGCATCGTCTTCTTGGGCTTGCCCTTGGTGCGGTTCTTCTTGGCCATGGCGGTGAAACTACCCGGCCTGGTCCGACTGCCCGTCCAGCAGGTCGAGGAGGTACGCCGGGCGGTCGCTGATCACGGCCTTCACACCGAGCTCCTGGCAGACCCGCAGGTCGTCGTCGGTGTTGACGGTCCACACGTGCATGTCGTGGCCCGCGGCGGTGATGCTGCGACCGAGCCTGGGACTCTCGTGGAGCAGCTTGACCCCCGGGCCGACCAGCCAGTCACGGCCCACGACCCGGCGCAGCACCGGCCAGTAGGGGATGTGCTCGAGCAGCTGCACCACCTGCACCCCTGGTGCGAGCCGCTCCATCCGCTGCAGCGCGGTGTGGGAGAACGACATCACCCGTGCCGGTCCGCCGGGCTCGTCCCACCCGAAGTCCTGGAGCAGGTCGGCCACGCGCCGCTCCACCAGCCCGCCGTACCGCGTCGGGTGCTTGGTCTCGACCGCGATCTCGATCCGCCGGTCGAAGTCGGCGCAGACCTCGAAGAGCTTGCGCAGGGTCAGCACCCGCCCGTGCTCCTCGACCAGGTCGGGGCGCTCGTCGTCGAGGTCGGCCCAGGGGTGCTTCCAGCTGGAGAAGTCCAGCTCGCTGAGCTCGGCGAGGTCCATCGTCGAGACGATCCCGCGCGTGGAGGCGGTGCGGCGCAGGTCGCGGTCGTGCACGCACACCAGGTGCCCGTCCGCGGTCAGCCGGACGTCGCACTCCACGCCGTCGGCACCGGCCTCCAGCGCCGCGAGGTAGGCGCCGAGGGTGTGCTCTGCGTGGTCGTGGCTGGCTCCGCGGTGGGCGAGCACGAGGGGCCGGTCCTGCATGGCTCCATGATGGGGCCAGGTCGCCCGTCCGGGTGAGCGATCAGCGCTCCGGCGTGCCGTCCTCGCGTCGTCCCTCGGCGATGGCGCGGGCCGCGGCCAGCAGGTTGTGCTCGGGCACGTCGACGTCGGCCGGCAGCTCGGCGCGCAGCCGCGCCACGACCTCCTCCTCCGGGGCTCCGCGCAGCTCGTCCTCCACGTGCCGGATGGTGCGCTCGAGCACCACCGTGGTCCGGTCGCCCTGGCTGTCGGGGTTCGCGTGGTCCATGACCCCGACCGTGCCCGCGGCCTGCCGCTCGGACACCACCCGGACGAGCGGGCGGTGCCGGGAAGCGGATGGTCGAGCAGCGAGCGCCAGCGAGCGTCGTCGGGACCGCGCAGGAGACCTGTGGACCTGCTCCTCGCTGATGGCCGTGGTCAAGGTCCTTCGACAGGTGCGGCGGTCTCGACGACGGCTCGCCGGGGGCTCGCCTGCTCGATCATCAGCGGAGCAGCGGCGTACGGGCTCCGGGGCTACTCCTGGCCGAGCAGGTAGCGGCCGAAGTGCGGCACGGTGAAGGCGATCCGACCACGCTCGCCGGAGTAGATGAGGCCCTTCTTCAGCAAGGCGTCGCGTGCAGGCGACAGCGACTGCGGCTTCTTGCCGAGCACGGCCGCGACGTCGGCGGTGGCGACGGCGCCCACGGCGTCGGTCTCCTGGCCGAGGGCGGCGTCGGCCATGGCGCGCAGGTAGTCGCGCTCGGCGGGGGTGGCGCGCTCGTAGCGGGAGCCGAAGAACCCGACGGCCAGCTCGCGCTCGGCCTCGGGCGCGGCGACCGCGACGTCCTCGGCCGTGATCGGGCTGCGCGGGGCGAGGTCCCAGACGGTCTTGCCGTAGGCCTGGATGAAGTAGGGGTAGCCGCCGGTGGCGGCGTACATCGCCTCGAGCCCCTCGGGGGTGAACTCGGCGTCCTCCTCGGCTGCCGGGGCGGCGAGCGCGCGGTCGGCGGCGTCGCGGGAGAGCCGGTCGATGCGCTGGTAGGAGAAGAGCCGCTCGGAGTAGGACTTGCTGGCGCTCAGCACCGCCGGCAGGTGCGGGAGGCCGGCGCCGACGACGATGACGGGCAGGCCGGACTGGCTGATCTCGTGGCAGGCGGCGCACAGGGCGCTCACGTCGGCCGGCCCGAGGTCCTGCATCTCGTCGATGAAGACCGCGACGCCCTTGCCGACGTCCTGCGCCAGGCCGCCGACGTCGCCGAGCAGCTCGACCAGGTCGATCTCGATGTCACCGGAGTCGGCGCGCCCACGGGCGGGGGGTACGTCGATGCCAGGGCTCCAGCGGTCGCGCAGCTTCGCGTCGCGACCGGCGTCGCGCTCGGCGAAGGCGCGCAGCACGCCGAGCACCTGGTCGCGCTCGTCCTCCTCGGGGTGACCGAGCTCGCGGACCGCCTGGTGCAGCGCGCTCGACAGCGGCCGCCGCAGCGGCTGGTCGGGGCGCGCCTCGAGCTTGCCGGTGCCCCAGCCGCGGCGGACCGCCGCGCCGCGCAGGGCGTTGAGCAGCACCGTCTTGCCGACCCCGCGCAGGCCGGTCAGCACCAGGCTGCGCTCGGCCCTGCCCCGCGCCACCCGCTCGAGCACCACGTCGAACGCGGCCAGCTGCTCGTCGCGGCCCGCCAGTTCGGGCGGGCGCTGCCCGGCGCCGGGGGCGTAGGGGTTGCGTACCGGGTCCACGATCGGACGGTATCGGGGTGTCTAGGGAAATCGTGAGATTCCGGTCGGCCCGCCCCGCGTGAGTTTCAGCGGGGCGCCGCCGGACCTGACGGCGCACCGATGCACCTGCGCCCCGGGCCCGTGAGGTCCAGCGGGGCGCCGCTGAACCTTCCGGACGGCGACGGCACGCCGGCACGCGATCGCCGAGCGACCCGCCCGGGTGCGGCCCCCACCCTAGGATCGGCCCATGCCCGAGCTGCCCGAGGTCGAGGCGCTGGCCCAGGACCTGACCGGCCGGCTGGCCGGGCGCGCGATCGTGACGGTCCACGTGCCGCAGTTCGCGGCGCTCAAGACCTTCGAACCGCCGATCTCGGCGCTGCACGGCACGCTCGTCGACGGCGTACGACGCCACGGCAAGTTCCTCGACCTCGACTGCTCCGGGACCCACCTCGTGCTGCACCTCGCCCGGGCCGGCTGGGTGCGGTGGCGCGACGAGGTGCCGACGATCCCGCCGAAGCCGTCGAGCAAGTCGACCCTGGCGGTGCGGATCGTCCTCGACGACGACGGCACCGGGGTCTCGCCCGGGCTCGACGTCACCGAGGCCGGCACCCGCAAGAGCCTGGCGATGTACGTCGTGCGCGACCCCCTCGACGTCCCCGGGATCGCCTCGCTCGGCCCGGACCCGCTGGCGCCGGAGTTCACCCAGGAGGTGCTCGGGTCGATCCTGGCCGCCGAGGGGCGCAAGCAGCTCAAGGGGGTGCTGCGCCACCAGGGGACGATCGCCGGCATCGGCAACGCCTACTCCGACGAGATCTTGCACGCGGCCCGCATGTCGCCGTACAAGCCGGCCGGCACGCTGGAGCCCGAGGAGCTCTCGACGTTGTACGCCGCGCTGCGCACGACCCTGGGTGACGCCGTCGAGCGCTCGCGCGGGCTGGCGGCCAGCGAGCTCAAGGGCGAGAAGAAGAGCAACCTGGCCGTGCACGGCCGGACGGGCCAGCCGTGCCCGGTCTGCGGAGACGTCGTGCGCGAGGTCTCCTTCGCCGACTCGAGCCTGCAGTACTGCCCCACCTGCCAGACCGGCGGCAAGCCGCTCGCCGACCGGCGGATGTCGCGGCTGCTGAAGTAGCGGCTGCGGCCGGGAGACCCGGGGCTCAGCGCAGGGCCGCGGCGTGGCTGCCCGACTCCCCCGCTCCGACCTCGTCGGCCACCGAGACGACCAGACCGCCCGCGAAGAACGCGGCGATCGCGGCGACCAGCACCGGCGTCTGCAGCGCAGGGATCCAGGGGCGGACGACGTCGGCGCCGTGGAACTCGTGGGTCAGCGCGTGGCCCTTGCCCCGGGAGAGCAGCCACTTGTTGACCGGCAGCGCGGCGAAGAAGGCGATCGTGAGCGCGAGCGGCATCGAGAGCCAGAAGACCGGGTTCACCAGTCCGGCCTCCATGGCGCCGGGGACCAGCGCCATCACGGCGTTGTCGACGACCTCCATGACCGCGATCGAGAGGGTGTCCGCTGCCAGGACGACGCTGAGGGCCGTGCCGACGCCCAGGCCGGCGCGCAGCAGCGGCAGGGTGGAGAGGGTGTAGCCGAACAGGAAGGCCAGCGAGACCGCCAGGGCGATCGTGGCGATGGTCGACAGGCCCAGGGCGGTGCCGATTGTGAGTCCGAGCACCTCGCCGATGGCGCAACCGGTGAGGCAGTGGAGCGTGGCGGAGACCGCCATCCGGTTCGAGGCCATGTCGTGGCCGAGATGACCGGCGTGACCGGAGTGGTCCTGCGCGTGTTCGGTGTGGCCCTCGTGGGCATGGGTGCTGTGGTCCAGGGCGTGGGAACGGGTACCCCACCGGGGTATATTCCACACATGCGCAACCGATCCGCCGCGATGCTCGTCCTCGTCCCCGCGTTCGTCCTCACCGGCTGCGGCACGGACGAGCCCGCTCGGGTCCTCTCCGACACCGAGCACAGCGCGCAGGACGTCGCCTTCGCCACCGACATGGTCCAGCACCACGCGCAGGCGCTCTCCATGGTCGACCTGACCCGCGGACGCCCGCTCGACCCCGAGGTCGCGGCGCTGGCCGAGCAGGTCCGCGACGCGCAGGCGCCCGAGATCGAGCTGATGACGGACTGGCTGGTCGACTGGGACGAGGAGGTGCCCGCGACCATGCGCGACCACTCCAACGCCGGCCACGGCGACCACTCCGCGGCCGAGGCGATGGAGAGCATGGAGGGCACGGGCGGGAGCGACATGCCCGGCATGCTCACCGTCCAGCAGCTGGGTGAGCTCGAGGAGGCGAGCGACGCGGAGTTCGAGGACCTCTGGCTGGAGCTGATGATCGCCCACCACGAGGGTGCCGTGGCGATGGCCGAGGAGCAGGCCGCCGAGGGCACCTTCCGCCCGGCCGTCGAGCTGGCCGAGGACGTCGTCGCGGGCCAGACCGCGGAGATCGAGCAGATGAGGGCGCTGCTGGGCTGACCCGTCGCACGACGGCAACGCTCCGACGTACGACGGCAGCCGGCCCGGCCCGGGCTCACTCCACCGAGGGCGACTCCGTGGCCTCCGGGTCCTGGCCGGCGCCGGTCGCGCAGGCGCTCGTGGCGTAGCCGACCATCGCGTCGACCTGCTCCTGCTCGCGCGAGGTCAGGTCCGGGTCCTCCAGGGTGGCGAGGTCGCGCGCGGTGGCGTCGGGCTCGACCCGGCCCAGCACCTCGAGGTAGACCTCCAGCCCGGACTGCGCGTCCTCCCCCGCCTCCTCCGGCAGACCTGCCTCGGCAAGGCTGTCGCGCAGGTCGGCCACGTCCTCCCCGTCGCGCACGCTCGCGGTCGCCAGGAGCGCCTCGCAGAAGGGGGCGACCGAGGCGGCCTCCTCCTCCGAGTCGATCCCGGGGCTGACGGTGCCGGAGCCCAACGAAGGCTGCCCGGCCTCCTCGGAGTCGTCCGCGCCGCAGGCTGCCAGCGACAGGCCGAGGACCAGGGCGATCGGGACGAGGGCGAGCTTCACGGGGGACCTTCCGTCGGGTGCATCGGGTGCATCAGGTGCGGCCCTGACGGTGCCATCCCGACCCAAGAGGCACCTGAACGCCCCGGGACGGTGGCACCGCCGATGCGGGAGCGACGCCTCGGCGGGGAGCAACCGACGGTTCGCCGGTCCAGAACCGCCGACGGCTCGGCGGTTCAGAACCGACGGTTCGCCGGTTCGGAAGTGACGGCTCGGCGGTTCAGAACCGACGGCTCGGCGGTTCAGAACCGACGGCTCGGCGGTTCGGAGCTGACGGCTCGGCGGGGGAGAGGTCAGCCCGCGAAGGCCGCCGGCAGGGGCAGGGCGACGGCGACCTCAAGCCGGGCGAGGTAGGTCGACCGGGGCACCTCGACGACGCCGAGGCTGGCCAGGTGGTCGGTGCGCCACTGGACGTCGATCAACCGTTCGGAGGCGTGCTCGTCGCGGAGCAGCCCCACGAGGGAGACCAGGGCGGACTTGGAGGCGTCGGTGACCCGGTGGAACATCGACTCGCCCGCGAACAGGCCGCCGACGGCCACGCCGTACAGGCCGCCGACCAGTCGCCCGTCCTGCCAGGTCTCGACGGAGTGCGCCCAGCCCAGGCGGTGCAGCTCGCAGTAGGCCTCGCGGATGTCGTCGTCGATCCAGCCCTGCTCGCGGTTCGGCTCGGCGCACGCGGCGACGACCTCCTCGAAGGCGGTGTCGACGCGCGACTCGAAGTCGCGGGTGGAGCGGCGCAGCGAGCGCGAGACGTGCAGCCCGTCGAGGGGCAGGACTCCGCGCAGCACCGGGCAGAACCAGTACATCGGGTCCCCGGGGTGCCCCGAGGGCATCGGGAAGAGCCCGCGCCGGTAGGCCGCCAGCAGGGTCCCCGGCTCGAGGTCCGCGCCGATGCCGACCAGGTCGTCGAGCGCGTCGTAGCCCCGGGGGTCGCCGAACGTCCACGCGGTGGCAGGGGGCTCGATGGGCATTCCAGCGAACGTACGCGCATCCGGGCACCGACCGTCAGACCCCTAGGGTGAGCGGTCGCGTCCGTAGGATCGACCGTGGGGCAGCACCCGTCCCCCACGACCGAGCCGAGGAGCAGGAGGGTCCGTGAGCAGGAGCCGCAACGTCGCCGGCCTGGTGGGCCGCCAGCTGGCCCCCAAGGTGGCCGGCGCCGCCCCCGGGATCACCGAGACCTTCGTCCGCGAGGCCCTCGAGCGGGCGATCCGCGGCGTCGGACCCCTGCCCGGTGCGGCGGCGGCCGCCGAGACCCAGCTGCGCGAGCAGGGCGGCGACGTCGAGAAGGCGGTGCACGAGGTGGTGGAGAACCACGTGCGGTACGCCGGCGCGCAGGGCTTCCTCACCAACATCGGCGGCGTGGTGACCGCGGCGGTGGCCATCCCCGCCAACATCACCGGCCTCGCACTGGTCCAGTGCCGGATGATCGCCGGGATCGCGCACCTGCGCGGCTACGACCTGGCCGACCCGCGGGTGCGCAACGCGATCATGGCCTGCCTGCTGGGCGCCGACCAGGTCGACGACCTGCTCAAGCGGGGCACGCTGCCCGCGCCCCCGATGGCCCTGGCCACCGCCCCGGTCGCCGACCCGACCCTGCACCGCACGATCGCCACACAGGTCGGCACCGAGATCATCGCGCGGATGACCGGCAAGCGGCTCGCGGTCACCGTGGGCCGCCGGGTCCCGGTCGTGGGCGGCGTGGTCGGCATGGGCGCCGACGGCTACGCCACCTGGAAGATCGGCCGCTACGCCGGCCGCGAGCTCCGCCCGCGCGCCAGCCGGTAGACCCGGTGCAGCCCGCGCCCGACGGCGGTGCGGCGCACCCCACGCAGGAGCTTCTCGCGGACGCGGTACGCCGGGCGCAGGTGCGCGCGGTCCAGCGCGACCCGGGCCTCGTGTAGCTCGTGGGCCAGCCGCTGCTCCTCGGAGCGGATACGGGCGTTCTCGACCAGCAGCGCGCGGATCGCCTCGACCGCCGCACCCGCGACCTGCGACTCGCGCGGCGAGTCCGGGTCGGCCCAGTGCTCGGGCGGCGGACCGGGCTCGAGGTCGGCGAGGTCCCCGACGACGTCGTACCCGCGCCGGCGCACCTCCTCGCTCCACCGCTGGCCCAGGTCGCGGGCCCACTCGTGGAGGTCCGGGGGCAGTGCGAGCCGGGGCGTGCGGGTGCGTCGCGAGAGCGTCTGGTGCGCGAGCAGCTCGCGGACCAGGGGGCGGTAGTCGGGCGGGTCCAGGACGGGGTTGACCGCCTTGTTGATCCGGCGCAGCAGCGCGGTCTCGGGGACCCCGAGGGAGGGGTTGGCGCGCTCGGCCTCGAGGTCGAGGTCGAGGCCGTCGAGGCCGTCGAGGCCGAACGCGGCGCTGAAGCGCTGCCAGAGCACGTCCGGCGGGCCGCCGGGGGCGGGGACGGTGACGAGGTGGACGTTCTCGGGCGGCAGGTCGTGGCCCCACCGGTCGAGGATGTCGGGGATCTCCTGCACGCCCCAGAACCAGCTGGCGATCCGGCTCGACCGCGCGGGGTCGCGGAGCTGGGCGAGGAACTCCTCGTAGGAGACGGTGCTGCGGTGCTTGACGTTCTCCTGCCACTCCGCGGGGATCTGGCGCACCAGGTCGCGCACCGAGAGCACCAGGTGCACCTCGGTGCCGTCGTCGCGGGCCAGGGAGGACAGCGCCCGGCCGACCTGGCTGCGGGAGGCGGTGGCGAGGATCTCGTGGCTGATGATCGAGGTGCCGCCGTGGCGTCGGACCTGCTCGGCGAGGGCGTCCCAGCGCCCGATCGCCTCGGCCTGCAGCCCGCCCCAGGGCAGCGCCATCAGGTCGAGCGCGGCGAGGAAGTGGGCGTCGAACCGGTCGGCGGGGTAGAGGACGCCGTGCTGCTCGAGCCGCTCCCGGTTGCGGAAGAGCACGTCCTGGAGGTGGGACGTGCCGGTCTTGGGGGTGCCGACGTGCAGCAGGACCTTCGCGCTCACGCCTGCTCCTCCTGTCGTGCCCGATCCGGTCCTGCCTGCCCCGGTCCTGCCGCGTCCGGCCCGCTCCGACCCAGCAGCAGGTCGGCCGCAAGCGCGAGCACCCGCTCGTCCGCGACCGCGGCGGGCGCGGGGGCGCGGGCGGCGAGGACGCGCGGCCGGCTGACCAGGTCCTCGACCTGGCCGAGCACAGGGTAGTCACCGGCGCGCACGGCATCGCGCAACCGCAGCGAGCGACGGTGCACCCACCGGTGGTGCTCGGGAGGTACGCCGAGGGGCGGGCCGCCCGTGCGGGCCGCCTGCTCCAGCAGCCGCGGCAGCAGCACCTCGCGCATCAGCCGCCGGCCGGGCTCGGGGGTGACGAGCAGCCCGAGAGCGCCCGAGACCAGCCGGGCCAGCTCGACCGCGTGCGCGGGCAGCACCGGACGCGCGGCGAGCGCGTCCACGCCGAGCAGCTCGGCCAGCGCCCGGTCGTCCAGGACGATCCGGACCCGGTCCCGGCCGACGCCCCGCGCCCAGCGGGCGGCCACGGCAGCGGGGTCCGCGCCGCGCGCGACCCGGCGTGCCCCGGCCAGCGAGTCCAGCCAGGTGCCCCACGCGGGGACGGCGACACCGGTGGAGAAGCAGCGGTCGGTCCAGAGGTCGGCGAGCATCGTGGCCAGGTCGTCGGCCACCACCAGCACCAGCGCCCCGCGGCCGCCGGGCGGCCGACCGCGGGCGACCAGGTCACGACGCAGGACGTCGGCGCGCCAGGGGTCGCCGACCAGGCGGTAGCGGGTGCGCCAGGGTCGACGCCACGCGGCACGGCGACGCACCCGGCGGGCGGCGTCGGCGGCGAGCCGGCGCAGGTCGTCGGCGCCGGGGTCGCCCCCTGGTCCGGCGTCGGCGGAAGCGAGGTCCTCGGCCAGCAGCAGCGCGGCGACCCGCAGCAGCTCCTCGGCCGGCAGGTCGGCCGGGTCGACCGGCGGCGGGCCGAACTCCGAGGGCGGCCGCGAGCCGACCAGCTCCAGGTCGGGACGGCCACGACCCGCAGCGCTCGCCGTCAGCACCCGCTCGGCGAGCTCGCCGGGCACCGCGCCGACCTCGTTGAGGCGGCGCAGGAGCTCCAGCTGCTGGGCGCCGGGCAGCACCCGCGGCGCCGGGCCGTCGGTGGTGCCGGTCCAGGCCGCCCACGGGGTCGTGCCCCCGGCGCGCAGGTGGGTCACCCAGGCGGTCGCGCGGGCGGCACCGGGGTCGGGCCGGGTCATCGGGCCGCGGCCCGCGGGACGTCATACGTCCCGCACCGAGGGACGTCCCGCCCGCATGACGTCCCGGGTCGCCGGGCGGGGCTGGCGATCACGACTCGCGCAGCCGGCGTACGCCGGAGCGCAGGCGGTGCGAGAGCTGCTGCTCGGGGTCCTCGCGCCGCGCCGCCTCCTGGGTCATGACGGTGAGGGCGTCGAGCGCGGCGGCGAGCTGGGCCTTGGAGGTGACCTTGTCGGGGTTGGTGTAGTCGACGCGGCGCGTCGGCAGCGGGCGGAGGTCCTCGAGGTCGCCGATGACGTCGACGCCGCTCTGCTCCAGCCACTCGACCCAGCGGGCGGACTCGGCCTCGACCCAGTCGTGCATGCCGGGGGGCAGCAGCAGCTTGGCGCTCTCGCGGCCGGCGAGCTCCTGCTCGGCGAGCAGGCCGCGGACCAGGTCGTCGTACGTCGCGTCGCGCCGGACCTTGCGACCCAGCCGCTTGTTCAGCCGACGGATCAGCGCGGCCTCGGCGACCCCCAGCGAGGGGTTGGTGCGCCGCGACTCCTCCGGCGCCCAGGCGGGGTCGATGGAGACGGCGCGGCAGAAGCGGTGCCACAGCTCGTCGGGGCCCGTGGTGCCGGCCTGCGGGACGGTGACGACGTGGACGTTCTCCGGCGGCAGCCCGGCCGACCAGGTGCTGAGCACTGCCGGGACGTCGAAGGCGCGGTAGAACCACGGCTTGCCGGTCCGCACCTTGCGCAGGAACCCGCGGTAGGTCCACTTGCGGCCCTGCTTGATGCTCTCCTGCCACGCGGCCGGGAGCTGGCGGGCCAGGTCGCGCACGCCGTAGACGACGTGCAGGTCGTCGCCGGCACCCAGCTCGGCCTTGGCCCGGGCGACGGCCTCGGCGGGCGCGGGGGCGAGGATCTCGTGGCTGACGATGACGCTGCCCTTGTGCCGCCGCACCCGGCGCACGAGGGCGTCCCAGTTACCGTCGGCGTGGCCGGGGTCGCCGCCCCAGTCCTGGCCGAGCAGGTCCAGCGCCGCGCGGAACTGGAACATCCCGGGGCTCACCAGCGGGGAGCGGCTCGGGAAGTGCACTCCGTGCTGGGCCAGGGTCTTGGCGTTGCGGCTGAGCCGGTCCTGCACGTAGGTGGTGCCGGTCTTCGGCGCACCGATGTGCAGGTAGACCCGCCGCTGGGATGTCACGAGGTGGATTGTGCCAGCGCCCGGACCACCGCGGAGGGGCTGGGCCGCCCGAGCTGCCCGGCCATCCAGGAGCTGGTCGCCACCAGGGCGCCGAGGTCGACCCCGTGCTCGATGCCCAGGCCGTCGAGCAGCCAGACCAGGTCCTCGGTCGCGAGGTTGCCGGTCGCGCTCTCGGCGTAGGGGCAGCCGCCGAGGCCGCCCGCGCTGGCGTCGTACGTCGTCACGCCGGCGCGCAGGCCGGCCTGGACGTTGGAGAGGGCCTGGCCGTAGGTGTCGTGGAAGTGCAGCGCGAGCCGGTCGAGCGGGGTGCCCGCGGCGGTGAACGCCTCGACCAGCGCGGTGACGTGGCCGGCGGTGCCGACGCCGATGGTGTCGCCGAGGCTGAGCTGGGTGGCGCCCATCGCGAGCAGTCGCTGCCCGACGCCGACGACCTGCTCGGGGGCCACCGGGCCCTCCCAGGGGTCGCCGAAGCACATCGAGACGTAGGCGCGGACGTCCAGGCCGGCCGCCAGGGCGCGCTCGACCGTCGGCTCGAACATCGCGAACTGGGTCTCGAGGGTGCGGTTGAGGTTCTTGGCGGCGAAGGCCTCGGTGGCGCTGGCGAAGACCGCGACGTGGCGCAGCCCGAGCTCCAGGGCGCGGTCGAGCCCACGCTCGTTGGGCACGAGCACCGGGCAGTCGAGGCCGTCGGCGCCCAGGCGGGTCATCAGGTCTGCGGCATCGGCCAGCTGCGGGACCCAGCGCGGGTGGACGAAGCTCGTCGCCTCGACGAGGGGGAGCCCGGCGGCCAGCAGGCGGCGGACGAACTCCTCCTTCACCGCGACCGGGACGACCGCCTGCTCGTTCTGCAGGCCGTCGCGGGGTCCGACCTCGTAGATCGTGACGCGGTCTGGGAGCCCGGGCGCGGGGACGGCCGTCGCCCGGGTGATCACACCGGTCACGCCGTGCCCTCCTGCCCCGCCTGTTCCACGTGGAACAACACGTGCCCCAGCGGCACCTGCCGTCCCACCGCCGCGTCGACGACGGTCACGGTGCCGGGGTACGGCGCCTTCATGGCCAGCTCCATCTTCATCGCCTCGAGCACCCCGAGCACCTGGCCCTCCTGCACCTGCTGGCCGGCCTCGACCCGGACGTCGAGGACGGTGCCGGGCATGGGGGCCAGCAGGTCGCCGTCGTGGTCGTCAGCGTGACCGGCGAGCCGGTCGGGCGGGGTGAAGCGGAAGAGCTGGCCGCGGTGGGCGACCTCGACGACGCCGCGGCCGTCCAGGCCGAGCCGGGCGTCGACCACCGCGCGGACGCGGGTGCCGTCGACGACCAGGTCGAGCACGTGGTCGGCGGCCGAGAGCTGGCGCACCTCGACCCCGTCGACCGTGCCGGTGTCGTCGGGTCGCCGGTGCACGACGACCGGGCGGTCCAGCTCGACGGTCGTCGCGGCCGGGTCGGCGCCGAGGCGGAACCCGTCGGCGACGTACGCCGTGCCGCGGCCGTCGAGGGAGCGCACCATGGCGGCGGTCCAGGCGGCGAGGACGCGCGGGACCTCGTCGGTCGGTGCCGGCAGCTCGGCCGGGATGTCCACCCGGTCCAGCCAGGCGGTGTCCAGGCCGCCGGGGGCGCCGACGTCGCGGAAGGCGTCACTGGCGGCGAGCGCGCGCAGGAAGCCGGTGTTCGTGGTCAGGCCGAGCACCGACGTGCGGTCGAGCGCGTCGACGAGGGCCAGCCGTGCGGCCTCACGGTCCGGGCCGTGCACGACGACCTTGCCGAGCATCGGGTCGAAGCTGGTCGAGACGACCTGCCCGGACTCCAGCGCGTGGTCCACGCGGACGCCGGCGCCGCCCGGCCAGCGCACCAGGGAGGCGGTGCCGGCCTGCGGCAGGAACCCGGCGTACGGGTCCTCGGCGTAGACGCGGGCCTCGATGGCGTGGCCGTGGATGACCAGGTCGCCCTGTTCCAGCGACAGCGGGTGCCCCTCGGCGACGCGCAGCTGCTCCTCGACCAGGTCGACGCCGCCGCAGATCGCCTCGGTGACGGGGTGCTCGACCTGGAGGCGGGTGTTCATCTCCAGGAAGTAGAAGTCGTCGGACTGCGTGTCGAGGAGGAACTCCACGGTGCCGGCGCCGGAGTACCCGACCTCGCGGGCCAGGTCGACGGCGGCGCTGGTGATCCGGTGCCGCAGCTCGGCGGTGATCCCCGGAGCGGGCGCCTCCTCGAGGACCTTCTGGTGCCGGCGCTGCGCCGAGCAGTCGCGCTCGAAGAGGTGCACGACGCCGCCGTGGTCGTCACCCACGACCTGGACCTCGACGTGGCGGCCGCGCTCGACGTACCGCTCCACGAGCATGGCGTCGTCGCCGAACGCCTTGGCGGCCTCGCGGCGGGCTGCGGCGATCGCCTCGGCGTACTCCCCCGCCTCGCGGACCACCCGCATGCCCTTGCCGCCACCGCCGGCCGCGGCCTTGACCAGCACCGGGAACGTGAAGGTGGTCGGGTCGGCCTCGGGGTCGTACGACGGCACGACCGGCACCCCGGCGCGCTCGGCGACCTCGCGCGCAGCGTCCTTGCGGCCCATGAGGTCGATGACGTCCGCGCTGGGGCCGACCAGCCGGACCCCGGCCGCCTCCAGGGCGCGTGCGAAGGGCGCGCGCTCGGACAGGAAGCCGTAACCGGGGTGGACGGCCTGGGCGCCGGTCGCCACCGCGGTTGCGACGATCGCCTCGACGTCGAGGTAGGACGGCACCTGGACCGAGTCGTCGGCCGCGCGCACGTGCAGCGCGTGGGCGTCGGGCTCGGTGAAGACCGCGACCGTGCGGATGCCGAGGCGGGCGGCCGTGCGCATGACGCGCAGGGCGATCTCGCCGCGGTTGGCGATGAGGAGGGTGCGGATCTGGATCATCGCGCTCATCTCGGGGTCTTCGTGGCGTTGTTCGCGGAGGGGCGGAGCGGGGGAGCGAAGAAGGTCATGGGGTGAATTCACATCCGGAAGATGCCGTAGGAGGGCTCGGGCACGGGTGCGTTGGCGCAGGTGGCCAGCGCCATGCCCAGGACCCGGCGGGTGTCGGCGGGGTCGATGATCCCGTCGTCCCACAGCCGCGCGGTGGCGTAGTAGGGCGAGCCCTGCTCCTCGTACTGCGCCCGGATCGGGGCCTTGAAGTCCTCGTCGTCGGGACGGTTCGCCACCGTCGCCAGGACCGACGCGGCCTGCTCGCCGCCCATCACCGAGATCCGCGCATTGGGCCACATCCACAGGAAGCGTGGGTCGTAGGCACGCCCGCACATGCCGTAGTTGCCGGCGCCGTACGAGCCGCCGATCACCACCGTCAGCTTCGGCACCACCGAGCAGGCGACCGCGGTGACGAGCTTGGCGCCGTCGCGGGCGATGCCGTTGTTCTCGTACTCCCGCCCGACCATGAAGCCGGAGATGTTCTGCAGGAACACCAGCGGGATGCCGCGCTGGTTGCACAGCTCCACGAAGTGCGCGCCCTTGAGCGCGGACTCGCTGAAGAGGATGCCGTTGTTGGCGACGATGCCGACGGGGTGGCCCCACACGTGCGCGAAGCCGCAGACCAGCGTCTCGCCGTAGAGCGCCTTGAACTCCTGGAACCGGCTGCCGTCGACGACGCGGCGGATGACGTCGCGCACGTCGTAGGGGGTGCGCACGTCGGCGGGGACGACGTCGTAGATCGACTCCGGGGCCTCCAGCGGCTCCTCGACCTCGCGGACCTGCCACGGCGCCGCGGTCCGCGGCCTGCTGAGGGTGTCGACGATGCCGCGGACGATCGCCAGCGCGTGCGCGTCGTCCTCGGCCAGGTGGTCCACGACGCCGGAGCGCCGGGCGTGCACCTCGCCACCGCCCAGCTCCTCGGCGGTGACGACCTCGCCGGTCGCGGCCTTCACCAGCGGCGGGCCGCCCAGGAAGATCGTGCCCTGCTCCTTGACGATCACGGTCTCGTCCGACATCGCCGGGACGTACGCGCCGCCGGCCGTGCACGAACCCATGACGCTGGCGATCTGCGGGATGCCGCGGGCGGACATGTTCGCCTGGTTGAAGAAGATCCGGCCGAAGTGCTCGCGGTCGGGGAAGACCTCGTCTTGCATCGGCAGGAACGCGCCGCCGGAGTCCACGAGGTAGATGCACGGCAGGTTGTTCTCGGCCGCGACCGTCTGGGCGCGCAGGTGCTTCTTGACCGTCATCGGGTAGTACGTGCCGCCCTTGACCGTGGCGTCGTTGGCCACCACCACGCACTCGCGGCCGTGGATGCGGCCGATCCCGCCGACGACCCCGGCGCTCGGCACAGGGGTCTCCCCCGGCGCGCCGTACATCCCGTACGCCGCCAGTGGGCTGAGCTCGAGGAACGGGCTGCCCGGGTCCAGCAGCCGGTCGACCCGGTCGCGGACGAGCAGCTTCCCGCGGCTGGTGTGCTTCTCACGCGCGGCCTCGCTGCCGCCCAGGCGCACCTGGGCCAGCCGCTCACGCAGCTGCGCGACCAGGCTCCTCAGGTCCGGCGGGGGTGTCTGGGTGCTCACCGCGCCAGGTTAGCGATCGTTAACCGGGGGCGCCAGGCGGCGGGTAGTCCGAACGATTTTTCACCCTCAGCTCGAGCTGAGGGTGACTTTTCGTTCGGAGTATCCCGGCTCAGCGCACCGAGCAGACCCCGCCCGGACACGAGCCCAGCCACTCCCGACCGCCCCGCAGCGAGGAGACCTGCTTGCGCCCGGCGGCGTCGTCGAACCACAGGAGCGCGTACGCCGCGGACAGGCCCTGCGTGCGCAGGGTGCTGGTGATGACGGCGGGGTCCCAGTCGCCGTCGGGCGAGTGCGCCGGGCCGACCTCGGTCAGGGCCGCGCGCGGGGCGGCGGCGGCCAGCTCGGCGTACCCCGTCAGGTCGACCTCGTCGACGGCCAGCTCCTCGGAGCCGCGGCCGCCGCAGTCGGGGTGGACGCTCTCGCAGTCGTAGGTGTCCAGGCCCACGAGGTCGACGGCGTCGGGCAGTAGCGAGCGCGGCTCGTCGACGCCCTCCCAGGTGCGCACCGCCGCGCCGTAGGACCACAGCAGGTGGTGCAGCCCGGCGTCGGCGGCCTGCTGCTGGAGCTGGGCGAAGAGGGCGCGGTACGTCGTCGGGTCCGGGCGGCCCCACCAGAACCAGCCCCCGCCGGCCTCGTGCAGCGGGCGCAGCACGACGGCCACCCCGCGTTCCTGGAGCGGGGCCAGCAGGGCCAGTGCCTCGGCCCAGTCCGCGGCGAACCGGCGCGCCGCCGGCGTCGTCGGATCCAGCAGCTCGGCCAGCCGCTCGGCGCCGGTGCGGTCGAAGGAGTCGCCACCGGTCCACGGGTTGTGGGCGTGCCAGGAGGCGGTAAGCAGTGCCCCGTCCTCGGCGAGGAGAGCGAGGTCCTCGGTGCGGTCCTGCCCACGGCGGGCGGCGTCGACCAGCTCGTCGAGGTCGAAGCCGACCACCGCGGGCGGGCCGGTCCGCCACGCGCGCAGCGGGGCGTCCCAGCGGTCGTTGGAGATGTTGACTTGCTGCCCGACCGCGGTCGCCCCGTCGGCCAGCCAGCGGTCGAGGGTCTCGGCCGCGCACCGGGCGGCGGCCGTGGCGTCGGGGTCGACGGGGGGCACCTCGGGGGTGCAGGTGCGGGCGGAGGCGCTGGAGGGGGCGCCGGTCGGCCCTGTCGCGGGGAACGTCGGCGCGGTCGAAGACGGGTCGGCGCTCGGCCAGGGAGACGCCGTCGAGACGGGCCGGGCCGCCGGCGTCGTACCGGAGGGGCCGGCCGCAGCCTCCTCGGCTCCCGCGGTCCGGGCCGCGTGCCAGCCACCGGTCGCGGCGAGGGCGGCGCACGTGGCGATCAGCGCCGACGCACGCCGGGACCTCCTGCTCCCCCCGGACATGGGTCCATGATCCGCGATCCCGCAAGGATCGGCAGGGTTTCGGGCGGGCCGCCCGGTCACCCGAGGGACGTCAGGGCCGAGCGCGCGGGAGACGTGGGCGAGGGCGGCGGCCAGCGCCTGCTCACGGTCGGCTGCCGGGGTGCCGGTCGGGCTGGTGGCAGTGACCGATGACCGCGACGTTCGTGCCGAGGTCCGCCCGCCCGCCCGCGTGCACGTCGGCTCCGCGGTCGACGACGCCACCCGCGGGGTCGGCGGCACCCTCGGCGTGGCCGTCGTGGGGTCGCTCTCCTCCTCGCTGTACGCCGACCCGCTCCTCGAGCGGACCGGCGCCGGTGACGAGCAGTGAGCGACCGCTCACCCAGCGTCCTAGTCTGGGCCGGTGAGCCGGCGCCAGCAGATCCTCGACACCGCGGCGGAGCTCTTCGCCGCGCGAGGCTTCCACGGGGTCTCGGTGGCCGACCTCGGGGCGGCCTGCGGGATCTCCGGGCCGGCGCTCTACAAGCACTTCCCGTCCAAGGACGCCGTGCTCGCGGAGATGCTGGTCTCGATCAGCCGCTGGCTGCTCGACGGCGGTCGGGCGTGCGTGGCCGCGGCCCCCGACCCGGCCGCCGCGCTCGCCGCGCTGGTCGACCACCACGTCGGCTTCGCCCTCGGGCACCGCCCGCTCATCGTCGTCCAGGACCGCGACTGGTCCTCGCTCCCCGCCGAGGCGCGCGAGGAGGTCCGCCGCACCCAGCGCGCCTACGTCGACGTCTGGGCCGACCAGCTCCGGCTGCTCCACCCCGACCTCGGCCTCGACCGGGCCCGCTCGATGGCCCACGTCGCCTTCGGACTGATCAACTCCACCCCCCACTCCGGCCTGCTCCCCGACGACCAGATGCGCGAGGTGCTGCGCTCCATGGCGCTCGGGGCGCTCGGGGTGCCGGTGGGGGCGGGGGCTGCGGGATAGTCCGAACGCTTTTCCACCCTCAGCTCGAACTGAGGGTGAGATGTAGTTCGGACTACCCCCGCTCAGGTGCCGCAGTACGTCACGAACGGCCCGCCCGCGGGATCGGGCAGCGCGTACTCCGACCACTCCGGGCGCTCGACGAACGGGTGGGTGACGACCTCGAGCATGCGCTCGAACGGTGCGAGGTCACCGGCGTCGGCGGCGTCGAGCGCCGCTTGGAGCAGGTGGTTGCGGGGCACGTAGACCGGGTTGACCCGGTCCATCGCGTCGGGGTCGGGGCCGAGGGCGCGCCACCGCTCGGCCCAGGCGTCGTACGCCGGCAGGTCGAGCACCCGGTCGCGCGCGGGCGTCCCCCGGCCGCGGAGCTCGCGGGCGAGGTCGCGGAAGAAGCCGGTGTGGTCGACCCGGGCCCCCGCCATGACCGAGAGCAGGTCGCCCACGAGGTCGGTGCGGGTGACCGGGTCGAGCCCGGCGGAGACGGCGGGCGGCAGCCCGACCTTGGCGGCCAGCAGCGCGGCGTACTCCTCCCCGTAGAGCGCCGGGAAGCGTTCCAGCACCTCCACGCACCGCGCGATCGCCTTCTCCTGGTCGCCGCTCGCCGCGGTGACCAGCGGCAGCAGGCCCTCGGCGAGGCGCGTGAGGTTCCACTGCATGACCGCGGGCTGCTGGCCGAAGGCGTAGCGGCCCTGGGTGTCGATGGAGCTGAAGACCGCGGCCTGGTCGAACCCGTCGAGGAACGCGCACGGGCCGTAGTCGATGGTCTCGCCGGAGAGCGTCACGTTGTCGGTGTTCATGACGCCGTGGACGAAGCCGACCGACATCCACCGCGCGACCAGCCGGGCCTGCACCTCCACGGCTCGCTCGAGCAGCGCCAGTGCCGGCACCTCGGCCTCGAGCACCTCGGGGTGGTGGCGCTCGGCGGCGTGGGTGACGACCCGGGCGAGGAGGCAGTCGTCACCGGGGTCCGTGCCGGCCGCGGCCGCGCGCTGGGCGTCGTGCGCCGCGGCGTACTGCACCGTCCCGACCCTCAGGTGGCTGGCCGCGACCCGTGCGAGGACCGCGCCGGGCATCGGGGTGTCGCGCTGGACGACCCGGCCGGTGCCGACGACGCCGAGGCTGCGGGTGGTCGGGATCCCGAGCGCGTGCATCGCGGCGCTGACCAGGTGCTCGCGGAGCATCGGACCGACCACGGCCAGGCCGTCGCCCCCGCGCGACCACGGGGTGCGGCCGGAGCCCTTGAGGTGCAGGTCGAGCAGCCGGCCGTCAGGTGTGGTCAGCTCGCCGAGGAGGAGGGCGCGGCCGTCGCCGAGGCGCGGGGAGTACCCGCCGAACTGGTGCCCGGCGTACCCCTGGGCCACCGGCCGCGCGCCCGCCGGCGGCTGCTCGCCGGTCAGCAGCCGCAGCCCGTCGGGGGTCCGGAGCGTGGCCGGGTCGAGGCCGATCTCCCTCGCGAGGTCTTCGTCCAGCGCCAGCAGCCGGGGGTCCGGTGCGGCCTCGGCACGCCAGTCCAGCGCCAACTCGGGGAGCGCGTCGGCGAAGCGGTGGTCGAGGTGGAGGGTCACGCTCGCCACGGTACGTGCGTGCCGAGCGGCCGGGTCGGGGCGGTGGCCGGGGCGGCGGCGGGAAGGTTCGGCTGGTACCGGCCAGATCTTTCGGCGTACGGCCGAAGGTTCAGCAGTACGCCGAAAGGTTCAGCCGGTACCAGCCAAACCTTTCCCGCACCATCCGCACCACCCGCACCACCCGTCACAGCAGGTGCTCGACCGCAGGATCCCCGGCCTCGAGCCGCTCGAGGAACCGTGCGGCCCGGGCGGCGGCGTCGAGGGCGGCGTCGAGGTCCGGGTCGTCCGGGCCGGCGGGCTCGGTCGCGGGGCCGACGGCTGACCCCGGTCCCAGCGCGTGCAGCCGCGAGAGCAGCTCCTCGCGCGGCAGCCCCCGCAGGTGCAGCAGCACGAACGGGTCGGCCTCCAGCAGCCACCCGACCTGCTGGAGCAGCGCGAGCGCGTGGACGCACGGGTCGACCCAGGCGTCGCAGGTGCAGGACGCGACCAGCTCCCCGCCGTACGGCAGGAGCTCGACGCCGGCCTCCTCGGCGTGCTCGACCAGCTCGTGCGGGAGGTCGCCGGCCAGCAGCGAGGTGATGCGTCCGGCGGCGGCGGCGACCGTCTCGACGAGGGCGTCGGCCAGGTCGTCGTCGAGCACGGGTACGACGACGTCGGCCGCCCAGAGCCCGCCGGTGTCCTCGACCGCAGCCCAGGCCCGACCCTGCTCGACCCGGATCCCGCCGACCTTCCCGGCGCGGGCCAGCCTGCGCGCGGCGACCAGGTCCTCCTCGGCGTACGCCGCCTCCTCGACGGCCCGCACCCAGGCGCGCCCCCACCAGCTCGTGGCGCGAGCCGTGCGGGTGAGCGGGGGCAGCCGGGGGTGCGTGACGGCGACTGGCTCCCCGCTCACGCCCGTCACCCGAGCGGCTCGGGCCGCAGCGTGACCAGGTCGCGCAGCTCGGCGTCGCTGAGCTCGGTGAGCGCCGCCTCCCCGCGCCCGAGCACGGCGTCGGCGAGCGCACGCTTGCGGTCGAGCAGCAGCCCGACCCGCTCCTCGATCGTGCCGCGGGTGACCATCCGGTGCACCTGCACCGGGCGGGTCTGGCCGATCCGGTAGGCGCGGTCGGTCGCCTGGTCCTCGACGGCAGGGTTCCACCAGCGGTCGAGGTGGATGACGTGCTCGGCGCGGGTGAGGTTGAGCCCGGTGCCGCCGGCCTTGAGCGAGAGCAGGAAGACCGGCACCCGGTCCTCGCCGTCGGACTGGAAGCGCCGCACCATCGCCTCGCGCTCGCGCACCGGGGTGCCGCCGTGCAGCAGCTGGTGCGGGATGCCGGCGTGGGTGAGGTGCCGGGCGACGAGCCGCGCCATCTCGACGTACTGCGTGAAGACCAGCGCCGCGCCGTCCTCGGCCAGCACCGTGCCGAGCAGCTCGTCGAGGAGGTCGATCTTCTCCGAGCGCCCCGCGATCCGCCCCGCCCCCTGCTTGAGGAAGTGCGCGGGGTGGTTGCAGATCTGCTTGCACCCGGTGAGCAGCGAGAGCACGAGGCCGCGGCGGGCGTGCTCGTCGGCGCGCTCGATCCGCTCCATCGTCTCGCGCACGAACGCCTCGTAGAGCACCACCTGCTCGCGGGTCAGCCACAGCGGGTGGTCGGTCTCGGTCTTGGGCGGCAGCTCCGGCGCGATGCCGGGGTCGGACTTGCGGCGACGCAGCAGGAACGGCCCGATCAGGTCGGCGAACCGCTTGGTCACCTCGGGGTCGACGCCCGCCTCGATCGGGGAGGCCCACACCCTGCGGAAGGCCTGCCGGCTGCCGAGCAGCCCGGGTACGCACCAGTCGAGGATCGACCACAGCTCGGTGAGGTCGTTCTCCACCGGCGTGCCGGTCAGCGCCACGCGCGCGCCGTGCGGGATCGCGCGCAGCCCGCGGGCCGTGGAGGAGCGGGAGTTCTTCACGTGCTGGGCCTCGTCGGCCACGACCAGCCCCCACGGGACCGCCGCCAGCTCCGAGCCGCCGACGCCGCCGGACCCCGTCGTGTCCACCCGCATCGTGCCGTACGTCGTCAGCACGAAGCCCGGGTCGTCGACCGGCTCCGCGGTGGATCCGGCCTCGGTCGCCGTGAGCAGGTCCGGCTCGGCGTCGGGACCCGCGGAGCCCAGCCCGGCCAGCGACCGCGTGCCGCCGTGGAAGCGCCGGACCGGCACCCCGGGCGCGAACCTGCGGACCTCCGCCTCCCAGTTGCCGAGCAACGAGGTCGGGCAGACCACCAGCGTCGGGGCCGGTCGGCGGCCCTCGGCGCGCGAGGCCTCGGCCCGGCGCAGGTGCAGCGCGATGAGGGTCAGGGTCTTGCCGAGGCCCATGTCGTCGGCGAGGCAGGCGCCGAGCCCCAGGCCGGTCAGGTCGCTGAGCCACGTGAGCCCGTGGCGCTGGTAGTCGCGCAGGGTCGCCTGCAGCCCGGCCGGCGGGTCGACCGGCTCCCGGCTGGCCGCCGCCAGCAGCCGCTCGCGCACGTGGAGCAGGGAGGCCCCCACCACGACCTGCGCGGGCTCCTCGCCGGCGGCTCCGCCGAGGGTCGCGACGCCCGACAGCGCGGCGGCCACCGCTTCCGCGGGCCGGACCTCGCGGACGAGCCGCTTGCGGGCCTTGCGCGCCACGCTCGGGTCGACGACGGTCCAGGCACCGCGCAGCTTCATGATCGGCGCCGCCGCGCTCGCCAGCTGGGCCATCTCCTCGCCCGTCAGCGGGTCGCCGCCGAGCGCGACCTCCCACGAGAACGCGAAAACCGCGTCGGGGGTCAGCAGCCCGGTCTGCAACGGCGCCTCCTGGGCCTGGCCGCGCCGCGGCGCGGTGTCGAGGACCGCGCGCGTCGTCAGGTCGCGGCCCAGCGCCCGCGGCCACAGCACGTCGACCCCACGCGCGGCCAGCGCCCCGACCCCGTGCTCGAGCAGGTCCGCGATCTCCTCGGCGTCCAGGGTCAGCTGGTCGGGGACCCTCAGCTCCAGGAACCGGTCGAGCACCGGCCACGCCTCGGCCGCCGCCCGCAGGGCGATGGTGGCGTGGGTGCGGGCCCGGTCGCCGAACCCGTGCACCTCCGGCTCGTCCAGCCACAGCGACGCCGCGTCCGCCAGGTGCAACGGGTCGCGCTCGTCGTGGACCTGCAGCACCAGGCGCACCGAGCCCGCGACCAGCTCCTCCTCGTCGGCCTCGACCCGCAGCGAGACCGTCACCAGGTGCGGCAGCGCGCTGGTGTCACGGTGCCGCGCGAGACGTTGCTGCAGCCGCTCCTGGAACGTCGCAGCCTGGTCCCGACCCGCCTGGCGTCGTACGGCGTCGGCGGCCGGGCGGGGAGCGACCGGCCGCACCGCGGCGGCCCGGGACCCGGCGACCGGCGCGCCCCGCGGCACGGCATCGGCCACCGCGTCGAGCACGGCCCGCACGACCGCCTCGGCCTCCTCGACGTCCCAGCCGTCGGCGGCGCGGGAGCGTGCCAGCATCCGCACGCGGTCCTCGTCGGCGGCCTCGAGCTCGCTGACCCGCCACGACGGCGGGCTGCCGTCCTCGACCGGGGCGGGCTCGAAGGAGCCGGCCGCGACCAGCCGCATCCCGAGGAGCGCGGCGCCGCTGAGCAGCGCGACGCTGGGGTGCAGGTCCTCGCGGGAGTGGGCCTTGGTGAGCACCGGGATCGCGGCCCGGACCGGCAGCGCCACGGTGCGGCGCTCGTCGACGAACTCCACCACCGAGTCGCGCGGCGGCACCGCCGGGCGGAAGGTCGCGGTGCCGGTGACGGGCACGAACCCCACGGGCGACCTCCCTCGATCCCAGCCGCCCCCGGGCGGAGGCTGACCCGACGCTAACGACCCGCGCCGACAGGGCGTTCCCGGGGCCGTCGGCCCCGGGATACTCCGCACGAGATCTCACCCTCGACTCGAGCTGAGGGTGAGATCGAGTTCGGACTACCCCGACCTCGACCCCTCAGCCGATCAGGATCCCCGCGATCGCAGCACTCATCAGGTTCGCCAGCGTGGCGGCCAGGATCGCCCGCAGCCCGAGCGAGGCGATGTCCCCGCGCCGCTCGGGCGCGATCCCGCCGAGGCCGCCCAGCAGGATGCCGAGCGAGCCCAGGTTGGCGAAGCCGGTGAGGGCGAAGGTGATGATCGCGGCGGTCTTCTCGGAGTACTCCCCGGCCACCGGCCCGAAGTCGGCGAACGCCACGAACTCGTTGAGCACGATCTTCTGCCCCACGAAGCTGCCCGCCTCGACCGCCTCGTTCCACGGCACGCCGATCAGCGCCATGACCGGCGCGAAGACGTAGCCCAGCACCTGCTCGACCGTGAGGTCCTCGGCACCGAACCAGCCGCCGATCCCGCCGACCAGCAGGTTCACCAACGCGATGAGGGAGATGAAGGCCAGCAGCATCGCGCCGATCGTCAGCGCCAGCCGCAGGCCGTCGGCCGCACCGTTGGCGGCGGCGTCGATGACGTTGCGCGCCCGCTCCGGCGACTGCTCCTCGACCGGGTCGCGCTCGTGGTACGACGTCGTCGACCCGCCCCGAGGAGCGCCCGCCTCCCCGCGGGACTCGTCGGCGGGCGCCACGGCAGCCTCCCAGCCGGCCGCGACCTCGGCGTCCCGCGCGGCCGCGCCTCCGCCAATCCCGGCGGCAGCCTCCTCGGCCCGCGGCTCCGGCATGATGATCTTGGCCATCAGCAGCGCCCCGGGCGCGGCCATGAAGGACGCGGCGATGAGGTAGTCCAGCTCCGCGCCGAGCAGCGAGTAGCCCACGAGCACCGAGCCGGCGACGGTGGAGAGCCCGCCGACCATGACGGCGAAGAGCGCCGAGCGCGACAGCCCGGCGACGTACGGCTTGATGACCAGGGGCGCCTCGGTCTGGCCGACGAAGATGTTGGCCGCGGCGTTGACCGACTCCTCGCGGCCGGTGCCGAGCAGTCGGCCGAGGCCACCGCCGAGCACCTCGACGACGCGCTGCAGCACGCCGAGGTGGTAGAGCACCGCGGTCAGCGAGGCGAAGAAGATGATCACCGGCAGCACCTGGAACGCCACGACCGTGCCCTGGTCCTCGGCCGGCAGCACGGGCCCGAAGAGGAACCCGATGCCCTCGCCGGAGGAGTCGATCACTGCCTGCACGCCGCTCGAGGTCGCCTCGAGCGCCCGCCCGCCGACCGACCACGAGAGGACGAGGATCCCGAAGCCCACCTGCAGCGCCAGCGCGGTCAGGACGGTCCGCGGCCGGATGGCGCGCCGGTCGCTCGAGCACAGCACGGCGATGAGCAGCAGCGCCGCCATCCCCCCGACACCCCACAGCACGTCGATCATGGCGCCGTCATGCCCGCCGGCGGCCGCACCGACACCTGGCCACGGGATGGCTACGCTCACCGCCATGCGCATCCTCAACCTCCCGATCGCCCGCCTCGACGGCACCGCCGCCACCCTCGGCGAGATCACCGGCGGCAAGCCGGCCCTGCTGGTCAACGTCGCCTCCAAGTGCGGCCTGACCCCGCAGTACACCGGGCTGGAGCAGCTCCAGGAGACCTACGGCGAGCGCGGCTTCACCGTCGTCGGCCTGCCCTGCAACCAGTTCATGGGCCAGGAGCCGGGCAGCGCCGAGGAGATCCAGGAGTTCTGCTCGGCGACGTACGGCGTCACCTTCCCGATGACCGAGAAGATCGAGGTCAACGGCGAGGGCCGCCACCCGCTCTACGCCGAGCTGGCCGGCACCCCCGACGAGCAGGGCGAGGCCGGCGACGTGCAGTGGAACTTCGAGAAGTTCCTCGTCGCCGCTGACGGCACGGTGATCTCGCGCTTCCGCCCCGGCGTGGAGCCGCAGGACCCGCGACTGGTCACCGCCATCGAGCAGGTCGTCGGCGCCTGACACCGGCCCGCCGGGGACGTCATGCGGGCGGGAGGTCCCTCACTGCGGGACGTATGACGTCCCAGCCCGCCCCGCCGGGGACGTCATGCGGACGGGATGTCCGCTTCTGCGCTGCGGATGACGTCCGCAGGTCGGAGGTCAGTAGACGCGACCCGTGACCGGCGGCAGGTCGGCGAGCGTGACGATGCCCGGTGCCGCGGCGACGACGAGCGGCAGCGCGTTGACCACCGGCATCGCGGTGTAGATCATCCCCAGGCCCATGAAGCCCTCCTCGGCCCAGTCACGCGGCGGCAGGCAGGAGATGACGGTGCGCATGTTGGGGACGCCGAAGACCTGCACCACGTGCCCGTGCGCGAGCGGCTTGGGCGGGGCGACGTGGCTGCCCATGGTCCAGTTGAAGCCGACCGAGACGACGTTGCGGTCCCCCACCCAACCGCGGTGGTAGCCCATCACGCCGCCCACGGTCCCCTCCGGGATCTCCATGAACCCCAGGTCGGAGTGGCCGGTGGCCTCGGTGAAGGTGACGTCGAAGGTCAGGCGGTCCAGGGTCACGCCCATCGCGTCGGCCATCATCGCCGCCGACTCCGCGAACACCTCCGACTCCCGCCGCACGCTCTCCTCCAGGCCCGGGGTGTCGAGCGGCCGACCGAAGCCCATCGCGCTCTGCGTGCCGGCGCTCTCGTACGTCGAGCAGTCGACGCTCTCGGTGATCCGCACCTCCTCGACCCGCTCGCAGGCGCCCGAGAGCACCATCGCGACCATGTTGGTCATGCCGGGGTGCGCCCCGCTGCCGAAGATCGTCGACCCACCCTCCTCGCACGCGGCCCGGATCCGCGCCAGGTCGCCCGGGGACTGCTTGCCGCCGGTGATCCAGGCGGCGCTGGTGCACACGTCGATGCCGGCGGCGAGCAGCGCGCACAGGTGGTCGAGGTCGGGCCAGAGCGGGTTGTAGACGCACGCGTCCGCGCCGATCGCGAGCAGGGCGTCCACGTCGTCGGTGGCCAGGACGCCCGTCGGCTCCGGCCAGCCGCACAGCTCGGCGGCGTCCCGACCGACCTTGTCACCGCCGAAGGCGAAGACCCCGGCGAGCTCCAGGTCGGGCCGGGCCAGGATCGCGTGCAGCGAGCGGCGGCCGATGTTGCCGGTGGTCCACTGCAGGACCCGGATCGGGGTGTCTCGGTGCGCAGGCGTCATGCCGGGAGGCTAGCGGCCCGCTAGAACGTGTTCTAGTTCTCCGCGCACCAGTCGCGGAAGTCCTCCGGCCGCGGCGAGCCGTTGCCCTGGCCGTACCACTCCAGCCAGTCCCCGCCGCCGCACAGCTCCTGCCCGGCCTCGGCGTAGGCCTCGCTCGTGCGCCGGCCGACCGCCGGGTCGGTGACGATCGCCGCGAGCGCGTCGCCCAGGGCCGTGGCCTCCTCGTCCGGGCCGCCCTCGTCGTCGGGTGCGATGAAGGGGCCGTAGGCGTAGGCCCACACGACCTCGTCCCCGCGCTCGGACCAGGCGAGGACCACCCCCGGGTCCTCCTCGGGGTAGCCCGCCTCGTAGAGGAGGGTCCCCGCGACCTCGTCGGTGCCGACGTCCTGGCACTTCCACGGTCCGGCGCACGGGTCCTCGTCGTCGCGGCCGTAAGGAAGCCGGTCGGAGACCACCACGCGCACGTGGGTGTTGTCGCCCTCGGACCGGTCGAAGGCCAGCTCGACGGCCAGGTCGCCGCGCCGCAACCGCTCGTCGCCGAAGATCGGCGCCGCGGCCACGAGCGGCGCGTCGTAGTGCGCGAGCGCCGCCGCTGCCAGCGACTGCGGGGTCGCCTCCTCGGCGTCGACGGCGTCGTCGGAGCAGCCGGTCACACCGCCCAGCAGCAGCGCCACGAGCGCGAGCACGGTCGTCGTACGTCGGTCCCGAGCCATGCCGCGACGGTACCGCCGCCGCGGGGTCACCGGCGCCCGCAGCCGCCTCAGGCCCGCACAGCCAGCACCAGCGGCTGCACCGAGACCGCCCCGGCGCGCAGCACCGCCCGAGCAGCGAGCGTCGTGGACCACCCGGTGTCTAGCAGGTCGTCGACCAGCAGGACCCGACGACCCTCCAGGGCCCCGGGCTCGGCCTCGAGACCGCTGCGCCTCGAGACCGCGGCGACCCGCTGCGCGGAGTTGGCCTGGCCGCGACCGGGCGGGACCTCGGGGTCCAGCACGGCCCAGCGACCCAGCAGCGGCACCTGGAGGTAGCGCGAGAGCCCGTCGGCCAGCGAGCCCACGAGCTCGGGCCGGGAGGTCGACTCGACCTCGACGACCGCGTCGACCTCGGGACGCCAGTCACCGAGCACCTCGATCACCGCCTGGACCAGCGGCACCGGCACGGCGCCGTCGGGGGTGCCCTCGCGGAAGAGCTCGCGCAGCGCCTGGCCGTAGCCGAGGTCGGTCAGCCGTGCCACGGCCCGGCCCTCGAGGGCCTGCTCGGCGACCTTGCCCCGCAGGTCCATCCCGAGCCGGTCGAGCCCGGTGGGCCACATCTTGCGCGGGGGCAGGGGCACGCCGGGGCGGGCCAGCCGCTCCTGGGCCTCGGTCACCGCCGCCGCCGAGACCTCCGTCGAGAGCGACAGCCCGCCGCAGTTGTCGCAACGCCCGCACGGCGCTGCCTCGGGGTCGTCCAGCTGCTCGCGGAGGAAGAGCATCCGGCACCGGTCGGTGCGGAGGTACTCCAGCATCGCGGCCTGCTCCCGCTCCCGCGCCTCGCGGACCCGCTCGTAGCGGGCGGCGTCGTAGGTCCACGGTTGCCCGGTCGACTCCCAGCCGCCCTTGACGCGCCGCACCGCGCCGTCCACGTCGAGGACCTTCAGCATCGTCTCGAGCCGGGTGCGGCTCAGCTCCACGCGGGTCTCGATCGCCGCGGTGCTCATCGGACGGCCCTCCTCGGCGAGCACGGCGAGCGTCTCGCGCACCTGCTCCTCGCGCGGGAAGGACAGCGAGGCGAAGTAGGCCCAGATGTCGCGGTCCTCGACGGCCGGCAGCAGCACCACCGTCGCGGACTCGCTGCGCGCGTCGAGGCCGCGCCCGGCGCGGCCGACCTGCTGGTAGTAGGCGACTGGGGAGCTGGGCGACCCGAGGTTGACCACGAACCCGAGGCTGGCGTCGAAGCCCATCCCCAGCGCGCTGGTCGCGACCAGCGCCTTGATCCGCCCCGCGGCCAGGTCGGCCTCGAGTGCCTGGCGCTCGGTGGCCTCGGTCTGGCCGGAGTACGCCGCGACGTCGTGCCCGCGGGAGCGGAGGTAGTCGGCGACCTCCTGGGTCGCGGCCACGGTCAGGCAGTAGACGATGCCGGAGCCCGGCTGCTCGGCCAGGTGGTCGGCCAGCCAGGCGAGCCGCTGGTCGGCGGTCTTCAGGTGGACGACGCCGAGCCGCAGCGACTCGCGGTCGAGGGTGCCGCGCAGGGTCAGCACCTCGCCGTCGCGCAGCGAGCCGAGCTGGCCGGCGACGTCCTCGGTGACCCGGGAGTTGGCGGTGGCGGTGGTCGCGAGGACCGGGATGCCCTCGGGCAGCTCCTCGAGCAGGGTGCGGATGCGGCGGTAGTCGGGGCGGAAGTCGTGCCCCCAGTCGGAGATGCAGTGGGCCTCGTCGACCACGAGCAGCCCGCAGGTGGCGGCGAGCCGGGGCAGCACCTCGTCGCGGAAGCCGGGGTTGTTGAGCCGCTCGGGGCTGACCAGCAGCACGTCGACCTCGCCGGCCGCGATCTGCTCGTGGACCGGCTCCCACTCGCCCATGTTGGTGGAGTTGATGGTGACCGCGCGGATACCGGCGCGCTCGGCGGCGGCGATCTGGTTGCGCATCAGCGCCAGCAGCGGGCTGACGATGACCGTCGGCCCGGCGCCGGCCTCGCGGAGCAGCAGCGTGGCCACGAAGTAGACCGCCGACTTGCCCCAACCGGTGCGCTGGACGACCAGGGCGCGACGCCGGTCGACGGCCAGCGCCTCGATCGCCGACCACTGGTCGTCGCGGAGCACCGCGTCCTCCCTGCCGACCAGCGCGCGCAGGTGCGCCTCCGCGGACGCGCGGGCGGCGGTGCGGTCGAGCGTCGCGGGGTCGGCAGCCATGGGTGCGTGTCTACCAGTGCCCGCCGACGGCGCCGGCGACCTCCTCCACAGGTGCGGGGAGGCTCACCCCGACCCTCACCCGATCGGAGTTGAGAGTTCACATACCCGGAGTACGCTCGATACATACCGACAGTACGGTCGACTCTCCCCCACCCCCAGGAGTCCCCATGACCAGCATCCCGGGCACCGCCCGCTCCACGGAGCACCTGCTGCGCACCATCCCCGCGCTCGCCGGCTGCTCCTCGCGCCGGCTGCGCCGGATGGCGTCCCTCATGGACGTCGTCACCCTCCCCGTCGGCGCCGCCCTCACCACCGAGGGCGCGTTCGAGAACCAGGCGTTCCTGCTGGTCGAGGGCTCGGTCGTCGTGACCCACGAGGGCGACCTGGTCGCCGTGCTCGGCCCCGGAGAGGTCGTGGGCGAGCTCGCGGTCCTCGACCGTCGCCGCCGTCGTACGGCGTCGGCGACCGCGCTGACCCCCGTCACCGCCTGCGTCATGACCCCGCGGGACCTGGACTCGCTGCTGCGCGGGTTCCCCGAGGTGGCCGCGCTCGTCCACGGTGCCGCCGCCGCGCACCAGGCGCCGCTCGCGGGCTGAGTACCCACTGCTCCGACCCCCGACCTAGGGTGCGGCCATGGCTCCGCCCCGTCGCGCACAGGTCCGGCGCGGCGGGCTGGTCGGACTCGGGCTGGGCTTGGGCCTCCTGTCGCTGGCCGTCTTCTTCCTGACCGCACCCCTCGAGGCCCCCGAGCAGGTGCTGGGTGTCTTCCTGCCGCTCGCTGTCGGCATGCTCGCCCTGCCGATGGGCGTGCTGGCCCTCGCTCCGCTGTGGCTCGGGGACACCCCGCGCACGGCCCGACGTCTCGCCCCGGTGCTGGCGGCGGTGGCGCTGCTCGGCCTCGGGCTCACCGGCTGGGGCGTCGCGAGGGGCGACCTGCCGTGGACGCTCGGTGCCGTCGCGCCCCTGGCCGTCGCCGCGCTGCTGCTCGGCACCGCGCGCCGGCTCGCTCGCGCCGAGGACCGGTCGGTGGGTCCAGGGAGCGCGCCCGACCAGGTGGCGGACCCCGCCGACTGACCGGACGGGCGACTGGGTCTCGACACGCGGGTCGCGACTTCGTCCCTCAGTCGCGCCGCTTGCTCGACCACCATCGAGGAGTCCGCTGGCGCGTCCTCGTCACCAGATCCGGACGCGCTCCTGCGGGTCCAGCCACAGCCCGTCGCCGGGCGCGGTCTCGAAGACCTCGTGGAACTCGTCGAGGTTGCGCACGATGTTGGCGCGGAACTCCGGCGGCGAGTGCGGGTCGATGGTGAGGTACTGCCGCTCCTGCTCGGGGCGGCGCTTGGTGCGCCAGACGTAGGCCCAGTTCATGAACAGGGTGCGCCGGTCCTCGATCGTCGCGGTGCCGTCGGTGGAGATGACGTAGGCCTTGTGGCCGATGGTGAGGCCCCCGAGGTCGCCGATGTTCTCGCCGACGGTCAGCTGACCGTTGACCTTCTCGCCGGGCAGCGCGCGCGGCTCGAACCCGTCGTACTGCTCGACCAGCTTCTTGGACTTCTCCTCGAAGGCGGCCTTGTCGGCCGGGGTCCACCAGTCGCGCAGGTTGCCCAGCGGGTCGAACTGCGCGCCCTGGTCGTCGAAGCCGTGGCCGACCTCGTGGCCGATGACCGCGCCGATGCCGCCGTAGTTCTCCGCCGGGTGGGCGTCGGGGGAGAAGAACGGCTTCTGCAGGATGCCCGCGGGGAAGCAGATCTCGTTGGTGCCGGGGTTGTAGTAGGCGTTCACCGTCTGCGGCAGCATGTGCCACTCGTCGCGGTCGACCGGCGAGCCGATCTTGGCCAGCTGGCGGTCGGTCTCGAACGCCGAGGCCGCGGCCACGTTGCCCATGAGGTCGTCGGGACGCACCTCGAGCGCCGAGTAGTCGCGGAAGGTGTCGGGGTAGCCGATCTTCGGGCGGAAGGTCTCGAGCTTCTCGTACGCGCGGAGCTTGGTCTCCTCGGTCATCCAGTCGAGCGCCTCGATGGACTGGCGGTAGGCCGCGAGCAGGTTGGCGACCAGCTCCTCCATCATCGCCTTGGAGGTCGGGGGGAAGTGCCGCGCGACGTACTCCTTGCCGACCGCCTCGCCGAGCGCGCCCTCGACGAGCGCGACGCCGCGCTTCCACCGTGCCCGCAGCTCGGGGGTGCCGTTGAGGGTGCGGCCGTAGAAGTCGAAGTTGGTCTCGACCAGGTCATCGGTGAGGTACGGCGCGGCCGAGCGCAGCACGCGGGTCAGCAGCCACGGGCGCCACTGGTCGAGCGGGACCTCGGCGAGCACCTGCGAGAGGCCGGCGAAGAACGACGGCTGGCGCACGTTGACCTCGGCCAGCAGGTCCTCGGCGGTGCGCTTCCCGGCCGAGAGGTTGGTGACGTAGACGTCGAGGTCGAAGGCGGGCAGCAGGGTGCGCAGCTGCTCGAGCGTGTGCAGGTTGTAGGTCTTCTGGACGTCACGGGTCTCCGCGCGCTCCCAGTGGCCGGCCGCGATCCGGGTGTCGATGTCGAGCACCGTGCGCGCCGCCGCGGCCGGGTCGCCGAGCCAGTCGGCGCCGGTGCCGCCGAGCTCGAGCAGGCGGGTGAGGTAGGCGACGTACTTCTCGCGGGTCTCGGCGTGCTTGTCCTCGCGGTAGTACGACTCGTCGGGCAGGCCGAGACCTCCCTGGACGAGGTTGACGAGGTAGCGGTCGGAGTCCTTGTCGTCGGTGTCGACGTAGGACCCGAAGACCCCGTGGCCGCCGACCCGCTCGAGCTCGCCGAGGAAGGCGGCCAGGTCACGCAGGTCGCGCAGCGCGCCGACCGCGTCGACGAGCGGCTGCACCGGGCGCAGGCCCTTGGCGTTGATGGCGTCGGTGTCCATGAAGGAGGCGTACAGGTCGCCGATCTTGCGGGCGTCCTCGCTCTCGCCACCGTTCGCGGCCAGCTCCTCGATGATCGCGCGCACGTGCTGCTCGGCCTCGTCGGCCAGCTGCACGAACGGTCCCCAGCTCGAGCGGTCCGAGGGGATCTCGGTCTCCGCGAGCCAGCGGCCGTTGACGTGTCCGAAGAGGTCGTCCTGGGGTCGGACGGCCGGGTCCATGCCCGCGCGGGCGTCGTCGAGGATGCTCACGACGGCGACCCTAGCCCGCGGGGCCACCCGACCGGAGCGACCTACCCCGCCGCAGCCGCGTCCAGCGCCGCCCGCACCGACATCACGACCGCCTCCTCGTCCACCCCGTCCCGGGCGGCGAGCTCGGCGACGAGCCGGCGTACGACGAGCAGGGTGCCGCCGATGAGGGGCGAGATGTCCAGCTCGAACTCCTGGGCCTCCTCGTCGAGGAGCAGCTCGATGGCGTCGATCTCCAGCAGGTGGGAGAAGACCAGCTCCAGCGCGGCCTCGGCCGCCTCCGCGTCGTCACCGCCGAGGTCCGAGGCGACGACCGCGTCGAGGACGATGTGCCCGGCCCGGCGCACCTTCTCCCCGGTCGGCAGCTCCTCGCCCTCGTCCTCGCCGTGCTCGTGGCTGTGGTCGTGCGCGTGCTCGTGGTCGCTCACTGCCCGGCCTCCCGCACGTGCACGACCGACTTGCCCAGGGTGCGTCGCTGGTCCATGTCGACCAGCGCGGCGCCGAGCTGGTCGAGGGCGTACGTCGCGCCGATCGGCGGCTTCACGACACCGGACTCCACCATCGGCGGCAGCGCCTCCCACTGCCGCTTCATGTAGCCGGGCCGCACCATGGCGTAGGCGCCCCAGCCGACCCCGCGGACGTCGACGTTGTTGAGCAGCAGCCGGTTGACCTTCACCTCGGGGATGCCCGCGCCGGCGGCGAAGCCCACGACGAGCAGCCGGCCCTGGGGCGCCAGCGAGCGCAACGAGTCGGTGAAGGCCGACCCACCCACGACGTCGACGACCACGTCGACACCCTGACCACCGGTCAACGCGCCGACGGAATCGCGGAAGCCCTCGAGCAGCACGGCCTCGTCGGCCCCGGCGGCCGTGGCGTAGTCGCACTTCTCCTGCGTCGAGCAGACCGCGATGACCCGTGCGCCCATGCCGCGGGCCACCTGGATCGAGGCGGTGCCGACGCCGCCGGCCGCGCCGTGCACCAGCACGGTCTCGCCCTCCCGCAGGCCGGCCCGCTCGTCGAGCGCGAACTGCGCGGTGAGGTAGTTCATCGGCAGCGCGGCGCCCTCGTCGAAGGACAAGGAGTCCGGCAGCGCGAAGACCGCGTCGGGGTGGAAGGCGGCCAGCTCCGAGGCACCGCCGTACGGACCCACCGCCGCGACCCGGTCGCCCGCGGCGAAGCCGGAGTCCTCGGGCGCCGAGACGACGACGCCCGCGACGTCCACGCCGAGGGTGAACGGCGGCTCCGGCTTCAGCTGGTACTCGCCTCGCGAGAGCAGCAGGTCGGGGAAGGACACCCCGACGCTGTGCACCTCGATGAGGACCTCGCCCGCTCCGGGCTGGGGGTCGGGGACCTCGCGCACCTGCAGGTGCTCGGGTCCGGTGGTCTCGACGACCTGCACGGCTCGCATGCGGGCCAACCTATCCGCCCGCCCATCCCCTTCCGGCACCGCTCCGAACACCCGGGGTGAGGCTGTCGGACCGGATCAGTGTGACCTTGATGCACCACACCGCACGCTGGACGGTGAGGTACGGCGAGGGGCTGCGCTTCGCGGGCTCCGACCTGCCCCGGCCGACCCGCCTGCGGGTGCCCACCCGCCACGGCGAGGTCACCGTGTGGAGCTACGAGCCGCCGGTCTGGGGAGCCGGCGGCCCGACCCACGTCCACCTGCACGGCGGGGCCTGGCTGATGCGCCACCCGTTCATGGACGACTGGTGGTGCCGCTACCTCGCGGCCACCGCGGGTGTCCGGGTGCTCAACGTCGACTTCCGCACTGCGCCGTACGCCGTCTTCCCGCAGGCCCAGGAGGAGGCCCACGACGTGGCGGCCTGGGCCGCGGCCCAGGGCCCGGTGTCGGTCGGCGGGTTCTCGTCCGGCGGAGGGATGGCCGCCGCGGTGTGCCTGATGGCGCGCGAGACCGGTTCGTTCAGCCCGCGGCTGCAGGTGCTCGGGGTCCCGGCCCTCGACCTCGCCACCGACGTCCCGGGCGGGACCGGACAGATCAACCCCTCGCTGCGCGCACTCGTGCGCCGGGCGTACTTCCCCGTCGAGGAGTCGCGGCGCTCGGCGTACGCCTCCCCGCTCCTGGCCGACTCCCTCGAGGGGCTCCCGCGCGCGCTGGTGATGACCGCCGAGCGCGACACCCTGCGCCGCGACGGCGACGCCTACGCGCAGCGGCTGCGCGAGGCCGGCGTCGAGGTGTGGCACGACGTCACCCCCCGCACCGACCACTACTTCCTCACCGAGGACCCCGCCCGGGCGCGGGTCACGATGGCGCGCGTGGCCGACGAGGTGGCCGCGGCGCTCAGTGAGTCCTGACCAGTTTCAGTTTGCTTTTGAGGAGGATCGAGTGTGCGTGCGGCGAAATGGTCCGACTTGCGCCTGACGAGCCGTAACTCTAGGGATAATGCGGATTATCTTTCCAAGCGCTAAACGTGTTGTCGAAGCAATCCGAGTCGCCGGGCAATCCGTCCGAACCATCGCATTCCAAGATCTGCACTCGCACGCGCCGAATCTTTCCGCTCTCGAACGCATAACTGATGCCTGGGCTGGAAAAACCGCCATTGTTGCATCCATCGACATCTTTAAAGGGGGTCGGAAAGCGTTGCACGTATTCGGCTCCATTACCAAAATCTGCTTGCACCAACAGGTACGCGCCGAGCCCGTCGCCAGTTCCCTGCGCATTACACTTGTCGATGACCTCGACTTCGGTAACGGCAAAGTTTCGGACAGTGGTGAAATTAATCTTTCCGCGCGCCACCGCGCGGCCGCCGGTGTTGGAATTCATGGAGGCGCCACCTGCTTCCGTCGCTATATCGAAGGCGCAGGGATCGGTGTAGGCGCACGTCGCCACGGCGTGGCTTGGCGGCACTGCAGGCATCAAAGTGATTCCGACCGCGCCTACCGCAGCCCCAATTAGGCGATTCCAAAACATGATGTCTCCCGAGATTAAGTTCTCATCTATTTGGGTGATACTAATCGAGCGAGCTCGAAGTGCATCGGATCAGTATAAGCCCAGTCGCCACCCCAATTGAAGCCCCACCGTTTAAAGATGTCCACGATACCCCGGTGCATGGAACCGACGGTACCTCGCTGATTGCCTGGCACATTTAAGTCCAGTGCCAGACCGAAAGAGTGATTGCTCAGTGTTGTCGATCCTGCAATGAATCGTGGATAATAGCAACCCGCGTACTCGTCCACATTGATCTCGTCCGCGAGATCGGACAACACGATTTCCTCCAGGGCGGCACGAAGCTGCGGAAACACAGCCTTGTTGCAGGTGACGCTACCGAGGATCGGCACCACCTGGGTGCTGATGTTGGCCCGCACCCACGCCGGGTCGGGCGCGATCCGGCCACCGCCGATGGGGCGGTAGGTGAAAGTGCCCACGGCGTCTGCGACAGAGCCCACAACTTGCGCGGTCTGCACGGCGTCGGGGTCGAGGCCGTAGCGTGCCACAGCGTCGAGCCGCTCGATCGAGCTGCTCTCAGGCAACATCTTCGTGAGCGGACCGGTGATCACGTCGGGGGGAACCGTGAGCTCCCCGGAGACGAGCAGGGCATTGCCGGGGACCGCCCCCAGCGCCTCGCCCCACTTCTCGTTGACCACCGCGTCGACGGCGTTCTCGATCTGCGGTGCCATCACGCCGAGGTGGATCGGCGGCACCTCGGTCGTGAGCGGCACGAAGTCGTCCTCGTCCAGCGGCAGCCGCTTGGCCACCGCCTTGCCCACGGCCAGCTCACCGGCGGCGACCCGGTCCCAGATCTCCTGGTTCTGCGGGAGCTGGCCGGGCGCGTAACGACGGTAGGTCGCCGGGTCCACGGCGGCGAGGTTCAGCACGCGGTTCTCGATCGAGACCTGCAGCAAGCTGAACCGTTCCACGGCCGCCACGCCCTCGATCGCCTCGATCGCGGCCACGGTCTCGTCGTCGATCGTGTCCTGCGCCTGCACGACGATGTCCGCGGTGCGCGGCAGGCTCTTGAACCGCCCCGGCGGATCAACGGCGTACGCCGGGTCCAGGCCGACCACGCCCGGCTGCGCCGACGGCTGCGCCACGGCGTCCCCGCTGCCAGCGGCGCCGTCCGACACCGGGGCCCGCGGGTCGTCGATGGCGGTCTCACCCGCGCTGCACGCGGCCAGCAGGACCGAGCCGACCACGGCCGAGGCGAGGGCAGTGCGCAGCGCCACCGGACCGCGGAACCGGCCGGCGGTGGGTCCTGGTCGCCGCACGCGCACGGTCCTCCCCTGGTCTGCCTGACATCCAGGGTAGGCGGCGGCGACGAACGCCACAGGTGATCGTCCGACCTGACCGCTCGCGCACGCCTAGGGTGGGCGCCGTGCCCGCCACCTCAGCCGACCGCCTGGTCGAGCACGTCGCCCGCCTGGGCGAGGAGCACCCGCCCATCCCGCTGGACGCCGTCGACCTGACCGTGCGGGACCCGCTGGCCTTCGAGGCGCGGTTCGGGCACGTCCTCGACTACATGGCGCGCGTGGAGCTCGAGGTCGACCGCAACGTCCTCGAGCTCACCACGATGCTGCCGGACCCGCCCGAGGTGGACGTCTTCTTCTACCGCGACGTCTGGCAGCCGCAGGAGATCCAGCACGGCCGGATCCTCGACGCGCTGCAGGTGCGGCTGGGCCGCCAGCCCGCCGACGCCGACCTCGACTCGATCGGCACGAAGCTCAAGGTGCTGGGAGCGCTGGCGCACCTCGGGCCGTTCCAGGACGTGTGCCGGATGCTCTACTACGTGACCGGCATGGCCACCGAGCGCTCCGCGGTGCTGGCCTACAACCTGCTCCACGACGGTGTCCGCGAGATGGGCGAGACCGCCATCGCCGAGACCGTCATCGCGCCGATCAAGCGCCAGGAGCCCGGGCACTACGCCTTCTACCAGCTCTCCGCCCGCGGCCTGTGGGCCGAGCTGGCGCCCTGGCAGCGCTTCCTCGTGCGGCTGATGAGGCGCCTCTCCTTCTCCCCGGTCGGCGCCAACAACCCCGAGCAGCTGGCCGACTTCGGCGACGTCATGCGCACCCTGCACATCGACGAGGACTCCGACTTCACCGCCCAGATCGCCCGGGTCGAGATGGAGCTGTTGTGGGCCCGCGACAAGGGGCTCCCCGTCCCGCCGTACGTCACCCGCGCCTTCACCGAGGCCCTCGAGCTCGCCCGGGCCCGCGCCGCCGCCTGAGCCGGGCAAGGTTCATCGGCCGGCCGACAGACCTTGCCCCCGGCCGATGGAAGGTCATCGTCCAACGGCAAGGTTCATCGGCCGGCCGATGAACCTTCCGACGACCTACCCCAGGACCCGGGCGGCGATCCAGGCGATCGACTCGGCGGTCTGCGCCGGGGGGGCCGAGGGCTGCATGACGTGGGAGAGGACGACCCGCACGACCATGTCGATGGCGGCGTCGAGGTGCTCCCCGGCGATGGCCACGTCGTAGGGGACGATCCGCTCGGCGATGACGGCCTTGGCCGCGACGAGCAGCGACTCGGCGTGCGTGGTGAGCAGCGGCAGCAGCTCGGTGTCGGCGCCGTGGGTGGCCGAGACGACCGCGTGCAGCAGGTCGTTGCCCTGGGCGTGCTCGAGGACGTGCTCGGCCGAGGTGCGGATCGCGGCGACCAGGTCCTCGGGGTGGGCGTCGAAGGCCTCGGTGACCACGCCGAGGAAGCGGTCGAGCTCGCGCAGGATCATCGCCTCGGCGAGACCGGGCTTGGTGCCGACCTCGTTGTAGACGGTCTGCCGGGAGACCCCGACGACCTCGGCGAGGCGGGCCATGGTGACCTGCGACCAGCCGACCTCGCCGGTCAGCCGCACGGCGGCGTCGACGACGCGCTCCCGCATCGTCGCCGCTCCCTCGCTCACGCGGCCCAGTCTAGGAACTGGGTGGCTGAGCGTGAGCGAGGGCACGGCGTCGTACGGCGGGGCGGTGGTGGTGCGGGGTGCCCGGGTCAGTCGACCAGGCTCAGGGCCAGCACGGGGCAGGCCTGCGTGGCGGCGTGGACGTGCGCGCGGTCGGGCTCGGGGACGTCCTCGGAGAGGACGTGGACCATCTCCACGCCGTCGTCGTCCTCACGGACCTCGAAGTAGTCCGAGGCCATCGCCTCGCACATGCCGAGGCCCTCGCAGGTGCCGAGGTCGGCGATGATCCGCGGCATCAGGAGACCTCGCTCGGGCTCAGCGGGACGAAGTCGACCTTCTCGCGCACGCCGCAGTCGGGGCAGCACCAGTCGTCGGGGATGTCCTTCCAGGCGGTGCCGGCCGCGAAGCCCTCGAGCTCGTTGCCCACGGCGACCTCGTAGGTGTAGGAGCAGCCCGGGCAGCGAGCGGCCAGCACCTCGTCGGTCTGCGTGGCGGCGGCAGCCGCGGCAGCCACCTCGGCGGCGGTGGGGGCCAGCTCGCGGACCGGCGGCGGGTACTTCGCGAGGATCTTGTCGCGCTTGCGGGGGCTGAGGTTGGCCCGCGTCAGGTCGCCGTCGAAGTGGGCGAGCACCCGCTGGTCCATGACCCGGCGGAAGAGCGGCGGGACCAGGCTGAGCACGATCATGCCAGCGTACCCGGTGGGCAGCACGGGGCTCTCCTCGAAGTCGCGCAGCGTCTGGTAGCGACGGGTCGGGTTCGCGTGGTGGTCGCTGTGGCGCTGCAGGTGGTAGAGCAGCACGTTGGTGGCGATGTTGTTGGAGTTCCACGAGTGCGAGGGGTCGACCCGCTCGTAGCGCTGGCGCTCGCCGGAGCCGACCTTCTGGCGCAGCATCCCGTAGTGCTCCATGTAGTTGACGACCTCGAGCAGCGAGAAGCCGATGACCGCCTGCACCACGAGGAAGGGCAGGATCGAGGGGCCGAGCCAGACCACCAGCGCACCCCAGAGCACGACCGACATCAGCCAGGCGTTGAGCACGTCGTTGCCGAGGTGGAACGGGTGGGTCTTCTTGCGCTGGTAGCGCTTGGCCTCCAGCTCCCAGGCGCTCTTGAGCGACCCGGCGACGGTGCGCGGCCAGAACTGGTAGAAGTTCTCGCCCATCCGGCTCGAGGCAGGGTCCTCGGGGGTGGCGACGCGGACGTGGTGGCCGCGGTTGTGCTCGATGTAGAAGTGGCCGTAGAAGACCTGCGCCAGCGCGATCTTGGCCAGCCAGCGCTCGTTGGCCTCGCGCTTGTGGCCCAGCTCGTGGGCGGTGTTGATGCCGATGCCGCCGATGCAACCGATGGAGATGGCCAGGCCCAGCTTGCCGAGGGTGCTGAGCTCCTCCATGCCGAAGGGCGTCCCGCCGGCGATGAGGTACATCGCGGCGACGAACCCGGCGTACTGGATCGGCAGGAAGAGGTAGGTCACCCACCGGTAGTACTTGTCGTTCTCCAGCGCCTCGATCGCGTCGTCGGGCGGGTTGGAGCGGTCGAGACCCGCGACCAGGTCGATCGCGGGGACGACACCCAGGATCACGATCGGACCGATCCACAGCCACACGGTCCAGTCGGTGGCGGCGTACAGCCCGACGGCGAGGAACGCCAGGGAGGGCACCACCAGGCCGATCAGCCACAGGTAGCGCTTCGTGTCCTTCCAGGCCTCGGTCGACCCCGCGGGGACCGTGCTGTTCGGGATCGTCTCGGACATCTCCACCTCCTGCGGTGACGGGTGTCACCTCATCTGCTTGACAAGAAGATAGGGAATGTCAAGCAGGTTGACAAGAGGTATGTGTTTGTAAATCTCTCCGTCGGCGGGCGACCCCTCACCGCTTCCGAGACGTACGCCGGGCCGCGTCGACGGCCCGCGCGGCCTGTTCTGCCAGCGCGGGGGCTCCCAGGCAGCGGAACCGCGCGACGTGGGTCGCCGTGCGCAGCCCCACCGACCGCTGCACCACGCCACCGCCCAGCTCGACCCCGGCCACGTCGACCAGGTCCAGCGTGAGCGTGCCGGCTCCCGCTCCCACGCGGTGCGGGACGAAGGTGGCGTGCAGGGACGTGAGTGTCAGCCGGCCCTGCACCCACACCGGTCCCCGGGCGAGCAGGAAGGCCTGGAGGGCCACGTCACTGCGGCTCGTGCCCGCGCCGCGCAGCGTCTCCACCAGCAGGTGGCCGGCGCGCGAGCCGAGGACCCCGTAGGACATGGCACCAGGCTGCGCGCCCCACGGGCGGCCACCAGGGACCTTGGTCACTGGTCCAGCCCGCTGGTCTCGTGAAGATCCGTGCGGACGCAACGGTTGCCCCGACGGCACCCGCCGCGGTGGGATGGCCCCGATGAGTGCGCTCCCCCTCGGCATCGACTTCGGTGGCACCGGCATCAAGGGTGCCCCCGTCGACCTCGACTCCGGTGACTTCGCGGTCGAGCGCGTCCGCATCCCTACTCCCCGGCCGGCCACGCCGGACGCGGTGGCAGCGGTCTTCGTCGAACTGCTCGCCGCGTTCCCCGAGGCCGGCGGCCCGGTCGGCGTCACGGTCCCCGGGATCGTCCGGCACGGCGTGGTCGGCTCCGCGGCCAACATCGACGACTCCTGGGTCGGGGTCGACGCCGACGCGCTCTTCAGCGAGGCCACATCCCGCGAGGTGCACGTCGTCAACGACGCGGACGCCGCCGGCCTCGCCGAGGTGCGGTACGGCGCCGCCGCGGGCCGCCGTGGCCTGGTCATCCTCACGACCCTCGGCACCGGCATCGGCTCGGCGATGGTCCACGACGGGGTGCTCGTGCCCAACTCCGAGCTCGGCCACCTGCTGGTCGGCGGGGCGATCGGCGGGGCTGTCGCCGAGGAGCGGGCCTCCAACCGGGCCCGCGAGAGCGAGGACCTCTCGATGGAGGAGTGGGCGGCCCGGCTCACGGACTACTACCGCCACCTCGAGCGGCTCTTCTCCCCCGACCTCTTCCTGGTCGGTGGCGGCATCAGCAAGCGGTCCGAGGAGTTCCTCCCGCTGCTGGAGATCGACACCGAGATCATCCCGGCGACCCTGCGCAACAAGGCGGGCGTCGTCGGGGCCGCGCTCCACGCCGTCCACGCGGCCGGGTGAGACCGGTGCGCACGTCGGAGACCGAGGAGCCCCCGGGCCCTGACCCGCTCGTGCGCGACGACACCGTGCTCGACGAGAGCCCGCGGGCCGCCTCCCGTCCCGGTGCGCGACGCACCGTGCTGGTCGTGCTGCCGCTCCTGGTCGGGCTCGCGGTCACCGGCGGGATGGGCGGCCGGCTGCTCCTCGGGGAGACCGAGCCCGCCTCGGCGACCGGATCCGTGACCTGCTGGGACGGCGAGGAGGTCGATGCTCCCGAGCAGTGCGGGCGCCCGCGGGGCACCGACGGCCTCACCCGGGTGTTCCCCTCCTTCCGGCCCGACCAGCTCGAGTGCGTCGACGAGCTCGAGCGCAACCCGACCTACACCCGCCCGGCCATGTGGACCTGCACGCAGAACGTCCGCGGTCGTCCCGTCGTGGTCACCTACAGCGAGGTCACCGCTCGGAAGCCGGCGGTGCGGTTCTTCGACGACCTCCACGGCGAGGACGCGCGCGGGGTGGTCCGGACCCTGCGCGGCGGCGCGACGGCGTACGTCTGGACGCCGCAGGCGACCGACGACGGCGCGTGGGAGGGCAGCCTGCTGCTGCGCGAGGGCCCGTACGCCGTCACGGTGCGCGCCGAGCTGCGCAGCGACGCCGCCCGCGCGCTGGAGCGGCAGGTGCTCGTCCGGACGCCCGAGGAGTGGCGCGCCGACCCGACGGAGTGAGCGTCGGCGGCGTGGAGCTCAGCCCTCCCGGATCGCGGTGGCCACCGCGGTCGGGACGTCGGGGTGGAAGACGCTGGGGATGATGAAGTCGGGGTTGAGCTGGTCGTCGGTGACGACGCCGGCGATCGCGGCGGCTGCCCGCAGCATCATGTCGACGGAGACGTCGGTGGCGCGGGCGTCGAGCAGGCCGCGGAAGACGCCGGGGAAGGCGAGCACGTTGTTGATCTGGTTGGGGTAGTCCGAGCGGCCCGAGGCCACGACCGCGGCGTACCTCGCCGCGTCGGCGGGATCGACCTCCGGGTCGGGGTTGGCCAGGGCGAAGACGACCGGCTGCTCGGCCATGTCGGCGATCCACTCGGCCTGGAGCACGCCCGGGGCCGATACGCCGATGAACACGTCGGCGCCGTCCAGCGCGGCCCGGAGGTCGCCGCGCACGCGGCGGGGGTTGGTGGCGGCGGCGAGCTGGGCCTTGGCCGGCGGCAGCGTCTCGTCGTCGGCCGACAGACAGCCCTCCTTGTCGAAGACCACGACGTCGGTGACCCCGGCGGCGATCATGAGCGTGACGATGGCGGTGCCCGCAGCACCGGCACCTGCGACCACCGCGCGGACCGAGCCGAGCTCCTTCCCGACCACGCGCATTGCGTTGGTGAGGGCGGCCAGGACCACGATCGCGGTGCCGTGCTGGTCGTCGTGGAAGACCGGGATGTCGAGGGTCTCGCGCAGCCGGCGCTCGATCTCGAAGCAGCGCGGGGCGGCGATGTCCTCGAGGTTGATCCCGCCGAACCCGGGGGCGATCAGCTGCACCGCGCGCACGATCTCGTCGGTGTCCTGGGAGTCCAGGCAGATCGGCCAGGCGTCGATGTCGGCGAACCGCTTGAAGAGCGCCGCCTTGCCCTCCATCACCGGCAGCGCCGCGCCGGGGCCGATGTTGCCGAGCCCGAGCACGGCCGAGCCGTCGGTCACGACCGCCACGGAGTTGCCCTTCACGGTCAGCCGGCGCACGTCCTCGGGGTGCTCGGCCAGCGCGAGGCTGACCCGCCCGACGCCGGGGGTGTAGGCCATCGACAGGTCGTCGCGGTTGCGCAGCGGCACCTTGGACGAGACCTCGATCTTGCCGCCGATGTGCAGCAGGAAAACCCGGTCGCTGGTCTTGTGCACCGTCACGCCGGGCTGCGCGGCGGCCGCCGCCTGCAGCCGCTCGGCGTGCTCGGCGTCGGCGGCCGAGCAGGTCACGTCGACGACGAGCCGCTCGTGGCTCGACTCCGCGACGTCGATGCCGGTGACGATCCCGCCGACCTCCGAGATCGCGGTGGCCACCCGTCCGACCACGCCGTGGTCGGGCGCGGTGTGCAGGCGCATGGTGATGGAGTACGACGACGTGGTGGCTGCTCGGCCGGCGGTCGGGGTCACCTCGCCACTCTCCGCCGGGGTCGCGGTTACCGGCAAGTCACGCGTGACCACTATGACCGGACCACTGGCGGCGCACCGAGCGTGGCCGGCCCGCCACACCCGGTCGGTCTGACGTCGCTGTGACCGCCCTCACATTTTTGCACCCTTGAACGCTTAGTGCAGAATGCACTCCATGGCCATGAGTGCAGCACGCACCCTCGGGGGGCGGGTGCAGAAGCAGGAGCAGACGCGTCGCCGCATCGTGCGGTGCGCCCAGCGCCTGTGCCTGGAGGCCGGCTTCGACGGCTTCACCATGGACGAACTGGCCACACAGGCCGAGGTCTCGCGCCGCACCCTGTTCAACTACTTCCCGAGCAAGGTCGACGCCGTCCTCGGGGGCGGCGAGCCCCCTGACTTCTCATCCCCCGAACTCGCTCCGATCGCCGAGACCTTCCGTTCGGGCGGTCCGCACGGCCGGCTGGTCGACGACCTGGGCGAGCTCACACGGCAGCTACTCGCGTCGCAGACGATCGACCGCGAGGCGGCGCGATCGCGTCGCGATGTGCTGACCGCCTCGCCGCGGCTGATCACCGTCATCCACGAGCGCTTCGAGGAGGTCGCCGAGCAGATCGTCGGCCTGATCCTCGAACGCGAGGGCGCGGACTTCGGGACCGTGCGCGCCCGACTCGCGGTCGGCCAGCTCATCGCGGTCTTCGACGTCGCACTGGAGTCCTTCAGCCGGGGCGCCGCCGACGATCCGGAACTCGCTGAACTCTTCCTCGACCACGTCCGCTTGGCCGGAGATCTGTTCACCGCGCCTTGAACCACCCGTCCACCTGCCGCTCGACCCTCACCTCAGGAGCTTCCATGGCCACCCTGCTGCACCGTCTCGGCACGACCGCCTTCCGGCGCTGGCGGCTCTTCCTCGCCGGCTGGTTGGCCCTGCTGATCGGACTCGGCGCCTTCGCGGCCGCCTTCTCCGAACCTTTGAGCGAAGAAGTAAGCATCCCTGGCATCCCGTCCGAGGAGGCGGCCGACCTCCAGGCCGAGCTGTTCCCCGGGGCCGAGAGCGCTTTCGATTCCACGGCCGTCAACGTCGTGATCCAGGCTCCGCGCGGCGAGAGGCTGGACGACCGTAGGTGGCAGCGCGAGATCACCTCGCTCTCCGCGGCCATCGCGGACCTCCCTCAGCAGGCGCAGGACCCGATCATCGTGGGTCCCGTCGAGGGCGCCGCGCAGATCGAGGAGCAGCTCGTCGGGGCTGCCCGCAGCCAGGGCGGAGGCCCGGAGTCGATCGAGCGCGCCCGGGCGAACGCGGCCGCGCTGTCCCCTCTCACCGACGACGGCCGCACCGGCATTCTGACGTTCGAGTGGGACGCCGACTCGCCGGTGGAGGTCGAGCCCACAACGATCGATGAGCTGGAGGAGGTCATGGCCGAGGCCCGTGAGTCGGGGCTTCGCGTGGAGGCCAACGGGCCCGGAGCCAGCCCGCTCTCCCCGCCCGAGGCGTCGTCGGAGGCGCTGGGCCTCGCTGTGGCCCTCATCGTCCTCGTCCTGACGTTCGGTTCGTTGATGGCGGCCGGAATGCCCCTGTTCAACGCCATCATCGGCGTCGCCATCGGCTTGGCCGGCGTCACCGGACTCACCGCCTTCTTGGACATCAACCAGTCCGCCACGATCCTCGCCACGATGATCGGGATCGCCGTCGGTATCGACTACACCCTGTTCATCCTGGCCCGCTACCGCACCGAACTGCACCACACCGACGACCGGGAGGCCGCCGTCGGCGTAGCCGTCGGAACAGCCGGCTCGGCCGTCGTCTTCGCCGGCCTCACCGTGCTCATCGCGCTGTCCGCGCTGTCGGTGGTCAGGATCCCCTTCCTCACCGTCATGGGACTCGCCGCCGCCGCGACGGTGACCGTGGCGGTCCTCGTCGCACTCACGCTGCTGCCCGCACTCCTGGGCATGCTGGGCAAGCGCGCCTTCGGCGGTCGCGTCCGTCGCTACCAGCCGGCTCGGGAGGCAGATGGCCAGATCCTCAACAACGGTGTGCGTTGGGCCCGCCTCATCCGACGGGCACCGCTGGCCGTGATCGCGGTGACGGTCATCGGGCTCGCCTCCATCGCCATCCCGCTGAAGGACCTGCAGCTCGCCTTCCCCACCGACTCGACCGCTCCGGCCGACACCACCCAGCGCAAGGCGTCGGACCTCATCGCCGACGCCTTCGGGCCAGGACGCGAAGGCCCGCTCCTGGTGGTCGTGGACGCCCGGGACGTTGCCGAGCAGGAGCGTCAGACCGCCTTCCAGGAGGTCGCCGACTGGGCAGGCGGCCAGGACGGCGTGACCAACGCACAGGTGGTCGCGACCAACGCAGAAGTCACCCCTCGGGGCGACGTCCGCAGTCCCGCCACCGGGGCCCTGGTCCAAGTCGTACCTGAGTTCGGCCCGGAGTCCTCCGAGGCGCAGGATCTGTTGGCCGACCTCAGGGAGGGTGAGGACGCGATCGAACAGGAGACCGGGACCGATACCGGCGTGACCGGCCTGACCGCGATCACCACCGACGTCTCGGACCGTCTCGGCGACGCGCTGCCGATCTACCTCGCGATCGTCATCGGTCTCGCATTCATCCTGCTCATCCTCGTCTTCCGGTCCATCCTGGTCCCGCTCACGGCGACGCTGGGGTTCCTGCTCTCCGTCCTGGCCACCCTCGGGGCGACGGTGGCGGTGTTCAGCCAGGGCGCCTTCGGCCTCTTCGAGGGACAGCCGATCGTCAGCTTCATGCCTATCTTCCTGATCGGTCTGGTCTTCGGTCTGGCGATGGACTACCAGGTCTTCCTGGTCACGCGCATGCGTGAGGCGCACGTGCATGGCAGGAGCACCGCCGAAGCGGTCATCGACGGCTTCCGCAACTCGGCCCGGGTCGTCACCGCGGCCGCCACGATCATGATCGCCGTCTTCGCGGCCTTCATGCTGCAGGAGGACGCCATCATCAAGTCGATGGGCTTCGCTCTGGCGGCCGCGATCGTCTTCGACGCCTTCATCGTCCGGATGGCCCTGATCCCTGCGCTGCTCTTCCTGCTGGGTGAGAGGGCCTGGTGGATTCCCACGTGGCTGGACAAGATCCTGCCGAACGTCGACGTCGAGGGTGAGAAGCTGCAGCGCCCGCACCTGGCTGCCGGCGGCCACGCGCTGTCGGAGACCGACCTCGACGAGGCGGCCGACGACTCCGACGTGCTCGTCTGAGCCTCCACGCACCAGAGCCCGCCCCCGGTCCGACCGGGGGCGGGCTCGTGCGTGTGGGGGTGCGCGCGGCGGCGTACTCCGAATCACCTGTGATACCCAGCTCGCGCTGAGCATCAGAAATGATTCGGACTACCCCGCGCTCAGACCTCCCGCGCGCCCAACCGGGCGAGCAGGTTGTCGGCGAACCGGTCGCCCATCTTCCCGACGACACCCTTCATCGTGGCGGTGACCGCCTTGGAGGAGAGCCGGGGCAGCGGGAGGTCGAGGCAGATCTCCAGGCTGGTGCGCAGCAGGGTGCCCTCGTCGTGCTCGGCCAGGTCGTACCACCCCTCGACCGCGGACCGCTCGGTGCGCCCAGCGGGCGGGTCGTGGGTGAACTCGATCCGGCTCGGCTCGTCGAAGTCCATCCGCTCGGTGAAGACCGGCGAGACCGACCTGCCCAGCACCTCGATCCCGCCGAGCTCCCAGGTCCAGTGGTCCCCGTCGGCGGTGATCCGCCGGACGAAGGGGGTCATCTCCGCGATCGCGTCGGGGTCCTCGAGCAGCGCCCAGACCTCCTCGCGGCTCGCGGTGATGACCGCGCTGGCCTCGGTGCCGGCGGTGAAGCGGGTCACGCGGCGAGGGCCTTCTCGATGTCGGCGGCGATCTTCTCGGGCTTGGTGGTGGGCGAGTAGCGGCCGAGGACCTGGCCGTCCTTGCCGAGGAGGTACTTGGTGAAGTTCCACTTGATCTTGCTGCCCAGCAGGCCGCCCTTCTCCGAGCGCAGCCACTGGTAGAGCGGGTGCGCCCCGTCGCCGTTGACCTCGATCTTGGAGAAGAGCGGGAAGGTCACGCCGAAGTTGCGCTCGCAGAAACCGGCGATCTCCGCGTCGTCGCCCGGCTCCTGGTGGCCGAACTGGTCGCACGGGAAGCCCAGCACGGTGAAGCCACGCGCGCTGTAGGTGTCGTGCAGCTGCTGGAGGCCCTGGTACTGCGGGGTGAAGCCGCACTGCGAGGCCGTGTTCACGACAAGGACCACCTGGCCCTTGTACTCCGAGAGGTCGATGTCGCGCCCGTCGATGGAGCGCGCGGAGAAGTCCTGGAGCGAGGTCATGGCTCCGAGTCTGTCAGGGGAGGCCCAGCGCGACCCTCACCCGATCATGGTGCCGCGCACCTCGACCGAGTGCTGGTACGACGCCGGGTTGGCGTGCCCGTCCAGCAGGACCCGCACGCGCCGGTCGGCCACCGCCAGCACCAGCTCGTCCTCGGTCAGCGACTCCACGTCCCCGCGCACGACGTAGTCATTGCCCTCGACCCGCTCCAGCAGCGGGCCCGGCGGCACCCGTCGCACGTCGGCGGTCGCCACCATCCGCAGCTCGGGGCGGGTCCGGCCGCGCAGCAGCAGCACGACGGCGACGAGGAGCAGCACCCCGGCGTTGACGACCAGCAGGGTCGCCTGCCCGGTGCCGCCCTGCTCGCCCTCGACCCGGTACGTCGCGGGGTCGTCCTCGAGCCAGGTGACCTCGACCTCCCCGGTGGCCACCGCGTCGTCGTACGCCGCGGGCTCGAGGGTGGCCGTGCGCGCGAGGAGACCGGCCTCGCCCGGCTCCTCGCCCTCGGCGGCGTCGTCCGGGGCGACCGCCTCGGTCACCGCCGGCGGCAGGGCGACGACCACCTGCCCCTCCGGCATGCCCTCGGTCGAGGCGGCCACGCGCTCGGAGACGCCGTCGCGGTCCAACCGCTCCTGGGTCCACCACGAGCCGAGCGGGCCGAGGTTGACGACCACGACGAGCAGCAGCAGGAGCAGCAGGCGGGTTCGGCGGGACACGGCGACCAGTATCGGTCCCCACCGTGGGTCTCTCCCGCCCCGCCACCGTCGGTCTCTGCCGGCGAGCGCCAGCGAGCCGTCGTCGAGACCGCCGTACCCCTCCGTGGTCGCCGACCACAGCCAGCTCACGCGGTCTCGACGACGCCCTCGCCCAGCGGCTCGGGCTGCTCGACCAACGGAGGACCGACGCCCTCGCGGGGCGGGTCGAACCACGGGCGCGAGCGGTTGGCGACGTGGCACCCGCAGCCGTAGCGGCCGTACGCCGAGGTCAGCTCGCGCTCGGCGCCGCGGGTCCCGGTGGCGTTCGGGACCTCCAGCGGGGCGTCGACGGCCACGACCCCCCACGGCCCGGGCAGCCCACCCAGCCAGGCGTCGAGCTCCTCGTCGGTGACGACGGTGCCCGAGCGCAGCAACCGGCCGTCGGCGTCGACCGCCGCCACCCCCGTGCGCGCGGTGGTGCCCCAGGCCAGGTCGATGCCCACGTGCAGCGTCGCCCCGGCGGGACCGACTGGACCGCCGGGGGCGGCGGCTGCGGGATCAGGCGAGGGAGGCGGCACCCGTGGCCTCGGCGACGTAGGCGAGCAGTCGGGCGCGCAGGGCGGGGTCCTCGGCCCGCTGCCAGCCGAAGGTCGTGGGCCGCTGGCGCCGGTCGTGCCAGAAGTGGCCCGGCTGCGACGGGGGCCGGGTGGCGACCAACCAGACCGCGGTGTCGGCGCCGTCGGCGGGCGTGCGCTTCACGCGGCGCGTGAGGCGGTCGAAGCGGGGCAGGCTCTCGGTGACGCCGGGGGTGGTGGCCCAGCCGGGGTGCATCGACTCGACCAGCACCCCGGTCCCGCGCAGCTGCTCGGCCCACGCGTCGGCCATGACGACCTGCATCCGCTTGGTGCGGGCGTAGGCCTGCACCCCGTCGTACTCCCCGCGGCGGAACTCCACGTCGTCGGCGTCCTGCGCGTGCAGCGAGGCGCCGTACATCCCGCCGGAGCTCATCCAGACCACGCTCGCCGGGCCCGCGAGGAGCTGGTCCCGCAGGAGGGTGGTCATGAGGTGCGGGCCGAGGACGTGGCAGGCCAGCGAGAGCTCGTGGCCCTGCGGGCTCTCGGTGCGCTCGGGCGGCATGACGCCGGCGTTGTGCACCAGCCCGTGCAGCGCGTCGACGCGGCCGACCAGGTCGGTGCACCACGCGCGGACGGCGTCGAGGTCGGAGACATCGCAGACCTCCTCGACCACGTCGGCGTTCGGGACGGCCTGGCGCAGCTCCCTGGCGTACGCCGCGACCTTGTCGGCGTTGCGACCGAGCAGGTGCACGGTCGCGCCCAGGTCGAGGAAGGAGCGCGCCATCGCCTCGCCGATGCCCGACGTGGCCCCGGTGACCACGACGCGCCGGCCGGTCATCGACCCCGGGGCAGGGTCGGCGGGCCAGGTCGGCAGCCGGCGTCGTACGTCGGAGCCGACCGCGGTGTAGCCCAGCACCACCGAGCGGTCCAGGGCGCTGTCGACCAGTCGGGCGAGTGTCTGCTTCACGTCCCGAGCCTAGGCAGACGGCCGGCACCCGGTGGAGGGCCGGGCGGGGGGCGGAATAACCCGATGAGTTCGAGGGCTGGCCCAGGTCAGACTGTCCGTGGCCGCGCCCTCGCACGCCCGTCGACGCCGGACCACCGGTCCCGCTCCCCTGCTCACCCGCTGCCTCGTCTGGAGCCCCGCATGACCTCGCCCACCACAGCCGCCCCCGAGCGCGCCGACGCGCCCGTCGACTACGGCGTGCTGCGCTGGCTGGTCCTCGCGACCTTCATCGTGATCCTCAACGAGACGATCATGGTCAACGCGATCCCGCGGCTGATGGTGGAGTTCGACGTGACCGCGCGCTCGGCGCAGTGGCTCTCGACGGCGTTCCTGCTGACGATGGCGACGGTGATCCCGGTGACCGGCTGGTTCCTGCAGCGGGTGACGACGCGCCAGGCGTTCACGCTCGCGATGCTGACCTTCTGCGCCGGCACCCTCGTCGCCGCGCTCGCGCCGGTCTTCTGGGTGCTGGTCGCGGGCCGGGTCGTGCAGGCGGCCGGCACCGCGGTGATGATGCCGCTGCTGATGACCACGATCATGAAGATCGTCCCCGTGCACGACCGTGGCCGGGTCATGGGCAACGTGACCCTGGCGATCTCGGTCGCCCCGGCGCTCGGCCCGGCCGTCTCCGGCGTGATCCTGGCGCTCACCTCGTGGCGCGGGCTCTTCCTCGTCGTCCTGCCGATCGCGGTGCTCATCACCGTGGTCTCGCTGCGCCGCCTGCCCGACGTGGGCGAGCCGACCGCGGGCCGGGTGGACGTGGCGTCGGTCGTGCTGGCCGCACTGGGCTTCGGCAGCCTGGTCTACGGACTCAGCGGCCTGGGCGAGGGCGCAGGCGGCTCGGTGCCCGCCGAGGTGCCGGCCGTGCTGGGCCTGCTGGTCGTCGGGCTCTTCGTCCACCGCCAGCTCCGGCTGCAGCGCACCGGCGAGCCGCTGCTCGACCTGCGCACGCTCTCCCACCGCACGTACGCCGTGTCGATCTCGCTCATGGCGGTGGCGTTCATGGCGATGCTGGCAGCGCTGATCCTGCTGCCGCTCTACCTGCAGGACGTCCGTGGCCTCTCGCCGCTGGCCACGGGGCTGGTCGTCGCGCCGGGCGGCATCCTCATGGGCCTGCTCGGCCCCCGCGTGGGCCGCGCCTTCGACCGGGTCGGCAGCCGCCCCCTGGTCGTGCCAGGCGCGGTCGGCATGGTCGTGGCGCTCGGCGCCCTGGCGATGCTGGGCGAGTCGACCCCGGTCGCATTCGTCGTGGGCGCGCACGTGCTGCTGATGGTGAGCCTGGCCGGCATCTTCACCCCGGTCTTCACCCTCGGCCTCGGTGCGCTGCCGCCGCACCTCTACTCCCACGGCAGCTCGCTGCTCGGCACCACGCAGCAGGTCGCGGGCGCGATCGGCACCGCGGTGTCGGTCACGATCCTCTCCAGCCGTGCGGCGGCCCTCGCCGAGGAGGGCGCCGGCGAGGCCGAGGCGCTCGTCGGCGGCTTGCAGTGGGCCTTCGGCCTGGGCGCGGTGATCGCCCTCGCGGTGGTCGGGCTCGCGCTCGTGCTGCCGCGGCACGCACCCGAGGACGCTCCCGAGGACGCCGAGGTCCCGGTCGGGCACTGACCTGGGGCGCGCCGCTCAGCCTCCCGGCCGAGCGGCCTCCTCGGCCAGCCACTGCGCGAAGGGCGTGGTCGCGAGCGTGGCCGTCGGGTCGCCCTGCGCCGTGAGCGTCCCGTCGCGCATGCCGCGCCCCGCGGCGCCGGGCAAGCGCACGGCCACGACGCGGCGGCCCAGGGCCTTGACCCGGGCGACCTCGCGCGCCATGTCCGGGACCGAGAGCACCTCCGGGCCGGCCAGGTCCGGCACCCGGCCGGAGGGTCCCTGCTCCACCAGGGCGACCAACGCCTCCGCGACCTCGCGGGCTGCGACGGGCTGCGAGCGCATGACCGGCACCAGCGACCACGGCCCGACCCGTACGAACCCGAGTGCCTGCTCGCCGAACTCGTGGAACTGCCCCGCCCGCAGCAGGCTCCACGGCTGGTCCGACTCGCGCAGCAACCGCTCCTGCAGCCGCTTCCCGGCGTAGTAGCCCGACGGCACGCCGTCGACCCCGATGATCGAGAGCGCGACGTGGTGGCCCACACCCGCCACGCGTTCGGCGTCGAGCAGGCCGCCGGTGACCGCGCCGAAGAACGCCTCCGCCCCGCGCCGGGACTGGGCCGTGGTGTTGGCGACGTCGACGATCACCTCGACACCCTCCAGTCGCTGCGGGAGCCCGGTCCCGGTCGTCAGGTCGACGCCCGTCGCGCGGGACAGCGGCACCACCTCGTGCCCCCGCTCACCAGCCACCGATACCACGTGCCGGCCCACCGTCCCCGTCGCACCCGCCACCGCGATCCGCATGGCGACATCCTGCAGGGACGACGTCCTGGGCGCGCGCATCTGGCGGTGACGAGCCGCTGGAGTCGGACGCCCTCGGCGTTCGGGGCAGACTGACGCCGAGCACGGAGCGGGACGGAGCCGGACGGAGCCGGACGGAGCGGATGGAGGCGAGCGGCGACGTGGACGAGGAGTACGTCGAGGCGGTGCTGCGCGTGGTCGACGCGGTTCAGCCCGGCCACGTGACGACGTACGGCGCCGTCGCGGCCGTCGTGGGTCGCGGCGGACCGCGCCAGGTCGGGACCGTCATGCGGCTGCACGGCGACCGGGTCGCGTGGTGGCGGGTGGTGCGTGCCGACGGCCGGCCCGCCGACTGCCACGGGGGCACGGCCGTGGAGTTGCTGCGCGCCGAGGGAGCCCCGGTGCGCTCCGACGGGCGCGTCGACGTACGCCGCTGAGTGCCGCGGCCGACGTGGCCGGGTCGGCGCGGCCACGTGGTGGACCGCTCGGTCGGGGGAGTCGTCCGCGCCGGGCTGTCGCGAGGCGGGAACGTTGCTATGGTCCGCGGCATGACGCGGGTCCGGGAGCTGGAGACGGCGACAGCCGATCGCTCCTACCTGCCCTCGCACGTGCCCTCCGGGGCGGCGCTGCTCGCGCTGCGCCTGAGCGAGGAGGCGCGGGGGATCCGCGGCCTGGACCTGCTGCGTCGCAGCGTCGACCGCGCGCCTCCGGTCTGATCCTCGAGCCCACCGTCCCCGGGTGCCTGCGTGGCGGCACCCGTCCCTGGGTGCACCCTGCACACCTTGCTCAAGGACCACCTCTGATGCTCTCCTCACCCCTGCCGGCCCACAGCCGCAGCCAGACCCGTCAGTTCCCCGGCCACCACCCCGCGGGCGTCGTACCGACGGGAGCAGTCCGACCACCAGCAGCCCGGGGAGCGCGCCCGTCCCCGACCCCGGCCCCCGGGCCGACGTGGCAGCTCCTCGCGCTCCCCCAGCTGCCCGGTGGCGCGCTCACACCGCGGACCCACCTGGAGCGGTTCCTGCTCGAGCTCGAGCAGGCGCGCCGGCGGCAGCTCGACCAGCTGCCCACCACCCCCCGCACCGTGGTCGCCGCGGCGCACCGACGCGCGGTCGAGGACCTGCTCACGCAGGTGCGGGCCGCTCGGCTGCGGCTGCGGGCCGGGACCTACGGGCGCTGCACCCGCTGCAACGCCGCCATCGAGTCCGACCAGCTCAGCGTGGCACCCTGGCAGCCCACCTGCGGGGCCTGCGCCAGGCGCACACCGCCCGGCCCGGTCCGTCCCGGTGCCACAGGGGGCCTGATCGCATGAGTGCGGTGCTGCGCCGCCTGGCGGCCCCGGCCCTCCTGGCGGCAGGCGTGCTGCTCACCGCCCTCCTCGGGGTCGGGCTCCTCGACGACGGTCCGGTCCGCATCGGGCTCGGCTGGGTGATCGCCCTGGTGGCGGGGGCCGCCGTGCACCGCACCGCCGTCGTCGCCGACGGACGCCGCGGTGGATGACCCGCCCGGGTCTCGGCGGGAGCACGACGAAGGCCCCGGGTCGGTGACCCGGGGCCTTTCGCTCACGTGCGCGAGGGGGGAGTTGAACCCCCACGTCCTTTCGGACACACGGACCTGAACCGTGCGCGTCTGCCTATTCCGCCACTCGCGCGTGAAGCGTGTGGAGGTTATCCCAGTCGGGGGTGCAGACCCAAACCGCGGGAGGGAACCGGCTGCGGGGCCGAGGGCACCCGCCCCCCAGCACACCCCCGCCCGCCACGCGGGGTGACACCGCCGGGGCCGGGCTTCGTTACCATCGCACCCGACCCGGCGTCCGCCGACTGCTGCGTCCTGCCCGCGCACGTCACACCCGCGCGTGGGCGTGGGTCGGCGCTGCGGGGGGAAGACCCCGTCCGGACCAGCAGCACCCACCGGCACAGGACCCGGCACAGGACCCAGAGAGGAGGAGTCGGGCATGAGCAGCCTCCAGCGCTTCGAACGACGCCTCGAGACGATGATCTCCGGGGCCTTCGCGCGCGCCTTCCGCTCCGCGGTCCAGCCCGTCGAGATCGCGGCCGCGCTGCAGCGCGAGTGCGACAACAACGCCCAGATCCTGTCGCGGCAGCGGCGCCTGGTGCCCAACGACTTCCACGTGGAGCTCGCGCAGAGCGACCTCGACCGGCTGGCGCCGTACGACACCGCGATGGCCGCGGAGCTGGAGAAGCAGGTCACCGAGCACGCCCAGACCAACGGCTACTCCTTCCCCGGCCCGGTCACCATCGAGTTCGAGGTCGCCGATGACCTCACCACCGGCCGCTTCCGCGTCCGCAGCCGCGCCACCGCCAAGGTGAGCAGCAACAGCACCCACACGCAGGTCGGCCGCGCACGCGCCGTCCTCGAGGTCAACGGCACCCAGCACCCGCTGCTGCCGCCGGGCGTCGTCGTGGGCCGCGGCACCGACGCCGACGTCCGGATCAACGACCCGGGCGTGAGCCGCCAGCACGTGGAGTTCCGGGTGGACGCCTCCGGCGAGCGGATCAAGGTCGACGTGCGCGACCTCGGCTCGACCAACGGGATGCTCGTGGACGGGCAGAAGATGAGCCGCTCGGTCGCCGACGACGGCACCGAGGTCAAGATCGGCAACACCGTGCTGCGCGTGAGGCTGGTGCGCGACGATGTCTGAGCTGACCCTGCTGCTCATCCGGATCGCCTACCTCGCGGTCCTGTGGATCTTCGTCCTCTCCGCCATCTCCGTGATCCGCTCCGACATGTTCGGCGCCCGGGTCCCCGAGACCGCCCGCACCCCCGAGCCCCGCGGCCGCGAGCCCAAGGCCAAGGCCCCGTCCAAGCGCCGCGGCTCGCCCACCCACGTCCTGGTCACCGAGGGCGCCAACGCCGGCGAGCGCGCCGACCTCGCCGCTGCGCCCGTCCTCATCGGCCGCGGCTCCGACGCCGCGATCCGCCTCGACGACGACTACGTCTCCACCCGCCACGCCCGGATCGCCGCGTCCGGGGACCAGTGGTTCGTGGAGGACCTCGGCTCCACCAACGGCACCTACATCGGCACCGTGCGCATCACGCAGCCGACCACGATCACGCTCGGGACCCAGGTGCGGATCGGCAAGACGATCCTGGAGCTGCGCAAGTGAGCCAGCCCGGCAGCGGGAGCGACCCGACCAGCGCAGGCCCGGCGACGCTGCGGCTGCACTGGTCGGCGATCTCCGACGTCGGGCGGGTGCGCAAGGACAACCAGGACTCCGGGTACGCCGGGCCGTGGCTGCTCACCGTCTGCGACGGCGTCGGCGGCGCGATGCGCGGCGACATCGCCTCCAGCGTGGCCGTCCAGCAGCTGCGCCGCCTCGACGAGGAGCCCCCGGGCCCGCTCGAGGCCGACGAGCTGCTCGGCCGCGTCGGCGGCGCGCTGCACCGCGCGCACGACCGGATCGGCGAGGTCGTCGACGAGGACCCCGCCCTCAACGGCACCAGCACCACCGCCACCGTCCTGCACTTCGACGGCCGCCAGGTCGGTGTCGGCCACGTCGGCGACAGCCGGGCCTACCTCCTGCGCGAGGGCGAGATCAGCAGGCTGACCAGCGACCACACCTTCGTGCAGAGCCTGGTCGACGAGGGCCGGATCACCGAGGCCGAGTCGCGGGTGCACCCGCACCGCAACCTCATCCTCAAGGCGGTCGACGGCATCCACGAGGCCGAGCCCGATCTCTTCGTCGTGGCCCTGCAGTCCGGCGACCGGCTCCTCGTCTGCTCCGACGGCGCGACCGCCTCCCTCGACGACGACGACCTGCTCGCGATCCTCGGCGACGGCACCCCCGACTACGCCGCCGTCGAGCTGGTCCGCCGTGCCCTCGACGCCGGCTCCACCGACAACGTCACCTGCCTGGTCGCCGACGTGCTCGACGAGGCCGCCGCCGCGGCACGCAGCGAGGAGCTCGCCGACCTCCAGCCGATGGTGGTCGGCGCGGCGACCGACGTACGCCGTCGCCCGCACCGGCACGCGCTGGGCACCGGCCTGGGCTCCGGGCTGTTCCGCGGCCGCACCGACACCGGCGAGCTGCCGGCCGTCGACGCCGACCTCCCGCCCGACCTGCCCGCCGACGTCCACGCGATCCCCAGCGACCCGGTCGACCCCGAGGCGGCGCGCTACGCTCCGCGGCCTCCGCGCCGCTTCGCCTGGGCCCGGCGGGCTCTCCTCGCCCTGGTGCTGGTCGGCCTGGGGTGGATGGGCGTGGCGGCGGCGTACACCTGGACCCAGCAGCAGTACTACGTCGGCGAGGTCGACGGCCAGGTCCAGATCTTCCGCGGCGTCGACCTCTCGCTCCCGGGCGTGGAGCTCTCCGAGCCCTACGAGTCCACCAACGTCACCCTCGACCGGCTGCCGGAGTTCGTGGCCGACGGGGTCCGCGAGGGCGTCGCCGCCGACGACCTCGAGGACGCCCGCACCATCGTGGAGAACCTCGCGCGGCAGATGAGCGCCGAGCCCACCGACGCCTCCGGCGACACCGGCTCCTCCGACACCGGCTCCTCAGGGTCGGCCCGACCCGAGGGCAGGTGAGCGGCATGTCGCAGACGACCGGCAACCCGATCCTCGGTTTCGTGCACCGTCGCCGCCGCGGCGCGGAGCTCTTCCTGCTGGTGCTGGCCCTGGCCGTCGGCATCGGTGCCTACGCCGCCGTCGGGGTCGGCGTCGAGGGCGCCGTCCCCACCGACCTCATCGGGTACGGCGGGTGGCTGGCCGCCCTCGTGGTCGGCGCGCACATCGTCGTACGCCTCGTCGCGCCGTACGCCGACCCGGTGCTGCTGCCCGTCGTGGCCGCCCTCAACGGGCTCGGCCTGGCCGTGATCCACCGACTCGACCTCACCGAGGACACCGGCTTCGCCGCCCAGCAGCTGGTGTGGATGACGATCGGCGTCGCGCTCTTCGTCGGCACCCTGGTGCTGCTGCGCGACCACCGCATCCTCACCCGCTTCACCTACACATCGGGCCTGGCCGCGATCGTCCTGCTGCTCATGCCGATGCTGCCGCTGATCGGCAACGAGGTCCGCGGCGCCCGCATCTGGGTGCGCCTGGGCCCGGTCGGCATGCAGCCCGGCGAGGTCGCCAAGGTGCTGCTCGTCATCGCCTTCGCCGGCTACCTCGTGTTGCACCGCGACGCGCTGGCGCTGGCCGGGCGCCGGCTGCTCTTCGTCGACCTGCCCCGCGGGCGCGACCTGGGGCCGATCCTCGGCATGTGGCTGATCAGCCTCGGCATCCTGGTCTTCCAGCGCGACCTCGGCTCCAGCCTGCTCTTCTTCGGGCTCTTCCTCTTCATGCTGTACGTCGCCACCGAGCGCGCCGGGTGGCTCGTCGTCGGCGGGGGGCTCTTCCTCGGCGGCGCCCTGGTGGCCTGGCAGCTCTTCAGCCACGTGCAGACCCGGGTGAACGTGTGGCTGAACCCGTTCGACTACTACGGCCCCGGCACCAACGACTCCGCCTTCCAGCCGGTCGAGGCGACCTTCGGGATGGCCTGGGGCGGGCTGCTGGGCCGCGGCTTCGGCGGCGGCGACCCGGGGCGGGTGCCGTTCGCGGAGTCCGACTTCATCATGGCCGCCATCGGCGAGGAGCTCGGGCTGACCGGGATGATGGCCGTCCTGGTGCTCTACGGGCTGATCGTCGAGCGCGGCCTGCGGGCGGCGCTGATCTCCCGCGACGGCTTCGGCAAGCTGCTGGCCACCGGCCTGGCCTCGGTCTTCGCGCTGCAGGTCTTCGTGGTCATCGGTGGGGTGACGGGGCTGATCCCGCTCACCGGCCTCACCACGCCCTTCCTGTCGTACGGCGGGTCGTCGCTGGTCGCGAACTGGGTGATCATCGCGCTGCTGCTGCGCGTCTCCGACCTGGCCCGCCGCCCGGTCCCCGAGCTCACCACCGCCGACGACGACGCCGGTGACCAGGACACCCAGGTGATCCGGGTGGCTCGATGAACAAGCCGATCCGCACCATCTCGGTGGCCTTCCTCGTCCTCTTCCTGGCACTGATGGCCAACGTGACCTATCTGCAGTACTGGCGCGCCGACTCCCTCGCCGACGACGGGCGCAACCGTCGTGCCGTCGACGAGGCCTTCTCCCAGCCGCGCGGAGCGATCCTCGTGGGCCGGGAGCCGGTCGCGGAGTCGGTGCCGTCCGACGACCGCTTCGAGTACCAGCGGACCTACCCGCAGCCGCTCGCCTACGCGCACATCACCGGTTGGTACAACTACTTCAACGCCCAGTCCGGCGCCTGCAGCACCTGCCAGCGACGGATCGAGCAGACCCAGGACGACCTGCTGAGCGGCGAGGACGACCGGCTCTTCGTCACCCGCCTCGTCGACCTGCTCAGCAACGAGACCTCCGAGGGCGGCAACGTCGCCCTCACCCTCGACCCCGTGGCCCAGCGCGCCGCCTTCGACGGCCTGCGCGAGGTGCTCGGCCCCGAGGGCCAGGGCGCGGTCGTGGCCCTCGAGCCGCGCACCGGCAAGGTGCTGGCGATGGTCTCCCTGCCGACCTTCGACCCCAACCGGCTGGCCAGCCACGACCTCTCCGTGGTCAGCAGTGCGGGGGAGGAGCTCGAAGAGGACCCGGCACAGCCCTTGCTCAACCGCGCCATCCAGACCACGCTGCCCCCGGGCTCGACGTTCAAGGTCGTGACGGCGGCCGCAGCGATCGAGAACGGCCTCTACGAGGTGGGTGACGACGTCCCCGGCGGGCCCACCTTCCAGCTGCCGCAGACCACCGGCGACACCGGCCTCATCGACAACCAGGGCCGCTCCTGCGGGGCGAGCACCGTCCCCTTCGCCCAGGCCATGGCCCAGTCCTGCAACACCACGTTCGCGCGGCTGGCCATCGAGGTCGGCGCGGAGCGGATGGAGGAGCAGGCCGAGGCGTTCGGCTTCAACCAGGAGTACTTCGACGACCTGCTCCCCCAGGCGGTCTCCCGCTTTCCCGAGGAGATGAACGAGCCGCAGACCGGGCAGTCGGGCATCGGCCAGTTCGACGTCGCCGCGACCCCGCTGCAGATGGCGATGGTCGTCGCCGGCATCGCCAACGGCGGCACGGTCATGAAGCCCTACCTCGTCGACGAGGTGCAGAGCCCGGAGTTCGAGCAGATCGAGCAGACCGACCCCGAGGCACTCTCCGAGGCGGTCTCCTCCTCGACGGCCTCCCAGCTCACCGACCTGCTCGTCGCGACCGTCGACGAGGGCACCGCCAGCCCGGCGGCGATCCCCGGCGTGCAGGTGGCCGGCAAGACCGGCACGGCCCAGAGCGGCCAGGACGACGTGCCGCCGTACGCCTGGTTCGTCTCCTTCGCCCCGGCCGACGACCCCGAGGTCGCCGTCGCGGTGATGATCCAGGAGGCGCCGGGCATCGAGCGCGGCGAGATCGCGGGCGGCCTGCTGGGCGGCCCGATCGCGAAGGCCATCATGAAAGCGGTGATCAACCGGTGACCCCGCCCGACAGCCCGTCCGACAGCTCGCTCGGTGGTGCCGGTGAGTTCGCCGACGACGCCCGGCGCTACCTCCTCGAGTCCCGGATCGCCACCGGCGGCATGGGCGAGGTCTGGCGCGCCCGCGACACCACCCTGGGCCGCACCGTCGCGGTCAAGGTGCTCAAGCGCGAGTACGCCGACGACGCCACGTTCCGCAGCCGGTTCGAGACCGAGGCCCGGCACGCCGCCTCGCTGCACCACCCCGGCATCGCCGCGGTCTTCGACTTCGGCGAGGCGCAGTCCGTCGACGGGTCGGGTGTCCCCCGGCCCTACCTCGTCATGGAGCTCGTCGAGGGCCAGCCGTTGTCCGCGCTGCTGCGCCCCGGCTCGCCCATGGACCCCGGTGCGGCCGCCGCCCTCATGGCCCAGGCCGCGGACGCCATCGCCGCCGCACACGCCGCCGGGATCGTCCACCGCGACGTGAAGCCGGCGAACCTGCTCGTCACCCCCGACCGGCAGGTCAAGGTCACCGACTTCGGCATCGCCAGGGCCGCCGACAGCGTCAGCCTCACCCAGACCGGCCAGGTCATGGGCACCCCGCAGTACCTCTCGCCCGAGCAGGCGCGCGGCAGCACCGCCACCGAGGCCTCCGACGTCTACTCCCTCGGGGTCGTGGCCTACGAGTGCCTGGCCGGACGGCGCCCCTTCGACGCCGGCTCCCCGGTCGCGACCGCGCTCGCGCACCTCAACCAGGAGCCGCCCGCCCTCCCCGACAGCGTCCCCGCCCCCCTCGCAGCGGTCGTCATGCGCGCCCTGGCCAAGGACCCGGCCGAGCGGTACGCCGGGGCCGGAGCCCTCGCCGCCGCCCTGCGCGACCCGGCAGGCTCGGGTGCGCCCGGCGGCGCGGCCGCCGCGGGTGCCGCCGGGGCCGGCGCCGCTGCCGCGGCGGACGCGCCGACCTCCGTCGTACCTCCGGTGGGGCCGCCGCTGGGAGCCACCGACGACCCGGCCACCGCCGTGCTGCCCGGTCTCGGCGCGGCCGCCGCTCCTGCGACCGCGGCGACCGGCACCGTGCCGGCCGCGCATCAGCAGGACCGCAAGGCCTTCCCGTGGGCGACCCTGCTGCTGGTGGTCGCACTGGTGTCCGTGGTCGTGCTCGTCGTGGTGCTGCTGCTCACCTCCGACGGTGACGAGGAGCCCGAGGAGGACCCGACGCGGACGCCCCCGAGGTCGCAGAGCCAGGAGCCGACCGAGGAGCCGACCACCCCGTCGGCGCCGGCGACGGTGGAGATCACCGAGTCCGACTACACCGGGCGCGACTACCGCGAGGTGCAGGAGCGGCTCTCCGACCTGGGGCTGAGCCCGGTCCTCAACGAGCTGAGCAACGACGGCAACCAGGAGCCGGGCATCGTCGACGGCGTCAACCCGACCGGCACACTGACCGAGGGCGACCAGATCACCATCTCCTACTGGGGCCCACGGCCCGAGACGCCGACGCCCACCCCGACCCCCAGCGAGGCCACTCCCTCGCCCGCTCCGTCAGAGAGCAGCTCGGACGCAGCGCTGCTCTCCGAGTCCAGCGAGGAGGCGCAGCAGTGAGCGAGACGGTCGGCGGACGCTACGAGCTCGGTGAGCTGCTGGGCCGCGGCGGCATGGCCGAGGTCCGCAAGGGCACCGACACGCGGCTGGGTCGCGTGGTCGCGGTCAAGCGGCTGCGCACGGACCTGGCCAGCGACGCGACCTTCCAGGCGCGCTTCCGCCGGGAGGCGCAGTCCTCGGCCTCGCTCAACCACCCCGCGATCGTGGCCGTCTACGACACCGGCGAGGAGCCGGGCGCCGACGGCAGCGGCATCGCCCAGCCCTACATCGTGATGGAGTACGTCGCCGGGCGGACGCTGCGCGACATCCTGCGCGAGGGGCGCAAGATCCTGCCCGAGCGGGCCCTGGAGATCACCAGCGGCGTGCTGTCGGCCCTGGACTACTCCCACCGCGCGGGGATCATCCACCGCGACATCAAGCCGGGCAACGTCATGCTCACGCCGAGCGGCGACGTCAAGGTGATGGACTTCGGGATCGCCCGGGCGATCTCGGACGCCTCCTCCACGATGACCCAGACCGCGGCCGTGGTCGGCACCGCGCAGTACCTCTCCCCCGAGCAGGCCCGCGGCGAGACCGTCGACTCCCGCTCCGACGTCTACTCCGCCGGCTGCCTGCTCTACGAGCTGCTCACCGGCCGACCGCCCTTCATCGGCGACTCCCCGGTGGCGGTCGCCTACCAGCACGTGCGGGAGCAGGCAGCGCCGCCCAGCGACCACGACACCGACCTGCCGCCCGAGCTCGACGCCATCGTCATGAAGTCGCTCGCCAAGCGGGTCGAGGACCGCTACCAGTCCGCCGCCGCCATGCGCAGCGACATCGAGCGCTACCTCGCCGGCCGACCCGTGCAGGCCGCCGCCGTGCCGCCGGTCGTCCCCGGTCCCGCGACCGGCGCGACCCAGGTCGCGGGTCGTCCGATCGCCGCCCCCGTGGCCGGTCCGCCCGTCCCGCAGGCCGAGGACGAGCGCCGCACCCCCGTGGGCTTCCTCGTGCTGCTGGGGCTGCTCGTGATCGGCCTGGTCGTCGCCGGCGCCCTGCTGTGGCCGCGGCTGTTCCCCGCCGCTCCCGACGAGAGGGCGGTCCCCGACGTGGTGGGCCGCTCCGAGAGCCAGGCCCGCCGGTTGCTGGGCGAGGCCGGCTTCGAGGTCGCCCCCACCGAGTTCGAGACCTCCGACCGCCCCGCCGGACGCGTGATCGACCAGGACCCCAGCGGCGACAGCTTCGTGGCCCCGGGCTCGGTCGTGACGATCACGGTCAGCAGCGGGCCGCCGGAGGTGGCCGTGCCGAACGTGACCAGCCAGCTGCTCGGGCAAGCCAAGGCCACCCTGGAGGCGCAGGGGTTCGAGGTCGAGGTCGTGCGCTCCGACACCGACGACCCGCGCAACCAGGTGCTCTCCCAGGCCCCCGAGGCCGGGGCCGAGGTCGCCGAGGGCAGCACCGTCACCCTCACCGTCAGCGACGGGCCCGAGGAGGTGCCCGACGTGCGGGGCCAGCAGCAGGCGGCCGCCGAGCGGGCGATCCGCGACGCGGGCTTCAACCCCGTGGTCCGCGAGGACCCGACGTCGACCGAGCCCGCGGGCACCGTGGTGGACCAGGCCCCGGCCGGCGGCTCGACGCAGCCGCAGGGCACCGACATCCAGCTCTTCGTCTCGACCTTCGTCGAGCCGACCGAGGAGCCGTCGGAGGACCCCACCGACGACCCGACCGACCTGCCGACCGACGAGCCGTCGCCGACCGAGTCCCCCTCGGCGCTGCTCGGGGGCGGCCGGGGGCCCAGCAGCTCGTCCTCCCCGGCCGCTCGGCGGCGTACGCGCTGACGCCTGGGCCCGAGACCCGGCGACCACCGCCGACCGGCTACGCGAGCGGCTCGGCGTAGGACAGGTCGAGCAGGCCGTCGTACGCCGGTGCCTCGACCTCCTCCTCGACGCTCATCTCCCAGCCGATCTGGATGTCCTCGGTCAGCGACTGCTGGCGGTAGAACGAGAGGTAGGGGTCGCCGTCCACCGACGCGGCCAGCACCTCAGGGTCCCCGACCGCCTCGATGACGTAGGGCTGCGGGTAGGGGACGCCCTGGAGCGTGACCGAGTTGGCCTCGCACTTGATGCCGGTGGTGGAGACGATCCGCTGGCCCTGGACGGTCACGGCGCTGGCGCCGCCGCGCCACATCGCGTTGACGACGGCCTGGATGTCCTGCTGGTGGACGATGAGGAACTTCAGCGGCTGGGTGGTGTCCTCGGCCTGCAGAGGGGAGTCCGCGAGCACGATCCGGACCCCCTCGCCCTCGCGGGGGGTCAGGCCCGAGGGGTCGCGCAGCTCCTCGACGCGCGCCTGGACGCGCTGCACGTCGCGGCTGCCGACCTGGGCGCTCAGGTCGCTGACCTGGCCGGTGAGGTCCTCGACGCGCGCGCGCAGCTCCTCGTAGGCCTTGGCCTCGGCCTGCACCAGCGAGGCGAGGTCGGTGTAGCGCCCGGCCCGGAGGTCGGTGCCCTCGCTGTTGACCGCGCTCACGGCGAAGAGCGAGCCGCTGAGCAGCACCATCAGCGGCGTACCCACCCGCCAGGGGCTGCGGGGACGAGCCGGCGTCGCGTCACCGCTGCGGGCCCGGCGCAGCGCCCGGAGCGCGCGCGCGGGCGCACCGCCCCGAGGCGCCTCGGGGCTCTCCCCCGGGCCCGCGGGCGGCCTCACGTCGGTTCCCGTGCTCATGCCCACTAGGGTAGGCGCCTGGGCCAGCCCGCCCGGCCCCCGCACGTGCACCGCAGTCGGTGCGGTGCGGCCCCGCCTGACCCGGAACCTCGAGGAGCACCCTGCCGTGAAGGACATCGACCCCTTCGACGACCGAGTCCGAGGTCCCGTGCTGTCGGTGCGGTTCGGCATCTCGCTGCTGCTGATCGCCCTCGGCATCGCGTGGATCGTCTACTACTACGTCGCGGTGCGCCCCGACCCCACGGTGCTCGACGCCACCGCGGGCTCCCCCGCCTTCATGGCCGACCTGGTCCGGTGGAACTACGTCATCGGCTTCGGCCTGTTCTTCCTCGGCCTGGCCGTCGCCGCGCACCCCTCGACCCCGCTGGGCCGGGGCCGGGGCGTGGTCGTCGGCATGCTGGGCTGCTTCGTCCTCGGCCTGCTGTGGATCTGCACGTTCTACGTGCTGGCCGACGGCACGCTCAACGACGTACCGATCATGAACGACCTGCAGCAGTCCAACCTGTTCGTCGGCATCGCCTTCATGGCGGTCGGCTTCACCTACGCCACGCGGTGGGAGTGAGCAGCAGTCGCGACCCTGGCCGGCTAATCATCGTCGGATATTGCCTATAGGTTGTAGGTCCCGTACGGTCGAGCACGTGGAGCCCCTCACCGAGCGCGAGATCCGTGCGTCCTTCGTCAACTGCACCCGCGGCGAGGTGTCGCGTCTCGCCGTCCCGCCGGTGGACGAGGTGGCCTGGTCCGGGCTCGACTTCCTCGGCTGGGTCGACCCGAAGGCCCCGCAGCAAGCGGCAGTGGTGGTGCCGCACGACGGCACCGTGATCGGGATCAAGCTGCGTCGCAACACCCCCAGTGGCGCCGGTCGGCGGATGTGCTCGTGGTGCTGCACCGTGCACCCGGGCAGCGGGGTGTCGCTGATGGTGGCCAACCGCGCGGGCCGCGCCGGACGTGAGGGCAACACGACCGGCGTCGACGTCTGCGCGGACCTGCGCTGCTCCGACTACGCCCGCGGGCGCGCCGTCCCGGCAGCGGCAGACGTGGTTCGCGAGACGATCTCCCCGCAGCAGCGCTCCGACCGGCTGCGACGCAACCTCGCGACCTTCGTGCGTCGGACCCTGCGGTGAGTCGCGTCGGGCTGTCCCGGTCCGTGGTGCTCGACACCGCCGCCCGCCTGGCCGACCGGGACGGGCTCGGGGCGCTCACCGTCAGCGCGGTCGCCAGGGAGCTGGGGGTCCGGGCACCCAGCCTCTACTCCCACGTCCAGAACGCCGAGGACCTGCGCGCCGGCGTCAGCGCCGTCGCCCTGACCGAGCTCGCCGACCGGGTCGACCGGGCGCTCGCCGGCCTCGCCGGCCGGGACGCCCTCGGCGCCCTGGCCGACACCCACCGGCGCTACGCCCGCGAGCACCCCGGACGGTACGCCGCGGCCGGGGTGCTCGACCCCGCCTCGTCGCACGACCTGGTCCAGGTCGGCCGCCGGCACGCGGAGCAGTTGCTCGCGGTCCTGCGCGGGTACGCCGTCCCGCCCGAGGACCGGGTCCACGCCGTACGCCTGGTCGCCAGCGTCGTGCGGGGGTTCGTCGATCTCGAGGTCGGAGGCGCTCTCGCCGGCAGCGAGCCCCCCGCCGCGGAGTCCTGGCCGCGCGTGCTGGAACGGCTCGACCACGCCCTGCGGACCTGGGAGGCGCACCCGTGACCGCGCCCCCGGGACCGGCCCCCGAGGACAGGGCCGCCGAGGACAGGGCCGCCGAGGACGCTCTCCCCGTGCGACGCCGCGTCGTGGTCGTCGACGACGACGGCGTGGTGCGCTCGGGACTCGCGCTGATGTTGCGCGGCGTCGCGGACCTGGAGGTCGTGGGTGAGGCCGCGGACGGTCGCGCAGCGGTCCGGGTCGTGGAGGAGCAGCGACCCGACGTCGTGCTCATGGACATCCGGATGCCGCGGATGGACGGTCTCGAGGCCACCCGGGTGGTCATGGCACGGCCGCGACCCCCGCGGGTCCTCATCCTGACCACGTTCGAGGCGGACGCGTACGTGCTCGAGGCGCTGGCGGCCGGAGCCGACGGGTTCCTGCTCAAGGACACCGAGCCGGCCGGCATCGTGGACGCGGTCCGGAGGGTCGCGGCGGGGGAGCCGACGCTCTCCGCGTCGGTGATGCGGACCGTGCTCTCCACGCTGCGCGAGGACGGCCGCCGCGAGCGGACCCGCCAGGCGCGCCGCCGCCTCGACCGCCTCACCGAGCGCGAGCTCGAGATCGCCCTCGAGGTCGCGCGGGGGGCCGGCAACAACGAGATCGCCCGTCGTCTCCACCTCTCGGTCACCACGGTCAAGGGACACATCGCCCAGCTCTTCGCCAAGCTCGACGCGGTCAACCGGGTGCAGGTCGCGATCTGCGTGCACGACGCCGGCCTCGACTAGCTCGCGCGACCCCGGGCCCACCCGGCCGGGCGCAGCACCGCGGTCAGACGGTCCACGGGACCCACACGCGCAGCACGAACTCTCCGTGCTCCGGGCCGTGGTCCAGGGTGCCGCCGGCCAGGTGGACCCGCTCGGTCAGCCCGACCAGGCCCAGCCCGGAGCCGGGCGTGGACGTCGGGCCGAAGCCGAGGCCGTTGCGCAGCACCAGCGTCAGTCCGGACGCGGGGGTGCCCTCGACCTCGACATGGACCTCCGCGTCAGGGGCGTGCTTGCGGGCGTTCGTGAGCCCCTCCTGGAGGACCCGGTACGCCGTGCGCCCGACGCCGGCCGGGACCCGTTCGCGCGTGCCGTCCGCCAGCCCGTCGGCGAGCACGACCCGCATGCCGGTGGCGCGGGCCTCGGCGACCAAGTCCGGCAGGTCGGCGTACGCCGGCTGCGGCGTGTGCGGGACCTCGCTGTCGCCCCGCAGCACGCCCAGCACGTCGCGGAGGTCGCCCAGCGCGTCGTGCGCGGAGGCCCGGATCCGCTCGGCACCGGCACGGACCTCCTCGTCCTCGACCTGCTCGCCGTACCCCAGGGCCCCGGCCTGCACGGCGATCTGGGTGATCCGGTGCGCCAGCACGTCGTGCATCTCCCGCGCGATGCGCGTGCGCTCCTCCCAGCGCGCACGGCTGACGCGCAGGTCGCGCTCGGCCTCGGCCACCTCGGCCCGGCGCCGCAGCGTCCACATCAGCTCCCGGCGCGATCCGAGGAACATGCCCCACGCGATCGTGGCCGAGACGAAGACGGCGTCGATGGGGACGCTCAGCCAGCGAGGGTCCAGCTGCGCCGACGGGTGCAGCGAGATCCACACCTCACCGCTGGCCACGCTCAGCAGCCCGGCCGCCACGATCCGCCCCCGCCGGCGGCTCGTGGCCAGCGAGACCAGGGCCAGGACGGAAGCGCCGCCCGCCACCGCGCTGAAGGCCGCCAGGCAGATGGTCGCGAGGGCCACGCGCAGCGGTGCGCGCCGGCGGAACCAGACCAGGCCGAAGGCAACCAGGCCCAGCGCCAGGTCCCGCCAGCGCTCGGCCGGCTCCTGGTCGGGGAACACGGTCAGCCACGCGGTGAGGCTGAAGAGCCCGGCCACCGCCAACCGCCACGCCTGGCCACTCCACCCCAGCGCGGGCTCCGCCGGGGCCGGGTCGTGCGCTCGGGTCATGCTGCGACCCTAGGCGCCGACCGGCGGCCCGCGGACCCTGCCGGAGGTCGGCCCACCCCCTACCAAAGGACTGCCCAGGACGGGCTCGAGGTGCCGTGTGCGGCGTCCGGCGCCACGCCAGGCTGGAGCGCATGATCGACGTCAGAGAACTCACCCGCAGCTACGGCGCACACCGAGCGGTGGACGGCATCAGCTTCACCACCCGCCCCGGCCGGGTCACCGGCTTCCTCGGTCCCAACGGTGCCGGCAAGAGCACGGCGATGCGCATGATCATCGGCCTCACCGCCCCGACCAGCGGCACCGCCACCATCGGTGGCGTCGCCTACCAGGACATCGTCAACCCCGGGCGCCACGTCGGGGTCCTCCTCGACGCCGGCGCGCAGCACGACGGGCGGACCGGTCGGGAGATCCTCACGATCGGGGCGCAGACCATGAGGCTCCCCCGGTCGCGCGTGGACGAGATGCTCGCCACCGTCTCCCTGTCCGACGAAGAGGCCCACCGCCGCTTCCGGGACTACTCGCTGGGCATGAAGCAGCGACTGGGCATCGCCCACGCGCTGCTCGGCGACCCGGCCGTGCTCATCCTCGACGAGCCCGCCAACGGGCTCGACCCGGCCGGTATCCGCTGGATGCGCGACCTCCTGAAAGGCTACGCCCGCCGCGGCGGCACCGTGCTCCTGTCCAGCCACCTGCTCCACGAGGTCGAGCTGGTCGCCGACGACCTGGTCCTCATCGGCCGCGGGCGGATCGTCGCCCAGGGGGACCTGGCCAGCCTCGGCTCCGGCGACGGCCGCGGGGCCGCGCTGGTCACGGCGCAGGACAACGACGCCCTCGCCGCGGCCCTGGCCCGAGAGGGCCTGCGCAGCGAGCCCGAGGGGACCGGCCTGCGCGTCCACGCCGGCACCGCCGACGTCGGCCGGGTCGCGGCCGAGCACCGCCTGGTGCTCACCGACCTGCGCAGCGGCGCCCAGGGACTCGAGGACCTCTTCCTCGAGCTCACCGCCTCCACCCAGCGCGAGGCCCCGTCGACCACCGACGGCCACGCCACCACCTCCACGACGAAGGGAGCTCCCCGATGAGCACCGGTCCCACCTCAGCCACCGCTGCCAGCACGCCGAGCGGCAGCGCCGGCACCACCGCCACCCTGCCGCGCCTGGACTCCTCCGGCACCCCGGCGGTCGGCCTCTCGACGCTGGTCCCCGTGGAGCTGCGCAAGGCCGTGGACACCCGGGCCGGCCGGTGGCTGGTCGCCGCGATCCTGGCCCTGACCGCCGCGGCCGTCGCCCTGGTGGTGGCCGTCAGCGACGACGGCGAGCGCACCATGGCGGACCTGCTGTCCTTCGCCGCGACGCCGCAGGGCCTCCTGCTGCCGGTCCTGGGCATCCTGCTCGTCACGGGCGAGTGGTCCCAACGCACCGCCCTGGTGACCTTCGCTCTGACGCCCTCGCGGTCGCAGGTGGTCTCGGCCAAGCTCCTGGCCGCGCTGCTGCTGGCGCTCGCCGCGGTCGTGGGTGCGATCCTCGCGGCCGCGACGGCCACCGCCGTGAGCGGGACCGAGGACGGCTTCGCCGACGTCGGCGTGACGACGATCCTGCTCTTCGCCGCCCTGCAGCTGCTCAACGTGGTGATGGGGGTCGCCTTCGGACTCCTCCTGCTCCGCACGCCGACGGCCATCAGCGTGTTCTTCATCCTGCCCGCCGTGTCCTCGATCCTCTTCACCACGGTGCCGGCGCTCGCCGACCTGGCCCCGTGGCTGGACATCCAGACCGCGCAGATGCCGTTGGCCAACGGCGACTTCTCCCTGACCGGGGAGCAGCTGGGCCAGGTCGCGGTGACGGGCCTGCTGTGGGTCGGGCTGCCGCTGCTGGCCGGTTGGTGGCGCGCCACCCGGGCCGAGGTGAAGTGATGGCCCACCACCGCGGGTCCCCCGCCCGGCACCACGCCATCGGGCGCCGCCGCTTCCGTCGTACGGCGCTGGCGACCGCCGTGGGCATCGGTCTGGCCCTGACCGGCTGCTCGGCCGCCGGCGACGGGGGCGGGTCGCGCGCCGCCGACGGCACGGCCGCGTCCACGCCCCTCTCCACGACCGCCTCCACGACCGCCGGGGCTTGCGTGAGCGAGCAGGACCTCGCGGCCCGCTTCGGTCGGCTGGAGGCGGAGCGCGATGTCCGCGTCGGCGTCCACCTCCTCGACACCGGGACGGGGGTCGAGCTCTCCCACCGGGGCGGGGAACGGTTCGCGTTCGCCTCGACGATCAAGGCGCTCGCCGCCGCGGTGGTGCTCGACCGGCTCTCGACCCGGGAGCTGGGGCGCCGGTTGCGGTGGACCGAGGACGAGCTCGTGCCCTACTCCCCGGTCACCGAGCAGCACGTCGCCGACGGGCTCACGGTGCGGGAGGTGCTCGACGCGGCGGTCACGGTCAGCGACAACACCGCGGCCAACCTGCTGCTGGACGTCCTGGGGGGTCCGCAGGTCCTGGACCGGGCGCTGGACGAGGTCGGCGACACCACGACCCTCGTGGTGCGCCGCGAGCCCGAGCTGAACGACTACGCCCCGGACGACACGCGGGACACCACGACCCCGCGGGCGCTCGCCGAGAGCCTGGCTGCCTTCGCGATCGGAGGGGAGCTCGCGGCGGCCGACGAACGCGCGCTGAGGTCGCTGCTGTGGCGCAACACCACGGGCGACGACCTCGTCCGGGCGGTCGTCCCCGACGGCTGGCGCGTCGGCGACAAGACCGGCACCGCGTCGTACGGCACCCGCAACGACGTCGCCGTCCTCACCCCGCCCGGGCGTGAACCGCTCGTCCTGGCGGTGATGACGCGCCACGCCGACCCGGACGCCGAGCCCGACGACACCGCCGTCGCGGAGGCGGCGCGGATCGCCCTCGAGGGGCTCTGCCTCGGCGGGTAGCAGCGGTCCGGCCGGTCGGTCCCGGCAGGCCTGCGGCCAGGGAGGTTCTGCACAGCTGGGGACAGTCCTGTGGACGAACTACACGCGTGTAGTTATCCCCAGTTCTCTCCACACCTGTGCACTCACCGCGGCTGGTCGCGGCCGCTCACCCGGGGCGGCGCGCGTGAGGTTCAGCGGCGCTCCGGGTGGACCTCACGGTGACGGGGACGGTCAGGCCGTCGCGAGCCGAGCGAGCATCGCCAGCGCGAGCACGAGACCGACGAGCACCAGCCCGCCGACCTGGTACGCCGTGCGGCGCTTGCCTCGGGGGGCGTAGACCAGCAGCGCGGCGACCACGAGGCCGCCCGCGAAGCCGCCGAGGTGGCCCTGCCAGGAGATGTTGGGGAAGGCGAAGGTGATGAAGAGGTTCACCGCGAGCAGCACGCCGATCTGGCGCAGGTCGCCGCCGGTCTTAAGGACACAGATCGTTAAGGCGGCCAAGAGTCCATAGACGGCTCCAGATGCGCCAAGCGTCGGCTGAAATTCGTAGGACAACCACAGGATCGCCGCCGACCCCGACAGCAGGCACATGAAATAGAGAGCAAGGAAACGAGCGCGTCCGAAGACTTGCTCCAACTGCGGGCCCAGGATCCAAATTGCAAGCATGTTGAACGCGATATGTACGAAACTGATGTGCGCAAAGCCAGAGGTCAGCACTTGCCAGTAAGCACCGTCCGTAAAGCCAGAGATAAAGCCTCCAGCAGGACAGGATTGCTCGGACTGAGCAAAGTCCGGCAAGCAGTAGCCACGAGCTCTCAACGCGATCAAATCAACGAGCCGACTGCCACCACCGCCGGTGAGCGCGATCGCGAGCCACACGCCGACGTTGACCGCGATCAGCCCGATGGAGGTCGCGCTGGCGTCGCTGGGCCGCATGCCGCCGTACGTCGTGCGGCCCGAGCGGGTCTGCTTCGCCCCCTGGGCGACGCAGTCGGGGCACTGGAATCCCACGGCGGCGTCGCGCATGCAGTCGGGGCAGATGGGCCGCTCGCAGCGCTGGCAGCGGATGTGGGACTCCCGACCGGGGTGCCGGTAGCAGACAGGCACCCCGGTCTCGGGAGTCGGAGGCTGGCTCACGCCTCCTTGATCTCCACGGACTCGAAGACCACGGGCTCGACCGGGCGGTCGCCCGGACCGGTCTTGGTGGCGGCGATCGCGTCGACGACGTCGCGCGAGGCCTGGTCGGCGACCTCGCCGAAGATCGTGTGCTTGAAGTTCAGCCACGTGGTCGCACCCACGGTGATGAAGAACTGCGAGCCGTTGGTGCCCGGGCCGGCGTTGGCCATGGCGAGCAGGTAGGGCTTGTCGAAGGTGAGCTCGGGGTGCGGCTCGTCCTTGAAGGTGTAGCCCGGGCCGCCGGTGCCGGTGCCGAGCGGGCAGCCGCCCTGGATCATGAAGCCCGCGATGACGCGGTGGAAGCCCAGGCCGTCGTAGAACGGGCCGCTGCGGCCGTTGCCGGCGTCGTAGGACTTCTCGCCGGTCGCGAGGCCGATGAAGTTGGCGACCGTCTCGGGCGCGTGGTTCGGGAAGAGGTTGAGGGTGATGTCGCCTCGGTTGGTCTTGAGGACGGCCTGCGGTTCAGCCATGACTGCCTTTCACGCGTTCGGGGTACACCGGGGTGTACGACGGGGATCCGTCGTGCGCGACGATCCTCGCACGCGCGACAAGCATCCTTCCGGGGACCCGGGTGGGTCACCGAGCACCTCCGGCACGCCTGTCCCCACCGGCTTCCAGGGGGGCTCCCACCGGGTGAGCGACCTGGTGGGGTGGGGGAGCGCGTGGTCAGATGGACCGGAACGGCACGAACCGAGGAGAGGAAGTGACGCGGATGCGTCTGCGCAGGAAGAAGTCCTTCATCGAGCAGGCCGGGGACTACGTGGAGTCGGTGGTCGACACCGTCCGTCCCCAGGTGGAGGCTGCCCTGACCGAGGCCCGGGAGAAGGCCGGTCCCGCGATCGCCGACGCCCGCACCAAGGCGACCCCCTACCTCCTCGAGGCCCGTGACAAGGCCGTCGAGCTCGGCAGCGAGGCCCGCGAGAAGGCCGGCCCTGCGCTGGCCGACGCCCGCCGCAAGGCCGCGCCGTACGTCGCCTCCGGCACCGCCCTCGCCGCCGCGAAGGGCCACGAGCTCGGTGACCGCGCGAGCGTCACCCTCGACGACGCGCGCGCCGCGGTCTCGGAGAAGGTCTCCGGCAAGGTCGCCGACCTCAAGGGCGAGCAGCCCACGAAGGGCTCCAAGCTGAAGAAGCTGGTGCTCATCGGCGGCCTCGCCGGTGTCGTGGCCCTCGTGGCCCGCAAGCTCCAGGGCGGCCAGGACTCCTCCGCGTGGCAGTCCTCCTACGTGCCCTCCCCGCCGCCGAAGGCGCCGGCCGCCACCCCGACCTCGGCGGCGGCCACCCCGTCGGCCCCGATGGCCGGCTCGGCCACCGCCGCCGGCAGCGAGAGCGACGACACCGGCGGCTCCTCGCCCGACGAGGCGCTGGCCGACAGCGCCGAGGGTGCGCACGAGGTCACCACCCCGGACGACCCGGCGACCACCGTCGACCTCGACGGCGGGGCGCACAAGAAGTAGCAGCCGCCGGCACCAACCACAGCACCTCTCGCCGAGCCGGCGGGTCCACCCGGACCCGCCGGTTCGTCGCGTCAGGTACGACGGCGGCGGCGAGGTGGGATGTCCTCGGGCCTGTGCGTCTCGACCCAGTCGTCGATCCGGGCCCACCAGTCGAAGAGCCACTCGATCCGGGCGTCGCGGTCGGTGGGGATCTCCGCGCGCGGCACCTGCCACCACTTCATGGTGATCCGCTTGTCCATCGGCAGCTCGCGCCACAGGTCGCCGACCGTCATCACGTGGTCGAGCCCGGTGTGGGCGACCAGCACGACGTCGGCGTCCGGTGCCGCGTCGAGGGCTGCGAGCAGCCCGCCGGGCCGGGGCGCCAGCACGTGCACCATCTCCTCGGCCCGCCGCGCCATCGCGTGCAGCCCGAGCTTGTCCAGCCGCTCGATCGCACGGCTGCGGCGCGCGTCGGTGAAGTTGCCCCCCTCGGGGAAGATCACGAACGCGTCGTCCTCGTCCAGCCCGGTGGCCAGCGCGGCGATCTCGGCCTCGAGGTCCGTCCCGCGGTCAGGGGTGATGAACCGCGCGGGGATCCGGTGCAGCAGCGTGTCGATGACCGGGTCCCAGGCCAGCGTCGCCTTGAGCACGACCCGGGGCTCGCGGCTGTACCACGCCATCAGCGTGTGGATCAGGGTGAAGGAGTCGCCGGGGCCGGCGTGCCGGCAGCAGACCAGGATCGGCACGCCGGGGTGCGCGTCGGGCGCCGAGCCCTGGCTCACGACCTCCAGGTGCAGCACCCGACGCGCCTCGGAGAAGAGCAGGGCCATCACGCCCTGCACCAGGTCGTAGTGGATGCCCTCGAAGTACGGCGTGCGGATCCGCCGCCCGAAGCCGGAGGCCAGCCACAGGCCCAGGAGGACGAGCAGCAGCACCGCCTCCATCGTCAGGTAGAGCACGACCATCCACAGCAGCCGGGGTGCGCGCCAGCGACCGGGCAGGAAGGGCGAGGCCGCCGCGGCCCCGAGCACCCACAGCGGCAGCGTGGTCCACACGAGCACGGTGAGGGCCAGCACCAGCGGCACGCTCACCGCCCGCCGCAGCACCCTCACCTGGACCTCACCGCCCCATCACACCACCTGCGGCACCGCGCGACCCGCACTCACGCCCGCAGCGGGCTGCTGGTCCGGTCGCACCGGCGCGTCCTGCGGGGAGTCGCGCCCGCCGTGCGAGGCACTGTGCACCGGGGCGCGGCGCCGGACGTACGGCGCGGACGTCACAGCCCCTGGGCCTCGAGGTACGCAGCACCCGCCTCCCGGCTGAGCCGGATCTTCTCGGCCACGGCGCGGAAGTCGCGCCCCGCGAAGACCGAGTCGTCCCGCCCGGAGGTGCCGCCCGCGGGGAGCACGTGGGCCTCGACGTCCTCGGGCAGCTCGTCGAGCTCCCGGTGCAGCCGGTGCCGGCGCGCGACCTCGAAGGAGACGCGCGCGACGTCCCAGGGCCGCCGGGGCGGGCGCAGCGGCCGGTCGATCCGGCCCACCTGGAGCACGAAGATCCGGGTGGCGCCGAGCTGGTGAGCCCGCGCGACGGGGACGGAGTTCACGATGCCGCCGTCGAGGTAGTGCTCCCCGTCGATCCGCTTCGGGGGCAGCAACCCGGGCACGGCGGCGCTCGCGACCACCGCGTCGACGACGTCCCCGGAGTCGAACCAGTGCTCCGCGGCCCGCTCGATGTTGGCCGCACAGACCTGGAGCGGCACCGCGAGGTCGGCGAAGGTCACCTCCCCGAGCTCCTCCCGCAGCCGGGTCGCCAGCGGGCGCGCCGACCACACGTGGGTGCCGGTCACGACGGCCCGCCGGACCGCGCGCAGCGGGTTGTCGCCGTACACCTCCTTGGAGGAGGCCGCGACGCCCTGCCACAGGTCGGTGAGCCGGTCCACGACGCCGGGGTGCGGGTCCTGGGCGACGAAGGCGCCGTTGAGCGCGCCGACGCTGGTGCCGAGGACCAGGTCCGGGGTGATGCCGCGGTCGAGCAGGGCACCGAGCATGCCGACCTCGACCGCGCCGAGCGCGCCTCCGCCACCGAGGACGAAGGCGGTGCGGGGCGCGGTCACGGTCGACGGGGTGAGGACGGGGGCGTCAGCCGGCGGCGGGCGCGGTCGGCCCTGTCGGCCCGGTCGACCCGGCGTCGGCCCAGGCCTCGGCGCGCACGCGACGGGTGGCGCGGTGCTCGGCCCAGAAGCTCAGCAGCGGCACGGTGCCGCTGACCAGCGTGACGGCGGTGAACGGGATGTCCCAGTCGGCCCGGCGCGAGAGCCAGAAGGCGCTGAACAGGAAGATCATGTAGAGCCAGCCGTGGGCGACCCCGAGGTACGCGGAGATGTTGGAGCCCAGCTCCCAGCCGGCACCGGTGTCCTTGGCCAGCCAGGGTGCGTCGGAGACGAGGTAGCCGTAGTGCAGCGGCAGGCCGACCAGGCACAGCACCACCAGCAGGACGCCCACGATGGCGGCCATGGTGCGGTAGGCCCGCAGCGGGGTGCGGAGGTCGTCGGGGAGCTCGTGCGTCACGTGCCCGACGGTACCGGGGTGTCCGACGCCGGCTCCTCGGCCGCGTCCTCCTCGTCGCGGCGGCGGGTGACGTCGCGCACGTAGCGCCACCACACGAAGGCCGCGAAGGCCGCGAAGACCACCCACTCCAGGGCGTAGAGCAGGTTGCGCAAGCCGGTGCCGCCCGCCGGCGGGGGTAGCTCCTCGAGGTCGGCGGGCGCCAGGGTGGCGGCCGCCTCGAGCGGGTCGGTGCGCTCCTGGTCGAGCACGGCGTAGGCGCCGTAGAGGTCCTGGTCGACGTGCTGGATCAGGTCGGCGGTGCGGACCTGCGGGACGACGTCGTCGGTGCGGTCGATGTCGGCCTCGCCGGTGCCGTCGGTGGGCTGCAGCCACGCGGTGACCGCTCCAGGGCCGGTCGGCGCGGCCGGGGCTTCCTCGACCGTGGGCGACCAGCCGAGCACGACGGGGAGCGCCGGGTCGGTGGCGGCACCCACGGCCAGCGGGGTCACCACCCAGAACCCGTCGCGCCCCTCGTGCTCGCGCCCGGAGACGTAGACGGTGCCCTCGGGGAGCCAGCTGCCCTCCACGAGCACCGGCTGGCCGACGTACTCACCCGGGAACGGGTCGTCGGGACCCATCGCCTCGGCGAGCGGGATCGGCTCGACCTGCGTCAGGTCGACGGCCTCGGCGTCGCGTCGCGCCTGGTAGGAGTCCCACTGCCACCAGCCCAGCCCGCTCGCCGCGGCCACCATGAGCAGCGCGAGCAGGTGCGCGCCCCAGTATCTGGGGGCGAGGATGGAGGGCACGCCTCCAGGGTACCGGCGCGGCCGAAGCCCGCTCGCAGCGGTGACTCCTGCCAATTGGTCTGACCACTTGACCTCTGCCAGTCGCCCTGACTACCGTCGATCTCATGCCGCTGACCCCGGTGACCCGCCGCTCGGTGCCCGACGAGGTCTTCGACCAGGTCCTGGCCGAGGTCGTCGACGGCGGCCTCGCGCCCGGTGAGCAGCTGCCCAGCGAGCGCCGCCTGGCCGAGGTCCTCGGCGTCTCCCGGCCAGCCGTGCGCGAGGCCCTGCAGCGGATGGCCGCCACCCGACTGGTCGAGGTCCGCCAGGGCGAGGCCACGACCGTCCGCGACTTCAAGAGGTACGCCGGCCTCGACCTGCTCCCCCGCCTGCTGGTCCGTGCGGGGGGTCTGGACACCGCCGTGGCCCGCAGCGTGCTGGAGGCGCGGCTGGCCGTGGGCCCGGCCGTCGCGGCGCTCGCCGCCGAGCGGGGTGGCCCCACGCTGGCCGCGATGCTGGACGAGGTCGTGGACCGGCTCAGTGCCACCGACGACGACGTCGAGCGCCAGGCGCACGCCCTCGAGCTGTGGGACCAGGTCGTGGACGCCGCCGACTCGATGGTCTTCCGGCTGATGTTCAACAGCCTGCGCGCGGCGTACGAGCCCGCGCTGGAGGCGCTCGCGCCCGTGATGGCCCTCGAGGTCGGCCAGGTCGAGGCCTACCGGCTGCTCGTCGCCGCGATCGCCAGTGGCGACCCCGAGGTCGCCCGGGCCGCTGCCGACCGGGTCCTGCGACCCGCCACCGACACGATCCTGGGCGCGCTCGGCGCCCTCGACCCGACAGGAGACGTCCGATGACCCGTGTCGACCCTCGCATCGAGGCGGAAGCAGCTGCCCAGGTGGCGGCGGACGAGGCCCGGATCACCGGGCAGGCACGCCGCCGTCAGGCGCTGCCGCTCTTCGGGGCCTTCCGCCAGTTCTGGCGCCACCCCAGCCCGCCGGTCATCACCGCGGCGCTGGTCGTGGCGGTCACCGGGCGGGTCCTCTCCGGCGCGGGCACCTGGTGGGAGCTGCTCGTGCCCGCCGTCCTGCTCGGGCTCTTCCCGCTGCTGGAGTGGACGGTCCACGTGGTGGTGCTGCACTGGAGGCCGCGCAGCATCGGTCGCCTGGTCATCGACCCGCACCTGGCCCGCGAGCACCGCGCGCACCACGCGGACCCGCGCGACCTGCCGCTGGTCTTCATCCCGTTCCGCTCGCTCGTCGGGATGATCGTGTCCCTCGCCCTGCTGTCGTGGTGGCTGGCGCCGAGCGCGACCTGGGGCTGGACGGTGCTGGTGACGACGTACGCCGTCGCGCTCGGCTACGAGTGGACCCACTACCTCGTGCACAGCGACTACAAGCCGCGCACCCGCGTCTACCGCGCCATCTGGCGCAACCACCGGCTGCACCACTACAAGAACGAGCACTACTGGTTCGCCGTCGTCACCGCCGGCACCGCCGACCGGCTCCTCGGCACCTACCCCGACCCCGGCACCGTCCGCTCCTCGCCGACCGTCAAGGCGCTGCACTCCCAGGACGCCTGAGCCCGCCCGGTCGCTCGCTCACTCGGCACGCATTCGAGCGTGACTCGGCGCGGATTCGAGAGTGAGTCGGCGCGCGACGACTCGGCCTCGAATCGGTGCCGAGTCACGCTCGAACCGGTGACGAGTCACCGTCGAACCAGCGCCGAGTGGCGGGAGGGTCAGTCGGCGCAGGCGGCGAAGGGGAGGCCGCGGCGCAGGGTGAGCTCGGCGGCGGCGACGGGGTCGACGAGGCGGTAGCCGATGCGCCCGGTGCCGGGATCGGCGACGCCGCCCTCGAAGGCGCGCGCCACGTCGGGGGAGGACTCGGCCAGCTCGACCCGGGCGAAGAGGTCGTCGCGGTCCTCACCGAGGCGGATGGTGGCCAGCGTCCCCTCCAGGTTCACGGCGTACGCCGTCAGCGGCTCGAGCCCGGCCGCCCCGTCCGGCGCGGGGACGCAGCCGCGCTCGACGTAGGTGCCGACGGCCGGGCCGGTGACGAGCATCCCCGTCGCGTCGTCGGACGCCCAGGACTCACCCACCTCGACGTCGACCGCGGCCCCGGAGAGCACGAGGCCGTCGTCCACGTCGACCACCGCGTCGGCCAGCGGACCGACCCCGGCCTCGACGGCCTCCTCGACCGCGCGCGGGTCGATGATCGGGTGCAGGCCGAGGATCCAGCCGACCTCCTGGCCCTCGGCGTCGAAGAGCCGGGCCTCCCAGCCGACGTCCTCCTGGGTGAAGCTGTGGTCACGGAGCAGCTGCGGGCCCACGGGACGCAGCAGTCCGTCGGAGAGGATCGCGGTCTCGCGCTGGGCGCGGTCCCAGAAGGCCGCGCGTTCACGGGCGGGCAGGTCGCTCGAGAGCTCGAGCAGCCCCAGCTGAGTGGCGGCCCGGTCGAAGTCGGTGACGGTCACCGCGGTGACATCCAGCGGGACGTGAGGGAGCGCGCGCTGAGCCGGGGTCACCGAGTCGGCACTCACCGACTGGGTCGCGACGGGTCCGGGGGGCTCGACGCCCTGCGGGGGTGCGTCGTCGCCGCTGCACCCGGTCAGGGCGGCGCCCAGGGCGAGCACGACGACGCCGACGGCCACCCGGCCGCCGACCCTGCTCGGACGAGTCACACGCACGGGCAGAGAGTGTGCCACCCCGGGGACCTCCGGATCGTGACTTCTGCCCGACCGAGACAGCCGTCCCGGTCGGTCGCCGCCGACGGGACGTCATGCGCGCTGCATCGAGGGACCTCCCGCCCGCATGACGTCCCGAGCGGGCGGGGCTGGGCCCTAGGGACGGTTGCGCCCCAGGTCGTCGTGCGCCTGCACCCACTCCTCGGCCACGACGGCCGAGCCCAGGGACAGCTCCCCGGCCAGGACCGTCGCGGCAATGATCTCGGCCAGCTTCAGCACCCCGCCGCTGCCGTAGCAGCCGAGCAGCTCCAGGCACTCGCGCTGCGTGGCCAGGCCCGTGCCGCCGCCGTACGTCGCCACGATGAGGGAGGGCAGGGTGACGGAGGCGTAGAAGTCGCCGTTGGGCAGCAGCTCGGAGAAGCCGTAGAGCGCGGAGGACTCCGCCACGTTGGCGACGTCCTGCCCGGTAGCGATGAAGATCGCGGTGATGCCGTTGGCGGAGTGGTTGCCGTTGTTGTTGGTCACGCTCATGATCGAGCCGAGCTGCCCGCGCATCCGCGCGGCGTAGAGCTGGTCGGTCGAGACGTGCATCTGCTCCTCGACCAGCGCCGCGGGCAGGGTGATCTCGGCGACGACCCGCTTGCCGCGGGTGTGGAGCATGTTGACCACCGACGTCTTCTTGTCGGTGGCGAACTGCCCCTCGAGCAGGAAGTGCAGCTCGCCCGGGTAGTGCTGCTTGATCCACGCGCACGCCGCGAAGGTCGCCTTGCCGGTGAGGTTCTGCCCCGCGGCGTCACCGGTGGAGTAGTTGAACCGGGTGTAGAGCAGCTTCGAGGCGCCGAACGTCTGGATGTCGAGCAGCTTGCCGGTGCCGGTCGTCGCCTCGGCCGCGGCCGCGATCTCGGGCACGTGCTGGTCCAGCCACACCTTGAAGTCCCGCGCCTCCCGGGCGCTGGCGAAGCTGAAGACCGGGGCGCGCTGCATCCGGTCGTCCAGGACCGTCGTGGTGATGCCGCCGGCGGCGCGGCACAGCTTCATCCCGCGGCTGTACGACGCCACGAGGGTCCCCTCGGTGGTGGCGAGCGGCACGAGGAACTCGCCGGTCGCGTGCTCGCCGTTGACCAGCAGCGGACCGGCCAGCCCGATCGGCACCTGCGCGACGCCGAGGAAGTTCTCGATGTTGCCCGGCAGCGTGCTCGGCTCCAGGGAGTACGACGACACGTGCTCGAGCCGGGCAGCGGTCTGCTCCTCGGCGTAGGTCCTGCGCGCCGCGATGGCCTGCGCCCCGTAGTCATCGTCGCGGTCGCGGGGGATCGTGGGCAGCGTCACGAGCAGCGAGCCTAGTGACGCGCTCCCGCTCCGGCGTCACCGCGACGCGCGGTTCTACGATCGGTCCGTGCCCACCCCCGACCACGGCCTCGGCGGCCCGGACGGTCCTGACCAGCCCGACGACTCCGCCGCAGTGCTGCGGCAGTTCGCCGCGATGGTGGCCGCGTCCGACCTGGCCGAGCTGCGAGGCCTCGGGAGCCTCTCGGGTGCCGACCCGCTCGCCCGGCGCACCACCAACCCGCACCTGCGCCGACCGCGGCGTGCGACCCCGGTCGTCCTGCGGGTCCGGGTCGACCTGGCCGGCGCGACCCCGCCGATCTGGCGACGACTCGCGCTGCGCTCGGACCTGACGCTCGCGGCCGTCCACGACGTGCTGCAGGCGGCGTACGACTGGGCGGGCGGGCACCTGCACCGTTTCGCGATCGGAGGCGACTGCTTCGACCCTCGGGCCGAGTGGTTCCTGTGCCCCTTCGACGCCGTGGAGGGCGACGACCTGGGGACGCCCGACTCCGAGGTCACCCTCGACGAGGTGCTGGTCGAGCCGGGGGACGTCCTGCACTACGTCTACGACTACGGCGACGAGTGGGACCTGGTGCTGGTGCTCGAGGAGGTCGCGTCCGTCGGGACGACGACACCGCCCGCGGCGTGCCTCGACGGCGAGCGCGCCGCCCCGCCCGAGGACTGCGGCGGGCTGCGGGACGCCGCCGAGCTCGCCGGCCTGCTCGAGGACCCGACCGCCTTCGACACTGCCGGGGTCGACCGGCTGGTCGCAGCGAGCACCGCGCTGCTGGCGCTGAGGCCGGACCTCGCCGAGCTGCTCGGCAGGCTGCGTGCCACGCCGGTCGGACCGGAGCTGCTCGCCCGCGTCGCCGAGGTCGCAGGCGTCACCGGACCACCCTCAGGGGGCGACGCCCCCGACGAGGCCACCCTGCTCTCCCACCTGTCCGGCCACCGGTGGTTCCTGGAGCGCGCCCGGGACGGAGGGCTGCCGCTCACACCCGCCGGCTACCTCCGGCCGGTCGACGTGGCGGCCGCCGCGGCGGTCCTGCCCTCGTGCTCCCACTGGCTGGGCAAGGCCAACCGTGAGGACCTCACGTGGCCTGTGCGCGAGCTGCGCGCCGGGCTCCAGCGCATGCGGCTGCTGCGCAAGCACCGGGGCCATCTCGTGCTCACCCCCGCCGGTCGCCGCGCCGTCGTCGACCCCTCGGCCCTGTGGGAGCACCTGCGGCTGCACCTGGTGTCGGGGTCCGTGGACACCTTCGAGGTGCAGGCCCGTCTGCTCGCCCTGCTGTACGTCGCCTCGGAGCCGCGCGGCCACCACGAGCAGCGCCTGGCCGACGCCCTGACGTGGCTGGGCTGGCGCGAACGCGGCACGCACCCCATCGGCCCGGACGCCGCCGCCTGGGCGATCTCCGAGGTCACGAGCGCGCTGACGGAGGTGGCGGTGCGGGACGAGGACCCGGCGCGGGCGGGACGGTCGTCGCGTCGGCTCTCGCCCGTGGCCGTCGAGCTGGCCCGCGCGGCGCTGGCGCCCTGGTGAGGCTGGGTGTCACCGAGTCGGTGAGTCGGTGAGTCGGTGGAGCCTAGGGGACTCGAACCCCTAACCCCCTGCTTGCAAAGCAGGTGCGCTACCAATTGCGCCAAGGCCCCGGGTGCACGGCGGCGTACGCCGTGCGGGTGGTGCTGGTGGACCGAGGGTCAGCTGTTGACCGGGTCGGTGGCCTGGGCCCAGAGGGCCTGCTCGGCCTTGGACTCCTCGAGCTTGCGCCGGGCGACGAGCGCGCCGCCGACGGCGAGCAGGACCATGACGATCTTCTTCACGGGGGTCTCCTCGATGTCTCTCCGGGACCCGACCCGTGGGGGCCGAGGCCCGGGGTGGAGTGGGCCTAACAGGACTTGAACCTGTGACCTCTTCCTTATCAGGGAAGCGCTCTAACCGTCTGAGCTATAGGCCCGCAGCCGGCGGACCGGCGGCAGCCCGGCGCGAGCGCCGGACCGAGGGGGACACTACAACAGGGCGCGGCGGCCCCCCAAAACGGGTCCTGCGCCGGGCGGCGCAGGTCAGTTGTCCTCGGCGAGGGTGACCTCAACGCCGCCGAGCAGCGCGGCGGACATGTTGTAGAGGAACGCCGTCAGCGTGGCGACCGCGGTCAGGATGATGACGTCGATCGCGGCCACGAGCATGGTGAAGCCGAGGACGCGCGAGGTGCCGATGTAGTTCTCGATGTCGAACTCCGAGGCGGAGTCCTCGCCGACGATGTCGGTGACGGTGGCGTTGATCGACTCCCAGACGCCGGCCCGGTCCAGCACGGTCCACACCATCAGCACCGAGACCACGGTGACGATGCCGAAGGCGATCGAGAGCAGGAACGAGGTCTTCATGACCGACCAGGGGTCGACCCTGGTCAGGCGCAGCCTCGCCCGGCGGGGGGCGCGGCCCGCGGCGGCGCCGGCCGGCGTCGCCGCGGCCGGGGCGGCGTCCTTGTTGGCCTGGTGCTCGTCACCGGCGCGGGTCAGCCGCTCCTTGACCCGGTCGGCGAGCGCCGGTCGGGTCACGGTGTCCTCCGGTCCGCGGGCGGGCACCGGACGCGTGGTCCGCTGCTCGGTGGATCGGTCCGTCATCACTCGTCCTCAGTGTCGGATGCCTCGGGGTCGGATGCCTCGGTGCCGGGGGCGTCGGCCTCGATTGTTGCACTGGCGTCCGCAGGAGCCTCCCCCTGCGAGGACGCCTCCACACCCTCGGCGCCCGGCTCGGCGCCCGACTCGGTGCCCTCCTCGGACTCCTCCTCGTCCTCGGCCGCCTCGACCGAGCGGGCGACCACCGCGACGGTGTCGTTCTTCTTGGGCGTCACGAACTTCACGCCCTGGGTGGAGCGGCCGGTCGGGCGGAAGGCCTCGTCGATGGGGCTGCGCACGACCTGGCCGGAGGCGGTGATGGAGAGGACCTCGTCACCGTCCTCGACGATGAAGGCGCCCACGAGTCCGCCGCGGTCGGCGTTGGTGAGCGCCATCGCCTTGATGCCGAGACCGCCGCGCGACTGCAGGCGGTACTCCGAGATGCGGGTGCGCTTGGCGAAGCCGCCGTCGGTGATGGTGAAGACGTACTGCGGCTTCACCTCGGCCACCTGCTCGGCGGTCGCCTCGACGGCTGCGGACTCCTCGTCGTGCTCGGCGAGACCGGCTGCCTCCTCGGCCGCGACCTGGGTGGCGCGGATGACCGACATCGACAGCAGCGAGTCACCCTCGCGGAACTTCATGCCCGTCACGCCCGACGTGGCTCGGCCCATCGGGCGCAGCTGGGTGTCGTCGGCGCGGAACCGGATCGCCTGGCCCAGCCGCGAGACCAGCAGGACGTCGTCCTCGCCGTGCACCAGCTCTGCGCCGATCAGCTCGTCGTCCTCCTCGCGGAAGTTGATCGCGATGACGCCGGCCTGGCGGGGGGAGTTGTAGTCGGCGAGGCGGGTCTTCTTGACCAGGCCGTTGCGGGTGGCGAGCAGGAGGTACGGCGCCTGCTCGTAGTCGCGGATCGCCAGGACCTGCGCGATCGACTCGTCGGGCTGGAAGGAGAGCAGCCCGGCCACGTGCCCGCCCTTGGCGTCGCGTGCCGCCTCCGGGAGGTTGTAGGCCTTGGTGCGGTAGACCCGTCCGGCGGTGGTGAAGAAGAGCAGCCAGTGGTGGTTGGTCGTGGCGATGAAGTGCTCGACCACGTCGTCGCCGCGCAGGGTCGCGCCGCGCACGCCCTTCCCGCCGCGCTTCTGGGTGCGGTACTGCGCGCGCTGGGTGCGCTTGGCGTACCCGCCGCGGGTGATCGAGACGACCAGCTCCTCGTCGGGGATGAGGTCCTCCATCGAGAGGTCCCCGTCGGCGGCGATGATCTGGGTGCGGCGCTCGTTGCCGTACTTCTCCACGACCTCGCCGAGCTCGTCGACGATGATCTGGCGCTGCCGCTCGGGCTTGGCCAGGATGTCCTCGTAGTCGGCGATCTCGGTCTCGATCTTGGCCAGCTCGTCGACGATCTTCTGCCGCTCGAGGGCCGCGAGGCGGCGCAGCTGCATGTCGAGGATGGCGGTGGCTTGGACCTCGTCGATGTCGAGCAGGTCCATCAGGCCCTGGCGCGCGTCGTCGACGTCAGGGGAGCGGCGGATCAACGCGATGACCTCGTCGAGGGCGTCGAGCGCCTTCACCAGGCCGCGGTAGATGTGGGCGCGCTTCTCGGCCTCGCGCAGCAGGAACTGGGTACGCCGGACGATGACGTCGATCTGGTGGGTGACCCAGTTGCTGATGAACTGGTCGATCGTCAGGGTGCGCGGCACCCCGTCGACCAGGGCCAGCATGTTCGCGCTGAAGTTGGTCTGCAGCTCGGTGTGCTTGAGCAGGTTGTTGAGCACGACCCGCGCCACCGCGTCGCGCTTGAGCACGACCACGAGGCGCTGGCCGGTGCGGTCGGAGGTGTCGTCGCGGACGTCGCGGATGCCCTGCACGCGGCCGGAGTCGGCGAGCTCGGCGATCTTCAGCGCCAGGTTGTCCGGGTTGACCATGTAGGGCAGCTCGGTGATGACCAGGCAGGTGTTGCCGCGGGCGTCCTCGTCGACCTCGATGACCGCGCGCTGGGTGATCGAGCCGCGACCGGTGCGGTAGGCCTGCTCGGTGCCGGCGTTGCCCACGATGAGCGCGCCGTTGGGGAAGTCGGGGCCCTTGATCCGCTCGACGAGCGCGTCCTGCAGCTCCTCGCGGGTGGCGTCGGGGTGCTGCAGCGCCCAGGTGGCGCCGGCGGCGATCTCACGCAGGTTGTGCGGCGGGATGTTCGTGGCCATGCCGACCGCGATGCCGGCCGAGCCGTTGACCAGCAGGTTGGGGAAGCGTGAGGGCAGCACGACGGGCTCGGCGGACCGGCCGTCGTAGTTGGGCTGGAAGTCGACGGTCTCCTTCTCGATGTCGCGGACCATCTCCATGGCCAGCGGCGCCATCCGGCACTCGGTGTACCGCATCGCCGCGGCCGAGTCGTTGCCGGGCGAGCCGAAGTTGCCTTGGCCCTGGACCAGCGGGGCGCGCATGACCCACGGCTGCGCGAGGCGCACGAGGGTGTCGTAGATCGCGGTGTCGCCGTGGGGGTGGTACTGACCCATGACGTCGCCGACGACGCGGCTGCACTTGGAGAAGCCGCGGTCGGGGCGGTAGCCGCCGTCGTACATCGCGTAGAGCACGCGCCGGTGCACCGGCTTGAGCCCGTCGCGCACGTCGGGCAGCGCCCGGCCGACGATGACGGCCATCGCGTAGTCGATGTAGGCGCGCTGCATGGAGGTCTGCAGCTCGACCGGCTCGATCCGGCCGCCGGTGGGAGCGCCGCCGTCGGTGGGGGTCTGCGTCACGTGTCTGTGGCTTTCTGGTCAGTTCTACGCGGTTCTAGCAATTGCCGTAGATGTCAGTAGATGGCGGTAGGCAGGAGGCGCGAGGTGCGTGCGCCCGCAAGGCGGAGGAGCGAAGGCGACCTTGAGAGCGAAGCGGTCGTCGAGCGACCTGCCCGGGATCGGTGGGGCGCGGCGGGCGTGCGTGCATCGCGTCTCCTGTCAGATATCGAGGAAGCGGACGTCTTTAGCGTTGCGCTGGATGAAGGAGCGGCGCTGCTCGACGTCCTCGCCCATGAGGATCGAGAAGATCTCGTCGGCGTGCGCGGCGTCGTCGAGGGTGACCTGGAGCATGAGTCGGTTGTCGGGGTCCATGGTGGTCTCCCACAGCTCCTTGGCGTTCATCTCGCCCAGCCCCTTGTAGCGCTGGACCGGGTTCTCCTTGGGCAGCTTCTTGCCCTCGGCCTGGCCCTCGCGCAGCAGCGCGTCGCGCTCGGAGTCGGAGTAGACGAACTCGTGCTCGTGCGGCTTGTTCCAGCGCAGCCGGTAGAGCGGCGGCTGGGCCATGAAGACGTGGCCGTGCTCGATGAGCGGCTTCATGAACCGGAAGAGCAACGTCAGCAGCAGGGTGTTGATGTGGTGGCCGTCGACGTCGGCGTCGGCCATCAGCACGACCTTGTGGTAGCGCAGCTTGTCGAGGTCGAACTCGTCGGTGATGCCGGTGCCGAGCGCGGAGATGATCGACTGGACCTCGGTGTTGGCCAGCACCTTGTCGATGCGGGCCTTCTCGACGTTGAGGATCTTGCCGCGGATCGGGAGGATCGCCTGGATGCGCGGGTCGCGGCCCTGGCGGGCCGAGCCACCTGCCGAGTCACCCTCCACGATGAAGACCTCGCACTCGGCGGGGTTGGTCGACTGGCAGTCCGAGAGCTTGCCGGGCAGACCGGCGCGGCCGAGCAGGCCCTTGCGGTCGCGGGCGAGGTCGCGGGCCTTGCGGGCGGCGTTGCGCGCCTGCGCCGCGGCCTGGGCCTTGCGGATGATCTCCTTGGCCTCGGCCGGGTTCTCCTCGAACCACGCGCCGAGCTGGTCGCCGACGATGCGTTGGGTGAAGCCCTTGGCCTCGGTGTTGCCGAGCTTGCCCTTGGTCTGGCCCTCGAACTGCGGCTCGGCGAGCTTGATCGAGATGATCGCGGTGAGGCCCTCGCGGATGTCCTCGCCCTTGACCTTGTCCTCGGGCTTCTTCATCAGGCCCCAGTCCTCGCCGCGGCTGTTGACCAGGCTGGTGAGCGCGGTGCGGAAGCCCTCCTCGTGGGTGCCGCCCTCGGCGGTGTTGATCGCGTTGGCGAAGGTGTGGACCGACTCGGTGTAGGTGTCGGTCCACTGCATCGCGACCTCGAGGCTCATGTGGTTCTCGACGTCGTCGGGCGACTCGGCCTCGAAGGAGATCACCGTGGGGTTCGCGGCGTGCTTGGTGCGGTTGAGGTGGTTGACGAAGTCGACCAAGCCGTTGTCGTAACGGAAGACCTGCTCCAGCGCCCCCGCCGAGCGCTGCGGCGCCGAGGCGCCCTCCTGGCTGGAGTCGACGGTGTCGTCCTCGACGGCCTCGGCCACGGCCTCGGCGCCCTCGCGCTCGTCGCGCACGACGATCTCCAGGCCCTTGTTGAGGAAGGCCATCTCGCGGATGCGGTGGGTGATGGTCTCGAGGTTGTACGTCGTGGTCTCGAAGATCTCCGGGCTGGCCCACCACGTGATGGTGGTGCCGGTGCGCTCGCCGTCCTCCATCGGGCGGACCTGCTCCAGCGGCCCGTCGGGGACGCCGAGGCTGAAGGTCTGGCGCCACAGGTGGCCACGGTTCTTGACCTCGGCGACGACCTTGGTCGACAGCGCGTTGACGACCGAGACACCGACGCCGTGCAGACCGCCGGAGACCTTGTAGCCGCCGCCGCCGAACTTGCCGCCGGCGTGGAGCACGGTCAGGGCCAGCGTCAGCGCGGGCAGCTCCTGGCCGGGCGCGGTGTCGGTGGGGATGCCGCGCCCGTTGTCCTCGACCTTCATCGCGCCGTCGGCGCACAGGGTCACGACGATCCGGTCGCAGTAGCCGGCCATCCGCTCGTCGACGGCGTTGTCGACGATCTCCCAGATGAGGTGGTGCAGGCCGCGCTCGCCCGTGGAGCCGATGTACATGCCCGGGCGCTTGCGGACCGCCTCCAGCCCCTCGAGGACCTGGATCGCCGAGGCGTCGTACTCCACGCCGTTGGGGGGCTGCGGGGTGCTCGCCGCAGGGGTCTCGACCTGGCTGTCCTCGGACACACGCGCTCCATCTCTGCGGGCTCTGCGACGAGCCGTGGCACACAACAGGTCGCCCGAGGCGACCTGGGGCCCATAGTAGCCCGTCAGGGGCCTCCACGCGCCCCCACGACCCGCCGAGCGGGGTCACCACGGCCCCGCGATGGCCCCTCAGCGGCTCCTGGAGGCCTCCAGGAGCGCCTCGCAGGGGTCGGGACAAGGGTCCGTACGCCGGAGGGCCGGCCAGGTCGGCTGCTGCGCGCTCGTGCGCCCGACCTCGAGCCCCCTGGCCAGCTGACCGGTCTCGACCCGCGGGTCACGGCTTGCAGGCTCAGCCGTGCCGCTCGCTCGACCACCACCAGCGATTCCGCTGACGCGTCCTCGGTCTCGACACGCGGGTCACGGCTTCGCAGGCTCAGCCGTGCCGCTCGCTCGACCACCGATCGACGAGTCCGCTGGCGCGTCCTCGTCACCCGTAGGTGTCGCGGGGCCCGCGCCCGTCCCGCACCGACCGGGGGCCCTTGCGCCAGGTGGGCAGGTGCGGGCCGAGGACCTCGATCACGGTGACCGTGCCCGCGCCCAGGTCCTCGTTGAGCCGGCGCACCAACTGCGGGGCGAGCAGCGTGAGCTGGGTGGCCCAGGCGGTGGAGTCGGTGCGCACGACCAGGCGGCCGTCGGCGAACGTCTCCGGGGTGCAGTGCGCCGCGACCTCGTCCCCGACCAGCTCCGGCCAGCGCGCGAAGACACCGCGCACCCGGAGGTCCAGGGCCCAGCCGTGGTCGGCGACGAGGCGGGCCAGCGTGCTGTCGAGCAGCTGCGGGTCCCGGTCGTCGCCCGGCGCGGGGCGAGGAGCGTCGCCGCCCTGGCGCCGCCTGCGCTTCGGCCGCCGGATGCCACCCGCGGACGCCCCGGCCACGGCCTTCGCCGTGCGGCGAGCCAGGTCCAGCCCGTCGTCGGAGTGCGGGAGGTCCGTGGCCGGCAGGTCGTCCAGGTCCGGGCCGTGGTCGCGCTCGGGGGGCAGGGCGGACCGGCCCGGGGGGCCCTCGGGCGACCCGTGGTCCGGGTCCGGCGTCGTGGGGTGCTCAGTCGTCACGGGTGACCTGGCCTCCCGCGACGAGGAACCGGACGCCCCGGAGCGCGGCAGGCACGTCCTCGGGGACCGCGGCGGTGACGAGCACCTGCTCCGCGCCGGCCACCAGTGCCGCCAGCTGCTCGCGCCGCTGCGAGTCCAGCTCGGCGAAGACGTCGTCGAGCACGAGGATCGGGTCGTCGCCCTCGGAGCGCAGCAGGTCGTACGACGCCAGCCGCAGGGCGAGCGCGAAGGACCACGACTCCCCGTGCGAGGCGTAGCCCTTCACCGGCAGCCGGACCGCGACCGCCCCGGTCTGCTCGCCGGTCTGCTCGCCGGTCTGCTCACCCGTGTCACCGTCCCCGTCCACCGGTCCGGGCGGCTCCGTGGCAGCGACCTCCGCGGGTCCGAGGGTGAGCAGCAGCTCGTCGCGGTGCGGCCCGACCAGGGACAGCCCACGGTCGAGCTCGTCCCGACGTCGCGCCTCGACCTCCACCAGCAGGCGCTCGGCGAGGTCGTCCACCCCGAGCTCCCAGGCGCGGTCGGGCAGCTCCAGGCTCGGGCGGTACTCCACGTCGGCGGCGTCGCGTCCGGCCCCCTGCGCCACGGCGGCGTACGCCGCGACGACGTACGGACGCAGCGCCTCGACCAGTCGCAGCCGCTCGGAGAGCAGCTCCGCACCGGTGCGGGCCAGGTGGGAGTCCCAGACCGACAGCGTCGCGAGCGCGCCCTCGGCGGACGTGCTGCCGCGGCGGGCGGCGCCGGCGGTCTTCAGCAGCGTGTTGCGCTGGCGCAGGATCCGGTCGTAGTCGGACCGCACGCCCGCCAGGCGCGGGGCGCGCAGCACCAGGAGGTCGTCGAGGAACTTCCTCCGGTCCGAGGGGTCGCCCTTGACCAGGGTGAGGTCGTCAGGGGCGAAGACCACGGTGCGCACGAGGCCGACCAGCTCGCGCGCCCGGGGGAGCGGGGAGCGGTTGACCTTGGCCCGGTTGCTGCGACCGGGGTTGATCTCCACCTCCAGGACCGCGGTGCGGCCGTCGCGCACCACGGCGGCCCGCACGACGGCCCGCTCGGCCCCGGCACGCACCAGCGGGGCGTCGCTGGCGACCCGGTGCGAGCTGAGCCGGGAGAGGTAGTCGATCGCCTCGACCAGGTTGGTCTTGCCCTGGCCGTTGCGACCCACGAAGGCGGTGACGCCCGGCTCGAGCGGGACCTCCGCGGTGGGGTAGGAGCGGAAGTCGTGCAGCGTCAGGTGCGAGACGTGCACGTCACGCCAGGTCGGGTTCCGGGCCGGGCTCCCCGCCGGAGGCGGCCTGGGTCGCGTGCCCGCCGAACTGGTTGCGCATCGCCGCGACCGCCTTCATCGCGGGGGAGTCCTCCTGGCGGGAGACGAACCGGGCGTAGAGCGCCGCCGTGATGGCGGGGGTCGCGACGGCGTTCTCGATGCCGGCCTCGACGGTCCAACGTCCCTCGCCGGAGTCGTCGGCGTAGCCGCGGATCGACGCCAGGCCCGGGTCCTCGTCGAGCGCGGCCACCAGCAGGTCGAGCAGCCAGGAGCGGATGACGGTCCCCTCGCGCCAGGAGCGGAAGACCTCGGTGGTGTTGTCGACGACGTCGACGGCCTGGAGCAGCTCCCAGCCCTCGGCGTAGGACTGCATGACGGCGTACTCGATGCCGTTGTGGACCATCTTGGAGAAGTGGCCGGCGCCCACCTTGCCGGCGTGGACGGCGCCCAGCTCGCCCTCGGGCTTGAGGGCGTCGAGGGCCGGCTGGACCTTGGCGACGTCCTCGGCGGTGCCGCCGTACATCAGGGCGTACCCGTTCTCCAGGCCCCAGACCCCGCCGGACACCCCGCAGTCGACGAAGCCGATGCCCTTCTCGGCGAGCATCGCCGCGTGTGCCTGGTCGTCGGTCCAGCGCGAGTTGCCGCCGTCGACGACGAGGTCGCCCTCGCCGAGCAGCTCGCCGAGCCGCTCGATGGTCTCGTGGGTGGGAGCGCCGGAGGGCACCATCACCCACACGACCTTGGGGGAGGGCAGCGCCTCGACCAGCGCCTCGAGGGAGTCGACGTCCCGCTTGTCGGGGTCGTGGTCGAAGCCCACGACCGTGTGTCCGGCGTTGCGCAGGCGGGTGCGCATGTTGCCGCCCATCTTCCCGAGTCCGACGAGTCCGATATCCATACCGAGCAGCCTAGGACCCGTACGAGCGATGGGGGTCCGTCAGGCGGGTGAGGGGCTGGCCGGTGTGGTGTGAGCGTGCCCAGGCGGGATGCTCGGGCGCGCTCAGGAGAGCAGGCGGCGGGGCATGAGGAGGTAGCGGAACCCCGGGTCGCTGTCGTCGTCGGTCACGCCCGAGATCACCACGGGCTTCGAGGCCTGGGTGAAGGCGAGCTGGACCGTGGGCTGGTCGATGGCGGTGAGCCCGTCGAGCAGGAACTGGGGGTTGAAGCCGGTGGTCAGGTCGTCGCCGGTCACGACGGCCTCGACCGACTCCGAGGCCTGGGCCTCGTCGCCGGAGCCCGCGTCGAGGGTGAGCACACCGTCCGAGAAGGCGAGCTGGACGGCGGTGTTGCGCTCGGCCACGAGCGAGACGCGCTTGACCGACTCCACCAGCGCGGCCTTGTCGACCGTGGCCAGCGTGAGGTGCTCGGAGGGGAAGAGGCTGCGGACCTTGGGGAACTCCCCGTCGAGCAGGCGCGTGGTCGTACGACGCATGCCGCCGGGTCCTGCGCCCTCGAAGCCGATCAGGCCGTCGCCCGCCCCGCTCGCGCTGAGCGCGATGGCGATCTCGGCGCCGGCGGTCAGCGACTTGGCGGTGTCGGCGAGGACCTTGGCCGGCACGAGCGCGGCGAGGGTCTCGTCGGGGGTGCGCGGGTCCCAGGTGAGCTCGCGCTGGGAGAGCCGGAAGCGGTCGGTGGCCAGCAGCGAGATCGTGGAGCCGTCGATCTCGAGTCGGACGCCGGTGAGCACGGGCAGCATGTCGTCGCGTCCCGCGGCGGTGACCGCCTGGGCGACGGCGTGGCTGAAGAGCTCGCTGGGGACGGTGCCGGTGGCCTGGGGCATGGCGGGCAGCGTGGGGTACTCCTCGACCGGCATGGTCTGGAGGCTGAAGCGAGCCGAGCCACAGGTGAGCTGGACCCGGGCGCCGTCGAGCGTCATCTCGACCGGCTTGGCGGGGAGGCTGCGGCAGATGTCGGCGAGCAGCCGGCCGCTGACCAGGGCACGCCCCGGGTCGTGGACGTCGGCGTGCAGGGTCGCGCGTGCGGAGGTCTCGTAGTCGAAGCTGGACAGGACCAGCCCCTGGTCGTCGGCCTCGATGAGCAGGCCGGCGAGGACGGGGACGCTCGGTCGCACGGGCAGGTTGCGTGCCGCCCAGGCGACGGCATCGGCCAGCACGTCTCGTTCGACGCGGAACTTCACGGTGTCAGTCCTTCGGCAGGAGGGGCGCGGGGCCGGGCAGGGGGAGCCGGGCGTGGGGCACGGCAGGGGACCCGGGGTGACGGGGAGTCGCATCCTGCCACGCGCCCCCACCGGAGGGGAGCGCTGGTGGGTTTTCCCCAGGGAGGGGCCCGGGAGGAGTTCCACGGGGAATCGGGATGGTCAAGGGTCCAGAGGAGTCATAGGAGCTGTGGACTCTGTGGACGATCGGCGTTCGTGCAGGTCGTGCGGAGGAAAGCGAGTGCACAGGGGGTGGGGAGGAGTGGTGTGGTTCCGGGCCCCGGCCTGTGCAGTGGGGAAGGGGTCGTGGACGGGACGCGATCCGGTCCACAGATCCTCCCCGTGTAATTCGGGGTGGATCCGCTCGTCGTCCACAGGCACGGACGACACGTTCCGGGCCAGGACGAGTCGACCCGTTCAGGCCTGGCGTGCCTGCATCTTCACGCGGTTCGTCAGCTCGGAGACCTGGTTGAAGACGGCCCGGCGCTCGGCGAGCAGCTGGTTGATCTTGCGGTCGGCGTACATCACCGTCGTGTGGTCGCGGTTGCCGAACTGCGCGCCGATCTTGGGCAGCGAGAGGTCGGTGAGCTCGCGGCACAGGTACATCGCGATCTGGCGTGCCATCACGAGGTGCCGACCGCGGCTGGGGCCCGTCAGCTCGTCGATGGTCAGCCCGAAGTAGGCCGCCGTCTGGGCGATGATCAGCCCGGCGGTGATCTCGGGCTCGCCCCCCTCGGGGATCAGGTCCTTGAGCACGATCTCGGCCAGGGTCATGTCGACCTCCTGGCGGTTGAGGTTGGCGAAGGCGGTGACGCGGATCAGCGCCCCCTCGAGCTCGCGGATGTTGGTCTGGATCTTGGAGGCGATGAACTCCAGGACGTCCGGGGGCGCGGTCAGCCGGTCCATCGCGGCCTTCTTGCGCAGGATGGCGATGCGGGTCTCGAGGTCGGGCGGCTGGACGTCGGTGATCAGTCCCCACTCGAACCGGTTGCGCAGCCGGTCCTCCAGGGCCTCGAGGCGCTTGGGCGCCCGGTCGGAGGTCAGCACGATCTGCTTGTTGGCGTTGTGGAGGGTGTTGAAGGTGTGGAAGAACTCCTCCTGCGTCTGGGTCTTCCCCTCCAGGAACTGGATGTCGTCGATCAGCAGCACGTCGACGTCGCGGTAGCGGCGCTTGAAGCGGTCCTGGCGGTCGTCGCGGATCGCGTTGATGAACTCGTTGGTGAACTCCTCGCTCGAGACGTAGCGCACCTTGGCGCCGTTGTAGAGCGAACGGACGTAGTGACCGATGGCGTGGAGCAGGTGGGTCTTGCCCAGCCCGGAGTCGCCGTAGACGAGCAGGGGGTTGTAGGCCTTGCCCGGTGCCTCGGCGACCGCGACGGCGGCCGCGTGGGGGAAGCGGTTGGACGAGCCGATGACGAAGGTCTCGAAGGTGTACTTGGGGTTGAGCCGGGTCTCCAGGGCGTTCGGGCGTACGCCGTTGTCGACCGGTGCGGGGGGCTCGGGCGGGCTCGGGGTCATCTCGCGCCGGGGTGCGGGGGGCACGGGGCCGAGGTCGGGTGCCGGGGCAGCGGCGAGCGATGGCGCCTCCTCGTCACTGCCGATCGCCGAGTCGACAGGGCTATAAGTCGACATATCGCTTTCAGCAGCGGCGTCCTCGAGTGCCGGGTTCACCGTCACGGCGATCCGGATCTCCTGGCCGAAGCGCACCGACAACGCGTCCTCGAGCTGCGCGCGCAGCCGCCCTTCCAGCTGGTGGCGGGTGAAGTCGTTGGGGACGGCGATGATCGCGGTGTGCCCGTGCAGGGTGATCGGCTCGCTGGCTCGCAGCCACGCGCGTTGGTTGGGCTGGAGGTCCGCGACCACGCCGTGCCAGGCGGAGGCGAGGTCCGAGAGGTTGTCGTCCACGGTGGGGGTGCTCCGCCCTGCCCCGGTCGGAGGGGTCCCTCACGGGTCCGGGGAGCTGCTCGTCTGGTGGGTTGTCGGTCGGTCTCGCGCCACGGCCGCGGCCGGTGTCTCCACCGCGTGCGCTGCTGTGCCGCGCTCATGTTCCACAAGTTGATCCACAGGCTGTGAACCCGGGTCGGGGGATACGGCCCGTCGTGGCTCCGGTGCCCGTGCCGGATCGGTCTCCATCGCTGTCGTCGCAGGTCAGAGCCGGTGGATCGACCTGGGCGGGCCCGTCGGCACTGACGGAGCGGTGGTGCCCGAACGTGGCGCGGACGCGGGGCCGCGAGAGGGGGAACCTAACCCGGCGCCCGGGGGCGCGCAACCAGTTCTCCACAGGCTGCGGGTCGGCAGGAGCGGCCTGTGCCCGGTGGCGTCGCCGAGGGTTTGACCCTCCGTCGCGCGCCCGCGTACCGTTGGCCGGTCATCCGAGGAGATCTGTGTGTCGACGGGTGCCGCATGTCCATGACCGTCCAGGCAGCCGCCGGGGCGACGTGGGTGAGCGGTGCCGGCCGAAGGTCGCGTACCGGTGGTGCCTGCGGGCGCCCCGGTCGGCACAGCCGATCACAGGGTGGGAGGTCCGGCGCCGCCGGGCCCGACGCAGACGTCCAGCAGAACCCTCCGCGAGAGAGAGCAGTCGTGAGCAAGCGCACGTACCAGCCCAACAACCGCCGCCGTCACAAGGTGCACGGTTTCCGTCTCCGCATGCGCACCCGCGCGGGGCGCGCGATCCTCAACCAGCGGCGCCGCAAGGGCCGCAAGTCGATCGCGGTCTGAGCCGACCGACGCCTCGCACCGCCACGTGCTCCCCGCTGAGCACCGGCTCGACGACGCCGGACTGTTCCGGCTCGCGACCCGCAGGGGGACGCGTCGCTCCTCGCCCACGCTGGTGACCCACCTGCTGCAGCGCGAGGGCGACGCTCCCCCGCTCGTCGGGTTCGTCGTCAGCAGGGCGGTGGGCAACGCCGTCGTCCGCAACCGTGTGAAGCGCCGTCTTCGCCACCTGGCCCGGGAGCACGTGTCCTCGCTCCCGGGCTCTTGCGTGCTCGTGGTGCGGGCACTGCCGTCCTCCGCGCAGGCATCCAGCGCCGCGCTGGCGGCGGACCTGTCCGGCTGCCTCACGAGGATGGCGGCGTGAAGGACCCCCTGCGGTTGCTGCTCATCGGCTTCCTGCGCGTCTACCGGAGGGTGGTCAGCCCGCTCTACGGCCAGGTCTGCCGCTACCACCCCAGCTGCTCGGCATACGCCCTGGAGGCGGTCACCGTGCACGGCAGCCTGCGAGGCAGCTGGCTGGCGGTGCGGCGGCTCGGCCGGTGCCACCCCTGGTCCGACGGCGGCTACGACCCGGTGCCCCCTCGCCACCCGGAGGGCACCATGGACGTCGACACCCCGCCCCACCCCACCCCATCCCCGCACGTCCGCCCCACACAAGGAGTCTGATCCGTGGGAACCATCGGTGACATCTTCGGCTTCCTGGCCGCACCGCTCTACTACGCCATCTCCGGCGTCATGCTCCTCTGGCACGAGCTCTTCACCCTGCTCGGCCTGGACGAGAACGGGGGCCTCGGGTGGGCCCTGTCGATCATCGGGCTGACGCTGGTCATCCGCGCGGCGCTGATCCCGCTCTTCGTGCGTCAGATCAAGGCCAGCCGCAACATGCAGCTGATCCAGCCGAAGGTCCGCGAGCTGCAGAAGAAGTACGGCCACGACCGGGAGCGTCTCGCGCAGGAGACGATGAAGCTCTACAAGGACTCGGGCACCAACCCGTTCGCGTCCTGCCTGCCGATCCTGCTGCAGATGCCGATCTTCTTCACGCTGTTCAGCCTGCTGAACAACGCCTCGAAGGAGGTGGGCCGGGGGTTCCTGACCGATGAGCGAGCCCGCAACTTCGGGGAGTCCGAGCTCTTCGGTCGGATCCCCATCGCGGACAGCTTCTGGGGCTCCGGCATCTGGCGCGAGGGAGGCGGTGACGCCGCCGTCATGGTGCTCGCGCTGTTCCTCGTGCTCGCCATGACCGCCACCACGTTCTTCACGCAGCGCCAGCTGATGAGCAAGAACATGCCGGCCGACGCGCTGTCCGGCCCGTACGCGCAGCAGCAGAAGCTGCTGCTCTACGTCCTCCCGGTCGCCTTTGGGCTCGGTGGCGTGGCCTTCCCGATCGGCGTCCTCCTCTACTGGACGACCTCGAACCTGTGGACGATGGGCCAGCAGTTCTACGTGATCCGCAACAACCCCGCTCCGGGCACCCCGGCCGCCAAGGCCAAGGAGGAGCGCGACCGGGCCAAGGCCCTCAAGCGTGGTGAGGTCGTGGCCGAGGTCGAGCCCGAGGTCGTGGAGGAGCGCCGTCCGGTCCGCCGTGAGCAGCCCCAGCGGCAGCCGCGGGCCGCCCGGAAGAAGGCCGCCCCCGCGAAGGGGGCTCCTGCCCGGAACCAGACCCAGAAGAACCAGAAGAAGGGAGGCGGCTCGTGAGCGAGTCGACCCAGACCTCCGACGCCGTGCAGTCCGCGGACGTCGAGCAGGACCAGCCCGTGGTGAGCAACCGCGTCCAGGCGCTCGAGAACGAGGGCGAGATCGCGGCCGACTACCTCGAGGAGCTGCTCGACATCGCCGACCTCGACGGTGACCTCGACATGGACGTCGAGGGGGACCGTGCTGCGGTGTCCATCGTGGGTGCGGACCTCTCCCAGCTCGTGGGACGCGACGGTGAGGTGCTGGAGGCACTCCAGGAGCTGACCCGGCTGGCCGTGTACCGCGAGACCGGTGAGCGGTCCCGGTTGATGCTCGACATCTCCGGCTTCCGCGCCGAGCGGCGTGCCGAGCTGGAGAAGGTGGCCGCTGACGCGGTGGCTCAGGTGCGGGAGCGCGGCGAGCGGGTCTCGCTGGAGCCGATGTCGCCGTTCGAGCGCAAGGTCGTCCACGACGCGGTGGCCCAGGCCGGCCTCGTGTCGGAGTCCGAGGGCGTGGAGCCCCGGCGGTTCGTGGTGATCCTCCCTGAGTGACGCGCTGCCCGACCCGGGCGCTGTTTCACGTGAAACACCCCCCACGCCCGAGGTGGCGCGGGGGGTGTTCCCGCCTGAGCGGCTCCCGCTCGTCGAGCGGTACGTCGGCTGGCTGGCCGGCGCCGGGACCGAGCGGGGCCTCATCGGCCCGCGGGAGGTGCCGCGGCTGTGGGACCGGCATGTCCTGAACTCTGCCGTGCTCGGCGAGTGGATCCCTCCAGGTGCCCGGGTCGCCGACATCGGGAGCGGGGCCGGTCTGCCCGGTCTCGTGCTGGCGCTGGTGCGCCCCGACCTGGAGGTGACCCTGGTCGAGCCGCTGCTGCGCCGCGCGACCTTCCTGCAGGAGGTGGTCTCCGACCTCGACGTCCCGGTGCGGGTCGTGCGGGCCAGGGCGGAGGAGCTGCACGGAGTCGAGTCCTTCGACGTCGTGACCTCACGGGCCGTCGCTCCTCTCGACCGACTGGCCGGTTGGTGCATGCCCTTGGTTGCTGCTGGCGGTGCGATGGTGGCGCTCAAGGGGTCGAGCGCCTCCGACGAGGTGGAGCAGCACCGCGACGAGCTCCGACGGCACGGGACCGGTGATCCCGAGGTGCGAGCCCTGGGGGCGGACGTCCTGGAGTCCCCCACCTGGGCGGTCCGGGTTTCCTGGGTCGGCGAGCCGCAGGTATCTTGGCGCATCGCCCGGGACGCTCGTCCTCGTGGTCAGCGAGCACAGCGTCGTCCCGGCCCCGGCGGACGTCGACGCGGGAAGGGCACCCGGTGACCGGAGAGGGTCCTGTGCCGAGCGGGGACACGGATCCTCGTGCCGAGTTTTCCACCGGTCGTCCCACGCTCGACCAGCCGAGTTCTCCACAGATCGAGGAAAGTTCTCCACAGGTGTCTGTTTCACGTGAAACATCCGGCGAAGCCGGCAACAGCGGCGGAGGCGGGCCGTTCGCGGTGCGCACGGCGGCAGAGCTCGCCGAGATGGAGCCGGTCGAGAGCGACGACCTCACGCCCCTGGCTCGCGCGACGGAGTTCTCCTTGTCGCTGCGCAGCAGTGCTGCCCGGCGCTCCCCCTCTCCCCGGCCCGTGGCCACCCGCGTCTTCGTGGTCGCCAACCAGAAGGGCGGGGTCGGCAAGACCACCTCGACGGTCAACGTCGCGGCAGGACTCGCGTCCCTCGGGCAGCGCGTGCTCGTGATCGACCTGGACCCGCAGGGCAACGCCTCCACGGCGCTCAACATCGAGCACCGGCGCGGCGTCCCCTCGACGTACGACGCGCTGGTCGACGGCGTGCCCCTCACCGACGTCGTGGCGCCGTGCCCGGACGTCGACGGGCTCTGGGTGGTCCCGGCGACCATCGACCTGGCCGGCGCCGAGATCGAGCTGGTCTCGGTGGTCGCCCGCGAGGGCCGGCTCCGCAAGGCGATCCAGGGGCACCCGTGGGTCGGGACCGCCGAGGCCGTGGGCGAGGACCGCTTCGACTACGTCCTCATCGACTGCCCGCCGTCGCTGGGCCTGCTGACGCTCAACGCGCTCGTGGCCGGCGAGGAGATGCTCATCCCGATCCAGGCCGAGTACTACGCGCTCGAGGGCCTGGGCCAGCTGCTCGAGACCGTCGACATGGTCCGGGCGCACCTCAACCCGTCCCTGGCGGTCTCCACCATCCTGCTGACGATGTACGACGCGCGCACCCGGCTCGCTGCCGGTGTCGCCGAGGAGGTGCGCGACCACTTCGGGGACCAGGTGCTCCGCACCGCCATCCCCCGCTCGGTGCGGGTGTCCGAGGCGCCGTCGTACGCCCAGACAGTGATGACCTACGACCCGGGGTCCCCGGGAGCGCTGTCCTACCTCGAGGCAGCGCGGGAGATCGCCGAGCGAGGAGCCCCCCAGTGAACGCACGTCCGGCTCCGCGCCGCGGTCTGGGCCGCGGTCTCGGCTCGCTGATCCCCACCGCTCCGCCCGAGGCGACCGCCGCGACCTCGGCTCCCGGCTCCGCTGCGGATGGGAACGCGGGTGCGGGGGACCCGGGTGCTCCGGGCGCTGGGGCGGTACCCGCCGACCGGACCGGCTCCGACGCTCCGTCGGGCGACGCCGCCGACGCGGTCGACCTGGCTCCCGTGGACGGCGCCTACTTCGCCGAGGTCCCGATCGGCCAGATCGTCCCCAATGCCGTCCAGCCGCGCCACGTCTTCGACGAGGAGGCGATGGCCGAGCTGGTGCACTCCATCCGTGAGGTCGGGCTGCTCCAGCCGATCGTGGTGCGTCGTACCGGCCCGGAGTCCTACGAGCTGGTCATGGGCGAGCGCCGGTGGCGGGCCTCCCAGCAGGCTGGCCTCGAGGCCGTCCCGGCCATCGTGCGCCAGACCGAGGACGACGACATGCTCCGGGACGCGCTCCTGGAGAACCTCCACCGCTCCCAGCTCAACCCGCTGGAGGAGGCGTCGGCCTACGCCCAGCTCCTGGAGGACTTCGGCTGCACCCACGAGGAGCTCGCCACCCGCATCGGCCGCTCCCGCCCGCAGATCTCCAACACCCTGCGGCTGCTCAAGCTGAGCCCTGCCGTCCAGCGGCGCGTGGCCGCAGGCGTGCTCTCGGCCGGGCACGCGCGATCGCTGCTCGCCGTGGACGACCCCGCGCTGCAGGACCGCCTTGCCTCGCGCGTGGTCGCCGAGGGCATCAGCGTGCGCGGCCTGGAGGAGATCGTGGCGGTGGGCGACCACGGCGACGAGGGCGCCGGCCGCGTCGTACGCCGGAAGCCGACCGCCCCCGGACTGGCCGAGATCGCCGACCGACTCTCGGATCGTCTGGAGACCCGGGTCAAGGTGGACCTGGGCCGCAGCAAGGGCAAGGTGCAGATCGAGTTCGCGTCGCTGGAGGACCTGGGACGCATCATCGACATCATCGACCCGCGCACCCGGTCGGATCGGCCGATCTAACGTTTCATCGATCTGGCGATAGATTGCTTTGTCGACTTATTGATAGGTCGCCAGTGGAAGGCTTGGCTGGTACCAGCTGAACCTTTCGGCGTACGGGCGAAGGTTCAGCCGTGGACCGGAAGGTCCAGCTGGTGCCAGCTGAACCTTCGACTCGTGCGGGCCGCCCTCAGGAGTCGGCGGCCTTGGCGCGCCGGGCCTCGGCGCGGCGGCGCTGCTCCTCGGCGTCGAGCCGGGCCGCCTCCTCCGGCGTGGGCGCCGAGCCACCGAAGCGGGCCGGCAGCCACCAGGACCCCGGGGGCTGCTCGGCGGCGGGGTACGCCGCGATCGTCTCCTCCAGCATCGTGCTCATCCGCGCGCGCAGCTCAGCGGTCTCTGCCACCGGGTCCGCACCGGAGAGGCGCAGGGGCTCCCCAACCCGGATCGCAATGGTCTTCCCGCGGGAGAAGTCCCTGTCGTGGTCCTTGGTGAAGATGCGCTGGGTGCCCCAGAGGATCACCGGCACCAGCGGCACGTCGGCCTCGGCCGCGATCCGCACCGCGCCGGTCTTGATGTCCTTGATCTCGAACGACCGCGAGATCGTGGCCTCGGGGAAGATCCCGACCGCCTCGCCCCGCTTCAGGTAGTCCACGGCCGTGCGAAAGGAGGCCAGCCCCTCGCCACGGTCGACCTCGATGTGGTGCATCGAGCGCATGACCGGACCGCCCACCGCGTTCTGGAAGATCTCCCGCTTCGCCATGAACCGCACCTTGCGCCCCGACGGGTTCGCCGCCAGTCCGCCGTAGATGAAGTCGAGGTACCCCACGTGGTTGACCGCGAGGAGCACGCCGCCCTTGCGCGGCACATGCTCGGTCCCGGTGAGGTCGAAGCGCTGACCCAGCAGCCGGAAACCGGTCTTGGCGGCGAGGATGATCGGGGGGTACGTCAGGTCCAGCACGCGCCGATCCTGCCACGCGAGGCCGGTGCGCCGGCCGGCCGCCAGCGGGCGAGAAGCGTCGGGCAGGGTCGGTGGGTCAATTGACGTCGGTGCCGGGGGCGTCGTACCCCGCGGGCAGGCCGCGCTCGTTGCCCTCGTGCTCCAGCGAGGCGCCGAAGGTCGCCCGGAGCTCGATCTCGTCCTCGAGCACACCCGCCAGGCGGCGTACGCCCTCACGGATGCGCTCGGGGGTGGGGTAGCAGAAGGACAGCCGCATGGCGCCGGAGCCGTAGCCGTCGGCGAAGAAGGCGGTGCCCGGCACGTAGGCGACGCGGGCGGTCACGGCACGCGGCAGCATCGCCTTCGCGTCGATGCCGGGCGGGAGGGTCAGCCAGACGTAGAAGCCGCCGTCCGGGACGTTCCAGCGACAGCCAGCCGGCATGAGGTCGTCGAGGGCGGAGACCATCGCGTCGCGGCGCTCGCGGTACATCTCCCGGAACTGCTTGATCTGGCCCTGCCAGTCGTGCGCGGAGAGGTACGCCGAGATCGCCATCTGCGAGAACTGCGGCGGGCAGAGCGTCGCGGACTCCTGGGCCAGCACGAGCTTCTCGCGCACGGGGTGCGGTGCGAGCGCCCAGCCGACCCGGAAGCCCGGGGCGAAGGTCTTGGAGAACGACCCGAGGTAGATGACGTTGTCGGCGTCGTCCGCACGCATCGCGCGCAGGGGCTCCTGGTCGAACCCGAGCAGGCCGTAGGGGTTGTCCTCGAGGACCAGCACGCCCTCGCGGCGGCAGATCTCCAGGACGCGCGCGCGTCGCTCCAACGACATCGTCACGCCGGCGGGGTTGTGGAAGTTCGGGATCGTGTAGAGGAACTTGATCCGGCGCCCGGCGCGCTTCGTGGCCGCGATCGCCTGCTCGAGCGCCTCCGGCACCAGCCCGTGGGCGTCCATCTCGGCGTGCACGACCTCGGCCTGGTAGGCCCGGAAGACGCCCAGCGCACCGACGTACGACGGCGCCTCGCAGATCACGACGTCGCCCGGGTCGCAGAAGATCCGCGTCACCAGGTCCACGGCCTGCTGGGAGCCGACGGTCACGACCACGTCGTCGGGGTGCGCCTCGATCCCCTCCAGCCGCATCACCTCGGCGATCTGCTCGCGCAGCTCCGGCACGCCCTGGCCCGAGCCGTACTGCATCGCCACCGGCCCGTGCTGCAGGACCAGGTCGTTGATCGCGTGCCCGACCACGTCGAGCGGCAGCCCGGTGATGTTGGGCATCCCGCCCGCCAACGACACGACCTCCGGCCGGGAGGCGACCGCGAACAGGGCCCGGATCTCCGAGGCCGTCATGCCGGCCGTGCGCGCGGCGTACCGGTCGACGAAGGAGTCGAGACGGGCGTGCGAGCGCGCGGGGGTGCTGTCCATGATCCCTCTAGCATGAACGATGAGGCACCCGCACGCACGCGCTGGCCGGGTGCTGGGCGGGTCGAGGGGTGTGGCGGTCCTCACCCCGCCCCGGGTGGAGCAGAGGCTGCGGAGGTGCACCGTGGGACGTCGGGTCGTGCCGCTCACGCTGGACCTGCTCGACCGCCTGCCGCCGCACGACGCCCCGTGCCGGTCGTGCCTGTGCTGGGCCGTGGACGCCGTACGCCGGGAGCGGATCGGCCCCGACCTGGGGTCCCGCGTCGAGGCCAAGGACGCCTGGGTGTCCGAGCTGCTGCGGGAGTGGGGCTCGTGCGGGCGGGCGATCGTGCTGGAGGCCGAGCCGGTCGGGCTGGTGCTCTACGCCCCGCCTGCGTTCCTGCCCGGGGCAGCGGCCGTGCCGACCGCACCGGCCTCGCCCGACGCGGTGCTGGTCGCCGACATCTGGGTGCGGCCGGACCTGCGCGGCCACGGCCTGGGTCGGTTGCTGGTCCAGGCGACGGCCCGGGACCTGCTGTCGCGCGGCGGGGTCCGGGCGATGGAGGCCTTCGGCCGGCGTGGCCCGGGTGCGCCCGCATGCACCGCCCCGGTCGACTTCTGGCTGCGCACCGGGTTCCGCACCCACCGGGCCCACCCCGTGGTGCCCCGGGTGCGGATGGACCTGCGGAGCACCGTCACGTGGATGGACGAGGTCGAGGCCGCCCTGGAGCGGCTCGTCGGGGTGGTCCGGCCGGCCGGCGTACCCGTCCCACGATGGAGCCCGGACGCACCGGTCCCCGCCGTCCAGCGGACGACGGGGACCGGTGAGGCAGGCGCGTCAGGTCAGGCCGTGTAGTCGGCCAGCTCGTTGAGCAGGGTCGCCTTGGGGCGGGCGCCGACGATGGACTTCACGACCTCGCCGCCCTGGTAGACGTTGATCGTCGGGATGCCGGTGACGCGGTAGGAGCTCGGCGTCACGGGGTTCTCGTCGACGTTCATCTTCAGGAACGTGATCTTGTCGCCGTGCGCAGCGGCGATCTCCTCCAGGATCGGGGCGACCTGGCGGCACGGGCCGCACCACTCGGCCCAGAAGTCCACGAGGACCGGCTTGTCGGACTTGAGCACCTGCGCCTCGAACTCGGCGTCGGTGACGGCGGCGATGTTGCCCACGACTGGGCTCCCTTCGTCAGTACTGCTGGGTGGGTCGTGCGGGGAGAACACCACGCTCGGCGGCGGTGTTCCCAGGGACTGCTCAGGCGTTGATCTCGGCCTGGGCGCGCTCGGCGGCCTCCGTGGTGCTGGAGGTGACGTGCTCCAGCTCGCCGAGGTAGCGCTCGGCGTCGAGGGCGGCGGCGCAGCCGGTGCCGGCCGCGGTGATGGCCTGGCGGTAGTGGTGGTCCACCAGGTCGCCGCAGGCGAAGACGCCCGGCAGGTTGGTCATCGTCGAGGGGTGCTCGACGAGCACGTAGCCGTTGTCGTCGAGGTCGACCTGCCCGGTCAACAGCTCCGAGCGCGGGTCGTGGCCGATCGCGATGAACAGGCCCGTCGCCGGGAGGTCGGAGCGCTCGCCGGTGACGGTGTCCTCGAGCACGACCTTCTCCAGGCGGTCCTCGCCGACGATCTCGGCGACCTTGGAGTTCCAGATGATCTCCAGCTTGGGGTCGGCGAAGGCGCGCTCCTGCATGATCTTGGAGGCGCGCAGCTCGTCGCGGCGCACGATGAGGGACACCTTGGACCCGAAGCGGGTCAGGAAGGTCGCCTCCTCGACCGCGGAGTCGCCGCCGCCGACCACGGCGATGTGCTGCTCGCGGAAGAAGAAGCCGTCGCAGGTGGCGCACCACGAGACGCCCCGGCCCGACAGCGCGTCCTCGTTGGGCAGGTCGAGCTTGCGGTAGCCCGAACCCGTCGCGAGGATGACCGAGCGGGCGCGGAACTCACCGGTGGCGGTGCGCACGACCTTCACGTCGCCGGTCAGCTCGACCTCGATGACGTCGTCGGCGACCAGCTCGGCGCCGAAGCGCTCGGCCTGGGCACGCATCTCGTCCATCAGGGCCGGGCCCATGATGCCGTCGCGGAAGCCGGGGAAGTTCTCGACCTCCGTGGTGTTCATCAGCGCACCTCCCGCGGTCACCGACCCCTCGAAGACCAGCGGGTGGAGGCTGGCGCGGGCGGCGTAGACGGCAGCGGTGTACCCGGAGGGGCCGGAGCCGATAATGATCACGTTGCGGATGTCGTCGGACATGCGTGTCCTTCCCCGCCTCGGCGGCGGACGATGACGGTGGGTCGGTGCGCGGCGCCGGACGGCCCGCACAGAGGTGGAACCGATCGTAGGCGAGCGGCATTCCAGCGCCCGGGGACGCCCGCGGGCGCACCGCGGTCGGAGGTGCGGGAGTGCCGGGTCGGGGTGGCGGATCTGACGGTTCGGCGGTTCCGACGTGACGGCTCGGCGGTCAGGGCACGGGGAGGGTGACCGAGCGCAGGACCTCGCCGGTGCCGCACTGCAGCAGCGCCGCCACCTGGGTGGCGCCCTCGACCGGTCGCAGGACCAGGACGGCCGGCGAGCCGTCGTACAGGACGGCGACGGGGGTGCCGGGGCCGACCTCGGGCGGGGTGCAGCCCTGCCACGCGCGCTGCACGCGAGGAGCGGCGTCGCGCAGGAGCTCGGACCCCTGCGTGCGGGCGGCGGTGCGCCCCGCTCCGTCGAGGCGTCGCTGCAACCGCTCGGCGACGTCGGCGAAGCTGGCCTCCTGGACCTCCACGAGGCGCCCGCCCAGGGCCAGGAGGTCGTCCCCGACGGCCGACATCGAGCCGGCCACCGACCCGCCGTCGGTCGCCGCCTCGGGGGAGGCGTCCAGGGAGTACACCTCGGCTGGCTCCTCCGACTCCAGCGCGGCCAGGTCCTCGTCGCTGGCTCGGCCCTCGCTCGGGTCGGCGAGCTCGCCGTCGGCGGCCACCTCCGAGGTCGCCGCCGCGTCCCCTCCGCTCTCGGTGCGGTCGACGACCGCGTCCACGCCCACTCCCGCCACGACCACCGCGGCGGCGGCGACGAGCAGGGTCAGGCCGCGGCGCGGTCGGCGCGCCGGCGCGGCCGGGCTGGGGGCGCCGGCAGCGCGCGCTGCCGCGGCGTAGCCGTCCAGGTCGTCGTGCAGGTCGTGCGGGGGCGCCTCGCCGTCGAGCCGGGCGAGGACGTCGTCGAGCCGCGCGGCGACGTCCTCGGGGACCGGCTCGTCGTGGCGCGCACGGCCCAGCAGCCGTCGTAGGCGCGCCTCGTCGGCCGGGCTCAGCTCCTCGCTCACGGCGGGTGCTCCTCTGGTCAGGGTGCGGGGGATGGGTGGTGCTGGTGCTGTGGTGGTGCGCCGCCTGCGGCGGGTGGTGCTGCCCCGCAGCGGACCCCGACGGCGTACGTCGGTCGGGGGCGGTCCGGTCGGGTGCTGGTCCGGTCAGGGCACGGGTGGTGCTCGGGCGTCCGTGGGTCCGACGTGCGGGCCTGCGACTGGGTTCCCGGTCGCGGGGTGGTCCACCTCACCCGGCTCGGCGTCGAGGAGCAGCGGGGCCAGCACGACCGCGAGCCGGGCGCGCGCGCGGGAGCAGCGGGACTTCACGGTGCCGACCGGGCAGTCGAGGATCCGCGCTGCCTCGGCGACGGGGTACCCCTCCATGTCGACCAGCACCACGGCGGCGCGCTGCTCGGCCGGGAGCGCTGCGAGCGCTGCGAGCACGGCTCGTCGCTCCTCGGCCCGGACCGAGGCGACGTCGGGCTGCTCCGGCAGCTGGCCCGGGGCTCGGCCGGCGACCGCGTGGTCGTCGACGTCGTCGGGGAGCGGGTGGGTGCGACGGACCTTGGCCGCGCGGAGCCGGTCGAGGCAGGCGTTGACCACGACGCGGTGGAGCCACGTGGTGACGGCCGAGTCACCGCGGAAAGACCCGGCCCGACGGTACGCCGAGACCATGGCGTCCTGGAGGCCGTCGGCGGCGTCCTCGGGGTTGCCGGTGGTGCGCAGTGCCACCGCCCAGAGCCGGTCACGGTGCCGCCCGAAGAGCTCCCCGAAGGCGCCCGGCTCCCCGGCGACGTGGGCGGCCAGCAGCTCCCGGTCCTCGCGGGTGGACCAGTCGGTGGGGCCGGGACCGCCGGTGCCGTCCGCCGGGCCGGGGTCGGAGGTCCGACCCACGGCCCCGGGCAGCGAGGGGCCCTCCGGCTGGACCGGGGCGCTCATCCGCGCACCACGATCTCGGCGACCTCGGCCCGCCAGCCGTCGGGGACCTCGGGCAGGTCGGTGAACCAGACGGTGAGGTAGCGGCCCGGGGTGGGCTCGTCGAGCTCGACGGTCTCCTCCGGACCGCCGGACACCTCCGCGACGGGCTCGAGCCCACCGGCGACGGGGTCGCCCCCGGGGGCCTGCTCGGTGAGGAAGAGCGAGACCTCGGTCGGCGCGCCGACCAGCTGGAGGTCCACGGCGCGGACCTCCTGGCTGTTCCCGAGGTCGAGCACCAGGCCGACACCTGTCTTGAGCCCCGCCGGACCGAAGTCCTGGAGGTAGGTCGCGGTGCGCCAGATCGTGGCGGGGTCCCCGTCGACGACCAGCGGCAGGCTGTCGGGGTTCTCCTCGCCGTCCTCGCCCTGGGGGTCGAGGTCGTTCACACCGGCGACGTCGAGAGGTCGGGCCGGAGCGGCGGAGGTGCGGTCGGAGGGGGAGGCCGAGCCCTGGTCCTCCGGGACGGTGCCGAGAGGGGTGCGACCGCGGCCGAGGTTGAAGGCCACGACGACCGCCACCAGGACGACCATCGCGGCGAGCAGCACGGCGGCGAGCCGGAAGGTGTTGCGCCCGGGCACCTCGTCGTCGACCACGGGGCCGGTGCCGGTGGGCCAGCCGGTGTCCACCAGGCCGTGCGAGCCGGTCGGGTAGCCGGTGTGGCCCGGGTGGCCCGGGTGCCCTGTGTGATGCCCGGCGTCGGTGTCCCACGGCCAGTACGACGCCGAGCCGGTGCTCGGGGCGGGGACCCGGCTGCGGCGTACCGGGGCGCCCTCGGGCGGGTCCGGGGCGAAGAGCGGACGGGCCGGGGGCTCCTCGAACGGTGGGGGCGGGCTCGCCGGGCGGGCGCCGGGCGCGGCGAGGAACCCCGGCAGCTCGGCCTGGGTGACCTCGCCGGTCGCGTCGCCGGTCGAGCCGTCGTCGGTCCTCCCGTCGGGCGCCCCGTCGTTCCCCTCGTCGGGCACCTCCTCGGGCCCCTCGTCGGGCGCCGTGGTCGCGCCGGCCGGGGACGCGGGTCCGGCGCTGTCCGCGTGGGGGTCGCGCACGGCGAACTCCGGAACCTGAGGCAGCACGACGGTCTCGTGGCCGCGGCTGACCAGCCGGGAGACCATCGACTCCTGGATGCCGACCGGGTCGCCGACGAACTCCTCCAGCGCTTGGCGCACCTGGGAGGCCGGGACGCTGCGACCGGGACGCGGGTGGAGCACCTCGTCGCACAGGGTGTCCAGCTCGCGGGGGATGCCGGCGCGCACCTGCCGGGGCCGCAGCACCCGGTCGTGGTCCGTGGGGGCCGGCGGCACCGCCGAGCCCGAGCGACCGGCCCAGCGACCGGTGAGCGCCGCGTACAGCAGGCCGGCGAGATCGACCACGTCGCCCTCGGCGCTGCCCTCGGAGCACCCGTGCAGGGCAGCGTCCACCGACCAGCCGATGACCCGGACGGCCCCGGAGGTGTCGACGAGGAGGTTCTCGGGGTTGAGCCGACCGTGGGGGACGCCCGCGGCGTGGGCGACGCAGCACGCTGCGGCGACCTCGCCCACCAGCCAGGCGGCCCGTCGAGGCGCGAGCGGCCCGCCGGTGGCGAGCATGATGTCGAGCGACGTGCCCGAGCCCCACTCGTTGACGACGTAGCAGAGACCGGCGCTGCGCTCGGCGTCGAGCACCCGCAGGATGTGCGCGTCGAGCACCGTCGCCGAGCGGCGGGCTGCGGCCAGCAGCCCCTCGGCCCGCGGGTCGTCGGCACTGATGACGTGCAGCGCCACGTGCCGCTCCAGCACCCGGTCGTGGGCTCGCCAGAACCGGCCGTCCCCGCTCTCGCTCAGCAGGTCGACCAGGCGGTACCGGTCCGCGAGGACGTCTCCGGGCCGGATCGAGGCGGGCACGCGGCTCCCTGGGGCGGCTGGTTCGGGTGGGTCAGGTCGGTCAGGTGGCTCGGGGGCCATCGTAGGGCGGTCGCGTCCGCCGCGTGGCGGGACGGGTCGGCCGGTCCCCGGTCACCGGAGCGGACGGGGCGGACGGGGCGCTCACGAGCGTCGGGTGACCAGCGACAGGACGGCGGTGACCTCACGCACCCGGAACGCCCGGGCCAGCGCGAGGAAGGCGAGCACGTCCACCCCGCCCACGACCGCGACCACCAGGGCCGACCACGCCCGCCCGGGCAGCGGGGGCTCCTCGCCGGCCACGGCGTCCAGGCCCAGGTGGACCGCCCAGGCCAGCGCCGTCGAGAGGGCCACCACCAGGACGATCCGCACCGCGAACCGCAGCAGCCGGGCGCCGTCGAGGCCGCCGAGCCGGCGCGACAGCACGCGGTAGGACAGCACCGCGCCCACGAGGTACGCCGCGCCGTACGCCACCACGAGGCCCGGCGAGGTCCACGCCGGGCCGGTGGTCGTCACCACCGCGACCGCGACCGCGACGTTGGTGGCCGCGACCGCGCACTGGTTGAGGAAGACCGTGCGGGTCTGCTCCAGGGCGTAGAACCCGCGCAGCACGAGGTAGTGGACCGTGAAGAAGAGGATCGCGGGACCGAAGAGCGCCAGCGTCGGGACGTAGTTGTCGACCGTGGCGGCCGCGGCGCCGTAGCCCAGCAGCAGCCGGGCGAGCTCCGGGGCGAGCAGCGGCAGCAGGGCGGCGAACGGAACCATCACCACCAGCGCGGTGCGCATGGTCGAGGACAGCGTCGCGCCGAGCCGGGCCAGGTCGCCGTCGGCCGCGGCGCGGGAGAGCCGGGGCAGGATCGCGGTCGCCAGCGAGACGGTGATGACCGAGTGCGGCACCATCACGATGAGGAACGCCGAGGAGTAGACGGTGTAGCCGGTGCCGTCGGCCTCCCCGGCCCCGGTGCCGGTCGAGGCCAGCCGCACGACCACCGTGTAGGCCAGCTGGTTGACCACGACGAAGAGCACCGTCCAGGTGCCGAGCCGCAGCGTGTGACCGAGCCCGGTGTCGCGGAAGTCGAAGCGGGGGCGGTAGCGGAAGCCGGCAGCGCGCAGGTAGGGGAGCAGCACGAGCAGCTGCACGGCGATGCCGAGCGTGGAGCCGATGCCGAGCAGCAGCTCCTGGCCGGTGGTGAAGCCGCCGCGCTGCTCGGCCTCCGTGGCCGCCCCGAACACCACGAGGTAGACCACGAGGGTCGCCACCGAGATGACGTTGTTGGCGATCGGCGCCCACATCATCGGCCCGAAGCGCTGGCGGCTGTTGAGGATCTGCCCGACCAGCACGAACATCCCGTAGAAGAGGACCTGCGGCAGGCACAGCCGGGCGAAGGCCAAGGTGGAGTCCAGCGCGTCCGGCGGCCAGGTGTCGGAGGTGTAGAGGTCGACGACCCACGGTGCGGCGGCGACGAGCACCAGGGTCACGGCCGCCAGGAAGAGTGCGGCGAGGGTGACGACCCGGTTGGTGTAGGCCTCGCCGCCGTCGGGGTCGTGCGACATCGCCCGCACCAGCTGCGGCACGAGCACGGCGTTGAAGACGCCGCCGGCCAGCAGGATGTAGAGCATGTTCGGGATCGTGTTGGCGATCGTGAACACGTCGGCGTGCACCAGGTTGCCCAGGGCCGCGGCCAGCAGGATCGAGCGGATGAAGCCCGAGAGCCGGGAGAAGGTCGTGCCCGCGGCCATCACCGCGGAGCTGGAGAGGATCGAGCGCTGCTCCTCGCCCGGGTCCTCCGCCGGATGCGCCTGACCGCTCATCGTCGTGGCCTCACGGGCCCGCCGTGCGGCGGGCCTCGCGCACCCGCCGGACCAGGCGCAGGCCGATCATCCCGAAGAGCAGCACCGCGCCGCTGCCCATGATCAGCCAGATCACGTTGCTGACCTGCGCCGAGCGGATCGGCAGCTCGGCGCGCGCGCCGAGCGGCTCGCCCGAAGGCGAGGTGACCAGCAGCGAGACGTTGTGGACGGCCTGTCGGGTGGTGCTCGCCTCGAGCAGCACCGACGCCCGGCCACCGGCGCCGACCTCGATCTCGTCGGGCACGGTGAGCGACATCGGCAGGTCGGACTGCGCGTCGAGGCTCACCGTCACCGGCTGGTCGAGGTCGTTGACGATGGTGATGGGAAGCCGGCCGCTGAGGCTCGAGAGGGTCACCCCGGGCGGGGTGGTCACGCCGACCTGCTCCAGCAGCCCGCGGACCCGCGCGGTCGTTGCCTCGGCCGACGCGCGGGCGGTCCTGCGCACGGGGCGGGTGGTGTACGACGCCGCGGCGAACGCTTCGCCGGCCAGCACGTCGCCGACCTGGTCGTTGAGGGTGAGCACCTCCTCCAGCACCTCGCCGGCGGCGATCTGGTCCTCGACGGCCCGGACCATCGCGGGGCTGAGCTCGGCGACCTCCTGGGAGCCGGGGTAGTTCAGGGTCGCGGGGTCGACCTCGGTCGGCTGCACGCCCGCGACCGCGTCGGAGACGGTGTCGAGGTCGACCCAGGTGGTGTCCAGGGGCGGCAGCAGCGCCTCGGGGTCGTCGGGCGACCAGCCGGGGGGCAGCACCACGACCAGCGGCTCGGGCTCGTCCTGCAACAACCGCACGGCCGCCTCGCTCAGGATGCGCTGGCGCACCGAGACGGTGCTCAGGCGCCGACCCGGACCCGGTCCGCCCTGGGCGGCGCCGGAGGAGGCGACCACGACCGTGCGCCCGTCGACGGAGGCCAGCGCCGGGGCGGTCCCGTCGGGACCGATGCCGACCTCGAGGTCGGTGAGGAGCAGCGTCTCGTCGGAGGAGGCCATCGCGACCGCGTCGGGGTCGAGGTAGCCCAGCGGTGAGGAGATGCCCGGCTCGGTGGCGACCTCCGCCTCGGGGAGCCCGGGCAGGGTGGCGCCACCCAGCTGGCGGGCTCGGGCGTACAGCTCGGGGGCGCGCTCGGCGGCGCCGGAGACGTCGAGGTCGCCGAAGGGCAGGGCCAGCACCTGCTGGGTGCCGCTCTGCGCTGCCGTGAGGTCGTCCAGCCAGTCGGTGGCGACCCGGGCGGCGGCCCGGGCCTCGGGGTCGAGGTCCTCGGGGTCCACCGGCTCGGGCACCAGGCTCGTCGAGGGGCTGGGCGACGCCGCATCGTCCGAGCCGTCCGAGCCGTCCGGGCTCCCGGAGCCGTCACGGCTCCCGGTGGTGCCCCCGGACGGATCGGTGCCCTCGCTGGCGCTCGCGGTCCCGGTCGGCTCGGGCGGCTCCTCCTCGCCGGTCGTCGGGTCGACGGTGGGCGCGATCGAGCGGGGCGGGTTGCCGGCGGCCAGCTGGGCCGCGGCCGTGGTGAGGGCGGGATCGACCAGCCAGGTCAGCGGCGACCCGCCGGCGGCCGCTGCGGAGTCCACGAGCCGCCCGAGGGTGCCGCCCGGTCCGAGATCCTCGATCCACTCCTGGGTCTCGGCGAGGCTGCCGTCGGCGCGGTGCAGCACCCGGCGGCGGATCGGCACGACGACCGCGACGGGCACCGGCTCGACCACGGTCGCGCCGTCGGGGCGCCGGCCCTGCGCGGGCGGCTGGTCGACCAGCGGCAGGAACGTGCGGGCGCGGCCGTCGGCGGTCGAGTCGCGACCCGCGGTGTCCTGGCCGAGCACGTGCACGGCGAACCAGTACACCCCGCGCTCGGTCACGCCGAGGCGCGAGCGGGCCACGGTGAAGGAGTACGACGCGGTGGCGCCGGGCTCGAGGCGGTCGACGACGGCGTACGGACCCGGGTCGGTGACGCGCTCGCCGACGAAGCCGAGCGGGTCGCTGCGTCGGGCCGCGCGGAGCTCGGCGGCCGTGGTCATGGGAGCGTCGCCGATGACGGGGTAGAGGTTGAGCGTCGTCCAGGTCTCGTCGTCGACGTTGGTGACCGTCCCACTGACCTCGATCGTGCCGACGCCCGGGATCTCGCCGGGGGTCAGCTCCTCGATGGTCACGTGGAGGGGCTCCAGCGGCTCGCGGTCGACCTTTCGCCGGGCGGTGGCCAGGACGTTCGCGGGCGCCGCTGGCGCCGGGCCAGCGGCCGCTGCGAGCAGCCCACGGTCGGACGCGCGACCGCTGCTCGACGAGGTCGCGCCGACGGCTCCGGGCAGCGTCGAGAGCGCCAGGACGCCGGCTCCCACGAGGGTCGCGAGCCCGCGCAGGGCAGGCGTCGACGACCGGGGGACCACCCGCCGAGGATAGTTGCTGCTACCACCCGCCCCTGCGCACCGGGCCGGGGCCGTGTCCCTGGTCACGCCTGCTGCCCGAGGCCCGCCCCGTCCGCCTCCAGCCGTGACCCGACCCGTGGCCCGTACGGTGGCCCGGACCTTCCGGGGCGGTCGCCGGCATTCGTCGGGACCCCGGACCGACGCCCTAGACTGCTCGCCCGTGTCCCCCGCAGATCCGGCTCCCCTCAGCATCGTCGAGGTGCAGCGCTCGGTGGCCGAGGAGCTCGACCGGCTGGGCCCCGTGATCGACGAGCTCGGGCGCCGCTTCGCCGACGCCGGCCACGAGCTGGCCCTGGTCGGCGGCCCGGTCCGCGACGCGATGCTCGGGCGCCACCACCACGACCTGGACTTCACCACCTCCGCGCGCCCCGAGCAGACCGAGCGGCTGCTCCACGGCTGGGCCGACGCGCTGTGGGACGTCGGGCGCGACTTCGGCACCATCGGCTGCCGCCTCGGGGACTGGCAGGTCGAGATCACCACCTACCGCGCCGAGGCCTACGACCCGACGTCGCGCAAGCCCGAGGTGTCCTACGGCGACGACCTGGTCGGCGACCTGGGCCGGCGCGACTTCACCGTCAACGCCATGGCCGTGCGGCTGCCCTCCCGCGAGATCGAGGACCCGTACGGCGGTGTCGTCGACCTGGCCCACCGGGTGATCCGCACGCCCGGCACCCCCGAGGACTCCTTCTCCGACGACCCGCTGCGGATGATGCGCGCGGCCCGGTTCGCCGCGCAGCTCGGCTTCGAGGTGGATCCCGGCGTGGTTGCGGCGATGACCGCCATGGCCGAGCGGATCGACATCATCTCCGCCGAGCGGGTGCGCGACGAGCTGGTCAAGCTGGTGTGTGCACCGTGGCCGCGCCGCGGGCTGGCGCTGCTCGTCGAGACCGGCCTCGCGCAGCGGGTGCTGCCCGAGCTGCCGGCGCTGGCCCTGGAGCGCGACGAGCACCACCGGCACAAGGACGTCTACGAGCACACCCTCACCGTGCTCGAGCAGGCGATCGACCTGGAGGACCGGCTCGGTGGCGGACCCGACTTCGTGTCCCGCTTCGCCGCGCTCATGCACGACGTCGGCAAGCCGCGCACCCGGCGCTTCCTCGACGACGGCACCGTGACCTTCCACCACCACGACGTGGTGGGCGCCAAGCTGACCCGCAAGCGGATGAAGGCGCTGCGCTTCTCCAACGACGAGATCGACGCCGTGTCCTCCTTGGTCGAGCTGCACCTGCGCTTCCACGGCTACGGCAGCGGGGAGTGGACCGACTCGGCGGTACGACGCTACGTCCGCGACGCGGGGGACCAGCTCGAACGGCTGCACGTCCTCACCCGGGCCGACTGCACCACGCGCAACAAGCGCAAGGCCGACCGCCTGCGGCGTACCTACGACGACCTCGAGGCCCGGATCGCCGTCCTCGCCGAGCAGGAGGAGCTGGCCGCCATGCGGCCCGACCTCGACGGCAACCAGATCATGGAGGTCCTCGGGCTCGGCCCCGGTCGCGAGGTCGGCGAGGCGTACCGCCACCTGCTCGAGCTGCGGATGGACCACGGGCCGCTGGGCGAGGAGCGCGCCACGGAGGAGCTGCGCTCCTGGTGGGCCGCCCGGGGCTGAGCCTCGCTCGCCGCGAGACCCTGACCACGCGTCGGGCCACCCTGCCGCGGACGGCGTACCGGCGGTACGGTCCCGCGCATGACGACTCCCGACGAGCTCAGCGCCTCCCTCGAGATCGATGCCGCCCCGGCCCAGGTGTGGGCCCTGATCGCCGACCTGCCGCGGATGCGGGAGTGGAGCGACCAGGTCGTGTCCACCAAGGTCATCGGCGGCGAGGTCAAGGTGGGCGCGCGGATGGTCAACCTCAACCAGCAGGGCTGGAAGCGCTGGCCCACGACCGCCAAGGTGGTGCGCTGCACCCCCCACTCCGACCTGGCGTTCCGGGTCGCGGAGAACAAGACGGTGTGGTCTTACCAGCTCGAGCCCCTCGACGGCGGCGCCCGCACGAAGGTCACCCACCGGCGCGAGACCCCCGAGGGCATCTCGGCGCTGTCCAAGGGCCTGACCAAGGTCGTCCTGGGCGGCATGGACGGCTTCACCGCCGAGATGCGCTCGGGCATGCAGTCCACGCTGGAGCGGATCAAGGCGGCCGCGGAGCGCTGAGGCTCCCGACCCCCGCCGTCCGACGAACCGCCCCGTCCTTCTGCGAGGACGGGGCGGTTCGCTGTCAGCGGCGGAGGTCAGTAGCCGTAGTCGTAGCGCCCGCAGCCCGTGCCCAGCCGGAACGCGACGGTGCCGGTGAGGTCACCGTCCGACCGCGAGGGGCCCTCGGAGTCGCCCTTCATCGACAGCACCTTGAACGACAGGCAGCGGTAGGCGAAGAGCCAGTCGGTCGTCGCCTCCGCGTCCTTGGCCTGGCGGCTCGGGTCGCTGTAGTTGTCGACCCACCCGCTGCCGAAGTCGGAGAAGGTGCTGCGCCCCCTGCCGGCCTTGAACGCCGCGTCGGCGAGGTCCGGGGTGTCGTTGCCCGGCTCGGGCACCGAGTCGAGCACGTGCTGGGCCGGCGGGTTGTCGGTGCCCGCGTTGCCGTAGCCGTGCGCCTCGTCGGTGTAGGTCAGCGACAGACCCGGCTCGAAGGTGATCGGGTCACGGTCGATCTGGCCCTTGCCGTCCAGGTCGAAGCCCGACCGGTCGCGCATCTCCAAGTAGTAGGCGTGGTCGAAGTCGGCCTCCTGGCCGGCCTTCACGTAGTTCCACGCCAGCGTGCACGAGCCGGGACCGTCGCTCTTGCAGCCACCGGGGAAGACCTGCGGGTCGTCGGGACCACCGGTCTTCTCGAAGCTGCTGGCGAACAGCTTCCGCTTCGTGCCGTCGGGCAGGGTCGCGGTGACCTCGAGGTCGTCGATGAACCAGCCCGGCCGGGCCAGGCCCGGGTCGGTGGAGTAGCTGAACCGCAGGACCGGCGTCTTGGCACCGACCAGGTCGGAGACGTCGTAGCTGTCGGCGAGGAAGACCGGGCTGGGGGTGTTGCCCGCCTTGCGGTCCACGATCTCGGTGCCGGCCTGGTAGGAGCCGGAGGTACCCGTGATGCCGTTGTCGTACGCCGCCTGGCAGCCGTTCTGGTTGGGGTTGCCCTGCGTGGGGTCGAGGTTGGACGTCGTGTAGCCGTTCTCCGAGGGGTGCGAGACGAAGTCCTTGCCGTCGGTGGAGGTCAGCACGAAGCCGTAGTCGTAGTCCCACTCGATGTCCCAGAAGGACTTGAACCGGGCGTTGATCGTCGTGCCCGCAGGGAGCTTGGAGGCTCCCGGCAACGAGATGTCGAGGTTCTTGCCACCGCCGTCCGTGGCGCAGCCGAAGTCGTTGCCGGACCCGGAGAACCACGCGGAGCGCTTGCTCGCGCCGTCACCGGAGTCGAAGACCGACTCGCCGATCAGCGTGCGACCGGGCAGCTTGGCGACGTACATCTCGGAGTTGCGCACGATGCCGTCGCGGCCGTGCACCAGGGTGTAGGGCTTGCCCGCCGGGGTGCGCCAGGTGATGCGACCGGTGTCCTGCTTGGAGTCCTTGAAGCCGCGGACGGTCCGCTTGCTGCCCGGCTGGAGCACCTCGGGCACGACCCACCCGAGCTCCTGACGGCTGAAGGCGTCCATGTTCTGGCTCTTGTCGGTGGCCATGAGGTTCCAGTCGCCGTAGGTCTCGCGACCGCCGAGCGAGTAGAAGTCCGGCAGGCCCAGGGAGTGGCCGTACTCGTGGGAGATCACCGAGGCCGCGTCGATGGCCGTCTCGGGGTTGACGTTGTAGGGGCCGACCCGCACGAAGACCTTGAGGTCCTTGCCGGTGTTGCGCGTGGTCATCTTCTTGCGCGCCTTCGTGGTGTACCAGAGCGGCCGGCCCTCGAGGTCCTTGAGCTGGTCGTCGGTGGTGATGCCCGTCAGACCGGTCTCGGGGTCGGTGAAGTAGGACTCCAGCGACGAGGAGTGCGGCCAGATGTTGTCGTAGGGCGCGGCGTCGGACGGCGCCTCCGAGCAGGCACCGAGCTGGCTGGCGCCGTTGCCGCCGCAGCCGGCGAAGACGGCCATGAAGAAGTCGACGACGCCGTCCTTGTCGGTGTCGAAGTCGGAGTAGTCGATCTCCGGGTCGGCCAGCACGACCGCGTCCGCGACGAGCTTGCCGGTCGGGCCGCAGCCGCTGTCGATCTGCTGCAGGGCCGCGACCCCGCCGAGGGCCCCGATGACCGCCGAGCCGTTGGCGTCGGCGCCGTAGTACTGCGTGGTGCCGGGCAGGTTGTAGACGCCGTTGGTGATCCGCTCGGGGTAGAGCGGGCTGCCCAAGGCGGCCTCGCCGAGGTCACCGAACGTGACGCCGGTGCAGGTGTTCAGGGTGGCCGGGTCGGTCCGGTAGAGCGGGAAGCCGGGCCCGTAGTCGAAGTCCGCGGTCGCGATCCCGGCCGAGGGCACGGTGCCCTCGGGGAAGAGCTGGCCCAGCGACATCTCCTGGAACAGGTTGAACGTCGAGCCGTCGAAGCGGGGGGAGTTGATGATCCGCTCCAGCTGCTCGCCGGTGTGCTCGGGGGTGTAGGCGCGGTCGACGTACTGCACCGGGACGACGGGGAAGGGCCGGTCGCCGTAGCGGGCGGTGTCGAAGCGCTCGGCCGGCGGGATGACCTTGGGGCCGTGGCTGGTGGAGGTGGTGGTGCGACCGCCGGAGGAGAGGGTGGCGCGCGTGGACAGGTCGCGCCACACGACGGTGGGCAGCTTCCTGGTCGACGCGGCGCGCGACTCCACGACCAGGCGAGCAGTGCCGCCCTTGCGCAGGCTCGGCACCGACCAGCGGATCGCGCGGGCGGTGGTGCTGTGGGTGCCGGGGCCTCGGCTGGACAGGAACGAGGTGCCCTGCGGCGCCGCGACGGTGACGGTCGAGCCGGGGAGGGTCTTGCCGGTGGGGTTGGTGACGGTGATGGTCGAGGGGTAGCGCTCGCCCGGCTTGACCCAGCCGACCGAGGACACGAAGGAGTTCTCCAGGCGCAGGCCGGTCGCGCGTGAGGCGACGGTGACCGCGCGGGCACCGGCGTCCTCCGCCGCGAACCCGGCGTACGACGCGTCGACGGCGCGCACGGCCAGCGAGACGGCCCCGTCGGTGGCGTCCACGCGCGCGAGCAGCCCGGCCGGGACCGTGGTGTCGAACGAGCCGTCGGGCTCCGCCACGACGTCCTGGTCCGCGAGCACCAGGCCCCGCGCGTCGAGGAGCTGGAGGGTGAAGGAGGCCGGGACACCGGTGTCGGGCAGGCCGAGCCGGGACCGGGTCACGGTCGAGACCGTGCCGGTGACCTGCAGGTCCTCGCCGGGCACGACCTCGTCGAGCTCGTCGAAGGCGACCGTCAGCAGCCGGTCGTCGAGGGTGGAGAGCAACGAGCCCTCGTCCCGGGCCTGCTCGGCGGCGGCCGGGGAGAGGGCGAGCGGGGCGGCGGCCCCGGAGAGCACGGCCAGCGCGAGGCCGGCGGTGAGCCCACGGCGTACGACGCGGGCGCGGAGGGAGGTGGGCATGTCGGCCTTCGGGTGGCTGCGGCCGCCGTGGGTCGGGCGACCTGGGAGCAGGATCCGCGGATCCCGCGGTCCTGTTCGGCCAAACGACGGGTGCCGTGAGGCGTTACGCACCCAGACGCACACCGCCCCGCCGGGACGGGGTCCTGGCGGGGCGGTGGGTGGCTGATGGCGGACCTCAGCCTGCTTCGCCGCTCACGGGGTCTCGACACGCCTTGCGCGACTTCGTTCCTCAGTCGCGGGCTTGCTCGACCTGCGGGCGGTAGGAGCGACCTTCGTGCCTCAGGTCACTCCTCGCCCTTGATGAAGGCCTCCACGCGGCGGCGGCCCTCGTCGTCGGGCAGCTGCACCGGGGGCGACTTCATGAGGTACGACGACGCCGAGATGATCGGCCCGCCGATGCCGCGGTCCTTGGCGATCTTGCAGGCGCGCAGGGCGTCGATGATGATGCCGGCGCTGTTGGGGGAGTCCCAGACCTCGAGCTTGTACTCCAGGTTCAGCGGGACGTCGCCGAAGGCGCGACCCTCGAGGCGGACGTAGGCCCACTTGCGGTCGTCGAGCCACGCGACGTAGTCCGAGGGACCGATGTGGACGTTCTTGTCGTAGACCTTGCCGGCCAGCTCGCCGGAGAGGTTGGACGTCACGGCCTGGGTCTTGGAGACCTTCTTGGACTCCAGGCGCTCGCGCTCGAGCATGTTCTTGAAGTCCATGTTGCCGCCGACGTTGAGCTGGTAGGTGCGGTCCAGCGTCACGCCGCGGTCCTCGAACAGCCTGGCCATCACGCGGTGGGTGATGGTCGCGCCGACCTGGGACTTGATGTCGTCACCGACGATCGGGACGCCGGCGTCCTCGAACTTCTTGGCCCACTCGGGGTCGGAGGCGATGAAGACGGGCAGGGCGTTGACGAAGCCGACGCCGGCGTCGATCGCGCACTGGGCGTAGAACTTGTCGGCCTCCTCGGAGCCCACCGGGAGGTAGGACACCATCACGTCGACCTCGGCGTCCTTGAGCGCCTGGACGACGTCGACCGGGTCGGCGCCGGACTCCTCGATGGTCTGGAGGTAGTACTTGCCCAGGCCGTCGAGCGTCGGGCCGCGCTGGACCTCGACGCCGAGCGTCGGGACGTCGGCGATCTTGATGGTGTTGTTCTCGGAGGCGTTGATGGCCTCGGAGAGGTCCTTGCCGACCTTCTTGTCGTCGACGTCGAAGGCGGCGACGAACTCCACGTCCTTGACGTGGTACTCACCGAACGAGACGTGCATCAGACCCGGGACGGTGCCCTGGGGGTCGGCGTCCTTGTAGTACTCGACACCCTGGACGAGGGAGCTGGCGCAGTTGCCGACTCCGACGATTGCTACTCGAACCGAACCCATCGGGTCGTTCCTTCCGTGATTGCCTTGCGTGGTTGTGACGGTGGTGGATCCGGGGCGTGCGGACCGGCTCAGGCCGGCCGCGACCCCGATTCGCTCGTGGTGCTGGTGCTGGTGCCGGACTCGTCGTCGCGGTGCCGGGTGGCACCGTCGCGCTCGGCGTTGATGAGGTCCGAGAGCCACCGGACCTCCCGCTCGACGGACTCCACGCCGTGGCGCTGGAGCTCGGCCGCGTAGCGGTCGACCTCCTTCTGCGTCATGGCGAGCTGCTGCTGGACGCGGTCGAGCCGCTCCTGCAGCCGGGTGCGCCGGCCCTCGAGCACCCGCAGCCTGATCTCCATGTCGGTGCGCCCGAAGAAAGCGAACCGGATGTCGAAGTTGTCGTCCTCCCAGGCGGCGGGTCCGACCTCCGACATCAGCCGCTCGAACTCCTGGTGACCGGCCTCGGTCACCTGGTAGACGATCCGCGGCCGCTTGGTCACCGGGGTGGAGGAGACCGTGGTCTCCTCGATCAGGTTGCTGCGCAGCATCTTCTTCAGCGCCGGGTAGAGCGAGCCGTAGGACAGCACGCGCCCCCAGCCGAGCATGAGGTTCAGGCGCTTGCGCAGCTCGTAGCCGTGCATGGGTCCCTCGTGCAGCAGTCCGAGGACTGCCAGCTCGATGGTCTCTCCACGACGTGCCACGGGATGCATCGTAGCGATATATCCACCAGACGCGAACACCCGTGATATCGAGATGCGCGTCACGGTGGCCGCTCCGTGACGAACGGGTACTCCAGAGCAGGGTGCGTACCCTCTAGGGCGGCACCCGACGTGCCCGACCGACCCCGGCAGGACGGAACGACCTCAGTGACTGGCAAGCGCAGGGCCCCAGGGCCGGCCGTGAAGAAGACCGCGGCGTCCGGCAAGGGCGCGACGAGCGGCAAGGGTGCCGGCAAGGCGCCGCGCACCTGGAAGCAGCGCGGGCTCTCGGTGCTCAAGTGGGGCACCGTGGTCGGGCTCGTGATGGCGCTGCTCGCCGGGGGCGCCTTCTTCTACCTCTACCAGGCCGTCGAGATCCCCGACCCCAACGAGGACTTCGAGACCCAGACCTCGCTGATCTACTACGCCGACGGCGAGACCGAGCTGGGCAGCTTCGCCCGCCAGGACCGCACGATCATCTCCTACGACGAGATGCCGCAGGAGATCAAGGACGCGGTGGTCGCGGCCGAGAACGAGACGTTCTGGACCGACTCGGGCATCGACGTGCGCGGGATCGTGCGCGCGGCCCTCAACAACGCCTCCGGCGGGAGCACGCAGGGTGCTTCGACGATCACCCAGCAGTACGTCAAGGTCCTCTACCTCAGCCAGGAGCAGTCCTACAGCCGCAAGCTCAAGGAAGCGCTGCTCGCACTCAAGCTGCAGCGGCAGATCTCCAAGACCGAGCTGCTGACCAACTACCTGAACACCATCTACTTCGGGCGCGGGGCCTACGGCATCGAGGCGGCGGCGCAGGCCTTCTTCGACAAGCCGGCCAAGCGGCTCAAGCTGCGTGAGGCCGCGGTGCTCGCCGCCGTGCTGAACAACCCCACCACGTTCGACCCCGCCAACGGGCGGGACAACAAGGAAGCCCTGCGCGGTCGCTACGGGTACGTCCTGGACCAGATGCTGAAGCTGGACATGATCACCGCGGAGGAGCACGAGCAGGCCGCGAAGCGGCTGCCGACCTTCCCCGAGATCGAGGCGGAGTCGGCGTACGGCGGCCAGCGCGGCCACATGCTCACCCTGGTGCGCAACGAGCTGCTGCGGCTGGGCTACACCGAGGACCAGATCGACGGCGGCGGCCTGCGGGTCACCACGACCCTCAGCGAGGAGGCGATGACCGCGGCGCAGGAGGCCGTGGTCGAGGCGCGCCCCGAGGGCTTCGGCGACAAGCAGCTGCACGTCGGCACCGCCAGCGTCGAGGTCGGCACCGGCCGGCTGCTGGGGTTCTACGCCGGTCAGGACTACCTCGACTCCCAGATCAACTGGGCCGTCTCCGGCGGCATGGTCGGCTCCACGATGAAGCCGGTCACCCTGGCCGCTGCCCTCAAGGAGGGCTTCTCCCTCAACGACACCTTCGCCGGCACCTCGCCCTACGTCTTCCCCGACGGCCTCGAGGTCACCAACCCCTCGGGTCCCTACCCGGCCCGGGTCAACGCGGTCGCTGCGATGGAGGACTCGATCAACACCGCCTTCGTCGACATGTCCGAGGCGCTCGGCGGGCCCAGCAAGATCCACAAGATGGCCCTCGAGCTCGGCATCCCGCCGACCGAGCGTGACCAGCGCTACCCCGGCATCCCGGCGACCAGCCGCGACCTGATGCCCGACGACACCCTCTTCACCCTCGGTCGCGCCCGCGTCAGCCCGATCAACATGGCCAACACCTACGCCACGATCGCCAACGGCGGTCGGCGCGCGCAGGTCCACGTGATCGAGAGGGTCGAGCTGGCCGACGGCACGGTCGACTACGAGTTCGACGAGGAGAGCGAGCGGGTCCTCGACGAGGACATCGCCGCCGACGTCTCCTACGCGATGCAGGAGACGGTCGCCGACGGCTCGGGCCGGACGGTCCTGCCGCTGGGCCGTCCTGCCGCTGGCAAGACCGGCACCGCGACCAACAGCGACGACGACGTCTCCTCGGCCTGGTTCGTCGGCTACACCCCGCAGGTCGCCACCGCGGTGATGTACGTCCGCGGCGACGGTGACGACCAGCTCGACACGTGGTTGCCGTCCTACTTCGGCTCCGGCTTCCCCGCACAGACCTGGCTGGCCCTCATGACCCGGATGATGGAGGGCGTGGAGGTCGAGGACTTCCCCGACCCGGTCTTCGTCGACGGCGACGCCCCGGAGGGCTACGAGCCCACGACGGCCCCGCCGAGCCCGACGCGCCGGCCCACGCCCACGCGCAGCCCCGAGCCGACCGAGTCCGCCGAGCCCACCGAGGAGCCCACCGAGTCGGCCGAGCCGACCCAGGAGCCCACCGACGGCCCGTGCGAGGGGCTGCTGTGCCCCTCGGACTCCGCCGAGCCGTCGCCGAGCGGGGAGCCGACGCAGTCCTCCTCGCCGAGCCCCAGCGGCAACGCCGGGGGCGGCGCCTCGAGCAGCGCGCAGCCGGAGTCCCGCCGCGAAGACGTCCCGTGACCGCGGCCCGGGCCTGCCAGCGATGAGCGAGCCGGACGGTTCCTCGCCGGAGGCGCGAGCGTCACGTCGTACGCCGGCGGGGGCCGCGGACGACGGGGTGGTCCGGGTCCTCAGCGAGGTCGCCGGCGGGCCGGCCGGCGCCCACTCGCGCGGGCACCGGTGGTGGACCCCCGTGCGGGTCCTGCTGGCGCTGACCGCGGTCGTCTTCGCCCTGGGCATGGTGCAGAAGGCCAGCTGCGTCGAGGACGGGTGGACCGACGGAGAGCAGCGCTTCACGCACATGTGCTACTCCGACCTGCCCTACCTCTACACGGGTCGGGGCCTCGCGGAGCTGGCCTGGCCCTACTCCAACGACGCGGAGGTGCGCGAGCGCTACCCCGAGGTGATGGAGTACCCCGTCGGCATCTCCTACTGGGCGTGGGGCTCGGCCTGGGTCGCCCAGCTCGTGACCGGGGGTGCGGACCTGGACGAGCGGCGGCTGCAGCCGACCGACTCCCTCTTCGGCGACCCGGAGGTGCAGGACGAGATCCGTGCCTTCGTGGTCGTCAACGCCCTCGGCTTCGCGGTGCTCGCGCTGCTCTCGACCTGGCTGCTGGCCCGCGTCGACCCGCGCCGGCCGTGGGACGCTGCCGCCTTCGCGGCCGCCCCGGTGCTGGCCCTGACCGCGCTGGTCAACTGGGACCTCCCGGCCGTGGTGCTGGTCGCCGGGGCGCTGTGGGCGTGGTCGCGCGACCGGCCGGTGCTCACCGGCGTGCTCATCGGCCTGGGCACCGCGACCAAGCTCTACCCGCTCTTCCTGCTCGGCGGGGTGCTGGTGCTGGCCTGGCGGCGGCGCGACCTGAAGCCCTTCGGGCTGGCCGTGGTCGCTGCGGCGGTGAGCTGGCTGCTGGTGGACCTCCCGGCGATGCTCACGGGCTTCGCGCAGTGGAAGGTCTTCTGGAGCTTCAACTCCGACCGTGGCGCGGACCTGGGGTCCGTGTGGCTCGTGGCCGCCCAGGCCTTCGACCTCGACATCTCGCCCGACACCATCAACACCGTCTCGCTCGCGCTGTTCGGTGCCTGGTGCCTGGGGGTGGCCGCGATCGGTGTGCTCGCGCCGCGCACCCCCAGCCTGGCGCAGCTCGGGCTGCTCGTGGTCGCCGGCTTCCTGCTGGTCAACAAGGTCTACTCGCCGCAGTACGTCCTGTGGCTGCTGCCCCTCGCCGTGCTCGCCGTGCCCCGCTGGCGCGACCAGCTGGTCTGGCAGGGCACCGAGGTCCTCTACTTCGCCTCCGTCTGGTGGTACCTCGGCGGGGAGCTGGCTCCCGGGGGCGGGGAGGACGCCGGGTTCTACTGGCTCGCGATCCTGGTCCGGGTGGCCGGGGAGCTGTACCTCTGCGGGCTGGTCGTGCGGGACCTGTGGCGGCGGGAGGGGGAGGGGTCCGGGGGTGAATCGGGATACTCCGAATCAGAATTGATGCCCAGCTCGCGCTGAGCATCAGAAATGATTCGGACTACCCCGATCGGCGGCCTCAGACCACGTCCACCCGGTCGAACGCGGTGATCGTGTAGCGCACCCGGACGTCGAGCTGCTCGCCGACGACCGGCACGCGCGACCCGCTGGGCACGAAGAGCATCGAGGCCTGCATGTGCGGCGGCTCGGCGAAGAGCCGCTGCTTGCCGTCGAGGGAGAACGGCGAGCGGACGAAGCCGAGCGCGTCCAGGCCACCGCGGGCCAGGGTGCCGGCGCGGCCCTTGAGCCCGAGGTCGCCCGAGGGTGCCTCCAGGCCGATGCCGTGGGCGGTGCCGCCGGAGACGACCAGCAGGTGCCCGGACTTCGGCGCGGTGCGGCCGCGGTAGCCGAAGGCGTCGCCGCGCTCGACCGGGTGGACGTCGAGCACGGTGGAGGTCACCCGCAGCGCCCCGCGGTCACCGAGCCACAGGCCGGTGCCGATGCGGGGGCGGAAGGTGAAGTCGGGCCAGCGGTGCTGCAGCGTCGCCAGCTCCTGCTCGCTCAGGTGGGAGACCCAGATGGTGTGGGCGCCCAGCACCCCGGTGGGGCCGGTCTCGGGCAGCCCGGCTCCGACCACGTCGTTGAGCAGCCGGTCGACCTCGGTGACGTGGGTGCCCTGGCCCAGGGGCAGGTGCAGGGCCACGCCCTCGAGCCGGGCGCCGCGGCCCTGGAGGTGCTCGGCGGCGGTCCACAGCTCGCGGGCGCTCAACCCGTGGCGCTGCATCGAGGTCGAGCGCTCCAGGACGAACCGGGCGTCGGGGCGGCGCGCGAGCAGGTCGCCGAGGTCCTCGAGCCGGGAGACGGTGTGGACCAGCCGGCGGGCGAGCCGGTCGTCGGCGAGGGCGTCCACGGCCGGGCCGAAGGGTCGCCACGGCGTCAGGACGAGCAGGCTGCCGTCGTACCGGCTGGAGACCTCGGGGAGCTCGGCGTAGGTGCCGACGGCGATCGTGTCGGCGGTGGTCGGGGCGAGGTCCTGGTCGAGCAGCCACTGGGTACGCCGGGCCAGCCGGCCGAGCGTGAAGCCGTAGCCGTTGCCCTTGCAGACCGGCACCAGGCCGGGGTGCGCCTCGGCGGTGGCGCGCAGGTGGGAGCGCCAGCGCTCGCCGTCGACGGTCAGGGTCAGGCTCATCGGTGGGCCACCCGCCTCATCGCCGGGCCATGTAGAGCTCGAACGCCTTGTAGAGCGGCCGGTTGAGCGGGAGGTCCCACTCGCCGGCGTACTCCACGGCCTGGCCGCCGGTGCCGACCTTGAACTGGATCAGTCCGACGTGGGAGTCCTCGGCGTCGAGGGTGTCGGTGATGCCGCGCAGGTCGTAGACGTGGGCGCCGGCCGCGAGGGCGTCGCGGACCATGGCCCACTGCACCGCGTTGGACCCGCGGACCTCGCGCTTGTCGGTGGACGAGGCGCCGTAGGAGTACCAGGAGTGGGTGCCGACGCGGATCGCGATGGTCGCGGCGACCAGGTCGCCCTCGTGCCGGGCCTCGTAGAGCCGGATCCGGTCGGCCTGGCCGACCGCCTCGCCGTCGGCGGCCAGGGCCTCGACCATCGTGCGGAAGTAGGGCAGCGGGCGCGGGGTGAAGTGGTCGCGCTGCGCGGTGTGGACGTAGAGCGCGTGGAAGTCCTCGAGTCGGGCCAGGGCGTCCTCGCGGCCCTGGCTGGCGGTGACCTCGACGCCCTCCTTGGCCGCCTTCTTGATGTTGCGCCGCCACAGCTGGTTCATGCCCTTGAGGACGTCGTCCTCGGTCTTGGGCGTGCCGTCCGCGTCGACGAGCGGCACCTGGAAGACGAACTGGGGCTGACCGGCGGCGAACCCGCCCTCGGCGACCTGCTGGCGCCAGCCGAGCTCGCGCAGCTGGGTGAGCACACGGGCTCCTGCGGGGTCGCGCTCGAGCGGGGCGAGGTCGCCCAGGCGGCGTACGCCGTCGTCGGCGATGCCGTCCTTGACCTGCTGCGCGCTCCAGCGGGCCGTGACCACCGGCGGGCCGATCCGCAGGCCGAAGGCGCCGCGGGCCTTCACGTGCGCGGCGAGCGGGACGAGCGCGTCGGCGAGGTCGAGGTCGGCCCAGTCGAGGACCGGGCCCTCGGGGACGTAGGCGAGGTAGCGCTTGACCTTCGGCAGCTGGCGGTAGAGGACCAGCGCGGCGCCGACCAGGGTGTCACCGTCGAAGAAGCCGACCGACTCGCGGCGCCACTCGGCCTTGACCCGGCCCCAGCCGGGGGTCTGCAGGAAGCTGGCGCTGGGCCGGCTCGCGACGTGGTCGCGGTGGGTCGCCTCGTCGATCTCGCGGACCTGCAGGGGGGCGCGGAGGGAGTCGGCTGGCACGGGTCGGACGTTACCGCGGTGCGACACCCGGCCGGTGGTCGGCGGGGTGGGCGGTCAGAGCCGGGCCCGCAGCCAGGCGAAGTCCGCCACGTGTGCCTCGGCGGGCCCGGGGGTCTCGCACACCACGGGCGCACCGGCGTCGCGGACGACCGCGGCCAGCAGGTCGGGGTCGATCTCACCGGCGCCGAAGCTGGCGTGCCGGTCGGCCCCGGAGCCGAAGGCGTCGCGGCTGTCGTTGGCGTGGACCAGGTCGATGCGACCCGTGATGGCGCGCACCTTCTCCACCACCGTCTCCAGCTCGTTGCCGCCGGCGTGGGCGTGGCAGGTGTCGAGGCAGAAGCCGACCATGTCCGCGCCCTCGGCCCCGGAGATGGCGTCCCAGACCCGGCCGATCCGCTCCAGGTGGCGGGTCATGGCGTTGTCGCCGCCGGCGGTGTTCTCGATGAGCAGCGGGATGGTGATCTCGGTGGCCTCGACCGCCTTGCGCCAGTTGTCGAAGCCCTTCTCGGGGTCGTCGGCCTTGTTGACGTGCCCGCCGTGGACGATGAGCCCCTTGGCGCCGATCTCGGTGGCGGCGGTCATGTGCTGCTGCAGCAGCTTGCGGCTGGGGATGCGGATCCGGTTGTTGGTGGTGGCGACGTTGACGATGTACGGCGCGTGGACGTAGAGGTCCACCCCTGCTGCCTCGGCGTCCGCACGCAGCTTCTCCGCCCCGCCCGGGTAGCGGACTTCGGGACCCTGGTAGCCCTGCGGGTCGCCGAGGAAGAACTGCACCAGGGGCGCCTGGCGGGCCGCGGCCTCGGCCAGCGGGTCGTCCTGCTCCACGTGGGCGCCGATCTTCAGCTCGCTCATGGCGCCAGCGTAGGAGGGGGCGCCGACGGCTCCGAGGCGGTGTCCGGGTGGGATCGCGTCGAGGCCGAGGTGCGGACTACCCGCGTGTGGCGTGCTCCCCGGGGTCAGGCGAGCAGGAGGGCCGTGACCAGGAGGACCAGGGCGAGCAGGAGCAGCAGCGCCGGGAGGGCCAGCGGGGCCGCACCCGGGCGGGTCGACACGGAGGCGGCCATCCGGTCGGGCACGTCGGGGGTCGGGCGGTCGCGGCTCCAGGGCGGCCCGGGCGGGAGGTCGAGCGCGCGGAGGCCCGCGAGGGCCGCGGCCGCGTCGGCGGGGCGCCGGGCCGGGTCGGGGTCGCGCAGCGCTGCCAGGAGGGGGGCGAGGGGGCCAGGTGGCACGGGGGCGTCAGGCCCGGCCGCGGTGAGCAGCTGGGTGCCGACGACGCCGACGGCGTACAGGTCCTGCGCGGGGGTGGGCGGTCCGCCCGCGCCGAGCTCGGGGGCGAGGTAGCCGTCGGTGCCGACCGGCCCCGGCACCCGGGTCAGCCGCGGGTCGCCGGCGACGACGGCTACCCCGAAGTCGGCCAGCAGCAGCCGCGGACGACCCGCGCCGGTCGGGTCGAGCAGCAGGTTGGCCGGCTTCACGTCGCGGTGGACGACCCCGGCAGCGTGCACCGCCCCGAGCGCGTCGAGCAGCTGGTCGAGCAGCGCGGCGGCGTACGTCGTGGGGAGGGGGCCGTGCTCGAGCAGCAGGTCCTCGACCGTGCCACCGCGGACCAGGCGGGTGGCCAGCGCGACCCGCTCGTCCTCGGCGACCCAGCCGCTCGGGGACAGCACGTGCGGGTGCTCGATGCGCACCGACTGCTCGCGCACGAAGCGCAGCAGCGCCGCCGAGCCCGGGTCGTGGTGGCCGCCGCGGAGCAGCTTGAGCGCGACCTCCTCGCCGGTGCGTCGGTCCGTGGCGCGCCACACGGTGCCCATCCCGCCGGTGCCGAGGTGGGCGTGCAGGACGTAGCGGCCGGCGACGTCGCGGTCGCCGGACGGCGCGTCCGGTGCTCGGCGCGGTGCTCGCTGGGGGGCGCGGCCCGGTGCCCGGTCCGGGCGGCCGGGGGTGCGGGGTCGGGTCGGTGGCATCCTGGCCGCGCTCCTACCCCGGCACCGCCACGCCCACGCCCGGGCGGAGCGGGGCTGTGGACGCACCGCCCTCCCGCCGTCGCGGAATGGGCGGGGTCCCGCCGCCGCTGGTAACCTGCACCGTCCCTCTCCGTGGGCCACCGATGGCCACCGGGCGGGGACACCGCCGGCGTCGCCGGCGGGACGCAAGCCCTCCTGCCACGGAGATGCCGTGGCCGCTCTAGTCCAGAGGAGGTGGAGACCGCTTTGCGTGCTTACGAAGTCATGGTCATCCTCGACCCCAGCCTCGAGGAGCGCACCATCGCTCCCTCGCTCGAGAAGTACCTCGGTGTCGTGACCAAGGACGGCGGCTCTGTCGAGTCCGTCGACGTCTGGGGTCGCCGTCGCCTGGCGTACGAGATCAAGAAGAACGCCGAGGCCATCTACGCCGTCATCTCGCTGAAGGCGGAGCCGGCCACGGTCAAGGAGCTCGACCGCCAGCTGACCCTCAACGAGGCGATCCTGCGCACCAAGGTCATCCGGCCCGACGCCCGCTGATCCCCTCGGAGACGCGGTCGTCTGTGGATGACCCCTGTCGGTTGTCGGTCCGTCGCGGCAAGATCGCGACCTGACCGTACGGATCGGCACACCCGTCGGCCCCTCCGGGGTCGCACACCAACACGTTGGGAGACACCCATGGCAGGCGAGACCGTCATCACGGTGGTCGGCAACCTCACCGACGATCCTGAGCTGCGCTTCACCCCGTCCGGGGCGGCCGTGGCGAACTTCAGGATCGCGTCGACGCCGCGCAACCTCAACCGCCAGACCAACGAGTGGGAGGACGGCGAGGCGCTGTTCCTCTCCTGCTCGATCTGGCGGCAGGCCGCGGAGAACGTCGCGGAGTCCCTGCAGAAGGGGATGCGCGTGGTCGTGCAGGGCCGGCTCAAGAGCCGCTCCTACGAGACCCGCGAGGGCGAGAAGCGCACCGTCATGGAGCTCGACGTGGAGGAGATCGGTCCGTCGCTGAAGTACGCGACGGCCAAGGTCACCCGCACCACCCGACAGGGCGGCGGCGGGGGCGGTGGCTACAACGCCGGCGGTGGCGGCTACTCCGGTGGCGGCAACGCCCCGGCGGCCGGCAACGACCCGTGGGCCACCGCGGGCCCGCAGGGAGGCGGTCGTCCCCAGGGCGGCGGCTCCGGCGGCGGCCAGGGCGGACAGGACCCGTGGGGGGCGCCCGGCGTCTCCGACGAGCCCCCGTTCTGATCCGGCACCCGCGACCTGACCGATCGCGACACCCGCGTCGGGGACGACGCACCACCATCGCAATCCGCTCAACCATTCCGACCCGGTAGCCACTCCGGGACGGGCTTCTAGGAAGGAAGCACCACAATGGCCAAGCCAGTTTTGCGCAAGCCCAAGAAGAAGGTTTGCCAGTTCTGCAAGGAGAAGGCGACCGGTGTCGACTACAAGGACACCACCCTGCTCCGCAAGTTCATCTCCGACCGCGGCAAGATCCGCGCGCGTCGGGTCACCGGCAACTGCGTCCAGCACCAGCGCGACGTGGCCATCGCCGTCAAGAACGCCCGTGAGGTGGCCCTGCTGCCCTACACCTCCACCGGTCGCTGAGAGGGGCTGAGAAGACAATGAAGCTCATCCTCACGCAGGAGGTCACCGGTCTCGGTGGCCCTGGCGACGTCGTCGAGGTCAAGGACGGCTACGGCCGCAACTACCTCGTCCCGCAGGGCGTCGCGATCCGCTGGACCCGCGGTGGCGAGAAGACCGTCGAGTCCATCAAGGCCGCGCGCTCCGCACGCTCGGTCCGCGACCTCGGCCACGCCCAGGAGGTCAAGGCCAAGCTCGAGGCCCAGACGGTCAACGTGTCGGTCAAGGCCGGCGAGAGCGGTCGCCTCTTCGGCGCCGTGACCGTCGCCGAGATCGCCTCGGCCCTCTCCGCCACCACCGGCGAGTCGGTCGACAAGCGCACGATCGCCGTCGACCACGCCGTCCGCAGCCTCGGTGCCCACCAGGTCACCGTCCGCCTGCACGACGAGGTCGTCGCGACCGTGTCGCTCAACGTGGTCAAGGCCTGAGGCCCCGCACCACCAGCAACGCACCACGCACAGAGCCCCCGCCCGGTGATCCGGGCGGGGGCTCTGTCGTCGGTGCTGACCGTCTGCGATGTCGGACTGGTGTCTCGACACGGGTGTCGCGGCTGCGTTCCTCAGCCGCGGCCCTCGCTCGACCCGTCGAGCGTCGTTCGGCGCCAAGCCGCCGCACGGCTCAACGCAGCATGATCGCGTCGACCTCGATGAGCTTGCCGCGCGACATGGTCTTGAACTTCATGGTGCCGGTGAAGGACTTGCTGCTGGGGTTGCGCAGCACGATCACGGCGCCGCGCTCGATCCGCGAGGAGTTGAGCTTGGCCTTCGCCCAGTTGGGGTTGCCGGGGACCTTGTAGCGCAGGATGCCCGCCTGCGGGCGCTTGGTGGCGATCAGCCGGACCTCGCGCACGTTGGTGCCCTCGACCGAGAACCTCGCACCGAAGGCGGTGGTCTCGATGTAGGAGCCGCCGAACGCGCGGGGGGAGGCGGTCTCGCGCCACTTGCCCCCGCTCGGCAGCTCGATGTCGGCCGGGACGGTGAAGGTGGTGGTGGCCGGGTCGGGGTCGACGTTGCCCGCCGGGTCGGTCGCGCTGACGCTCAGCACCTTGGTGCCGGCACCGAGGCGACGGAAGGTCGAGTTGCCGTCCTGGCAGGGGACCTGGCGCCCGTCGATGTCGCAGCGGTAGACGACGTTGCCCTCGGAGGAGGCGAGCCGGAAGGTCGGGCTGTCGGTGGTGAGCATCGGCAGGCTCGGGGTCTCCGCGTCGAACGGCGTGTTGAAGATGAACGCCTGCGGCGCCCGGGTGTCGATCCTGACGACCTGCTTGACCGGGGTCTGCTGGGTGTCCTCCAGGTCGGTCTCGGCCGGCGAGCCCGGGATGAGCGGGTTGGTGCTCGGGTCCGAGGTGGCGTCGATGGTGCGGTCGGCAGCGTCGTACGCGCGGACCTCGAAGGTGTAGGGGACCGCGGTGGTGTCGGCGAGGCCGTCGTAGGTGACCGAGAGCGGCCCTTCGCCCTTCGTGCCGCACTGCGTCCACTCCGCCGGGGCGGCAGCCGTGTTGTAGAACTTGCACTCGAAGCGGATGACGTCGGAGTCGGCGTCGCTGTGCGCACCGTCGTAGGTGAAGGTCAGCGACCGGCTGCTGACGAAGCCAGCGTCGTTGGGTGCGGGGGTGACCGACACGAGGGTGGCCGTCGGCGGCACCTGGTCGTCGCAGCGACCGCCGGGCTGCAGGAACGGGATCGGCCCGGCCCCGGTCTCGACCTCGGAGAGGCAGCCGTTGGCGGCCTGGGCGGGAGCGGCGACGAGCGTGACCGGGAGCAGGGCACCCAGCAGCGCGGCGGCGGACGCGGCGGCCACGAGGGAGGCCGGTCGGCGCGAGCGAGGGGTACGGGTCATGGTGGGGGGTCCTCGGGGTCGGGTGCGTTCGTGCGGCGACCGGGCGGGGCCCGGGACGCCACCGCGGTGGTCGGACGAGGGGTCCAACGCGCGGGGAGGGCCCCAGGCTACGAAGACTCGCCGGATTTCGGGCGGGAATGGCGGTCTGGTCCACCCGCTGGGCCGCTCGGCCCGTCGCTGTGACCGTCGCCGGAGCCCTCCCGGGGCAGTCCGGGCAGCGGTCGGGGGTGGCCGCCGAGCCACGGTGCGCGCGCGGAGACCAGGGCCAGGACCGCGAGGAGCAGCAGGCTGAGCGTGGCGGCGAGCACGGCGGTGCCGGCCAACGAGTCCACCCCCGCGCCCAGCACCAGGACCGGGAGCACGGCGGCAGCGACGGCGAGGATGCCGACGACGGCGAACCACGCGGCCCGCCCCGGGACACCCGCCTGGCGGGCGGCGTACCGGGCGGCGTCCGCGAGCAGGGCGAGGTAGGCGAGCTGGGGCAGGCTCAGCGCCCACGCGACGGAGTCGTCGGTCGCGCTGACCTGCTCGGCCACCGCGGGCGGCCAGACCACGGCGGAGACGACCAGGGCGAGGGCCGCGCTGGTGAGCAGGGCGCTGCGGTGTCGCAGGGTGGCGGGCAGGGCCCGGGTGCCGACGAGCACCAGGAGCCAGCCGAGCGGGTCGGGGAGGAGGTCCCAGCCGCGCCCGTCGACGACCAGCGCGATGATCACCAGCCCGAGGGCGACGGGGTGGAGCGGGACCATGCGCGCAGACTACGAGGTGCCGTCCCGCGGTGGGTCAGGCCGGACCGCGCCCGACCTCCGCTCCGGTGACCATCCACCGCCCGCCCCGGGCACGCAGCAGCAGCACGAGGGCCCGGCTGCCGATGAACCCGGCGCCGAAGACCGCCCAGACGACCACCAGGTCGGCGCCGTCGACGAGCAGGAGCAGCGGCGCGTAGGCGAGCAGCACCATGACCCCGGCCCAGGCCAGGTAGCGGCCGTCGCCGGCGCCGATGATGACCCCGTCGAGGACGAAGACGACCCCGGCGACCGGTTGGAAGCAGGCGGCGACCAGCAGCACCGGCACGAGCAGCTCGTGGACACGGGGGTCGGCGGTGAAGAGCGGGCCGAGGAGCGGCGAGAGCGCGGCCAGGCCTAGGCCGGTGACGACACCGGTCCACAGTCCCCACCAGGTCATCCGCCGGGTCAGGCGGCGGGTGCCGTCGCGGTCGCCCGCGCCCAGGGAGCGGCCGGTCAGGGCCTGGGCGGCGATCGCGATGGCGTCCAGCACGAACGCGAGGAACGTCCAGATCGTCATCGCGAGCTGGTGGGTGGCGATCCGGGCCGCCTCCTCGGCGGCGAGGCGGCCACCGGGGTCGGTGCCGGCAGCCGTGCCCGTGGCGGTCCCCGGGTCGGTGGCGGCCGAGGCGACGGCGTACGCCGTGAGGACGATCGCGGCGCGCAGGGTGAGGGTGCGCACCACGAGGGGGACACCGGTGCGGGCCGCGCGCCGGACCCCGCCGGCGTCGGGGCGCAGCGGACTCCCGTGGCGCCGGGCGGCGCGCACCAGGACCGCGAGCAGCCAGCCGGCCATGCCGAGCTGGGCCAGGACCGTGCCCACGGCGGCGCCGGCGACCCCCCAGCCGACCCCGTGGACGAGCAGGACGTTGAGCGCGAGGTTCGCGGCGTTGCCGACGACGGCGACGCGCAGCGGGGTGCGGGTGTCCTGGAGTCCACGCAGCACCCCGGTGACCGCGAGCACCACCAGCAGGGGCGCGGTGCCCAGGAAGGAGAGGCGCAGGTAGTCCACCGCGTGTCGCTCGACCTCCGCGGAGACGTCGAAGAGGCCGACGAGCCAGGAGGAGGCGAGGACGCCGGCGACGGTGACCACCGCGCCGATGAGGGTGGCGAGCCACGCGCCGTCGACGCCCAGCGCGACCGCGCCCCGGAGGTCGTCGGCGCCGAGGCGGCGCGCGACGCCGGCGGTGGTGCCGTAGGCGAGGAAGATGCACAGCCCGACCACGCTCTGGAGGACCACCGCGGCGACGCCGACCCCGGCGAGCTCGGGCGTGCCGAGGCGACCCACGACCACCGCGTCGCCGAGGAGGAACAGCGGCTCGGCGACGAGGGCGAGCAGGGCCGGGACGGCCAGCCGGAGGATCTCGCGGTCGGTGGCCCGGGCCGTGGTCGGACGAGAGGTCGGCACCCTTCCCACGACCTCCTCCCAAGCAGCAATAGTCCGTTCGGACCAGATGTCCCCGCACCGGTGGATAACTCGGCGGAACGGTGGAAAACGTACTGTCCCGCTCCTTTGTCGACATACCGACCGGCGACGGGCGCATGACGGGAATGTGAACCAGGTCACCAGGCAGATTTCTTTCCTGCACAGCTGTGCAACCACGTCGTCCCAGGTCAGCGGCCGTTTTGCAGGCACGGCCGATCACTTGTCCACAGCCTCCTCCCCATCCTGTGCACACGTGGACGGGGGTCCTCCACGGGTCCTCCCCAGTTATCCCCAGGCCCTGTGGACAGGCTCCTTCCGGAGGGGCTCCACCGGCACGTACGGTCACGCGGTCGCCGGGGGTCACCCGCGCGCGCCGAGCCGGCCTCCCCACCGTCGTGGAGGCCCGGTCGAGCACCGGAGTGTCGGTGCTCGGTCCTAGCGTCGGGGCGACGCAGGCCCCCGCCCGGGGACCGCACCAGAGCAGCCAGCACCGCCGCCGCAGCCGTCATCAGGGAGCACCCGTGAGCATCACCGAGCAGCCGCCGGGCCACCTCTCCGAGCCGCCGTACGAGGACTGGGGCGACGGCCCGGTCTCCTACGCCCCCGGCGAGCGCCCGACCAAGCCCGGCGACCGCACCCCGCCGCAGGACATGGCCGCCGAGCAGTCCGTGCTCGGGTCGATGCTGATCAGCAAGGACGCCTGCGCCGAGGTCTCAGAGGTGCTGCGCGGCACCGATTACTACCGGCCCACCCACGAGACGATCCACGACGCGATCATCGACCTCTACGGCCGCAGCGAGCCGGTGGACATGATCACCGTCGCCGCCGAGCTGCAGCGGCGCGGCGAGCTCGAGCGGATCGGCGGCGCGCCCTACCTCCACACGCTCTCGGCCAACGTCCCGATCGCGGCCAACGCCGCCTACTACGCCGAGATCGTCCGGGAGAAGGCGATCCTGCGCCGGCTGGTCGACGCGGGCACGCGCATCGTCCAGATCGGGTACGCCGGGGAGGGCGAGGTCGACGACATCGTCGACCAGGCCCAGGCCGAGGTCTACAAGATCGCCGACAAGCGCGGGGGCGAGGACTACGCCCCGCTCTCCGACATCATGGACGGCGTCCTCGACGAGATCGAGGCCATCGGCAACCGGGAGGCGGGGCTCTACGGCGTGCCCACCGGCTTCGCCGACCTCGACGAGCTGACCAACGGTCTGCACTCGGGGCAGATGATCATCGTCGCCGCACGCCCCGCCATGGGGAAGTCGACGCTCGCCTTGGACTTCTGCCGGGCGGCCTCGATCCACAACAACCTGGCGAGCGTCTTCTTCAGCCTGGAGATGACGCGCTCGGAGATCACCATGCGCCTGCTCTCGGCCGAGGCGAAGGTCCCGCTCAACCACATCCGCAACGGCAACATGGGCGACGAGGACTGGACCAAGCTCGCCCGGAAGATGGGCGAGGTCTCGAGCGCGCCCATGTTCATCGACGACAGCCCCAACATGACGATGATGGAGATCCGCGCGAAGGCGCGGCGGCTCAAGCAGCGTCACGACCTGAAGCTGATCGTCATCGACTACCTCCAGCTGATGACCTCGGGAAAGAAGGTCGAGTCGCGCCAGCTCGAGGTCTCGGAGTTCTCCCGGCAGATCAAGCTGTTGGCCAAGGAGCTCGAGGTCCCGATCATCGCGCTCTCCCAGCTCAACCGTGGTCCCGAGCAGCGCGGCGACAAGCGCCCGATGATGAGCGACCTGCGTGAGTCGGGCTGCCTCACAGCCGAGACCCGGCTGCTGCGCGCCGACACCAACGCCGAGGTCAGCCTGGGCGAGCTGATGGAGTCGGGTGCGACCGACGTCCCGGTGTGGGCGCTCGACGATCGGCTCAAGCTCGTGCCGCGGACGCTCACCCACGCGTTCCCCTCCGGCACCAAGCAGGTCTTCGAGGTCACCCTCGCCTCGGGGCGGAGGGTGCAGGCGACCGGCAACCACCCGTTCCTCACCTACGACGGCTGGGTGCCGCTCGCCGAGCTCACCGTCGGTGCCCGCGTGGGTTCGGTCCGCCACGTGCCCCCGCCGATGCAGATCACCCCGCGCGACGAGGACGAGATCGTCCTCCTCGCGCACATGTTGGGGGACGGCTCGTTCGTCAAGCGGCAGCCGATCCGCTACGCCAGCATCGACGAGGCGAACCTGACCGCCGTCGCCGAGGCGGCCGCGCGTCGCTTCGGGATCACGGCGATCCGCGACGAGTACGCCGCCGCCCGCGTGACCACGCTCCGGCTCCCCGCCCCCTTCCTCCTCGCCCGCGGGCGGCGCAACCCGATCGCAGCCTGGTTGGACGAGGACGGCCTCTTCGGGCTGCGCAGCCACGAGAAGTTCGTCCCCGACTGGGTCTTCGGGCTGCCCAAGGAGCAGGTCGGTCTCTTCCTGCGGCACCTCTGGGCGACCGACGGCTGCGTGCACCTCGACGAGAAGCGCAACATGGGCCGCGTCTACTACGCGAGCACGAGCCGACGGTTGGCCGACGACGTCGCGCGCCTGCTGGCCCGGTGGAACGTCTTCACCCGGATCAAGCGGGTGCGCAAGAAGGGGTACCGCGACGGTTTCCACGTCCACGTCGTGGGCAGCGAGAACCAGCTCCGCTTCCTCGACGAGATCGGGGTCCACGGTGCGCGAGGCGAGCAGGTAGCCCGGCTCGCGGCCGCCATCCGTGACGTGAGGCCCAACACCAATCTCGACACGGTGCCCCAGGAGGTCTGGGGGCGGGTGCGAGAGGTGCTGGCCGAGCAGGGCATGACCCACCGCGAGTTCGCGACGTCGATGGGCACCGCCTTCGGCGGATCCACCATGTGGAAGCACGCTCCCAGCCGACAGCGGATGGCGCGCGTCGCCGAGGTGCTGGGTGACGCCGAGCTCGAGGTGCTCGCCACTAACGACATCTACTGGGACAGCGTCGCCTCGGTGGAGCCGATCGGTGAGCAGGAGGTCTACGACGCCACGGTCCTGGGGGTGCACAACTTCGTCGCCAACGGCATCGCCCTCCACAACTCGATCGAGCAGGACGCCGACATGGTGATCCTCCTGCACCGCGACGACGTCTACGAGAAGGAGTCGACCCGCCCCGGCGAGGCCGACCTGATCGTGGCCAAGCACCGCAACGGCCCGACCCGGGACCTCACCGTCGCGTTCCAGGGTCACTACAGCCGCTTCGTCGACATGGCCCACTGAGTCGCTCGGGTCGTGTCGAGATGCAGTTGAAACGAGGCGATCGAACTTCCGCCTCAAGAACACTGGATCAGTAGACATTTAGGTCTGTGGGGTCGAGACGGAGCCGTGTCGTCACATCAAACGAGCGGAACTGGCAGCAGACGTGAGGCGGCGCATCGGCGTTTCCGGAAGGGGATCCCTATCCGGGGCGCTCTGGCCGATACCTTGACCCTGTCGCTCCTTAAGCCGAAGTGTCATTGGCGAGTTCGAGAACGGTGACCGCATGGTCACTGTGGCCAAGTGGCGCGACGGCGCGATCGCCGAGGAGTACATCTGGGCCTGACGGGCCCCTTGCGCTGTGGCTTCGTTCGCTTGGTGGCGGGGTTTTTGCAGCGCTCCGTGGCGGTCTTGTTGCCGCGATCACGCAGGACTGGCTGCAGGTAGGTGTCGCGGTCTGAACCGAGAGGGGTGCGCCCGGTCGGGGCCGTTTGGATCGCTGCCGCTACGTCAGAGTCCGAAGGCTCCGCCGCTGACGAGGATCACGATGCCGAGGCCGATGAGAACGA
>NZ_JASBRN010000024.1 GCF_030149505.1 Nocardioides sp.
CCGTGCTGCGCCCGGGTGCACCGGCCGGGCCCCAGACCGCGACGACCCGGCCGGGCACCGTGCCGGGCTCGCCGCTGTCGGGCTCGTCGTGCAGGGCCTCGCTCCAGGCCTGCTCGGGGTCGCCGGCCCCCTCGCGCACGGAGGTGGCGCCGGACAGTCCCTCCTCGGGCCGGGTGACCGCCTCGCCCAGGGAGTCGACCTGCTCCTCGGCGACCAGGGTCCGCACGCCGATCCGGACGGCTCGCGCTCGCGCGGCCTCGGACGGGGTGCCGCGCGGCACCACCACGACCGGGCGGACCCCGTGGCGGCGGACGAGGTCGACGGCGCCCTGGTCGAGGCCGTGCGCGTCGAGACCGACGACCGCGACGTCGGCCTGCCCCGAGGCCGAGGCGGCCAGCAGGTCGTCGACGTCCACGCACCGCTTGAGCACGACCACGCCGCTGCGGGATCCGAGCACCTCCAGCGCCCGGGCCTCCCAGGCGGCCCCGCCACCGGCGACCAGGACGACGGTGACGCTCATCCGCGGGCCGCGACCGACACGAGCGGGTCGCTGAGGCTGCCGAGCAGTCCGTAGAAGCGGCCCGCGTCCTCCTCGGGGACCGCCAGCACCAGCCGGCGCAGCCCGCTGGCGGCGTACCCCTCGTCGGCGAGGCTGGCGTCGAGCACCGCGACGTCCTCGAGGACCGGCTCGCCGGAGTCGTAGCCGCGGTCGGAGCCGCCGCGTGCCACGAGGTAGACGTTGACCCGGGTGCCGGAGGAGACCGCGCCGGCCAGCTGCTCGGGCTCGACGGCGATCGGCAGCTGCAGCAGCCCGGTGTCCTCCGCGCTTCCCAGGGCCGCGGTCGGCACCAGCTCGCCGGCCCCGACGCCGCGGGTGAGGGTCGCGTCGGCGGGCAGCTCCTCGCCGGTCGGGAGGTACGCCGCCAGGTCGGCCTCGTCGGCGAACCGGACCCGCACCGCGACCAGGTCGTCGGCGGCGAGCGTGGCGCCGGGCGCGAGCTCCTCGGCGGCCGCCCACACGGTGACCGTGTCGTCGGCCGCCCCGACCACGCGTGCCCCGAGCAGCACCGAGCCGGCCACCACGACCACGCCCACCCACAGGCGGGGGTCGCGCCAGCCCGGCGAGCGGCTGCGGGTCGCGGCGGGTGGGGTCAGCGAGCGGGGCGGCGCCCCTGACCCGGCGGTGTGGGAGGTCCCGAGATCGATGGCCACGGCGCGCATCCTTCCCCGTTCCGCGCCCCGCCTCACCTGCCTCTCCACAGGCCCCTCCACGGGCCCCCTCCACAGGCCCGTCGGGGCTGCGCCGCGACGCCCGCCCGAGGTGACACCATGGGGTCATGGCCGCCACGCCCCGCTTCCTCACCCTCGCCGACGTGGCCGAGGTGCTCAACACCAGCAGCGCGCAGGTCTACGCCCTGGTGCGGCGCGGCGAGCTGCCGGCGATCAAGATCGGCGGGCGCGGCCAGTGGCGGGTCGAGGCGGCCCGGCTGGAGGAGTTCATCGAGCAGATGTACGCCCAGACCCGCACCTTCGTCGACGAGCACCCCTACGAGGACGCCGACCGGGAGCAGCCGGTCGCGGACTGACGCCCGCCGGGACCCGCGGGGCCGCGGTCGTCAGCCACCGGCCGGCGTCGAGGTGCGTGTCGAGGCCTGGGTCGAGGCCCCTGGACGCGCGGGGCCGCGTCGTCAGGCCACGAGTCGCACCTCGACCCTGGTGACCTCCGGCCCAGGGCAGCGCCGTGCCCCCGGGGGGCTCAGCCCACCTGGCCCCGCAGCTCGATGCTGACGACCCGCTCCTGGCCGTCCCGGCGGACGGTGAAGTCGACCCGCTCCCCCGGCTGGTAGGTGCGGATGGCGACGATGAGCGCGATGCCGTCGGTGACCCGCAGGCCCTCGACCTCGGTGACCACGTCGCCGTCCTGCAGGCCCGCCTCCTCGGCAGCGCTGCCGGCGGTGACCTCCTGGATCTCCGCACCGTCACCGTCGTCGTTCCCGGTGCGGACCTCGGCGCCGATGACGGGGTACTGGGCCTCTCCCGTGCGCAGGATCTGGTCGGCGGTGATCCGGACCTGCTCGACCGGGATCGCGAACCCGACGCCGATGTTGCCGGCATCGCGGCCGAAGCCGCCCGTGGTCGCGATGGCGGAGTTGACCCCCACGACCTCGCCGAGCAGGTTGACCAGCGGGCCGCCGGAGTTGCCGGGGTTGATCGCGGCGTCGGTCTGCACGGCGTTGATGTAGGAGGTCGACTCGGGATCACCGGTGGTGACCGGGCGGTCGAGCGCGGAGACGATGCCCGCCGTCACCGTGGAGGACAGGCCGAGCGGGGAGCCGATGGCCACGACGGTCTCGCCGACGCGCAGCCGGGTCGAGGCGCCGAGCGCGCTCGGCTCGAACTCCCCGGCCATCTCGGGGGCGATGAGCACCGCGAGGTCGTAGACGGCACTGCGCCCCACGACCTCGGCGTCGTAGCGGTTGCCCTCCTGGTCGACGACCTGGATCCGGCCGCCGTCCTCGTCGGCGTCGGCGACGACGTGGCTGTTGGTGACGACGTGTCCCTGGCGGTCCAGCACGAAGCCGGACCCGGTGGCCCCCGACTCGTCGCCGCCGAACTCGGCGATGATCTGGACGGTGCTGGGCAGCAGCGCGTCGGCGACGTTGGCGATCGTGCCGTCCGCGGCCGTGAGCGGCGCGTCCTCGCGGGTCTCGACGCCGTCGAGGCCGGTGCTCACCAGCCCGGGCTCCTCGGAGGCCTCGTCGAGGATCCGGAAGCCGGCGGCGCCGACGACCCCGCCGATCACGCCGACGACGAGCGCGAGCACCGCGACCACGGGCCACACCCAGCCGCCCACGCGGGCGGTCGGGACATCGGTTCGGGCGGCGTGGGCGCCGGGCTGGGGGAACTGCTGCGGGTACGGCTGGGGCTGCTGGCCGTAGGGCTGGCCCCAGGGCCCCGGGGCCTGTGCCGGTACGCCGGGCAGCGGCTGGGTCCGCGACGTCCAGTCGGCGGGCGGCTGCGCTTCCCGGGCCTGCTCGGCCCGGGGCTGCTCGACCTGGGCCTGCTCGACCTGGGCCTGCTCGGTGGTCGGTCGCCCACCCCACGTGGGCCCGGTCTGCTGCGGTGCCGGCTGCTCGGCCCGCGCCTCGGGCGCCCGCTCCGGCTGCTGCTCGGGGGGCTGCGACGGCTCGGTCCGGTCCTGCTCGCTCACCGCTCCATCATCCCCGACCGGCCAACCACCCCGCGGTGGGGTGCCGCGTCCGCGACGCCGGACCCGGGGGTCGACCCGTGCCCGGCTCCGTGAGCGGTGACGGCCCGGCCGGCGGCGTACGTCGTCAGGGGCGGATGCCGCGGCCGACCGGGAGCAGGAGCGAGGTGCCCTCCCCCGGCTGCGGGGTGACCCGGTCGAGGTCGGCCACCGGGGCGCGGCGGTCGACCGTGGGCGCGTCGGCCGGCGCGGTGCCCAGGGCGAGCACCCCGAGGACGGCCATCCCGGCGGCGCCGCCGACCCCGGCGAGCACCGCCGTCCGTCGTGCTCGGGGGGCCGATGGGGAGCCCGCCGAGCCGGCCCGCACGACAGGCGGCAGGCCCGGCACCGGTCCGTACGGCGTCACGCCGTCGCCGGGGGTGCGCGCGGGCGGCATCGAGCAGGCGCCCAGGAGCGCGCTCTTGAGGTGGTCGGGGGCGCAGGAGCCCTCGCGGGCGGCGAGCCCGGAGAGCCGGGTCTTGACCCAGCCCTCGCGCTCGACGAGGTCGCGGCACAGGTGGCAGCCGTGGACGTGGGCCCACAGCCGCTCGGCCTCCGCGGGCGGCAGCTGTCCGTCGAGCAGGGCGCTGGCGCGGGCGCCGAGGTGACCGATCACGGGTGGGTGACCTCCTGGGGCATCGCGGGCCCGGCGTACCGCTCGCGGCCGTCGGTGGGCGCGCGGTGCGCCAGCGTCTGGCGCAGCATCGCGCGGCCGCGGCTGATCCGGGAGCGGACGGTGCCGAGCTTGGTGTCGAGGATCGTGGCGATCTCCTCGTAGGACAGTCCCTCGACGTCGCACAGGACGACCGCGGCGCGGAAGTCCGGCGGGAGGGTGGCCAGCGCGGCCTCGACGTCGTCGTCGAAGTGCTGGTCGGTGTAGGCGACCTCGGGGGCCGGCGCGGCGCTCGTGAGCCGGTCGGCGCGCTCGTCGGAGAGGGCGTCGAAGCGGATCCGCTGCTTGCGGCGCGCCTGGTCGAGGAAGAGGTTGGTGGTGATGCGGTGCAGCCAGCCCTCGAACGTGCCGGGCGTGTAGGAGTCCAGCGAGCGGAAGACCCGCACGAAGACCTCCTGGGTCAGGTCCTCGGCGTCGTGGCGGTCGCCGGTGAGGCGGTAGGCCAGGCGGTAGACGCGGTCGGAGTGCTGCTCGACGATCCGCTCCCACGACAGGTCCTGGCCCGTCGTGACGGTGCTGTCGTCCACCTGGGTCCCCCTCGACCAGTACCTGCCCCGCACTCTGGCTCCTCACGGTAGGGACTGCTGCTGAGAGGAGGCTGTGAGTGCTCCTCGGGCTGTCTGAGAGTCCAACGGACGAGGGGGCGGCGGTGTTCCCGCGTGGCGGCACCGCCTGCGGTCCGGTCCCCGGGCCCGCGGCCGGCGGCGTACCCCGCTCGCGCCTGCGGCCGGGTGGGCCTGCCCCGCGGTAGGTTGACGCCCGACCACCCGCCTGAGGAGGCCGTCATCACCACCCCGATCAACGCCACCAGCTGGACCTACAGCGAGGAGTTCGTGGCCGAGGACGACGTCCTGGCCGCGGCCCGTGCGCGCGCCGAGGAGGTCGGCGTGGTGCCGATCAGCCCCGGCGGCGGCGCAGCCCTGCGCTTCCTGGCCTCGGTGCTCGACGCCCGTGCGGTCGTCGAGATCGGCACCGGCACCGGCGTCTCGGGCCTGTGGCTGCTGCGGGGCATGCGCGCCGACGGCGTGCTCACCACCGTCGACATCGAGGCCGAGCACCAGCGCCTGGCGCGCGAGGGGTACGCCGAGGCCGGGATCGCCACCCAGCGCGCCCGCACCATCGCCGGCGCCGCGCTCGACGTGCTGCCGCGGCTGACCGACGGCCACTACGACCTGGTCTTCTGCGACGGCGACAAGCGCGAGTACGCCGCCTACCTCGCCGAGGCCTGGCGGCTGCTGCGCCCCGGCGGCGTCGTGGTCTTCGACAACGCCCTGTGGCACGACCGCGTCGCCGACCCCAGCCAGCGCGACGAGGAGACCGTCGCCATCCGCGAGCTCGGGCGCACCGTCGCCGAGCACGACGGCCTGCTCAGCGTGCTGCTGCCCGTCGGCGACGGGCTGCTCGCCGCCAAGAAGGTCTGGACGCCCGAGAGCGACTGAGGTCGGGGCTGCCGGGCTGGTCGTCCCACCTGTCACAGGGGTCCCGTAGCGGGGGTAGTCCGAACACTTTTTCACCCTCAGCTCGAGCTGAGGGTGAAAAAGTGTTCGG
>NZ_JASBRN010000028.1 GCF_030149505.1 Nocardioides sp.
AGCGTGGTTGGGTCTGGCGGCCCTCTCGTGAGGAACGAGCGAGAGGGCTGGTAGCGACGAAGGGGGCGCCGTCGAGCCGGGGGTCGGGCCCGAAGGGCCCGGACGGCGTGGGCGACCCCGGAGCAACAGAGACCGACCCACCCGAGAACCCGTGCTCCACCAACCGCACCCGCGAGGGCCGCATCAGCACGGCGTCGGGGACGTCGGCGGAGGGCCGGGCGGGGAGGTCGGGACGGCAGGCGTACCCGAGGTACCCGAACCACTGGTCCCGCGGCCCCCCGGCAGCGAGCTCCGCCTCGAGCACCGCGAAGACGTCGTCGCCGACGACCTCGGCGCGGCCGCCGACGTGCCGGGTGACCTCGCGGCGGGCGGCGGAGTAGGTGAGGGAGACGTCGTCGTCCGCGAGGACGCCGAGGATGGAGCGCTGGCCGGACCAGTCGCGGGCGCCGCCGCCGTCGAGCCAGAACTTCCGCGGAGAGGGCGAGGCGAGCCACTCGGCGATGACCGGGTGCCGGGTCAGGTCCGGGGCCGCCTCAGGAGCCGGGGGGGTGCTCATCGGGCCAGGAACCTCTCCACGAGGTGCCGGCCGTGCTCGGAGAGCACCGACTCCGGGTGGAACTGCACGCCCTCGAGCGGCAGGTCGCGGTGGCGCACCGCCATGACGGCGCCGTCGTCGTCCGCGGTGGCGGTGACCTCGAGGCAGCCGGGCACGACGGTGGCGGCCAGCGAGTGGTAGCGCACGGCACGGAACCCCTGCGGCAGCCCCGCGAGCACGCCGACGTCCGTGTGGGACACCGTCGACACGCGACCGTGGGCCGGCACGGCGCGCTCGACCCTCCCGCCGTACGCCGTCACCAGGCCCTGCATGCCGAGGCAGACTCCCAGGACGGGCCGGCTGGCGTCACGGAGCACGGCGCCGCCGACCGCGAAGTCGGTGGGGACGTCGGGGTGGCCGGGACCCGGCGAGAGCACGACGTGGGTGTGGGCGAGCACCTCCTCGACCGTCGTCTCGTTGTGCTGCACGAGCGTGGGGAGCCTGCCCGTGACCGAGGCGACGAGGTGCACCAGGGACCAGGTGTAGGAATCGTGGTGGTCCACGACCACCACGTCGGGCACGGGGCCGCTGAGGACCACGCGGCCCTCAGCCCAGGAGCCGGGCGACGACCTCGTGCAGCAGGCCGTCGCCGCGCTGGGTGAGGATCGACTCGGCGTGGAACTGGATGCCCGTGTAGTGCGGGCCGCGCAGCACGTGCACGTCCCCGGTCTCCGGGTCGGCGTCCACGCTGACACCCTCGGGCAGCTCGGTGCCGGGGCCGACCCGACCGACGAAGGTGTTGTAGAAGCCGACCCGCTCGGTGCGCCCGTCGACCGAGAGCGCCGACTGGGTGCCCTGGAAGACGATGTCCTTGTAGGCCAGGGGGATCCCGAGCCGGTGGCAGAGCGCCTGGTGGCCGAGGCAGACCGCCAGGAACGGCTGCTGCCGCTCCAGCAGCGAGTCGACGGCGGCGCGCAGGGTGGCCATCTTGGGGTCGGCGTCGTCGCGGGGGTCGCCGGGTCCGGGACCGACGATGACGAGGTCGTGGCCCTCGAGGCAGCCGTCGGTGTAGTCCTCGTGCCGCACGACCGAGCTCTCCATGCCGAGCACGCCGAGGACGTGGCGCAGCATGTTCACGAAGTCGTCCTCGCCGTCGAGGATGACGACCGACCTCCCGGCCAGGCGCGGGTCGGGCTCGCTGTCGCCCTGGTCGGTCAGCCAGAACGACGAGAGCCGGCGGTTGCGGCTGTTGAGGGCGACGAGCACGTCCTCGTCATTGACGAGCTCCAGCACCTCCTCGCGCCGCGCGGGTGGGGTGGGCACGAGGCCGAAGGCGGAGAGGATGCCGCCGGCCTTGGCGTGCGTCTCGGCCACCTCGTACGCCGGGTCGGAGTCGCGCACGAGCGTGGCACCGGCCGTGACCGACAGGTTGCCGTCGAGGTCTACGTCGGCGGTGCGGATGACGATGGGGCTGTCGAGGACCGGCTCGCCCTCGGGGTCACGACCGAGCACGGCCAGCGCGGCGCCGTAGTAGCCGCGGCCGTGCGGCTCGTACTCCTTGATCAGCCGGCAGGCGTTCTCGACCGGGGAGCCGGTGACCGTGGCGGCGTACATCGTGTCGCGCAGGACCTCGCGAACGTCGCTGCGGGTGCGGCCGGCCAGGAGGTACTCCGTGTGCACGAGGTGCGACATCGGCTTGAGGAACGGCCCGAGCACCTGGCCGCCCTCGTGGCAGATGTCGCACATCATCTTGAGCTCCTCGTCGACGACCATGAAGAGCTCGTAGATCTCCTTCTCGTCGGCGAGGAAGGAGAGCAGGTCGCGCTTCAGGTCCGGCGCGGGTGCGCCGTCGGGGGCGGTGACGTGGTCGGTGCGGGGCAGCCGGAAGGTGCCGGAGATGGGGTTCATCCGCACCTCGCCGCCGTGCACGCTGACGTGCCGCTCGGGGCTGGCGCCGACGAGGTAGCGGTCGCCGGTGAAGAAGAGGAAGGTCCAGTAGGCGCCGTGCTCGCGCTCGAGCAGGCGACGGAAGACCGCCAGCGCCTTGGTGGCGTCCCAGTCGGCGACGACGGCGCGGTAGCGGCGTCCGACCACGAGGTTGGCGCCCTCGCCCTGGCCGATCTCGTCCTCGATGATCGCCTCGACGACCTTGGCGTAGGCGTCGTCGTCGATGTCGAAGCCGCCGCGGTCGGCGAGCTCGACACCGGTGTCGGGGATCGCGTCGAGCACCTCGGCGACGGAGAGCTCCAGCTCCTCGTCGACGTCGACCACCACGAGCGGGGTGCCGTCGTCGTGGGCCTCGAAGCCGCGCTCGGCGACCTGGCGGAACGGCACGGCGAGCAGCCGGTCGCAGGTGCGGCCGGGTTCCGGCGTCCCCGTCTCGAGGGGTACGTCGGTGATCGACTCCGCCACCCAGCGGCGCCCGCCGACCAGGCCGACCGTGTCCTTGCCGCCCACGCGGGTCGAGCGCCGGATCAGCGCCCAGGCCTCGTGCCGCTGCAGCGCGTCGATCGCGGCTCGGGCATCGGGGCGGGTCGTCATGGGGAGCAGCCTAGGAGCCGGGCCCTCCCCCGCGCCTCCCGGTTGCCGGCCGTGGACGCTGGCACGCCGCTGGTCGAGCTGCGAGGCGCGCCAGCACCGAGCCACGAGACCCGTGGCCGGATCGGGCTAGGCAATCGCTACTCATCGCCGGACGGGTGCCGCGCTGGTTGCCTTCTCCCCACTCCCTCATCCCCCGACCCCTGGAGATCCCATGCCTCGCCTCCGCTCCCGAGCGGTCGTCGCCGCCCTCGGCGCCGGTCTCGTCCTGCCCGCCCTCGCCACGCTGCCCTCGCAGGCGGCCATCGGCTCCGCGAGCTTCACGCTCGCCGACTGCGACGTGATCCTGAACCCTGCGGCAGAGAACCAGGTGGTCAGCAGCAACGGCACCTGGAGCACCTCGCTGACCGTCGACCACCCCTCCCCGGTCCCGGTCGAGAGCAGCCAGACCATCGGCTTCGAGCTCGGCGAGATCCCCGCCAACACCTTCCCGGAGGCCCTGGACAACGCCGGTTTCGTCGTCTACCTGGAGTTCGAGAACGGCACGGGCTTCTCCCAGAACTTCGAGACCGAGGACGTCGGCCTCGGCACCTTCGACCCCACGCAGCCGCTCGTGCTGGGCGAGACGGAGGTCGACGGCGTCACCTACTTCGACTCCGGACGCTTCCCGCTGGGGCTGAAGGGGCTCTCCGTGGCGGTCTACGGCAACGACACCGACCCGGCGGCGGAGGGGGCCTTCCGCGACTACCGCTACGAGTGCGACCGGCCCACGATCGCCATCCCGGTCGTGGAGTTCGGCGTCTTCGACCCGACCCGCGACGCCACCATCACCCTGGACACCTTCCAGGCCACGCAGGGCCAGTCGATCGGCATCGACGGTCGTGACTTCGCGGCCTTGACCACCAACGGCACCGTGACCCCGACCGTCGGCGGCGAGCCGGCCAACACCTTCCCGGTCGACGACATCGGGTTCTTCGACGGCCAGCTCGTCGTGCCGGAGTTCGCGCCCCCCGGCCAGCAGGAGGTGCGGGCGACCTACCAGGGCGAGTCCGCCACCGCGCTCATCACCATCGTCGCGAAGAAGGCCCAGCTGGTCGTCACCAAGGCGGTCAAGGCGGGCAAGACGCTGGCCGTCAACGGATCGCTCTTCAAGCCCGGCGAGAAGGTCACCCTGAAGCTGAAGAAGAAGGGCCCGGCCAAGAAGGGCACCAAGAAGGCCTTCGGCTCCAGCGTCACGGCCGACGCCAACGGCCAGATCAGCAAGGCCGTGAAGCTCAAGAAGGCGGCGAAGGGCACGTGGAAGATCACCGCCAAGGGCGCCGAGAGCGGTCGCACCGCGGCGTCCGGCTTCAAGGTCTCCTGAGGCGGGCCCGCCGGTACGGCGGGTCCCCACGTCCCCGGTGGGCGGACCGGTCGACCCGGTCCGCCCATCGGGCGAACCTCCCAGATCAGCCCATGGCTTCACCCCGGCGGGCTACTTTCGTGCCCATGAGCACGACCGGGCGCGCGGACGAGCTCCAGCGCCTGAGGGCCCACGTGCTGGAGCGGCGGGCCGTGCTCGTCGTCGGGCCGCCCGGTGCCGGGCGCACGCATGTGCTCGAAGCGCTCGCCGACCAGCTGGCCGGGAGCGGCACCGAGCACTGCCTGCTGCGCGGCTCCGACAGCGAGGCCGGCATGCCCCTGGTCCCCTTCGCGCCGCTGCTCGCGCGCTTTGGTGTCGGGCTCGCGGCCGAGGGCGGACCGGCCACGCTCGACGTTTACACGCGCCTGCCCGCGCAGGTGCGCGCGGCCGGGGTGACGGTCCTGGTCGACGACCTGCACCTGCTCACCCGGGCCTCGCAGGTGCTGCTGGCGCAGCTGGCCCGCGCCGGCGTCGCCCTGGTCGCCACCGTCCCGAGCCTGGAGATGGTCCCCCGGGCCATCAAGGACGACCTGGGCGCGCGGGGCGGCTGGGGCGCCGAGCACCTCGGTCCGCTCTCCGACGACGCGGTGCTGGCGATGGCCGCCGACCGGCTGGGTGACGAGCTGTCGGCACCCTCGGCCGCCCTCCTGCTGCGGTACGCCGGCGGCAACCCGCTCGTGGTGCGCGAGCTGCTCGCCGGTGCCGCCGGCACCACCACCACCGGCCCGGCCGGGGCCACGCTGGGCCGGTTGCGGGTGACCCCACGACTCACCGAGCTGGTCGACCAGCGGCTGGCCCACCTGGACCCGGCGGCCCGCGAGGTCGTCGAGCTGCTCGCGATCGCCGGGCCACTGCCGTTCGCAGCGCTGCCCGGCGTACCCGTCGAGTGGCTCCTGCACCACGCCCTGCTCACCCGCACCGAGCAGCCGGCCCCCGGGGCCGTCGAGCTCGTCGACGGCCTGGCGCGCGGCGTGCTCCGCGACGGGGCCGACCCGACGCGCACGACCGAGGCGCTGACCCGCGGGGTGGCGGCCGCCAGCGGGCGCGACGGCTGGGAGGACGTCGAGGTGCACCTGCGGTCCCGGCTCGACGGGCAGGTGCCGCTGGAGCGTGTGCTCGGGACCGCGGCCCGCGAGGTGGCCCGCGGGGCGACCTCGCTCGCCCTGGACCTGCTGCGCCGGGTCGAGCCCGACCACGCGGGCGTGGCGGAGCTGCGGCTGCTGCTGGGCAGCGCCCTCTCGGCCGAGGGGCGCCTGGAGGAGGCCGACTCCCACCTCGTGGCGGCCACCGCGGCGGCGGACGCCGACGACCAGCTGCTCACCCGTGCCGGCCAGGAGCTGGGGCTGCTGCTCGCGGTCCGCGCCCAGCGACCGGCCGAGGCCGTCGAGCGGGTCTCGGCGCTGGCCGCCCGGGTCGGCGACGAGGGGCTGCGCCGAGTGCTGCACGGTGACCTGGTCAAGTGGCGGCTCATGGCGGGCATGCCGCTGGAGGAGCACCCGGGCGCGCTCGCCGGCCGGGAGGCCAGCCCGGTCGGACGCGACGCCGCGGCCGTCGCCGAGGTCAACGACGCGGTCATCGGGGCGATGATCGCCTCGCTCGACGGCTCCCCCGCGGTCGCCCGCGAGCTGGTCGTCCGCGGGACGGGCGCCCTGCGTCGTACCGACGCGGTGCCGGCGTACGTCGGTGACCTGCTGCGGCTCTCGCACTACCTCGCCGACGCCTTCGACGGGCGGCTGGCGGAGGCCGAGGAGGTCGCGCACGCGCACCGACGGCGGGCGGCGACGGAGGGCGACCCCTGCCTGGGGATGTGGGAGTACGCCACGGCCGAGCTCGCCCTGCACGCGGGCCGGGTCGCCGACGCCCGGGCGCTGGCCGACCGCGCTCGGCGACACCTGGCGTGGCGCGACTTCACCGGGCTCGGTGCGGCGGCCGTCGCGCTGCGAGCGGCCGTCGCGGCGCGCGAGGGCGACCAGGCGGCCGCTGACCGGCTGGCCGCGGAGCTGCAGCCCGAGCAGGCCAGCGACGTCAAGGTCGAGCTGCACCTGGCCCGCGTGCGGGCCCAGCGGCACCTGCTGCGCGGTGACGAGACCGCGGCCGGCGACGAGCTGGCGCAGGCCGGGCTGCTCGCCGTCGAGCAGTCCCACCGCCACCTCGGTCTGATGGCGATCGACGAGGCGGTGCTCGTGCACCCCGCGAGCGCCGGCGACCGAGGGGCGCTGATCGCCGAGCACGTGCACCCCGACGCCGCCCTCGGCCCGGTGCTGCTGCGCCGCGCGCAGGCCGTCGCCGCGCAGGACCCGGTCGCCCTGTGCGAGGTCGCCGAGGACCTTGCCCGGATGGGGCTGCACGGCCGAGCCGCGTCCTGCCTCGCGACCGCGCGGGCGCTGCTGGAGCGGTCCGGACGCGCCGAGGCCGCGCGCAAGGCGCACCTGCGGCAGCTGACCGTCCTCGCCGACCACGGCGCGACGCCCTGGCCGCCCACCGACCAGCCCGCGCTGCTGTCACCGCGCGAGCTGGAGGTCGCCCGGCTCGCCGCCGCGCGCCTGCGCAGCAAGGAGATCGCCGACCGCTGCCGTCTCTCGGTGCGCACCGTCGACAACCACCTGGCGCGGGTCTACCGCAAGCTCGGCGTCACCGGCCGCGACGACCTGCCCGACGCCCTCGCCGCGCTCGGAGGCATCGTCACCGGCTCCCCCGGCCCGCTCGAGGACGCGGACGGCGTACCCACTCCCCGCGTCGCCGCCGGGAGCGACCCTGCTCCGACCACGGCCGCGGTTGAGTAGTTCTTGCCGATACCCACGCAGAGCCGTCCTCGGCACGATGGCTCCATGACTCCCTCCTGCCTCCGCACCCGCCGCGCGCTCGCGGCCGCTGCCGCCCTCCCCCTGCTCCTGCTCACCGCCTCCGCCTGTGGAGACGACGCCTCCGACGCCGCGGACGCCCTCGACTCCGCCTCCGAGGCCCTGGACTCCGCCTCCGAGGCGGCCGAGGGTGCCCTGGAGACGGGCGAGGAGGAGATCGACGCCGCCCTCGAGGACCTCGACGCCATGTCCGACGAGAGCGTCCTGGACGCGGTCGGGGAGTCGGTGACCTCGGTGGTCCAGAATGCGACCGGCTACGAGGTCGACGGCGAGGTGCTGTACGTCGACGTCGAGGGCGAGCCCGCCGAGGCCCTCGGCACGTGCCAGATCGTCCTCGGCGCGGCCAGCGCGCTCGCCGACAACCCCCAGGTCGTGCTCCGGTACGACGGCGAGGAGGTCGACTGCTCGGAGTTCCTCTGAGCAGTCCAGCCGACCGCCGGCCACCGTCTGAGCTCGCCGGACGAGGGCCTGGCCGGGCCCCTCAGCCACCGGAGGGCAGGGACCCGGACGGTTCGTCGTGGTGACTGTCCGCCGCCGGGTCATCAGGTCTCGACGACGACTCGGCATCGAGAGGGCGCAGGCGCGCCTTCTCGGCCCCGCGGCTGGCTCTCGTCTCCTGCTCGACCATTCAGCGTGGCTGGTTGGCCTCGTGGCTCGCCTCGCGCGCACCTCGCCACCGGGACGGTTCGCATGCGCCTCGACCACCGGGGCGGTTCGTCGACAGTTCGGTCAGCGATGAGGCCGGGGGGCGTGCTGGCAGCCCGGCCACGGGGTGGTGGTCGGGCTGCGAGCGGTCTCGGCTGGTCAGGCCGTGAGTGGGGTGGTGCCGTCGGGGTGGACGAGGTACTGCTGGCCGTGGGGGCTGGTCCAGAGCCAGTGGCCTGGTCTGAGTCCGGTGACTCGCCAGGGTCTCCCTGCTGGTGAGGGGTGGGTCTTGGCGCGGTGGTCGTGGCGGCAGAGGGGCGCGAGGTTGTCTGTCGATGTCTGGTCGAGTGGGCCGGTGTCGGAGTACTCGACGGTGTGGTCGAGGTCGGCGGACTCGGCTGGCCGGTTGCAGTGGGGGAACGAGCAGGTGGTGCGGGTCAGTCTGACCCGTGCGGCGATGCGGTCGGGGACCTCGTAGCTGCTGACGGCGACGGTGTCGTGGAGGTCGATGACGGGCTTGACGATGACCTGGGTGCCGGGGGTGCCGCACCAGTCCCTGACTGCGTCGGCGGTGAGGAGCTGGCGGTGGTTCTCGACCCGCGCCAGGTTGAGTCCGAGCTTGCCGGTGACCGGGTCGACCTGGGGGGCACCGGTGAGGGCCGCGTCGCTGAGGTGGACGGTGAGGACCACGGTGCGGCGGGGAGTCCGGCGGGTATCGGGACGGGTGCCGGGGCCTGTGGGCGTGTCGGTTGCGCGGTCTCGACGACGGCTCGCCGAGGGCTCGCCTGCTCGACCATCCTGCGGCGCTCGACCATCCTCCTCCGGGAGGAGTTCTTGGCCGCGGGCGAGGTAGCCGAGGGCTTTGGCGCGGCGGATGGCGAGGGTGTCGGTGGAGCCGTCGAGGAGCAGCTGGTGGGCGATCTGTCGGATCGCCTGCTCGAGGTCCTCGGCGTCGGCGCGGTCGAGGAGTCCGTCGGCGGTGACGGCGGAGGCGGCACCGACGGAGGTGGCGGGGGATGCGAGGTCGAGGTCGAAGAACAGGTTGGCGCGGGTGTCGCACTCGGCGACCTCGACCGACTCCGGGTCGAACCGGGCGGTGGCTTCGAGGACGAGGCGGGCCACGACGACGGGTCCGGCGGTGTGGATGACGTGGGCGATCTGGGCGTCCACGAACGCCACAGCCTCGGCGGAGAGGCCGCGGGTGGCCTGAGCGAGGCGACGGACCCGCCACGCGGTGACCTGGCCTGCGACGAGGCGGGCCCAGACCTTGGGGAGGCGGTGCTTGGCCTCGACGGCGTCCCCGACCAGGAGGCGCCCGGACTCGCGGGTGCGGCCGAGGGCGACCGACAGCTCGGTGACGGCGAAGTCGGAGACCTCGGGTGCACCCGCGCCGGCAAGCTCCAGCATCGTGTCCGCGCCGGGCATCCCGAACCGAGCCATCCACGCCGCCGCGGCGGCGTCGTAGGCGTCCTCGTCGGGGTGGGAGTAGGTGCCGTACAGGTCCGGCATCAACGCACCCGTGGTGTGCGCATCGGCCCACTCAGCCACCCCGATCAGCAGCTCCCGTGCGGCGTCGTCCTCGCGCTGCTTGGCGGCGCGGATCGCGTCGAGCACGGGGGCGGTAGACATGGTGAAAGTATAGTCGAACACTCGTTCGAGGAACAGTGTTTCCCCAGGTCAGATCCACTTTTCGGCGAGATCGCGGGCGTCGATCGAAGCCCGACCGAAGCGAGCACCCCAGCGCAGGGCGACCGTCGAGGCAAGCGCAACCAAGAAGCCCAGCTGGCACCCACGGCGACCACACTTCTCCGTCAATCAGGACCTGCTGCCGCGCGAACGCGCCACGACCCACCAACGGCGACCCAGGGAGCAACCACAGGAGACAGCAGGCAGCCCGGCGTACGCGGTCTCGACGACGGCTCGCCTAGCGGCTCGCCTGCTCGACCATCGAGTGAAGCGCGGCCTCGACGACGGCTCGACCGGCAGTGGGGGTCAGGACACGGTCGTGAGCAGCTGCGTGGCCCGGGTGAGCACGACGTAGAGCGTGGCGCGGCCGGTCTGCGACTCGTCCTCGATCTCCTGGGGCCGCACGACGACGATCGCGTCGAACTCCAGGCCCTTGGTGTCGAGACCGGTCAGCACGACGACGCGGTCGTCCCCGGACGGGGTGACCGAGGAGTCGACGGCCGCGCGCGCACCGGAGGCGTGCTCCGCGTGCTCGGGCCAGGAGGCCAGCCAGGCGTTGACCTCGGAGCGGCGGGCCGAGGGCACGACGATGCCGACCGTGCCGGCGACCTTCTCGACGACGTCGCCGACGGCGGCGCGCACGGCGGCCTCCAGGTCGGGTGCATCGACCACCTCGACCGGCTCGACACCGGTGGACCGGACCGCCGTCGGGAGGTCTGCGTCGAGGCCGACGCGCTGGGCGTAGGCGGCGGCGAAGGCGTAGATCTCCGAGGAGTTGCGGTAGTTGGTCGAGAGGTGGAACTCGTGGACCGGCTTGCCCTCGAGCGCCTCGGCCCGGGCGGCAGCCGACTCGGCCGGCACGGGCCAGGAGGACTGGGCGGGGTCGCCGACGATGGTCCAGGTCGCGGTCCGTCCGCGGCGCCCGACCATCCGCCACTGCATCGGCGTCAGGTCCTGGGCCTCGTCCACGAGCACGTGGGCGTAGGGGTCGTCGTCGATCCGGTGGGTCGGCGGCTGCCAGGCGCGGCCGGTCGAGAACTCGCGGTCGGCCGCGGTCATCAGCTCCGCCATGCTGTGGCCGCCCTCGAGCAGCCCGGTGTCGTCCAGCGAGGTCTCGTCGTCGGTGCGCTGGGGCACGTCGCCGACGGCGTACCGCAGCTCGTCGAGGAGGGGGACGTCCTGGACCGAGAGGTCGGAGGCGCCGGACCACGACTTCGCGAGCAGCCGCTGCTCCTCGGCGGTGAGCAGCCCCTCGGCGACCCGGGCGAGCAGCTCGGGGTCGCGCAGCCAGTCCAGCACCACGCGGGCCTCCAGCGGCGGCCACCAGTCGGCGACGAACTGCAGGAACCGGGTGTCGCCGAGCAGGTCCTCGTTGAACTTCTCGCGGCCGCGCTCGCGCCCGCGCTCGCTGCGCACCTGGCGCCAGAGGACGTCGAGCAGCGCCTGGGGCACCCGAGGCAGCTGGCGGTTGCGGCGGCCCTGGGACATGAGCGAGCGCCGCACCTTGCCGAGGTTGCCGCGGTCGAGGGTCAGCACGTCGTCGTACCAGAAGAGCCGGAAGGAGGTCGGGCTGCCGGGCGCCTGCTGGCGCGCCGCGCGGCGCAGCACCTCGGCCATCCGCACCGAACCCTTCACGTCGGCGACCGCGGGCTCGTCCTGCCGGGTCGCGCGGACCCCGTCCACGACCTCGCCGAGCGAGCGCAGCGCCACGGCGGTCTCGCCCAGGGAGGGCAGCACCCGCTCGATGTAGCGCATGAAGACGCCGCTGGGTCCGACGACGAGCACGCCGCCGGACTCGTAGCGCCGCCGGTCGTTGTAGAGCAGGTACGCCGCGCGGTGCAGCGCCACGACGGTCTTGCCGACCCCGGGGCCGCCGGAGATGGTCACCACGCCCTTGGCGGGTGCGCGGATCGCCTTGTCCTGCTCGGCCTGGATGGTGGCGACGATCGAGTGCATCGTGCGGTCGCGGGCCCGGGAGAGCTGCGCCATCAGCGCGCCCTCGCCGACGACCGGCAGGTCGAGGTCGTGGGCCTCGAGCGCGTCGGCGTCGAGCAGCTCGTCCTCGACCCCGACGACCTTCGGCCCGGTGCAGCGCAGCACCCGCCGGCGCACGACGCCGTGGGGCTCGGCCGCGGTGGCCTGGTAGAACACCGCGGCGGCCGGGGCGCGCCAGTCGATGAGGAGGCTGTCGCGGTCGGCGTTGCGCAGCCCGATCCGCCCGACGTACCTCGGCTCGGGGTCCAGGTCGGGGGTCAGGTCGAGGCGGCCGAAGACCAGCCCCTCGTGGGCGGCGTCGAGCTGGGCGATCCGCTTGGCGGCCTGGAAGACCATCGCGTCGCGCTCGACCAGCCCACCCTCGTGACCCAGCCGGGCGCGGTCGTGACCCTCCCGGGCCAACCGCTGGGCTGCCTCCGCAGAGGCGCCGAGCTGCACGTACACCGCGTCGACGTACTCCTGCTCCCGCGCGATCTCCGTTGCCGCGAGGTCCTCGCTCACCGCGTCCGCTCCCCTTGTCGACAGCCCAGGTCCGCCGGTGGCACCGGCGGACGACCGACCCCGGCCTGAGCCGGGGCAAGCACCCGACTTTACCCGTACGTCGCCGGCGGTCCGCACCGATTCCCACGGGCTGTCGCGGCGAGTGCTGTGGGGCTGCTCACGCACGGCTCGGCAGGCGCATCGGCATCCGTCCGGCCCCGGTCCGGCACCCGTCGCCGAAGCGGTGGTCCAGGGGTGACGTCGGTACGCTCGCCCCCCGTGAGCCCGTCCCTGTCGCCGCCGCGGTTGCACCGCTCGGTGCCGGCCGTCGCCGTGCTGCTGGCGATCGTGACGACCCTCGCGCTGGCCGCATCGACGATGAGCCGCCCGGCCCCGGCCGGCGAGCCGCTGGCCGTGAGCGCCACCGCGCAGGCCCCGGTCACCGCCCCCGCCGACGAGCGCCCCAACATCGTCCTGTTCTCCACCGACGACCAGCGCCTCGACGAGATGGTCTTCCTGCCGAAGACCAACGAGCTCCTCGGCGAGCAGGGGCTGACCTTCACCGAGGCGATCACCCCGCACCCGTTGTGCTGCCCGGCGCGCGCCGAGATCATGACCGGCCAGCTCGCGCAGAACAACGGCGTCCGCACCAACTTCCCGCCGCAGGGCGGCTACGCCTCGTTCGACAACTCCTCGACCATCGGGACCGACCTGTCGGCCGCGGGCTACAACACCGCGTTCCTCGGCAAGATGCTCAACGGCTACAACCTCGACTACGGCCGCGACCCCGGCTGGACGCTCTTCAACGCCACCAGCCACGGGTACGCCGACTACTACAAGTTCGTGCAGTACGACAACGGCTCGATCGAGCGGGTGCCGGGCTACTACACCGACTACCTGTCCCAGAAGGCCGTCGAGTACGCCCACCAGCTCAGCGGCTACGACGCACCGTTCTTCATGTGGGTCAGCCACTTCGCCCCCCACCCCTCGAAGGGTCGGGAGGGCTGTGACGACCCGTCGTGCAAGAACGGGCCGCCGAAGATGTCGCCGGGCTACCGCGCCCTGTCCCGGCTGGCCGGGCGCGCACCCCACGAGGTGCTGGCCCAGCAGCTGGCCCGGGAGGTCACGCAGAAGCCGTCCTTCAACGAGCGCGACGTCTCCGACAAGCAGCGCCTCATCCGCAGGCAGAGGATGTCGAGCAGCGAGAAGGTCGTGCGGCTGCAGCAGGCCCGCGGCGCCGCGCTCGCCTCGGTCGACGACGCCCTCGCCCGGCTGGTGCTGCAGCTGGAGCTGGACGGCGAGCTGGACAACACCTACATCGTCTTCGTGACCGACAACGGCTACCAGCTCGGGGAGCACCGCTGGTTCGGCAAGACGCTGCCCTACGAAGAGAACCTCCGCACCCCGATGCTCGTGCGCGGGCCGGGCGTCCCGGCGGGCACCACGACCGACTCCATCGCCACGATCGTCGACCTGGCGCCGACCTTCCTCGACATCGCCGACGCGCAGACCGACCGGGTCCTCGACGGGGTCTCGCTGCTGCCGACCTGGCGCGGGGAGACCGAGGAGCCCCTGCACCCGGGCGGCGTGCTGATCCAGGGCGGTGCCTACAAGCCCGAGACGGGACCGCGGGGCTGGCTCTACCGCGGCGTCCGGACGGCGCGCTACACCTACGTCCGCTACCACGACGGGTTCGTCGAGCTCTACGACCGCGAGCGCGACCCCTACCAGCTGCGCTCGGTCGCCGACGAGCCCGAGTACGCCCCGCTGCGGGCGGAGCTGGCGCGTCGCACCCGGCTGCTGCAGGACTGCGCGGGTCCCGCCGACTGCAACCGCACCTTCGGCCCGCTGCCGCACCCCAGCGACTGACCCCCGGGCCGACCGGCGCGGTTCGCATCACGGTCGCGGGCGGCGTACGACGAGGCGCGAGCGGGTAGGAGGGCGCTGCCCCTTCGTCCCCGACCCGGGAGCCCCGTGCTGTCCACGAACGACCATCCCGCCCTCCGTCGTCGAGCCGTGGTGGTCATGACCGTGCTCGCGCTGACCGTCGGTCTCTTGTGGGTCGTCTACCCGCGCCTCGGGGTCCCTGCCACCTCGCGCGAGCCGATGCTCGACTCACCCGCCGTGGCCCCGGTGACCGCCCCGCAGGACGAGCGACCCAACATCGTGCTCATCAGCAGCGACGACCAGCGCCTGGACGAGATGCGCTTCCTGCCCCAGGTCACCGAGCTGATCGGCGAGCAGGGCCTCACCTTCGACGAGGCGATCACACCGCACCCGCTGTGCTGCCCCGCGCGCGCTGAGCTGATGACCGGGCAGTTCGCCCAGAACAACGGCGTCCGCACCAACTTCCCGCCGCAGGGCGGCTACGAGAGTTTCGACGCCGCCGGACACGTCGGCGTCTACCTCAGCAACGCCGGCTACAACACCGCCTTCCTCGGCAAGCACCTCAACGGCTACAGCAAGAACGCCCAGCGGGACCCCGGGTGGACGCACTTCAACGCCACCAGCCACGGGCACGCGGACTACGTGCGGTTCAAGCAGTGGAACGAGGACGGGATCGAGGACATCAAGGGCCACTACACCGACTACCTGGCCCGCGAGGCGGTCGACGACGTCCGCACGCTGAGCGGGTACGACGCCCCCTTCTTCCTCTGGGTCAGCCACTTCGCCCCCCACCCCGCCCGCCGGCGCGACACGTGCGGCCAGAGCACCTGCGGCAAGGAGCCGCCGCGGCTCTCCCCGCGCTACCAGCGGATGCAGCAGGCCACCGGCGAGCTCCCGCAGGAGGCCGAGATCCAGGAGATGACCCGCGAGGTCCTCTCCAACCCCGCCTTCAACGAGGCCGACGTCTCCGACAAGCAGAACCTCGTCCGCCGCCAGGGGACGGTGTCGCGGCAGGACGTCCGCGAGGCCATCCGCGGCCGCGCGGGCGCCCTGGCCTCGCTCGACGACGCCGTGGTCGACCTGGTCACCGAGCTCGACCGGCTGGGCGAGCTCGACAACACCTACCTGGTCTTCGTCACCGACAACGGCTTCCAGCTCGGCGAGCACCGCTGGTTCGGCAAGACGCTGCCCTACGAGGAGAACCTCCGCACCCCGATGCTGGTCCGCGGCCCGGGCATCGAGGCGGGCACGCGCAGTGACGCCCCCGCGACGCTGGTCGACCTGGTGCCGACCTTCCTCGACATCGCCGGCGCCGAGGAGCGCTCCAACCGCCCGGTCGACGGCACCAGCCTGCTGCCCCTGTGGCGCGGCGAGGACGTCGGCCCGCTGCACCCCGGCGGCGTGCTCATCCAGGGCGGCCCACAGAAGTCGGAGACGGGCCTGACGGGGTGGCTCTACCGCGGCGTGCGGACCGAGCGCTACACCTACGCCCGCTTCCACGACGGCTTCGTGGAGCTCTACGACCGCGAGCGCGACCCGCACCAGGTCGAATCCGTGGCCGGTGACCCGGCGTACGCCGAGGTGGAGGCCGAGCTCGCGCGGCGCACCGACCTGCTGTCCGGCTGCTCGGGCCCGCTGGAGTGCAGCCCCGACCTCGGCCCGGTCCCGGAGCCAGCCGACGAGTCGGGCGGCGACCGCCCGTGAGCCACGGCACCCACCGCGCCGGGCCCCAGGACGGGGGCGGTTTCCGCACCGACATCCCGGGCCTGCGCGCCATCGCCGTGGCCCTGGTGGTGGTCGGCCACGCCGGCTGGCTCCCGGGCGGGTACGTCGGCGTCGACGTCTTCTTCGTCGTCTCCGGCTTCCTCATCACCGGGCTGCTGCTGAAGGAGGCCGAGCGCACCGGCCGGGTCTCCATCACCGACTTCTACGCCCGCCGGGCCCGGCGGATCCTGCCTGCTGCGACCCTCGTCGCCCTGGCGACGCTGGCACTCGGCACCGTGGTCTACGGCGAGGTCCGGGCCGCGGAGTCGGTGCGCGACGCCGCCTGGGCCGCGGTCTTCGCGATCAACTGGTCGCTGGCCGCCGACGGGGCCGACTACTTCGCGGGCGGTGCCGACGCCTCGCCGTTCCAGCACTACTGGTCGCTGGCGGTCGAGGAGCAGTTCTACGTCGTGTGGCCGCTGCTGGTGCTGGCGGTGGCCGTCCTGCTCGTGCGCCGCGGCCGGGCGGCCGCGCTGCGCCCGGTCCTCGCCGTGGTGGTGACCGCCACGATCGCCGCCTCGCTGGCCTGGTCGGTGCAGCGCACCGCGCTGGAGCCGGGGGCGGCGTACTTCTCCACCGCGACGCGGGCGTGGGAACTGGCCGTCGGCGCCGGGCTGGCGCTGCTGGTGCCGCTGCTGCTGCGGCTGCCCGCCGTGCTCCGCGCGCTGCTCGCGCTCGGCGGCCTGGTCGGTCTGGCCGTCGCCGGCGTGGTCATCGACGAGACCAGCGCGTTCCCGGGCGCGCTCGCCCTGCTCCCGGTCCTCTCGACCGCGGCCCTGCTCGCCGCCGGCACCGGGGCCGAGGTCCCCCTGGTCGGCCGGGCGCTCGCGGCCGCCCCCGTGCAGTGGCTCGGCGACCGCTCCTACGTCCTCTACCTCTGGCACTGGCCGGCGCTGGTGCTGCTCGAGGCGCACCTGGGCACCGAGCCGTCGCCGCTGCAGGTCCTGGGCGCTGTGGCCGCGGCGGTGGTGGCCGCCGAGGCCACCCATCGACTGGTCGAGGCCCCCCTCCACACCGGCCGCCTGCGTCCCTCCCGCCCCCTGAGCCTGGCGCTCTGGCCGGCGTCGGTGGCCGTGTTGGTCAGCAGCGTCGTGGCGCTCGAGCAGCGCTCCGACCTCGACCGCGACGTCGGCTACTTCGCCGAGGTGGCCCGCAAGCAACGGTCCGGCGGGGCGTACCCCCAGGCCACGCGCGACCCCGGGCGCGACGTCCGTGTGGCGCTCGCGCGAGCGGACCGGCCGGTGCCCGACGAGCTGGAGCCGCCGCTCTCACAGCTGCGCGCGGACACCTTCCACCGCACGACGCCCGGACGCTGCTACGCCCGGGACGCCGGCACGACGACCCACGACGTGTGCACCATCGGCGACCGGCGCGGGGACGTCGACGTCGTGGTGCTCGGGGACTCCCACGCCGGCATGCTGCTGCCCGGTCTGGACAGCATCGGTCGCGACCGCGGCTGGAAGATCCGGCACCTGGTCAAGACCGGGTGCCCGACGGCCTGGACCCGCTCCGGCTCCAGCCCGGACTGCGACGAGTGGCGCGCCTGGGCCATGGACCGGATCGCCGAGCTCGAGCCCGACGTCGCCATCGTCTCCACCATGGCCGAGGACGACCACGGGGCGCGGTGGTACGCCGGCATGGAGCGGACCCTGACCATGCTGCAGTCCCGCGCCGAGGACGTCGTGCTCGTCGGCGAGACCCCGTGGGTGCCGCAGGACGTCGACCTGGTCGCCTGCCTGGAGGCCGACGGGGCCCGGGTCTCCGACTGCACCGTGGACCTGGACCCCGAGACGATCGAGATCACCGAGGCCGAGCGCCGGCTGACCGACGAGCTCGGGGTCGGCTTCGTCGACCCCACCCCCTGGCTGTGCCGGGACGGTCGGTGCCCGGTCGTCATCGACGACCAGGTCGTCTACTACTTCCGCGGCCACCTCACCGTCACCTTCGTCCACCGCCTGGCACGGGTGCTCGGCGACGCGCTCGCGGCGGAGGTCTCGCGCCGCTTCCGGTGACACCGCCGCCCCGTCGGGCGGGGGCTGCGGCAGGATGCGGGCCATGAGTGACGAGCAGGCCCAGCAGGAGAGCCAGCAGGACGCCCGGCCCCGGGTCGGGTACGACGTCAGCGACGCCGTCGCGACCATCACCCTCGACTCCCCGCACAACCGCAACGCGCTCTCACGGGCGCTGGTGACCGGGCTCTTCGAGGCGCTCGAAAGGGCCGCGGCCGACGACGCGGCCAGGGTGGTCGTCATCGCGGCCACCGGGTCGGTCTTCTGCTCCGGCGCGGACCTCTCCGAGGCCGCGAGCGGCTCGATGGAGCAGGGTGCCCTCGAGATCGTGCGGCTGCAGCGCGCCATCCTGACCCACCCCAAGCCGGTCGTCTGCCGCCTGCAGGGGCCGGTCCGCGCGGGCGGCACCGGCATCGTCGCCGCAGCCGACGTCGTGGTCGCGGCCGAGCGCGCGACCTTCGCCCTCACCGAGGTCAAGCTGGGCCTGGCCCCGGCCGCGATCTCGCTGACGGTCTTCCAGCGGATGACCCAGCGCGGTGCGGCCCTGACCGCCCTGGGCGGCGAGGTGTTCTCCGCCCAGGAGGCCCTCGAGCACGGGCTCGTGACCCGCGTCGTCGCCGACGAGCAGCTCGACGCCGCGGTCGCGGAGGTCACGACCTCGCTGGCCACCGGCGCGCCCCAAGGCCTGCGCGAGACCAAGCGGCTGCTCACCGCTCCCCTGGTCGCGCACCTCGACGCCCACGGCGCCGACGTCGCCGCGCTCTCGGCCCGGCTCTTCGGCAGCGAGGAGGCCAAGGAGGCCATGACGGCCTTCCTGTCCCGCAGGCGCTGACGGCGGGGCCTCCGGGGCGTCGGGATCCCCGGATATCAGGCTCTTCTGGCACTTGTCAGGCGTTGCAACCCTCCCGAAGAGCAGGAAGAGCCTGATATCCGGGGATCCCTGCACCCACCCACCCGTCCGCACGTGACCCGCCCCACCCCGGCCAAGCGCGCAGGCCCTCCGCTCCGAACACCCCTCATGAGCCCCACCCTGCGCGGACGCCTGACCTGGGCCGGCTTCGGCCTGCTCTCCACCCTGACCGGCACCGCCGCCGGGCACTTCGTCGCCTCCCTCGACGACGTCGACACCTCCCCGGTCCTCGCGGTCGGCTCGGCGGTCATCGACCTGACCCCGACGCCGGTCAAGGAGTGGGCGATCGCCCAGTTCGGCACCGCGGACAAGCCGATCCTCATCGGCAGCGTGATGGCCGGCGTGCTGGTGCTGGCCGCGGTCGCAGGCCTGGTCGCCCGCCGCCGTCTGGCCCTCGGTGCGGCCATCGAGGCCGTCCTGGTCGCTGTCGCCGGCACAGCCGTGATGACGCAGCCGCGCTCCGAGGTGCTCGACCTCGTCCCCACCCTCGCCACCGCCGTGGTCGGGATCGGCTCGCTGCTCCTGCTCGCCCGGATCCACGCCCGGTCCGCGCACGGCGCGGACGGCACGGTCGGCACCGCCAGCACCGACGGGGCCGACACCCCGGCCGCCACAGGCCCCGAGCAGTCGAGCGCGAAGCGTCGTACGGTCCTCGTCGCCGCAGGCGTCCTCGCGGTCGCCGCGACCGCCTTGGCCAGCGCGGGCCAGCTGATCCGCAGCATCCGGGCGCGGCCCGAGGACGTCACGCTCCCCGCGCCCACCGACCCGGCCGGCTCCTTCCCGCAGGGCCTGGAGAGCCAGGTCGACGGGATCACCCCGCTGCGGATCGCCAACGAGGACTTCTACCGCGTCGACACCCGGCTCGACACGCCCGTCGTGGACCTGGAGAGCTGGACGCTCACGATCGACGGCGACGTCGAGCGCGAGGTCGTGCTGACCTTCGACGACCTGCTGGAGATGGACCTCATCGAGCGCGACATCACGCTGACCTGCGTCTCCAACTCCGTGGGCGGCGAGTTCGTCGGCGGCGCGCGCTGGCTGGGTGTGCGGCTGACCGACATCCTCGACCTGGCGGGCGTCGGACCGGACGCCGACCAGATCTTCTCCACCGACTTCGACGGCATGACGATCTCCACGCCGCTCGACCTGGCCACCGACGGCCGGGACGCGATGATCGCCATCGGCATGAACGGCGAGGCACTGCCGCGCGCGAACGGCTTCCCCGCCCGGATGATCGTCCCCGGGCTCTACGGCTTCATCAGCGCGACCAAGTGGATCACCCGCATCACGCTGACGACGTACGCCGAGAAGGAGGCGTACTGGACCGAGCGGGACTGGGCCACCGACGCCCCCATCAAGATCTCCACCCGCATCGACACCATCAGCGCGCTCGACCAGCTCGACGCCGGCGAGGTGCTCGTGGGCGGCGTCGCGTGGGCCCAGCAGCGCGGTGGCGTGGCCACGGTGCAGGTCCAGATCGACGGCGGGGCCTGGGAGGACGCCGAGATGGGTCCCGACGTCGGCAACGACTACTGGCGCCAGTGGTTCTACCGCTGGGACGCCCGACCGGGCTCCCACAACGTCGCTGCGCGCGCCATCAGCGGCGACGGCGAGACCCAGACCGCGGTGCGTGCCGTGCCGTTCCCGGAGGGCTCCTCGGGCATCCAGTCCCTCCAGGTCACCGTTTCGTGACCTGTCTCACCCATCCGGATACCCCACAGCCCCGAACCACTCCCCGACAAGCCCCCGCAGCCACAGGTTGCACCGAAAGGAAGGCACTTCCCATGAAGCGCACCACCCTCCGTCGTACCGGCGCCTCCGTCGCCACCCTCGCCGCTCTCTCCATCGGCCTGACCGCCTGCTCGAGCGAGGACGACTCCTCCGCCGAGGAGACCACCTCCGAGGAGGCTCCGGCCCCCGCCGAGGAGGAGGAGCCCGAGGCCGAGGCCTCCGCCGGCGACCAGACCTTCGGCGACGCCTGCTCCGCCGTTCCCACCAACGGCCAGGGCTCCTTCGACGGCATGGTCGACGACCCGGTCGCCACCGCCGCCTCCAACAACCCGCTGCTCGGCACCCTGGTGACCGCCGTGGGCGAGGCCGGCCTGGTCGACACCCTGAACGACGCCGAGGCCCTCACCGTCTTCGCGCCCACCGACGACGCGTTCGCCGCCATCCCGGAGGAGGACCTCAACGCGGTGCTCGCCGACCAGGAGCTCCTCACCTCGATCCTGACCTACCACGTGGTCGGCCAGCAGCTCGACCCCGAGGCCGTCGTGGGCGAGCAGGAGACCCTGCAGGGTGGCACCGTCACCGTCGAGGGCGACACCGAGGGCATGACCGTCAACGGCGCCAACGTGCTGTGCGGCAACATCCCCACCGCCAACGCCACGGTGTACGTCATCGACACCGTGCTCATGCCCTCCTGATCGAGGCCACTTCCACAACCGGACCGATGACAGGGACAATCGACACATGAGTGAGCCGACGTCCCTGCCCGCCGGGGCTCTCCCTCACGGGGGAGCCCCGGCCGGGCCGGACCTCGCCGCCCTGCTGCGCGCCAGCGCACGGGGCGACGAGGTGGCCTTCGCCCAGCTGTACGACGCGACAGCAGCTCGCGTCCACGGCCTGGCCCTCCGGGTCGTCCGCGACCCGGCACAGGCCGAGGAGGTCACCCAGGAGGCCTTCCTCGACGTGTGGCGCACCGCCGCACGCTTCGACTCCGACCGCGGAAGCGCCCTGAGCTGGTTGCTCACGGTGACCCACCGCAAGGCGGTCGACCGGGTCCGCTCCGCCGAGGCCTCCTCGCGGCGCGACACCTCGTACCACCAGCAGAACCAGCCCATCGACCACGACTCCACTGCGGAGGCTGCTACCGCCTCCATGGAGGCCCGTCGCGTGCGAGGGGCGCTCGCCAGCCTCACCCCTGTCCAGCGGGAGGCCGTCGAGCTCGCGTACTTCGGCGGATACACCCACACCGAGGTCGCCACGATGCTCCAGCTCCCCGTCGGGACCGCGAAGACGCGGATCCGCGACGGACTCATCCGACTCAGAGACGCCATGGGGGTAGGCCAATGAACGACGTGCACGCCCTCTCCGGCGCCTACGCGGTCGACGCACTCGACGACATCGAGCGCGCACACTTCGAGCGACACCTCAACGAGTGCGCCGAGTGCCGGCACGAGGTCGACTCGCTCCGCGCCGGAGCCGCGATGCTCGCCGAGCTCGCACCGGTGGGCCCCTCGCCCGCCCTGCGCTCGCGCATCCTCGCCGAGGTCGCCACCGTCCGCCCGCTGCCTCCCCACGTGGTCGAGGTGCGCCCGCGGAGGCGTCGATTTCCCGCCCTGGTCGCCGCCGCAGCTGCCGTGGTAGCCGTGGGCATCGGCGGCGGCATCGCCTACGACCGCCTCAGCGACGACACCCCGGCCGAGGTCAGCTTCACCGCCACCGAGCGCGTCCTCGAGGCCCCCGACGCCGAGCGCTACGTCCAGCGCTTCGACGACGGCTCCCGCGCCATCGTCTACCGCTCCGTCGAGCTCGGCCAGGCCGTCATCGTCACCGAGGGCATGGCCGACCCCGGCGAGGGCAAGGTCTACGAGCTCTGGCTCGAGCGCGACGGCGAGATGATCGCCGCCGGGTTCATGCCCGAGGGTCCCGACAACACCGTGCTGCTCTCCGGTGACGCCGCGACCGCGGACGGCGTCGGCATCACCGTCGAGCCCGAGGGCGGATCCACCGAGCCCAACCTCGACTCGGCCGTCGTGCTCTCCTTCGACGCCTGATGTCCGCGGCACACCAGCCGCCCACCCCGACGCCCCGCAGCGTCGCGGTGGTCGGCTCCGGCGTGGCCGGGCTCGTCGCGGCGTACGTCGCCTCCCGCACCGCCACGGTCACCCTGCTCGAGGCCGACGGCCGGCTGGGAGGGCACGCCGACACCCACGAGGTCACCGACCCGACCGGTCGGCTGCTGCGCATCGACACCGGGTTCATCGTCCACAACCGGCGCACCTACCCGACGCTGCTGCGCGTCTTCGCCGAGCTGGGCGTCGCGACCCAGCAGTCGGAGATGTCGATGTCGATCCGCGACGACGACTCCGACCTGGAGTGGGCCGGCGCGCTGGGCCGCCAGGGGACGCTGCCGACCCTCGGTCACCTGCGCCGACCGGCGTACCTGCGGATGCTCGCCGAGATCCCGCGCTTCCACCGCCGCGCCAAGGCGCTGCTGGCCCGCAGCGCCGAGGGCGAGGTCGACGACACGACCCTGCGCGACTTCCTCGCCGAGCACGGGTTCACGCCCTACTTCCTGCGCCACTTCATGGAGCCGCTCGTCGCGGCCGTGTGGTCCTGCGACCCCGACGTCGCGCTCGACTACCCCGCGCGCTACCTCTTCTCCTTCCTCTCCCACCACCAGATGCTGAGCATCTACGGCTCGCCCACGTGGCGCACCGTCACCGGCGGCTCGCACCGCTACGTCGACAAGGTGCGCGACGCGCTGCTGGCGGCCGGCGGGGAGATCCGCACCGGCTGCAAGGTCACCTCCGTCCTCGAGACGACGGACGGCGTGGAGGTGACCGACGGCAACGGCACCACCACGACGTACGACGCCGTCGTGATCGCCACGCACCCGCACCAGGCCCTGGCGATGCTGGCCGAGCCCACCCCGCTGCACCGCGAGCTGCTGGGGGCCATGCCCTACTCCCCCAACACCGCGCTGCTGCACACCGACACCTCGCTGATGCCGCGGCTGACCCAGACCTGGGCGAGCTGGAACTTCATGCGACCGAGCGAGTCGGTGCCGCGGCCCGCCGGCGCCGACGGTGTCGTGGTCACCTACGACCTGACCCGGCTCCAGCGCCTCGACACCGACACCCACTACCTCGTGACCCTCGGCGGCGAGCACCTCGTCGACCCGGCCACCGTGATCGACCGGATGGAGTACGAGCACCCGCTCTACACCCCGGAGTCCGTGGCCGCGCAGCGCCGCCTGCCCGAGATCGACACCGACCGCGTGGTCTTCGCCGGCGCCTACCACGGCTGGGGCTTCCACGAGGACGGCGCGCGCTCCGGACTGGCGGCCGTCACGCGGCTCGGGCTGCCCTGGCCCTCGCCGGTGAGCCAGGAGCGGCCGCGCGTGGAGACGCCTGCCCTCTACCGGACGACGATCAAGCACACCCGCCGAGCGCCCTTCGAGCGCAGCTTCACCCATCGCTCCCACACGTGGCTCGTGGACGTCGACGACCTGCCGGACCTGCGGCCGCTGCCGTGGGCCAAGGGCACCTTCGAGGCCCGCGACCACCTCGGCGATCCCGAGCGCACCCTGCGGGAGAACCTCGAGGCGTTCCTGGCGACCGAGGGCGTGACCCTGCACCCGGCCGGCCGGGTGCTGCTGGCCACCCAGCCCCGTGCCTTCGGCTACTGCTTCAACCCGATCAGCGTCTTCTGGTGCCTGGATCCGTTCGGGCGGGTCGAGGCGACCGTGGTCGAGGTCCACAACACCTACGGCGACCGGCACGCCTACCTCGTGCGTCCCGACGAGCAGGGGCGCGCCCGCACCGACAAGGCGATGTACGTCAGCCCGTTCCACGGCACCGACGGCCACTACGAGCTGGCCGTCCCTGTCCCGGGCGAGCGGCTCGACGTGGTCGTCACGCTGCACGCCGAGCAGACCCGCTTCTCGGCCAGCCTCACCGGCACCCGCACGACCGACAGCCCCCTGCGAGCCGCCCCGGCGGCCCTGCGGGGATCGCTGCTCATCCGCGCGCACGGGATCTGGCTGTGGCTGCGGCGCCTGCCGATCCGTCCGCGCCCCCCGCACCAGCAGACCGCCGTCCAGCCCGACCAGGAAGGCTCCCGTCGATGACCGAGGCCCCCGCCCGTCCCTCGTCCCCGCCCGACGTCGCCCGCTGGCCCGGGCTGCACGTCGTGCCGACCGGCTCCCGCGCCCGGGTCTCTGCCCGGATCGCGCGCCGGCTCTTCACCGCCGCCGTGGAGCGGCTCGACGTCACCGTGCACGTCGAGGGCCGCACGATCGGCAAGGGTGGGCCGGAGATGACGGTCCACCAGCCGGAGGAGCTGTGGGCCCGCCTCGGGCGGCACCAGCTGATCGGCTTCGGCGAGGCCTACCTCACCGGCGCCTGGGACGCCGAGGACCTCGGCGGCTTCCTGACCGTCCTGGCCGCGGAGATGGCCGACCTGGTGCCGAAGCCGCTGCAGGCGCTGCGGGCCCTGGTCGTGAAGCGGCCGCCGAGCACCCAGCGCTCGAGCAAGGACAACTCGCGCAACAACATCGCGCACCACTACGACCTGTCCAACGACCTGTTCCGGCTCTTCCTCGACGAGACGCTGAGCTACTCCGCCGCGCTGTGGGACACCACCGTCTCGACGGTCCCCGACACGCTCAACGGCCGCCCGTCGCAGCGGCTCCAGGCCGCGCCCCCGGGCACGGTGGCCACCGACTCGCTGGCCGAGGCCTCGGCCCGCAAGATCGAGCGGCTGCTCGACGCCGCCGGTGTCGGCGAGGGCTCACGAGTGCTGGAGATCGGCTCCGGGTGGGGCGAGCTCGCGATCCGCGCGGCCCGGCGCGGGGCGACGGTCCGCACGATCACCCTCTCCTCCGAGCAGCTGGTGCTGGCCGAGGAGCGGATCGCCGCTGCCGGCTTCTCCGACCGGATCGAGGTCGTCCTGCAGGACTACCGCGACCTGGAGGTCCCGCCGGGCACCGAGGGCTACGACGCGGTGGTGTCGGTGGAGATGATCGAGGCGGTGGGCCACGAGTTCTGGCAGACCTACTTCGAGACCATCGACAAGGTCCTGGCCCCGGGCGGCAGGGTCGCCATCCAGGCGATCACGATGCCGCACGACCGGATGCTGGCCACCAGGAACACCTACACCTGGATCCACAAGTACATCTTCCCCGGCGGCCTGCTGCCCTCGGTCGAGGTCATCGACGAGATCACCCGCGACCACACCCGTCTGCGGCTGGTCGAGCGTTTCCAGTTCGGCACCCACTACGCCGAGACGCTGCGGCTGTGGGACGAGGCCTTCCTCGACCGCTCCGAGGAGGTGCTGGCGCTGGGCTTCGACGAGGTGTTCCTGCGGATGTGGCACTTCTACCTGGAGTACTCCCGCGCGGGCTTCGCCTCCGGCTACATCGACGACTACCAGCTGCTGCTCCAGCGAGACTGAGCCCGAGACCGCACCGACGACCCGGCACCACCCGCACCCCACCACGTCGCACCACGCGACCCCAGCGGCAGGCTCCCTGCCGCACCCCGATGACGAGGAGAACCCCGTGACCACGACGGCCGACCGCAGCACCGAGACCAGCACCGGCGCTCCTGGCATCGCCCACCGGCTCGCGGAGGCGCTCGAGCCGTTCCTCGCTGGCCCGCTCCCCGTGCGGCTGCGCTGCTGGGACGGCTCGGAGTTCGTGCCGCCGGGCGGGGCTCCCTCGGACTTCCCGCTGGTCGAGCTGCGCTCGGCCGACGCCGTACGCCGGCTCCTCTGGCACCCGGGCGAGCTCGGTGCCGCGCAGGCCTACGTCACCGGCGAGCTCGACGTGCCCGAGGTCGACGGCTGGGACCTCGACAAGGCCCTGACCCACGCCTTCGCCGTCTCCCGCGAGCGCGGGCTGTCCGGCGCCCGCATCCGCCCCCGCGCCCTCCTCGAGGCGGTCCGCGCCGCGGTCGAGATCGGCGCGCTGGGCAAGCGCCCGGCCGACCCCGCGACCCAGGCCGACGTGAAGGGTCGACTGCACAGCAAGCTGCGCGACCGCTCGGCGATCTCCTTCCACTACGACCTGTCCAACGCCTTCTACGAGCTGATCCTCGAGAAGAACATGGCGTACTCCTGCGGCTACCACGCGACGCCCGAGGTCTCCCTGGAGGAGGCGCAGGTCGCCAAGCTCGACATGGTCTGCCGCAAGCTCGGCCTCGAGCCCGGCATGCGGATGCTCGACGTCGGCTGCGGCTGGGGCTCGCTGTCCCTCCATGCCGCCGAGCACTTCGGCGCCCAGGTCACCGGCGTGACGATCGCGGCGGAGCAGAAGAAGTTCATCGACGCCCGGATCGCCGAGCGCGGCCTGCAGGACCGGGTCACCATCCGGCTGCAGGACTACCGCGACGCCGTGCCGGCCGCCGGCCAGGAGTACGACGCCGTCGGCTCGCTGGAGATGGGCGAGCACGTCGGGCAGAAGAACTACCCGACGTACGCGCGGGTGCTGCGCGAGTCCGTGAAGCCCGGCGGTCGCGTGCTGGTGCAGCAGATGTCGCGCAGCGGCAAGTGGCCCGGCGGCGGCCCCTTCATCCAGTCCTTCATCGCCCCCGACATGCACATGCGTCCCGTCGGCGAGACCGTGGCGCTGCTCGAGGCCGGCGGCCTGGAGGTGCGCGACGTCCACGCGATGCGCGAGCACTACGTCCTGACGGTCGCCGGCTGGCTGGAGCGCTTCCACGCCCACCGCGAGCAGCTCGTCGCGATGATGGGCGAGGAGGTCTACCGCGTCTGGGAGCTCTACCTCGTCGGTGGTGCGATGGCCTTCCGCGACGGCCGCATGGGCGTGGACCAGATCCTCATGGTCCGCCCGGGTGGCCCGCACACGCTGCCCGCCGTCCGAGACTTCTGAGGTGTCACCCCTCCTCACCGCCCTGGTCTCCGTCGGCGTCGCCCTCGTCTGCGTCGTCGTCACGATGACGGTGACGGCCCTGCGCGCGCGCCAGCTCGGCGTCGTCGCGGTCGTCGACGTCGCCTGGGGCCTGGGCTTCGTGCTCGTCGCCGTCTCCTCCACCGTCGTCGCGTACGCCGCTGCCGCCGACTCCTGGCGCACCCTGCTGCTCCTGGCGCTGGTCGCGGTGTGGGGCGGCCGGCTGGCCTGGCACGTCCGCTCCCGCGCGCTCGGCGAGCACCAGGGCGCGGAGGACCCGCGCTACGCCGAGATGCTGGGCGGCTCACTGCCCGAGGTCGGCATGGCCGAGGCCGTGCGGCGGGTGTTCCTGGTCCAGGGCGTGGCGCAGTGGTTCGTCTCGCTGCCGGTCGCGGTCGGCGCGGTCCTGCTCATCGAGCCGGGCTGGTCCTGGCTGGTCTGGGTCGGCGTGGCCGTCTGGGCGGTCGGGCTCTACTTCGAGGCCGTGGGCGACCGCCAGCTGGCGGCGTACAAGAAGCAGCCGCGGGAGTCCCGCCCGAAGGTCATGGACCAGGGGCTGTGGGGCTGGACCCGTCACCCCAACTACTTCGGCGACGCCTGCGTCTGGTGGGGCCTGTGGCTGGCCGGCGGTCTCGCGTCGGGCTGGGTCGCGGGCCTGGCGACCGTGCTGTGCCCGGTCGCGATGACCCTCTTCCTGCGCAACGTCACCGGCGCCAAGCTGCTGGAGCGCAAGATGTCGCAGCGCGAGGGCTGGGACGAGTACGCCGCCCGGGTGCCGATGTTCTTCCCCCGCCCGCCGCGCCGCTGACCCACCGCCGAACCGTCAGTTCTGAACCCCCGAGCCGTCAGTTCTGAACCCCCCGACCGCGGAACGTGCCCGGATGTCGGCCAACAGCCCTGCTCCGCCAACGGGCGTTCACGATCAAGGACGGCTTCGTCTTCCTGGCCTGACCGGGGCCGGCACGTCCAGCCGCCCCCGGCCGGGTGTTGGGTGGCGGCCCCCCGCGTGGCTGACTGGGCACATGACCTCCTCGAGCTCCACGACCGCCGTCCGCGTGATGAGCCTGGCCACGGCCGGGTACGCCGCCTACTGCCTGGTCAAGCCCGAGCACCTGCGCCAGGCGCTCGGCTCCGACGACCCGATGTGGGACACCGTCGCGCGGGTGTTCGGCGTGCGCGACCTGGCGATCTCCGCCGTCGGCGTCCTCGGCTCGCCGACCGCCGCCCGTGCCTCGCTGGCGATCCGCACCGCCATCGACTTCGGCGACGCCGCCCTGCTCGGCCTGACCGTCGACGGCCAGGCCAGCACCAAGGCCGTCGCCGCCGCCGGCGGATGGGGCCTGCTCAACCTCGGGGTGCTGCTCCGCTCGCGCTGACCCCCTAGTCGAAGGCGACCGGCTCGTCCTGGATCCGCCAGCTCACCTGCGGCCTGCCGCCGGCGTAGTGAAAGTAGTCCGCGACGGCGTACCTGGTCGCGCCGGCTCGCGTCCGGAAGCGCTCGGACAGGGTCGTGCCGTCGGCTGCGACGACCCTCAGGTCGTGCTTCCCGGCGGGCAGCGCCAACGGGAAGAGGCTCCAGCTGTGCTGGCCCTCGACGAGGAAGTCACGGTCGACGACCTCGATCCCGTCGATCCTCACCGTGATGCGGGCGGGGTCGTCGAGGAAGGACTGGTTGCTGACCCACAGGTGCAGCTGCGCCTCGTCCTCGGCGACCACCCGCACGGAGGCGGTGACGGCCTCGGGACCCGAGGACTCCCCGCTTCCCGGAGGACGGTCCGGACCTGCGGACCGGTCCGGCGACGGCGGCTGGCCCTCACCGCCGCACCCGGCCAGCAGGGAGACCGACAGGGCCACGGTGGTGAGGAGCCGACGCCGATGCACGGGGGTGTGACGGGCGAGGTGTGGCAGTGGTTCCCTCCTCCGCGGCCCCGGCCGGTCACGAGCCGGTCCCCGGCATGCCGCCCTCAGCGCAGCCGCGACGCGGCCTGGACCTGTCCCGCGGCCAGTGCCCGGGCGGCCAGCCGGGCGAACCGGTCCAGCGCGACCGCGCGGTGCAGCCGCACGACGTACACCCCTCGCTGCTCGTGCTGTGCCTCCGCCACGAGCGGGTGGGCGCGCAGGAAACCCAGGACAGCGTCATCGCCGTCGGTCGCGTCGAGGTCGAGGAAGGGCTGCGCCGCTGCCTCGACGACGACGTGCCACTCGGACTCCTCGGCCACCTGGAGGGCGACCCGGACGTGCCGGGCCAGCACGGCCGCAGGGACGACGTCATCCGTCGGGTCGTGCCGACCGTCGGGGTCGTCGGGGTCGGTGACGCGGACCCAGTACGCCGGCGCCGTGGCCCAGCCCGCGGCGATCGCCGGGTCGTGCAGCAGCTCGGACAGCCGCGCCGCGTCGGCGTCCGGGTCGGCCCGGACCGGCCGGGGTCGCGCCCCTCGCCGCGAGGACCGCGCCTGAGCGAGGATCCCCGTGACGTTGAGGGCCACCAGCACGAGGCCGACCCAGAAGAAGAAGGACCGCTCCTCGGCGTACGCGATCACGAGGTACACCGAGGCGGCCAGCGCCGCCGCGCGCGTCAACGGGTGCCGGGTCCACCTCACGTCCCGAGGCTAGAGGCCGGCACCGCATGGCGTCGCCCCGACACGGGCCTGGGACGGGCAGGCCCTGGCCTGCGGGGCACCTGCGGGCCAGCGGCACGCCGGGCGGTGCTCTACGTGGTGTTCCGGTTGAACCTGGTGGCTGTTGGGCTTTGCCTGATGGGTGTTGGGACGTGGCGGGCACGGGGGTGCCCGGAGCGGTGCTCAGGTGGTCAGTGCGTTGTTGTGAAGTCGCTGGAGGTTGACGGCTGCTGCTGCGAGGTGGAGTTCGGC
>NZ_JASBRN010000031.1 GCF_030149505.1 Nocardioides sp.
GTGCTGCTCGTGGGGGTGCTACGGCGGCGCCCCCCCCGCTGCCCGGCGGCCCGGAGGACCGGGGGGTGGCGGGACCGCGCACCGCGGCCCCGCCACCTTGTCCGCCGGCCCGTCGCGGGCCCGAGCGGCAGGAGCGCTGACGCGCACCCTCGCCGCGCCCTAGTCTGCGGACGTGACCCGCATCGTCGCGTCCCTGCTCGGGCTGCTGCTGCTCGCGGGCGTCGTCGCGGCCCCGGCGCTGGTCTACGGCGCCGAGGACGGCGACGACGGCTACGAGCCGACCTCGATCAGCTCCTACGACGTCGCGATGACCGTGCGTGCCGACGGCACCGCCTCGGTGCGCGAGACCATCGTGCTGCAGGTCAGCACCTCGGACCGTCGCGGCATCTTCCGCTTCTTCGACCGCGCCGACTCGCCGGTCGACGGCGGTCGGATCCGCCCGCGCGACGTCGAGGTGACCCGCGACGGCGCCGAGGAGCCGTGGGTCACCGAGTCCTCGGGGGCCGGTCGCTACCTGGTCTGGCGGATCGGCGACGAGGACGTCTTCCTCACCCCGGGCGCCCACACCTACCGCCTCAGCTACGAGCTGGTCGACGTCCTGGCCGAGGGCCCCGAGGGCCGCGCGCGGCTGTCGTGGGACGTCGTCCCCGGCGGCTGGGCGCAGGCGATCCGACGTGCCCGGATCCGGGTCGACCTCCCTGCCGGGACGGTCGGCTCGGTCTCCTGCGACCAGGGGCAGGGCGTGACCGGAGGGTGCACCGCCACCGGAGGGGAGGGCGGCGACACCCTCTCGGTGGTCACCGGCCCGCTGGCCCCCCGCACGCCCGTCACGCTCACCACCGACCTCGACACGGCGGCACCGGAGCTGCAGGAGGCGCTGCCCTGGGCGCCGCGCTGGGACCCCGTCCTGGGCACCCGGCCCTGGCTGCTCGTCCTCGTCGCGCTGGCCGCGCTGGCCGCGCTCGCGGTGGGGGCGGTGCTTGCGCAGCGGGCCCGCGAGCTGCGTCCCGGGCTGCCGCTGGTCTACGCCCCGCCCGAGGGGCTCGGGCCGGCGCAGGCCTACTTCGTGGCCCACGAGCAGGTCGGTCGCCAGCGGTTCGTGGCCTCGCTGCTGCACGCCGCCGAGCGCGGGGCCGTGCGGCTGGTGCCGCACGAGGACGGCTGGACCGTCTCCCGGGACGGCGCCGACGCCGAGGCCACCCTGGACCCGGTCACGCAGCAGGCGATCTCGGTCGTCCCCCGAGGCGGGTCGTTCACCTTCCGCAAGAAGGACGTCTCCGCCGGTCGCACGCTCACGTCGCACCTCGACGCCTTCGAGGACGCCGTCCGCGACTGGGGCCGGGACTCCGGTCACGTCGTCGCCGCAGGGCTCGGCGGACTGGGCGGCATCCTGGTGATCGCCGCCGGAGCGGGGGCGGTGGCCGCGGCGTGGCTCGCCCCCGGGCCGGCCGTGCTCGGGCTCGTGCCGGGCGGCTTCGCCGCCGCCGCGCTCCCGCTGCTGCTGCCGGGCTCCGGCACCCGGCGTACGTCGTCGGGCCGGGCGCTGTGGTCGGCCGTCGGCGGCTTCGAGCGGGTCCTGTCGACCTCGTCGAGCAAGCAGCGCTTCGACTTCTCCGGCCGTCGCGACCTCTACACCGCCTACGTCCCGTGGGCGGTGGCCTTCGACTGCGCGGAGGAGTGGTCGCAGAAGTACCGCGTCGAGGTGGGCGAGGACCCGCCTGCGCCGTCCTGGGCGGGGTGGTACGCCGGGAGCGCGGGCTCGGCCTGGACCGACCGGATCGCCCACGACCTCGACGCCAGCATCGGCTCGGCCATCTCGGCGTACGACGCCACCCAGTCCTCCTCGTCCGGCGGTGGCGGGGGAGGAGGCGGCGGTGGCGGTGGGGGCGGCGGCTCCTGGTGAGCCGTGCCGCGACCCGCGCGGGCGCGCCGGTCGGGGGGTCGTGACAGCGTCCGTCGGCCGGGGCAGGATGTCGACGTGATCGTGCTGCTGGTCGTCCTCGTGCTCGTCCTGGCCCTGGCCGCCCTGGTGGTCGTCGGCTTCAACCGGCTGCGCACCGCCGACGTCGCCGCGCAGGAGGCGCTGGGCGGGATCGACGTCCAGCTCACGCGCCGCGCCGACCTGGTGCCGAACCTCGTGGAGACCGTGAAGGGGTACGCCGCGCACGAGCGCGAGGTGCTCGAGGAGGTGACGCGTGCCCGAGCCGGGCTCGTTGCCGCCGCCGGCTCCGACGACGTCGCCGCGCGCGCCGCGGCCGACAACCTGCTGGAGCAGGCGCTGGGCCGGCTCAACGTGGTGGCCGAGGCCTACCCCGACCTCAAGGCCGACCAGACCTTCCTGGAGCTCCAGCGCCAGCTGGCCCAGACCGAGGACCAGGTGGCCTTCAGCCGGACCTACTACAACGACGCGGTGGGCACGCTCAACACGCTGGTCTCCACGATCCCGTGGATGTTCTTCACCGGGATCGCGTCGGTGGGCAAGCGGGAGTTCTACGACGCCCCGGCCGCCCACGAGGCGCCGCCGACCGTCAGCTTCTGAGCCCCCTGCTGGGCGAGCGGGTCTCCCGCACCGCGACCTGGGCTCAGTCGAGCGCCGCCTTGATAGTGACCAGCAGCAGGGTCACGGCGATGACCCACAGGGCGATGACCCACAGCCGCCCGTCGCGCGCTCGTCGACCCGGTGCTCGTGCCTGGTGCACGGCGTCCCCCTCCCTGGGCACGCGGCCCTGAGAGGCCCTTTGTACTCCTTTACCTTCCGTGGGGCGAGCGTTTCGACCACGGATCTCGGCCCTGCGCCCACCGCCGCGGTCGCACGTGGTTGTCGCGCACCCCCCCCATCGCGCAGACCAGGAGTCGCCGGACAACCTGCGAAGGCTTCACCAGCATGCTCGCCGAGGGCGACATCCCGTTCGTTTTCGTCCAGCGCTCGACCGGCCTGCGCCTGCTCGGCGTGGCCACCGAGGGCGACGCGGCCTCATCGAGGTGCACACGATGCAGGGCAAGACCTACCTGCTCGCCAGCGACCGCGACCGCGGTCTCTACATCCTGAAGTACACCGGGGACCGGGGTGGTCGGGTCAGAAGACGTTGAACGGCCGGAACTGCACCGAGAGCCGCGGCCCGGCGTGGGCGACCTTCGGCACGGCGTGCTCCCAGGTGCGCTGGCAGCTGCCGCCCATGACGAGCAGGTCGCCGTGGCCCATCTCGAAGGCCAGGCTGTCCCCGCCACCGCGAGGGCGCAGCAGGAGCCGGCGCGGGTCGCCGACCGAGACGATGGCCACCATGGTGTCCGTCGTGGAGCCGCGGCCGATGGTGTCGCCGTGCCAGGCGACGCTGTCGCGGCCGTCGCGGTAGTAGCAGCAGCCCGCGGTGCGGAACGGCTCCCCGAGCTCCTCGGCGTAGTGCGCGCTCAGCGCCTCGCGGGCCTCGGTCAGCGCGGGGTGCGGGAGCTCCTCGCCGATCATGTAGGTGTGCACGAGCCGGGGCACGTCGACCAACCGGTCGTACATCTGTCGCTTCTCCGCCCGCCACGGCACCTGTGCGACGAGGGCGGCCATCACCTCGTCGGCGTCGGGCAGCCACGAGCGGCGTACGTCGACCCAGGCGCCGTGCGCGAGCGGGTGCCGCTCGAGGTCGGCGAGGGAGGCGGCCAGCGCCAGGCCGCCGGTGGCCTGCTCGGCGAAGAGGGTGCTCTGGAAGTCCACGCGACAAGAGTACGCCGCCCGTCGAACACGTGTTCGACGCCTCGGGCGGCGTGTCGAGCGGTGCCTGCGTCTCGTCGGGCACCTGCTGGCCCGAGGGTGCCAGGCCGGGCTGGCACGTCCGGGCCGGATTTCACCGTTCGCCCCCGGAGTCCGCGCGGACCTGTCTAGTCTGCTCGGCGTGGAAGAGGTACTAGTACCCGACGGGCGGGCGCTCAAGCACGTCCAGGTGCGCGAGTACGTCCGCAGCCTGGTCAACGGCTCGGCACCCGGATCGCCCGCGCCCTCGGAGCGCGAGCTGGTCCAGCACTTCGGCGTCGCCCGGATGACGGTGCGCCAGGCGATGGACGCCCTGGTCGTCGAGGGCCTGCTGGAGCGGATCCCCGGACGCGGCACCTTCGTGGCGCGACCTCGGCGGATGGCCAGCCGGATCACCGGTTACACCGAGGACATGACGCGCCGCGGGATGCTGGCCGAGAGCCAGACCCTGCTCGCGCGCCGGGAGCAGGCCGGTCCGGGCGTCGCCCGCGCGCTCGCGCTCACCGAGGGCGACGCCGTCATCCACTGGCGCCGGCTGCGCCGTGCCGACGGGGTGCCGATGTGCATCGAGGACGCCTACCTCAACGAGGTGCTGCTGCCCGGCTTCCTGCAGCAGGGGATGCCCACCAGCCTCTACGACTCCCTCGAGGCACGCGGGCTGCGACCCACGTGGGCCGAGGACTCCATCAACGCAGACAAGGCCACCGCCGAGGAGGCGACCCTGCTGGAGATCGAGCCGATGAGCGCGGTGCTGCGGCACTCGCGCCGGGCGATCTCGGGGGAGAAGGTGGTCGAGGTGTCGCGCTCGGTCTACCGCGCCGACCGCTACACGCTCTGGGTGCAGCTCGGCACCGACGGCTGACGGGCCGCTCGGCTCGACGGGTCCGCTGGCGCGTCCCCGTCTCACCGAGCTCGCGACTCCACACATCGACTGGGTCTCGACACGCCGGTCGCGGCTTCGCAGGCTCAGCCGCGCGGCTCGCTCGACCACCGATCGACGGGTCCGCTGCGCGTCCCCGTCACATCCTCGGCAGGCTCCCGAGCGGCGCGACCGGCTTCCCGCTCTCCTCGCAGACCCACACCGGGTCCGGTCCGCCGAGGTCGGGGCTGATGTGCACCATGTGCTCTGCCTGCTCGTCGCACCAGTCGCACACGGGCCAGCGCCCGACCGTGTCCACGAGCGCGTCCTGCACGTCCTGGGCGACCAGGCCGGCGACGTACTGCGCCCCCTCGGGCCACTGCTCGGCCCACCAGGTGCGCGCCGAGACGGCCTCCTCCAGTGCCGAGACCGCGTCGGGGGTGGCCCGGCGTCGGGCCTCGAGGTCCGCGAGCACCCGGGCCCGGGCCTCGAAGAGCAGTGCGACGTCCACTCACCCATGAGTAGCACAGCCGCATAGGCTCGCGCTCGTGGCGATCCTCATCGACCCGCCCCAGGTGCCCGGCCACGGCCGGTTCTGGTCGCACCTGGTGAGCGACACCTCGCTCGAGGAGCTGCACGTCTTCGCTGCCTCGATCGGACTGCCGCCGCGGGCCTTCGAGCGCGACCACTACGACGTGCCCGCCGAGTGGTACGACGCCGCGGTCGCCGCCGGCGCCGTCCCCGTGCCCAGCCGCGACCTGGTCGCCCGGCTCCGCGACGCCGGGCTGCGGGTGCGGAAGGGCACCGGTCCGGTGGGCGAGCCGGGGTAATCCGAACTCTTCTTCACCCTCACCTCGAGCTGAGGGTGAAAAAGAGTTCGGACTACCCCGCCGCGGACCCGACGCCCCCCAGCGCCGCCAGCTCTGCGGCGAGATTCGCCCGGGCGGCAGCCTCCCACCGGTCCCGGGCATGGTCGGTGCGGAAGAGCGTGGGCCGCTCTGCGAGCGAGGCCAGCACCTGGGCGCGGCCGCGGCGGAAGGTCTCCTCGTCGAGGTGGGCGTACTCCTCGCGCACGCCGGCGACGTACGCCGCGTAACGGTCCTGCCCGGCGGCGAGCACGGCCAGGTCGGCATCCGAGAGCACGCAGCCCTCGGCGTCCTCGGGTGCGGGGTCGTGGGTCTCGGTCATCCGCACGAGCCGGGCCACCTCGGCCGCGACCGCCTCCCCGACGTACGACGGCAGCGACCGCTCCGCCCAGGCGGCCGAACGCTCCTCGGCGTCGCGCTCCCCGTCGTAGACCGCGTCGTGGAACCACACCGCCAGCGCCACCTGCTCGCGCTCGAGGCCGACACCGGTCGCGGACAGCTCCTCGACCCGGGCCAGCACCTCCGCCAGGTGCCGCAGGTCGTGGTAGCCGGGCCGGTCCCAGGCGGCGAGCAGCTCCTCGCGCAGGTCCTCCGCTCCGACGAGCGGCCACCGCGACCGCAGCTGCTCGACCAGGGCGGACCCCGGCGGGACGAGGGCGTCGGGATCGTCGGAGGGGTGGCCGGAGGGGTGGCCGGAGGCGTCGTCGCGGGGCACGGATCTGTCCGGGTCGGGCATCGGCCCATCCAACCCGCCCGACCGATCGCGCGCTAGTGTGCGCGCACGTAGAACACGTTCTCGCCCCGGCCCGGGGCGTCCGAGCAGGGAGTCACCATGGCTGCGAGCACCGACACCATCCGCGAGGTCGTGGAGGCCTACGTCCGCCTCGTCGCCGACGGCAAGGCCACCGAGGTCGCCGACCTCTACGCCGACGACGCCACCGTCGAGGACCCGGTCGGCACCGAGGTGCGTCGGGGCCGCGAGGCGATCCTGGAGTTCTACGGCGGGCTCGAGGGCCTGGAGGCCAGCACCACGCTGCACCAGGTCAAGATCGCCGCGGGCGAGGCCGTCTTCTCCTTCGAGCTCATCACCAAGGTCGGCGACAAGAGCTACACCGTCTCCCCGATCGACCACATGGTCTTCGACGAGGACGGCAAGATCACCGCGATGCGGGCCTTCTGGGACCCCGCCACGGACATGTCGGTCTCCTGACCCGCCGCTGACCCGGCCCCCGTCCGAGCCCCGGCCCCGCCTCCGAGCCCCGGCTCAGACCCGGGTGGCCGGCAGCGCCATCGCCACCGCGCCGCCGCGCGGCAGGTCGTGCCGCGCGGGCCGGGGCGGGCGCGCGCCGTGCGGCAGCACGACCGTGCCGAGGTCGACCAGCGCGGCCTCGGCGCACGCGAGGCCGCGCAGCACCCGCCGGTCCACGACCGCGCGGTCGGGTCCGGACTTCACGACCAGGCTCAGCCCGCTCGAGGCAGGCAGGTCGCCGCCGACGACGAACCGCCCGCCGTGGTCGGTGCGGCTGCGCGCCAGCAGGGTGCCGCGGGCGTCGCGCAGCTCCACGAGGGCGGCGTACGCCGGCGCGCCGGTGCTCGGGTCGACGACGGTCCCGGTGAAGGCGGCGCCCACCACCAGCTCGGCGGCGCCGGAGCGCGAGACGGGCGTCGCGGGCTCGACCAGGGCGAGCGCGACCTCGGTGGGCGCCCCGACCTGCGGCTCGACCAGCACGGGCGCGGACTGCCAGGCGCCCTTGGTGGCCCGGACGAGGTAGGTGGTGCTCGGCAGGCCGGAGAGGGTGAAGGCGCCCAGGCCGTCGGCGCGCACGGTGAAGACCCGACCGTCGGCCGCGGTCGCGGTGACCATCGCGAAGCGGGCGCGCTGCTCCTCGGCGTGCGCGACCTGCCCGCGGAGCACGGCGCCGCGGTCGAGGACGACCTCCGTGGTCGTGCGCCAGCCGGCGCGCACCACGACCTCGACACGGGTGGCGGCCAGGCGGGTCGGGTCGGCGACCGAGCGCTCGTCGGTGACCTCGAGCACCCAGCGCCCGGCGGGCAGGAAGAGGTCGGTCTCCTCGTGCCAGACCCGCCGGTGCCCGACGAGCCGGCCCTCGGCGTACCACGCCACCCGGGCCACGCAGGTCGAGGCGGCGAGGAGCCGCAGTCGGACGGTGCCGCGGTCTGCCCTGCGCTTCATGGGTGCCTCCTCGTGGTGTGTGGTGCGTGGCTGGTGGGGTCGGTCGGTGGTGGTCGTCGTCGTGGTGCCTGGTCTCGTCGCGAACGTAGTCCTGCGCGGGGCACGTCCCACCCACCGATCGGGCACCGCCGCGCCACGGGTGGGTGACAGTGCGGCACCGATCGGTGACGTCGGTGGCCCGTCCGGGCCAGGCCGGTCGGCGGGGGTGGGTCAGGTGTCAGGCGGCGGGCTCGGCGGCTTCGCAGTTCGGGTCGTTCTGCGGGAAGCCGTCCTGCTGCTCGACCGGGAGGTAGGGCAGCGCCACCTCGCCGAGCTGGGTGGTGGTGCCGACCTTGAGCGCGACGCCCGTCACCTCGGTGGCGCCGAACTTGCAGCGGTAGGGCTTCTCGCCGAGGTACGCCGAGCCGTTGGTCGGGTCGGGGTCGACGACAGCCGTGACGTCGGTCTGGGTCAACAGCTGCCCGCCGATGAAGAACTGACCCGTGGAGTCCGAGCGGGTCGTCGCGAGCAGGCGACCGTCCGCGGCGAAGAGCCGCACCCGCGCTCCCTCGAGGTCGAGCTCGGGGTGCTCGGCGTTGACGACGTACCCCTGCACCGACGCGGCGGCCTTGGTCCAGGTGAAGACGCTGACCAGGTCGGCCCCGCCGTTCCCCGGGACCTTGGCGCCGTCGATGGCGCCCTCCTGCGGGAGCCAGCTGCCGACCCCGGGGGCGACCATGCGGTACTTCCCCGGGTAGAGCCCGGCGAAGACGGCCTTGCCGCGGCGAGCCTTCACCGTCCAGAACTGGCCCGTGGCCTTGCTGACGGCGGTCACGAACGCGGTCTCGCGCATCGTCTCCCCGCCGGCACGCAGCCGGACCTGGAGCTTGCCGGCGCGCTGGTTGAGCGCGATGGCCGTGTTGGCGCGGTCGCCGGGGCGCAGGCCCCGGACGAAGGTGCTGCGCCCGACCCAGGTCTTGGTGCGCTCGTAGGTGAAGACCGAGTAACTGCCGATGGGGAGTCCGCCGATCGCGAACTGGCCCTTGCCGTTGGCCTTGGTCTCGAAGGACTGCTCGTTGCTGTTGGCCGCCACGACCCGGGCGCCGCCGGCGGGCTTCCCTCCGGCCCGGACGGTGCCGGTGATCGCGGCACCGGGCTGCATCCGCACGTTGCGCTGCACGAAGTCGCCGGAGCGGACCCGGACCTTGAGGTCGGTCGGCGCGAACTTGTCGACGTTGTAGGCCGGTCGCTCGTCGGTGAACTGGAGGTAGTAGGTGCCCGGGGGCAGCGAGATCGAGTAGATCCCGTTGGTGACCTTGCGCGAGCCCAGGAAGCGCCAGTCGGCATCGAACCAGCGCATCTTCACCGGGAAGCCGCCGGGACGGATCTCGCCGGTCACCTCGCCCTTGGACGCCGCGTCGGCGGCCGGCGCGGCGACGGTGACCGCGCCGAGCGCGGCCAGCACGGCCAGGACGAGCGCGAGCACGGTCGCTGCCGCGGTGCTGCGGGCGGCGGTGCTGCGCGCGGCCGGGCCGGTTGCCGGGCCGGTGGCCGGGCCGGTGACGGTGGCGGTCCCCATGACGTGCTCCGGGTGGGTCGGCGGTCGTCCGGGTGACGACCTCGTGGGAACCACCGTAGGGACACGACCTTCAGTGCGGCTCAAGATCGCCTCAAGGTCGTCTCAGTTCTCCAGGGGCTCTCCAGGAGCGGTCGACGGAGCGGTCGCGGGGGTGGCCGCAGGCGGCGGGCCCAGCTCGGTCGGCAGGTCCTCGGCGTGCAGCACCAGCAGGCTGGTCACGGCGCGGGTGAGGCAGACGTAGAGGCGGCGCAGCCCGGTGAGCCGGTCGTGCTCGGCGGCCACGACCGCAGCGGGCTCGAGCAGGAGCACGTGGTCGAACTCCAGGCCCTTGGCCAGGCCCGCGGCGACCACCTCGACCCGCGCCTCGACACTGAAGTCGTCACTGGCGTCGCTGCGGCCCAGTACGCGGTGGTCGCGGCCCGCCAGCGCGCGCGAGACCTCCTCGACCAGCGCGTCGGGTACGACGACACCGACCGACCCCTGGCGCTCCAGCAGCCGCGCGAGACGACCGGGCAGCTCGGCGACCGGGTCACCCACGCGGTCCACCAGCAGTTCGCCGCGCGCCCGCCGCACCGAGGTCGGCGGCGCGAGGCCGGGGGCGACGTGGGGGAGCAGCCCGGCGGCGTACTCGATCACCTGGCCGGGGACGCGGTAGCCACGCGTGAGCTGCTCGACGTGCGCGTCGGCCTTGCCGAGGTGGGCCAGCGCCTCCTCCCAGGACCGCGCACCCCACGGGGTCGTGGCCTGGGCGAGGTCGCCGAGCACGGTGACCGATCCGGTGCTGGAGCGGCGGGCGAGCGCGCGCAGCATCATCGGGGAGAGGTCCTGGGCCTCGTCGGCGACCAGGTGGCCGACCGAGCCGGTGCGCTCGACCAGGTCGCGCAGCTCGTCGAGCAGCACGGCGTCGGCCAGCGTCCAGCGCGCGGTGCCGGCGCTGCGCGGCGGGCTGGGCCACAGCAGTGCGCGCTGCTCGCCCTCGTCCAGCACACCGTCGGCCGCCGCGGCGAGCGCGTCGGCGTCCGAGAGCAGCCGGTGCAGCAGCCGGGCCGGGTCGACCGCCGGCCACAGCGCCTTGACGTACGCCTTGACCGGGGCGCTGCGGGCGACGGCGTCCTGCACCCGGTCGTCGGGGGACTCGCCCCCCTCCTCCATCCGCAGCAGCACCCGGTGGGCGAGGGCCTGGCCCAGCATCGCGCCGGCCGCGGCGTACCTCACACCGCGCGTGCGCAGGCCGGCGAGCACCTCCTCCACCTCGTGGACCGGCACCCGCCACCGCCGCGCGCCGCGGGGCACGACGAGCGCCTCGGTCGGAGTACCGATGCCGGACCACACGGCGCGACGCAGCACCTCGGCCATCCGTGCGTCGCCCTTGAGCGTGGCCACGGCGTCGGGCTCGACCGCGCGCACCCCCTTGCCGGGCGGCAGCGGCTTCGTCACCAGCTCCTCGATGGTCGCCTGGGTCGCCTCGACCTCGCCGAGGGCAGGCAGCACGTCGCGGATGTAGCGCAGGAAGCTCGCGTTGGGCCCGACCACCAGCACCCCTTGGCGGCCCAGCTGCTCGCGGTGGGCGTAGAGCAGGTACGCCGCGCGGTGCAGGCCCACCGCGGTCTTGCCGGTGCCCGGGGCGCCCTGGACGCAGATCGACCGCGACAGGTCGGCGCGGACGATCACGTCCTGCTCGGGCTGGATCGTGGCGACGATGTCGCGCATCGGGCCGACGCGCGGCCGCTCGATCTCGGCCTCGAGGATCGCGCTGTGCTCGGCGCCCCGCCCGTGCGTGAGCGGCTCGTCCTCGAACCCGGTCAGCTCTCCGCGCTGGAAGCCGTAGCGCCGCCGCAGCCCCACGCCCATCGGTTCGGTGCTGCTGGCGCGGTAGAACGGCGTGCTCACCGGGGCACGCCAGTCCACGACCAGCGCGTCGCCGTCGGGGCCGGTCACGTGCCGGCGCCCGATGTGGAAGGACTCGCCCCCGTGCCCGGCGCCCTCGTAGTCGAGCCGGCCGAAGAAGAGCGGCACCGTGGGGTCGTCGGCCAGCTGCTTCATCCGCAGCGCGAACGTGGACTCCAGGAACTCCCGGCTGACCCAGTCCGCGGCCGCGCTGCCGTCCATCGAGGCAGTCCGCTCGCGCATCCGGGCCAGCTGCCGCCGCGACTCCGCGAGGTGCCCCCGCTCGCGGTCGAGCTCGGTCAACGCGACCTCCGGGGTGCGACGGGTCCAGGGCGGACCCCGCACCTTAGGCCGAGGTGACGCCGGCCTCCACCGGTTTCTGCTCCACCGCCGGGGCGGCACTCATCGCCCACCGGATGGTCCCGGTGGCCGCGCCCCCGAGCACCTTCACGACCGTGCGCTCGGCGACCGGCATGAGCGGCAGGCGCAGCGGGACACGGGTCCACGCGGGCATCAGCCCCACGGCCGCGGCCACGAGCACGAAGTACGCCGGCCGGGCGACCAGCGGGATGGGCGGGCGCAGCACGACGTACCGCACGGCCTCGCGCGCCTCGGGCGTGGCGCGCAGCTCGGGGCGGTAGGACGCCAGGGCCTCCTCGAGCTCGGCCTCGGTCGTGGGCGGGTCGAGCACGCCCAGGCGGCGGCCGACCTCGGCGATCTGCGCGACGTACTCGTCGCGGCCGGCCTGGTCCAGCGGCCGCGCGCCGTAGACCTGGTGGGCCAGCAGGAAGGACTGCGCCTCGGCCACGTGGACCCAGCGCAGCAGGTGCGGGTCGGAGGCGGCGTACGGCGTGCCGTCGGGCATCATCCCGGTGACCTTGGCGTGGATCCGGCGCACCGCCTCGCACGCGGCCTCGGCGTCCTCGGCGTGGCCGAAGGTCGTGACCGCCAGGAAGGTGCTGGTGCGGGCGAGGCGGCCGAGCATGTCGCCGCGGAACCCGCTGTGCTCGGAGACCGCCCGCATCGCAGCCGGGTGCATGGTCTGCAGCAGCAGGGCCCGGATGCCGCCGACGAACATGCTGGCGTCGCCGTGGACGCGCACGATCGCGCTGCCGGGCTCGAACCAGCGCGGGCCGGGGCGGCCGTGGATTCGTTCGCGCTGCCGGGGACCGTCGGGCCCGGCGACCCGGGCGAACACCGCAGCACCCAGCCGGTCGCGGGTGGAGTCGAGCAGCTTCACGCCCCCGAGCCTAGGAAGGGGCGCCAAGAGGGGTAGTCCGAATCATTTCTGATACCCAGCGCGCGCCGAGGATCAGAAATGATTCGGAGTACCCCGCGCTCAGGCCTCGAACCCCCGCACCCACAGGCAGTGCTCGGACTCGCCCAGGGTCGCCAGCACCTCGGTGGGGAGCGGGCCGTCGACGTCGGTGACGACGTAGCCCTGCTCGCCGGTGGTGGCGAGGTACTGCCCGGTGACGTTGACGCCCGAGGCCGCGACCAGCGCGTTGACCTCGGCGAGCACCCCGGGGACGTTGTGGTGCAGGAAGCCGACCCGGGTGCCGGTGTGCAGCTGGGGCGCCATGACCGCAGGCAGGTTGACCGACAGCTCGGTGCGTCCCTCGAGCACGAAGCCGGCCAGCTTGTTGGCGACGAAGTGCCCGATCTCCTCCTGCGCCTCCTGGGTCGAGCCGCCGACGTGCGGGGTGAGGATGACGTTGTCGAGGCCGCGCAGCGGGGACTCGAAGGCGTCGCCCTGGGCCTTGGGCTCGACCGGGAAGACGTCGAGAGCGGCGCCGGCGATGTGGCCCGACAGGATGTGTTCGCGCAGCGACTCGGTGTCCACGACCATGCCGCGGGCGGCGTTGATGAACAGCGAGCGCGGCTTCATCTTCGCGAACTGCTCGGCGCCGAAGAGCCCGGCGTTGCCGGGGCGGCCGTCGACGTGCAGCGACACCACGTCGGCGCGCTCGAGCAGCTCGTCGAGGGTCTTCATCCGCTGGGCGTTGCCGTGCGCGAGCCGGTCGGCGGTGTCGAAGAAGATGACCCGCAGGCCCATGGACTCCGCCAGGTTGGAGAGCTGGGTGCCGATGTTGCCGTAGCCGACGATGCCGAGGGTCCGACCGCGGATCTCGTGGGATCCCTTGGCGGACTTGTCCCAGACCCCGGCGTGCATCTTCTCGGTCTTCTCGGCCAGCCGGCGCGCGAGCATGATGATCTCGCCGATGACCAGCTCCACGACGCTGCGGGTGTTGGAGTACGGCGCGTTGAAGACCGCGATCCCGCGCTCGGCCGCACCGGCGAGGTCGACCTGGTTGGTGCCGATGCAGAAGCACCCGACCGCGAGCAGGTCCGGGGCGTGGTCGAGGACCTTCGTGGTGACCGTGGTGTTGGACCGGATGCCCAGCAGGTTCACGCCCGGCAACCGCTCGACCAGCTCGGCCTCGGAGAGGGAGCCCTGGAGCAGCTCGACCTCGAAGCCGCGGTCGGTGAGGACCTCGACGGCCAGCGGATGGATGTTCTCGAGCAGCAGCGCCTTCACCCGTCCCAGGGTAGGCGCGCGTCCGGGACCGGCCGAACCGGCGACGTACGGCGGACAGCCGGCGGCTCAGCCCACCAGGTCGGCCGGGACGATCGTGACCTCGATGGGTGCGGTCGCGCTCCACGACTCGTCGCCGGTCACGTCCCCGACGACGGCGTACTCACCGTCGACGAGCTCGTGCGCGACCAGTCGCGGGGCCAGTGGGTCGACGACCCAGTAGTGTGGGACACCCGCGTCGCGGTAGGCGGTCAGCTTGTCGCCGAGGTCGCGGCGGCGGGTGCTCGGCGAGAGGATCTCCACGACCAGGACCGGCACACCCGTGAGGTCCTTGTCGGTCAGGTCGGACTGCCGCCCGATGCAGAGGTCGGGGACCAGGACGTCGCCGGTCGGCAGCGCCACGTCGAAGGGGGCGATGAAGAGCTCCAGCGGCTCCTGCACGATCGCGTGCAACGTGAGGAAGAGTCGTGTGCTGACCCGCTGGTGCGACACGCCCGGCGAGGGGGTCATAACGATCGCCCCGTCCAGGAGCTCATGCCGCAGTCCGTTCTCGGGGACTGCGTCGCGGTCGGCGCGCGTCAACCGCCCCTCCGTCGCCCGCAGCATCGTCATGCTCCCCATGGTGCCCCACCCCTCCACTGCGAGCCATGGATCGAGCCTGCCCCGGACCGCCGACCGTCGTCGACGCTCCTCCACAGGCACACGACCAGCACACGGGCTGGAGGCTGGGGACCCTCAGCCGTCCAGCGCCGAGATCTCCCTGGAGGACGCCTCGACCCCGTAGGGCCTGCTGCGCGCCGCCCGGCACGCGCGGCGGCCGCGTTGTCGTCGACTCGTCGGGACTCCGTCCCGCCTTCGCTCCTCCGCCTTGTCGACGCACGCGCCGGACGACGCTCGCGACGGCCTACAGGGTCGAGACATCCTCCGCGTCCACGATCCGGTAGGCGTAGCCCTGCTCGGCCAGGAAGCGTTGCCGGTTCTGGGCGAAGTCGGCGTCGACGGTGTCGCGGGACACGATGGTGTAGAAGCGGGCGACCTTGGCGTCACCGCCGGTGGCGGAGCCGGGCCGCAGCAGCCGGCCCAGCCGCTGGGCCTCCTCCTGCCGGGAGCCGAACGAGCCGGAGACCTGGATGGCGACCTCGGCGTCGGGCAGGTCGATGGAGAAGTTGGCGACCTTGGAGACCACCAGTGTGCGCTCCTCCCCGGTGCGGAAGGCGTCGAAGAGGCGCTGGCGCTCCTTGACGCTGGTCTCGCCCTTGATGACGGGGGCGCCGAGGGCCTCGGCGAGCTCGTCGAGCTGCTCGATGTACTGCCCGATCACCAGGGTCGGCTGCCCGGCGTGCCGGGCCATCAGCGACTTCACCACGTCGATCTTCCGGTGGGTGCAGGCGGCGAGGCGGTACCTCTCCTCGGGCTCCGCGGTCGCGTAGACCAGCCGCTCGCCCTCGGGCAGGGTCACCCGCACCTCGACGCAGTCGGCCGGGGCGATCCAGCCCTGCGACTCGATGTCCTTCCAGGGCGCGTCGTACCTCTTCGGACCGATGAGGGAGAACACGTCGCCCTCGCGGCCGTCCTCGCGCACCAGCGTCGCGGTCAGCCCGATCCGGCGGCGCGCCTGCAGGTCGGCGGTCATCCGGAAGATCGGCGCCGGCAGCAGGTGCACCTCGTCGTAGACGATCAGGCCCCAGTCGCGGGCGTCGAGCAGCTCCAGGTGCGGGTAGACGCCCTTCCGCTTCATCGTCAGCACCTGGTACGTCGCGATGGTGACCGGCCGGATCTCCTTGACCGCGCCGGAGTACTCCCCGATCTCGTCCTCGGTGAGCGACGTGCGCCGGACGAGCTCGTCCTTCCACTGCCGCGCCGAGACGGTGTTGGTGACGAGGATCAGCGTCGTGGCCCGGGCGTGCGCCATCGCGGCCGCGCCCACCAGCGTCTTGCCCGCGCCGCAGGGCAGCACCACCACCCCGGACCCGCCGTGCCAGAAGGACTCGGCGGCGTCGCGCTGGTAGTCGCGCAGCTGCCACTCGTCCTGCACCAGGTCGATCGGGTGGGCCTCGCCGTCGACGTACCCGGCGAAGTCCTCGGCCGGCCAGCCCAGCTTGAGCAGCGCCTGCTTGAGGTTGCCGCGTTCGGAGGGGTGCACCGCGACGGTGTCGTCGTTGATCCGGTTGCCGAGCATCCCGGCGATCTTCTTGGCGCGCAGCACCTCCTCGAGCACCGGCCGGTCGTTGCTGACCAGCGTCAGCCCGTGGGTGGGGTGCTTCTCCAACCGGAGCCGGCCGTAGCGCGCCATCGTCTCGGCGACGTCGACCAGCAGCGAGTGCGGCACGGCGTACCTGCTGAACTCCAGCAGCGTGTCCACCACCTGCTCCGCGTCGTGGCCGGCGGCGCGCGCGTTCCACAGCCCCAGCGGCGTGAGGCGGTAGGTGTGGACGTGCTCGGGCGAGCGCTCCAGCTCGGCGAACGGCGCGATCGCCTTGCGGCACTCGGCCGCGCGGTCGTGGTCGATCTCGAGCAGGAGGGTCTTGTCCGACTGGACGATGAGGGGGCCGTCGGTCACCGGATGAGTTTACGGAGGGGCTGGGTGCGGTCGCGGTCGGTGACCAGCTCACGCGGTCTCGACACGCCTGTCGCGGCTTCGTCCCTCAGCCGCGGGCTTGCTCGACCTCCTCCGCGTGTCGGCTTCGCAGGCTCAGCCGACGCTGCGGACCTCGGCCGCGGGGCTTGCTCGACCTCCTCCGCGTCTCGGCTTCGCTGCGCTCAGCCGAGGCTTCGGACGGAGGTGATCCGGTGCACCGCGAACACCCGGGTGTCGTCGGCGCGGTGGTCGCGGGCGGTGAGCCGCCCGCCCTCGACGGAGAGGGGGTCGACGACCCGGTCGGAGCGGGAGCCGTGGTTGTCGACGTACCCGATCACCACCGACGCCCCACGCTCGACGGCCTCGCGCAGCGCTGCCAACGAGCCCGATGGGGTGAGCGACGGGGCATCTGCGGGGCGGGAGGCAGCCGCCGCGTCCCCGGCGCGTACGGCGGTGACGACCGCCGCGACGCCGGCGGTCTCCCGGGCGACCCGGGCCCCTGCCGGTCGCCGTTCGCGGGGCACGCGGGCCCGCAGCTGGTCCGGGCGCGCGACCCGGACCGTGCCGTCGGGTGCCTCGACGACCGGGGCGGCACCGAGCTCGCGCAGCCGGGGGAGCAGCACGTCGATCGGGGTGTCGGAGATCAGGACCGTCGGGGCGAGCCGCCGCAGCCCCAGGGTGCGGGCCTGCGGGTGGTGGAGGATCTCGGTCAGCGCCGACTCGTCGTCGGCGCGCAGGAACGCCTCGGCGTGCCCGACCCGCACCGAGCCGAAGGTCCGCGCGGTGTCGTCGACGAGGTAGGTCAGCGGCTGCGGCACCGGCGTCCGCGACACCGACCCCAGGAAGTCGTGCACCTCGACGGCGGTCCAGCCGAGGTCGAGCGCGCGGCGCACCGAGCCGGGGGTGAAGCGGTAGACCGTCGCCCCTCCGCGGGACTCCACGTCGGCCAGCACCTGCAGCCGCCGCGCGAGCGTGGACTCCAGCGGGCCGGGCGCGACCGCGGTGAGGTCGGCCTGCACGAGCACGTGGTCGACCGGCGCGGGCAGCAGGGGCGCCAGGAGCGGTGCGGCGTCCTCGCCGACCAGGAGAGGCCTGGCGAAGGAGGCGAGCCCACCGAGCCCGGTGACGCCGAGCACGGAGGCCTCCTCCAGGGCCCACAGCACCTGGTCGGAGCGGGTGCGGGGGCGGCGCGGGCGCAGCCAGGCGACGCGGGCGACGACACCCGGCACGCCCGTGCCGGTGGCCAGCACCTCCCCGGCGGGCAGCGCGCCGACGACGTCCAGCGTCAGCCGCCGGGTCTCGACCTGGTGCACCCCGGTGAGCTCGGGCACCAAGGCGTTCCAGGTCTTGCCGGCGGGGTCCTTCTGGCCGACCAGGGCGGGCAGCCGGGGGGAGTCCAGCCACGCGCGGGCCAGGACCTCCCAGCGCTCGGCGGCGTCCCGCGTCACCCAGCGGTCGAGCTCGTCGGTCGGCAGCCAGGCGGGGTCGCCGTCGGGTCCGGTGCCGACGGCGAGCAGGCCGGCGGCGTGGGCGACCTCCACGACCAGGGCCGTGGTGCGCTCGTCGACCTGCAGCAGGGTCGCGGCCGACCTCAGGTCGCGCACCGCCAGGCCGCCGCTGCGCAGGATCGAGGGCGGGACCGTGCCCCAGTGGTCGAGCAGGAGCTCCACCCGGCGTACGACCTCGAAGGCCGCGCCGGCCGCGACCTTGTCGACCAGCGACCGGTCGCGGGCCGAGGTGGGCACCTCGGGCAGCTCGTCGACCGGCTCGAGGGTCGTGCGTCCGCCGCGCAGCACCAGTCCGACCTCCCCGGGCAGCACGACGGTCCCGCCGCCGCGGGGCACGAGCAGCCGTCGGGAGAGCAGCTCCTCGGCGGGGGTGCGGGCGTCCGTGGGGGAGACGGTGTGCCGCGAGGAGTCGGTGGTGGCCTCGCCGCCGTGGCCCAGCACGTGCTCGAGCAGCACCCTGGCCTCGGGCGAGATCTCGGCCAGCCGCGACTCGACCTCCGAGACGGTCAGCGGCTCCGCCGAGCGGGGCTTGAGGCCGCTCGCGCCGGCGGTGGGGCCACCGACCAGCAGCTCGGCGACGCCGGTCAGCGCGCGCAGGCCACCGGTCGACTCCCACGCCAGCGCCGTCTCGAGCAGCCGGGCCAGCGCCCGGTCCACCGAGGAGGGCTGCGCGTGGACCATCGACACGAGCTCCGCGGGCGTGGTTTGGCCGGCGACGACCAGGGCATCTAGGACGCAGAGCTCGACCCGCGACAGCTGGTCGAGGGCTCTGGTGAGCGAAGCACGGGTGGCGGACCGAGAGGCCAGCTGCCCCGAGTCTTGAGGGGCAGGCGTGGCGAGGTCCGGACGCGCGAGCAGGAGACGCGACAGCTGCTGGTCCGACCAGGCGCGCAGCTGGTCGGCCAGCGACCGGTATCCCTCGCCTGCCATCCGCTCCACGCTACCGGGCCCCCCGAGTCGGTGGATCGAGGCTCAGGGAGCGCGCGGGTGAGGCAGGTCGAGCTGCACCACGGCGCCGCCACCGACGTCGGGCTGGTCCGCGAGGTCAACGAGGACGCCGTGCTCGCCGCGCCTCCCGTCTTCGTCGTCGCCGACGGCATGGGTGGGCACGAGGGCGGCGACGTCGCCAGCGCCATCGTGGTCGAGGAGTTCGCCGCGATGGCCGAGCGCGGCTACGACCCCGCCCGCGCCACCGAGGTCGTCGCCCGCACGCTCGAGGCCTGCCGCGACCGGATCGAGGCATACGCCGAGCAGCAGCGCGCCGCCGGCGTCGGGCCCTTCCACGCCGGCACCACCGCGGTCGTCGCCCTCATCGCCGAGCACGAGGGCCAGCCCGCCTGGCTGCTGGCCAACATGGGCGACTCGCGCGCCTACCGCTTGCACGGCGGCCGCCTGCACCAGGTCAGCGTCGACCACTCCGTCGTGCAGGAGCTCGTGGAGACCGGCGTCATCACCGCCGACGCCGCCGCGGTGCACCCCGAGCGGCACGTCATCACCCGCGCCCTGGGCGGCACCGAGCGCTCGGAGGCCGACTACTTCCTGCTGCCGCTCGCCTCGGTGGAGCGGCTGGTGCTCTGCAGCGACGGCATCTCGGGGATGATCGACGACGAGGAGATGCGGGGCATCCTGGACTCCGTCCCCGATCCGCGCGACGCCGCCGACGCCCTGGTGGCCGCCGCGCTGGAGGCCGGCGGTCGCGACAACGCCACGGTCGTCGTGGTCGACGTGGTCGGGAGCGTCGAGGCCTCCTACGACGCCGAACGCCAACGCCTGAGCCTGCAGCAGAAGCTGGGAGTCCTCCCGTGACCGACGCCGTCCCCACGCCGCGCACCTACCTCCCGGGGGAGTGGTACGCCGTCCTCGGCCCCTCCCTCGTCCTCGCCCTGCCCCCGGACCAGCGTGACCTCGCCGCGGCCGCCTGGGCCGCCGTCGACGCCGGCGCCGGTGCCGACGAGCTGCTCGACCTCGTGCTCGCCTCCGGGCTGCGCGACCTCGCCGGGCTGGCCCTGGTCAGCACCGACGCCGAGCGGACCCGGGTGCTGGTCCGCGGCCAGGCCGTCTGCCTGCTCGTGGCCGGTGGCGAGGAGACCGTCGCCGACGGCCGCGGGCTCACCACCTGGGCCGAGGTCGGCGTCGACCGGGTCGAGGGGGTCAGCCTCGAGCTCGGACCCGGTTCCGGTGGCGAGCCGCTCCTGGCCGGTGACGCCCTCGTGCGCGCCTCCCGGGTGCTGTGGCCGGCCGAGGCCCCGCCCGGGTCCGGGCCAGCCCCTGCCTCCCCGCCGTCGTACGCCGCCGGCCGGCTGCCCGGGTCCACCGACCCCGCCTCCGAGCCGTCCTCCCTGCTCTCCTCGCCCTCCCCGGCTCCGGCCGTGGCCGTGGCGGCCGGCTCCGCCCCGGCGCCCGAGCCGGTGCTCGACCCGGACCCGGAACCGGACACGATCGACCAGGCCGTCTCCACTGTCGACGACCAGGTGGACGACGCCGTGGACGAGGCGGGGGACCGCGACGAGGACGCACTCGAGACCGCCCCCTTCGCCGGGACGCCCGCCGCCCCGGCCGTCCCGCCGGTGCCCGAGCCGTGGACCCCTCCTGCCCCGCCGGCTCCTGCGCCCTGGAGCCCGGGGGCCGACGACCACGACGGCCGCACCCAGGACGGGTCGTGGGACGTCTCGGAGTTCCAGCGCCGACCGCACGGCATCCCCGGGCAGCCGGAGGGCCCCAGCGTCACGTCCCGACCCGTGGCGGTGCTGCAGCTCTCCAGCGGCGACAGCATCGAGGTCGACCGCGTCGTGATCCTCGGCCGCGCCCCGGAGGCGCGGCGCTTCTCCGCGACCGAGCAGCCCCGGCTGGTCACGGTGCCCAGCCCGCAGCAGGAGATCTCCTCGACCCACCTCGAGGTCCGGCCCGGCACCGGCGCCGACCACGGCAGCGCGGTCGTCACCGACCTCGGCTCCACCAACGGCACCGTCCTGGTGCAGCCCGGGCTGCCTGCGGAGTCCCTCAAGCCCGGCATCCCGGTGCAGCTGCTCCCCGGCGCCGTCATCGACCTGGGTGACGGGCTGAGCATCACGGTGGCCCGCCCGTGAGCGCCGTCGCCGCCCGGACCCCTCAGGCCGGCCGGACCACCCCGGCCGCCCGGTCCGCGCTGGCCGCACCCGACGCCTCGCCGGGCGGGCTCGAGCCCCGCCTGCACGCCTTCGCCGTCGACCGCCTCGTCGACCTCGGGGTGCCGCTCGCCCTCGGAGGGGTCCTCGCGGCGACCGGCCAGGGAGCCGGCGTCGTCGTGGGTGCGGTCCTCGCGGCGGTGCTCGTCCTGCTCCTCGCCCTCGCCGGCCTGCTCGGCACCCGTGGCACCAGTCCCGGCCTCGCCCTCACCGGGTTGCGGCTGGTGCGGGTCGACGACCTGGCGCCGGTGGGCTTCGGGCCGGCCCTGAAGCGGCAGACCGTGCTGCTGCTCGCCGGCGCCCCCACCTTCGGGATCGGCTGGGCCACGCTCGCCTGGACCGCGGTGGCCGACCCCGAGGGGCAGCGCCGCGGCTGGCACGACCAGCTCGCCGACTCCCTCGTCGTCGACCCCAGCCCCGCCCCGGTGGCGGAGGTCGCGCCCGAGCTGCCGCAGCAGATCGTCAACCTCACCGCGATGCGGCTCGCACCCCCCGAGCCCGCGCCGGTGCGCGGCCGCCCCGCCCGGTCCGGCCCAGCGGTCCCGGCGCCAGGCGTGCACCCGGCGCCCGGCACGCCCGCGCCCCCCGCTGCCGCGCCCGCGCCCCCCGCCGGCGCCGCGGCGTCCGCGGCGACCCCGGCACCCGAGGCCCCCGCAGCGGTCCGCCGCCCGGGTCGCCGACGCGCCGGCGTACCCACGTCGGCAGAGGCCCCGCGCCCGGTCACCCCGGCCCCGCCCACCCGTGCCACCCCCGCCCAGCACGTCCGGCCCGACGCCGCCGTCCCCGCTCCGGCCGCGAGCGGTCCCAGCGGAGCCAGCGGAGCCAGCGGCTGGACGGTCCGCCTCGACACGGGCGAGGAGCTGCCGGTCGACGGGCTGACCCTGCTGGGCCGCGGCCCCCAGGCGCGCGCCGGCGAGAGCGTCTCCCGCCTGGTGCCGCTGCAGTCGGGCGACATGTCGGTTTCCAAGACCCACGCCCAGCTCCAGCTCGCCGACGACGGCACCCTCGTGGCGATGGACCGCGGCTCCACCAACGGTTCGGTCGTCGTGCGTCGGGGCGTCCCGCGGCACCTCTCCCCGGGGCGTCCCACGACCCTGCTCGACGGCGACGTGCTGCGGCTGGGTGACCGCACCCTCCAGGTCTCCCGGCGCGCCTGACCGGCCGTAGCGGGGGCCGGGCGCCGACAGGCCGGCCCCAACGGATCCGTGGTCGTGACCCCTCCGCGGCGACGGATCACGAAGCAGTAACGATGCGGTGTGGCTCTTCCCCCACCCGGGGGTCGTGAGGTCGGCTCTCCTTCGTTCCCACGGACCAGGACCTGGTCCGCGAGGAATCCGGGCTCCGCACGTTGCGGACGCCTGTCTCGGGAGAGGGAGAAACATGAGCAGGATGAGGCTCGCCACGATCGCGAGCGCCTCGCTCGTCGCCGCAGCCCTGACGGTGCCGCTGACCGCGGCCACGTCGAGTGCCGCACCCCAGGCGACCGGCGCGGACAGCAGCCACGAGGACCAGCACGAGAGCCACGTGCTGCGGATGCCGTGGCAGGAGAAGTACGACGACCTGCGCCAGCAGGGCATCGAGCAGCGCCTGCGCCAGGGTGGCAGCGGCAGCGTCGAGCGGGTCGGGCGGGGCGCGTTCGCGCGCGTCGCCGAGACCGGCACCGACCGCGTGTTCGTGGTGCTGGCGGAGTTCGGCCAGACCAGCCACTCGGCCTTCCCCGCGGGGGAGTCCGACGCGCAGCGCACGGAGGGACCGCTGCACAACGAGATCCCCGAGCCCGACCGCAGCGTGGACAACTCCACGCTGTGGGAGGAGGACTACGACCAGTCCTACTTCGAGGACATGTACTTCAACCGGATGCGGACCTTCTACGAGGAGCAGTCCCTCGGCACCTACTCCGTCGACGGCGACGTCACCGAGTGGGTCAAGGTGCCCTTCAACCAGGCCCGCTACGGCCGTGACGTCTGCGGCGACATCGCCTGCAACAACACCTGGTTCCTCGTCCGCGACGCTCTCGCGTACTGGACCAAGGGCCGGCTCGACTCCGGCTGGTCGATGCAGCGGATCCAGGACTACCTCAAGACCTTCGACGTCCAGGACCGCTACGACTTCGACGAGGACGGCGACTTCGACGAGCCCGACGGCTACATCGACCACTTCCAGGTCGTGCACGCCGGCGGCGACCAGGCCGACGGCGACCCGGTCTACGGCGAGGACGCCATCTGGAGCCACCGCTGGTACGCGCAGGTCGAGCCCGTCGGCACCGGCCCCCAGGGTGGTGGCCAGTTCGGTGGCGTCGACGTCGGCTCCGGCGGGGTCTCCGACCCCGACGGTGCGGCGCTGGAGATCCCCGACAACCCCACCGGCGTGTGGGTCGGCGACTACACCATCCAGCCCGAGAACGGCGGCCTGTCGGTCTTCGCCCACGAGTTCGCCCACGACCTGGGCCTGCCCGACCTCTACGACACCTCCGGCAACACCGGCGGTGCGGAGAACTCCACCGGCTTCTGGACGCTGATGTCGCAGTCGCGTGGCACGGCCAAGAAGGACGCCGGCATCGGTGACCGCCCCATGCCCTTCGGCGCCTGGGAGAAGTTCCAGCTCGGCTGGCTCGACTACGACGTGGCCCGCGCCGGCCGCAGCTCCAAGCACTTCATCCGCCCCGGCCAGTCGACGAAGGGCAAGGAGCACAACGCCCTCATGGTCCTGCTGCCGGACAAGGAGGTCACCACCGAGCTCGGCGACCCGTGCGCCACATGCGGTGAGTCCTACTACTTCTCCGGTTCGGGCAACGACCTCGACACCACGATGACCCGCGAGGTCGAGGGTGGCGGCGAGCTGGCCGCCCAGGTCCGTTACTCCATCGAGGACGGCTGGGACTACGCCTTCCTCGAGGTCACCACCGACGGCGAGACGTGGGAGAGCATCCCCACCAGCGTCTCGTACGCCGAGGAGGACCAGGGCGGCGCCAACCCCGACGGCACCGGCATCTCCGGCACCAGCGACGGCTGGGTCGACCTGACCGCCACCGTGCCCGCCGAGGCGACCGCCGTCCGGTTCCGCTACCTCACCGACGTGGCGCTGGCGCTGCCCGGCTTCCAGGTCGACGAGATCACCCTCGACGGCGAGTCGATCGGTACCGCGGAGGGCGGACCTGACGGCTGGAGCCTGGACGGCTTCACCACCACCGACGGCACCCAGGTCGACGAGTACCTCAACGCCTACATCGTCGACAACCGTCAGTACGTCGGGCGCGACAAGCTGCTCAAGAGCGTCTACCACTTCGGTGACGCCGAGGAGGAGCCGACCAACGTCGACCTGTACCGCCAGGGAGCCGGCGCGCTCATCTCCTACTGGGACACCTCGTTCACCGACAACAACGTCGGCGACCACCCTGGTGGCGGACTGGTGCTCCCCGTCGACGCGAACCCGGAGTTCGTGCACACCCCGGACGGCGACCTCGCCCGGCCGCGCACGTCCTCCTTCGACGCCGCGTTCGGCACCACGCGGACCCCGGCGCAGGTCATCGACTGGCTCGGCGAGCCCTTCGAGCTCCCGGCCATCGCCCCGGTCCGGACCTTCGACGACACCCTCGACTGGTGGTTCGACGGTGACGAGCACGGCACCGACTCCCACCCCGGCCGCTACCAGCAGGGCTGGAGCTCGGTGGACGTGCCCAAGACCGGCACGACCATCACGGTGAAGAAGGTCAGGAAGAACGGCGTCATGGTGCTGAAGGTCGGCCGCTCGAGCTGACCGCGGTCCCCGCACCACCAGCACCACCCGCTCCACCCCGCAGCCCCGTCGGCCCTCGTGGTCGGCGGGGCTGCGGCGTACGACGGGGGGCGACTGGTCCGGACAGGCACTCGTCCGGGTGGGCAATCATCCGGGTGGGGGGCCTGGCGCCCCGGCCGCAGCTGGCATAGGTTCCGGCGCCATGGAGCACAGCGCGGACTTCCACCACGTCGAGACCCTGCGGACGACCGCGTCCCCCGAGCGGGTCTTCGCGCTGTGGAGCGACCCCTCGACCTGGGCCAGCTGGGACCCGCCGGTGGAGCGGGTCGTGCTCGACGGACCGTTCCGCGTCGGCACCTCCGGGACGATGGTGATGGCCGGCGGCTTCGAGATGGCCTTCGAGCTGGTCGAGGTCCGCCCCGACCACGGCTACCTCGACGTGATCCGCATGGGCGAGCTGGAGATCCGCATCGACCACGTCGTCGAGGCCACCGACGGTGGCTCCCTGGTCACCGTCACCACCGACATCACCGGCCCCGGCGCCGAGGGGATCGGTGGCATGGTCACCGCCGACGCCCCCACCGCCGTCGCGGCGCTCGTGGCGATGGCCGAGTCCGCCACCGCCGACCAGGACCGCGTCCCCGCCACCTGACCGACCCCTCCCTCGTGTCCCGCTGACCCGGCGCTGACTCGGCGCTGGTTCGAGCGTGACTCGGCGTCAGTTCGAGCGTGAGTCGGCACTCGTTCGAGCGTGACGCGGCGCTGGCGCGACTCGATCGCGGCGCCCCGGCACCGCTGCGGCCTAACGCGTGACGAGCAGCGGCAGCCGGGCCCGGGTGCCGTCGCCGGTGCGCAGCAGCACGGCCCCGTCCTCCTGCGAGCCGTCTCCCAGCCCCACCCGCACCGTGATCCGGTGGCTCTCGCCAGGTGCGAGCACGACCGCAGCGGGGAGCACGGTGACGGGCCGGCCGTCCAGGCCGACCACGGACGTGGAGACGTAGCGCGGCCGCGAGCCGATGTTGGTGACGGTGCGGGTCACCGTCCCCTGGCGACGTACGACGAGGGCCGGGGTGTTGAGGCTCGCGCGCCTTCCCTCGAGCCAGCGGCGGTAGTCGGCCGGGTCGAGCCCGAGGACCAGGCCGGGGGACGACACCGACTGCTGCCGGACCCGACCGGCGCCGGCGCGCAGGACGCCGACGGGCAACGGGTCGGCCGTCGTGACGAGCGCGCTCCGCACGGCCGAGGCCGACCAGCCGCGCTCGGCGCGCAGCCGCGCCGCGACCCCGCTGACCCAGGCGGCCGAGGCGGACGTGCCGGTGAGCAACTCCCAGCCGCTGCCGTCGGGGACCGCGCCGAGGACCCCCTCGCCCGGGGCGACGAGGTCGGGCTTGGGGAGGGCTGCCGTCGGGTCGCCGGTGCCGGACCAGGCGGGCACCTCCGGTGCTGCGTCGACCACGGGGCGGGGCGCCAGGACGACGGCGCCACGCGGGTGCCGTGCCGCCCACGAGCGGAGGCGGGTCGCGTCGGCGGCGTCGAGGTGGACGGTGGGCACGGCGTGCAGGTCGGCCTCGAGCGCGCCGGTGGCCCCGCCGGTCTCGGCGAGGACCATCCCCACGCCGTCGGCGGCCGCGACGGCCTGGGACTTGTCCACCCGCCCGACGCCGCCACGGTCGCAGAGCACGATCCGGTCGGCCACCAGAGCGGTGTCGAGGGAGCCCGGGACGCAGCGTCGCGCCTGCTCCCGCGTGGCTCCCGGTGCGGCGGCGTCGGCGCCCCGCACCAACCGGGCACGGGGGGAGCGGTCGGTGGCGGCACTCGCGCCGACGAGCCGGGTGCCCCCACCCAGGCGGACCTCGCCCTCACGCCGCAGACCGGTCACGGCGCCCACGGTGGTGATCCAGGGAGCGGCGTGCGCGGTCCCCCCGGCACCGCCGTTGCCGGCCGCACCCACGACCACGACGTCGGCCTCCGCGGCACCGAGCAGGGCGAGCGCGAGGGTGTCCAGCTCGGCCGGCCCGCCGACCGACAGGTTGAGCACGTCCACGCCGTCGGCGGTCGCGCGGTCGACGGCGGCGACCAGGTCGGCCGTCGAGCAACCGTCGTCGTCGGGGTCGGGAGCGGTCCAGCAGGCCTTGTAGACAGCGAGCCGCGCCTGCGGCGCGACCCCGGAGTAGCGACCGACCTCCTCGCCGCGCAGGCGCACGGCGACGTCGGCGTTGCCGGCGGCGATCGAGGCGACCTGCGTGCCGTGCCCGGTGTCGTCGAGCGGGGACAACCGGGCCGAGCTGGCGAGCCGGGCGGTGCCGAAGCCCTCGACGAACCACGCGGCCGCCACCACCTTGTCGGTGCACCAGCCCGGGCCCCAGCCGGGCTCGGCCCGGCAGTCCGGGGCCGGGCCCGACGGGGCGCGGCCGAGCCGGGGGCTGGCAGCGAACAGCGGGGAGTCGGGGTCCAGACCGGTGTCGACCAGGCCGACCACGGTGCCGGCGCCGCCGCGGGCCGAGCCACCGGGGCTGAGCCGCGCCGGGTCCCCCGTGCCACCGCGGCCGGCGAGCGGGCGGACCCGGTCCACCTCGACCCGCGCGACACCGGGCTCGACGGCGAGCGCGGCGGCCTGGTCGTCCGTGAGCTCGACGGCGAGGCCGACCAGCGCGGTCTCGAAGCGGTACGCCGGGGGCGGGGCGTCCACCGCGTCCAGGACCGCGTCCTGCCGGGCCCGCAGCTGCAGGCCGGCCAGGTCGCGGGCCAGGCCTGGTGGGGTGGCGGCCAGCCCGGGTCCGTCGAGGGTGACGAGGTAGAGGTCGCGGGGCTCGTCCGCGGCGGCCGGTGCCCCGGTGAGCAGCGCTGCCGGAGCCGCCAGCACCGCCGCCAGGCCGACCGCGAGCCCGGTCGCGAGGGCGCCCCGGAGCCCGCGGCGTGGCAGGCGGTGCGGGTCCACGGTGCTCTCCGTCGTACGTCGGCAGGGCGGGCACGCCGAGACGCACGGTGCCCGAGCACACCATTGTGACTCATGGGTCCACGCGCGTCCCGCGGTCACCGGTTCCCGTCGTCCAGGGGTCCCTGCCTACCCTGGGCCCGTGAGCGCCGGACCGACCCCCACGACCGGACCGGTCGTCGGCTTCGACCTCGACATGACGCTCATCGACACCGCGCCCGGCTTCGCCGACGTGCTGCGTGTGCTCGGTCGCGAGCTGGGCGTGGACTTCCCGGTCGAGCAGATGACCGAGCGGCTCGGACCGCCGCTGGACCACCTCCTCGCCGGGCACCTGCCCGAGGAGCAGATCGGGCCGGCGGGGGACCGGTTCCGTGCGCTCTACCCCCACCACGCCATCACCCCGGTGCCCGCGCTGCCCGGTGCCCACGCTGCGCTCGACGCGGTGCGTGGCCACGGCGGTCGGGTGCTGGTCGTCACCGGCAAGTTCACCCCCAACGCCCGGCTCCACCTCGACCACCTCGAGCTGCGCGCCGACCGGCTCGAGGGCTGGGTGTGGGGTGTCGGCAAGGCCGAGGTGCTCCGCGAGGAGGGCGCCGGGGTCTACGTCGGCGACCACGTCCACGACGTCGAGGGCGCGCACGCCGCCGACGCGCTCAGCGTCTCGGTGCTCACGGGTGGGTGCACGCGCTCCGAGCTGCTCGACGCCGGCACCGACGTGGTGCTCGAATCGCTGCTGGAGTTCCCGGACTGGCTCGACGACCACGTGCGCGACGGTCTCGGCGGGCTCGCCGGGTGAGCGACCCGGCCCGCGACGCCTGGGCGCGCGTCTGGGCCGACCTCGGCTCCCGGCAGCAGCTGCCCGGCGCCACGACGGTGCTGCTCCTGGGCGCCGTGGCCGCGGCGCTGGTGGTCTGGCCGGTCACCTGGCCGCGGGTGCGGCTCGGCGTCACGCTCGTCCACGAGGCGGGGCACGCGCTCGTCGCCCTGCTGGTCGGCCGGCGCCTCCAGGGGATCCGGCTGCACTCCGACACCAGCGGCGTCACCCTCTCCCGCGGTCGCCCACGAGGCCCAGGCATGGTCGTCATGCTCGCGGCCGGCTACCTCGCGCCCGCCGTCCTCGGCCTCGGTGCGGCGCTGCTGCTGGCCGACGGCCGCGCCCTCCTCCTGCTGTGGTGCCTGGTCGTGATGCTCGTCGGCGTCCTGCTGTGGATCCGCAACGCCTTCGGCCTGCTCGTGGTGCTCGCGGTCGGCACCGCCGTCGCCCTCGTGACCTGGTACGCCGAAGCCCGGACCCAGACCGCGACGGCCCTGCTCGTCACCTGGCTCCTGCTGCTCGCCGCACCCCGCCCGCTCGTCGAGCTGCTCGTGGCCGGTCGCGCCGGGCGCCGCGGCTCCGACCCCGACCAGCTCGCCCGGCTGACCCGGGTGCCCTCGGTCGTGTGGACCCTGCTGCTCCTCGCGGCCAGCCTCAGCGGCCTGGTGGTCGGCGTCGCCACCCTCGCGCCCGACCTGGTGCGTCGCTGAGCCGGTCCGGGAGCCGGGCCCGGGAAGCGAGCGGCCGCCGTCGTACGGATCCCGATGGTGGGCCCACCACCCGCCTGCATATCCTTGCCCGGCTCCGGCCGGACGGCCGCGGCCCCACCCCCGAACGAGGAACGAGTGCAGTGCCGACTGGCAAGGTGAAGTGGTACGACGCCGAGAAGGGCTTCGGCTTCCTGTCCCAGGAGTCCGGGCCGGACGTCTACGTGCGCGCCGAGGCGCTGCCCGAGGGCACCACCTCGCTCAAGGCCGGGACGAAGGTCGAGTTCGGGATCGCCCAGGGGCGCCGCGGCGACCAGGCGCTGCAGGTGCGCATCCTCGACGCGCCCGCGTCGGTCAGCCGCAACCGGGCCGAGGCCAGGCGCAAGAAGCCCGACGAGATGGTCACGATCGTCGAGGACGTGATCCGGCTGCTCGACGCCACCTCCGAGGCCTACCGCCACGGCCGGCACCCCGACAAGGCCGCCGGCGCCCGCACCGCCAAGGTGCTGCGCGCGCTGGCCGACGAGCTCGACGGCTGATCGGGACGCGCCAGCGGACCGATCGTCGGTGGTCGAGCGAGCGGCGCGGCTGAGGGACGAAGCCGCGACCCGCGTGTCGAGACCCGGGTCAGAGGTCCGTAGACCTCAGGGCGTGGCGACCGGCACCGGCCCGTTCCGGGCCGCGGTCCGCTTGCTGGCCAGGACGAAGACCGACCACGCCGTCAGCACCGCGAACGCCACCCCGAGCCCGAGCCGCGGGGGGTCGAGGGGGAGCGCGATCCCGACGAAGCCGCCGATGACCCACGCCAGCTGCAGCGTGGTGTCCGAGCGCGCGAACGCCGAGGCCTGCACCCGGGTCGGTACGTCGCGCTGGATCGTGGCGTCGAGGCAGAACTTCGCCAGCGACTGCGTCAGCCCGGCGAAGAGGCCCAGCAGCACCAGCGGCAGCACGCCGTAGAACAGCGTCGCGACCAGCGCCAGCGTGGCGTCGGCGAGCAGTGCAAGCACCACGGTGACCGACGGGTTGATCCGCCGCAGCAGCGAGGCCGCGGCCACGCCCAGGCCGTTGCCGGCGCCGGCCGCGCCGACGACCAGGCCGATCAGCACCTCCGCCGACAGTCCCGACGGCGGCGGGTTCTCGCGCAGCAGGAACGCCATGAACATCAGCAGGAACCCGCTCATCCACCGGGGCCCGCAGTTGGCTCGCAGCGCGAACGCCACCGCGCTGGGGATGCGGGTGCGCGGGCGGCGCCCGGTGCGCGCGGCGGAGTCGCCGGTGAGCACCATCTCGCCCTCGCCGACGGAGGAGTCGACCTTCTCGGGCAGCCGGATGGCGAAGACGGTCGCGGCCACGAACAGCAGGAAGGCGTAGCGCAGCGACCACTCGGGCCCGGCCAGCGAGGCGAGGCCGGCCAGCGGCGCGGAGACCGACGCCCCGACGATCCCCGAGAGCGAGACCCGCCCGTTGGCCTTGACCAGCGTGAACCCGTCGGGGAGCAGTCGCGGCACCGCGGCGGCCCGGGTGACGCCGTACGCCTTGGAGGAGACCAGCACGCCCAGGGCCGCGGCGAACAGCCACGGGGAGTCACCGGTCGAGATCGCGCCGGCCAGGGCCCAGCACAGGAAGGCGCGCAGCGCCATGGTCGACCCGATCGCCCACCGACGGCCGTGGGAGACGCGGTCCAGGAACGGCCCGATCAGCGGCGCGACGATCGCGAACGGCAGCATCGTCAGCCCGAGGAAGAGCGCCACCTGCCCGCGGGCCTCGCCCGAGGGCACCTGGAAGAACAGCGACCCGGCCAACGAGATCGCCACCGCGGCGTCGCCGGCGGTGTTGAAGAAGTGCAGGTAGATCAGCCGGTTGAGCCCGGAGTCCTCCGCACCCTGCGCACCCGCCGCGCGGCGCGCCTGAGTGCCGACGTACGCCGTCGCGCGCCCCGTCGCCCGGGCCACCGTCGCCGCGCCGCGACCCGTGGCGCGCGCGCCGGTGCCGATCCCGCGGCCGACGGCCCGGGCCTTGCCGCCCGTGCCGGCCGCGCCGGCGCCTGCCGCTCCCCCTGGTGAGGGCATCGGCCGGGTCGAGCCCGGTCCGGTCGAGCCGGACCCGTCCGCAGCCGACCCCGGACCCGCCAGGTCCGGCCCCGAGGGCGCGTGCGCCCGGGGCCGGCTGTGGTGCTCGGCGCCGGGCTGGCCCTCGGACGTCATGGCCCCATCCTGCCTGGTCCCTCCGACCCCGCCGGGCGAGGGACACGGCCGAGCCCACGAGCGAGCCTGCCGGACCGGGCACGACGGGCGCGCCGCGGCGGGGCGACCTGGCACGCCCGGACCGGACCGGGCATGATGACCCGCCGTGACCACCATCGCCCGTGCCAAGCCCGACTCCGTCGCCGTCGCGGCGGTCGACGTGGCCCGTGAGGCGCTGCTGGCCGACGTCGACGAAGCGCGCGACGTCGGCGAGCACCTCGGCCACCTGGTCGAGGGCGAGCGCGTGGTCACCCACCTCTTCGCCTGCACCCGTCGCGGGTACGTCGGGTGGCAGTGGTGCGTGACCGTGGTCCGCGCCTCCCGCCAGAAGCACGTCACCGTCGCCGAGGTCGTGCTGGTCCCCGGTGAGGGCGCGATCGTGGCGCCGGAGTGGGTGCCCTACCGCGATCGGGTCCGCCCCGGCGACATGAGCCCCGGCGACCTGCTGCCCGTCGCCGACGACGACCCGCGCTTGGTCCCCACCTACTCCTTCGGCGACGACCCGCTCGACGCCGACGACAAGGCCCAGGTGCGCCAGGTCGCCAAGGACCTCGGCCTGGGCCGCTCCCGCACCCTCTCACCGGAGGGCCGCGACCTCGCCGCCCAGCGGTGGTACGACGGCGACCAAGGCCCCTCGGCCCCAATCGCGCAGTCCGCGCCGGACCAGTGCACCAGCTGCGGCTTCCTGCTGCGCATCGCCGGCCCGCTGTCGGAGATGTTCGGTGTCTGCGCCAACGGCGACGCCAACGACGACGGCCGGATCGTCTCCTTCGACCACGGCTGCGGGGCGCACTCCGAGGTGCGGCTGGCCAAGCGGCACGAGCCGCAGCCGCTGCCCGAGCCGGTCGTCGACGACCTCGACGCCACCCAGATCGAGAGCTTCTGAGCCGGGCTCGCCCCCGCCGGTCGAGCAGCGAGCGCCAGCGAGCGTCGTCGAGACCCGGTGACCCGGTCGGCGACCCGAGCCCCGGGGGCTCAGTCCCGGAACGCGTGCCCGAACTCGGTGACGGCCGCCTCGGCTCCCACCGCCGACAGCACCCACACCGCGTAGTCGTCCGACGGCGGGTGCAGCTCGTAGCTCCCGAACCGCGCGTCCACCCGCAGCCCGGACGCCTCGACGTCGGCCACGAACTCCTCCGGCGCGTACTGCCGCGCGTGCTCGGGCCCGCCCTCGAGGTGGAAGCCGACCAGCACCCGCCCGCCGGGCGCGAGCCGCGAGCGCAGCAGCGACAGCACCTGCCGCTCGGTGCCCTCGGCGAGGAAGACCATCACGTTCCCGACGACCACGACGAGGTCGTACTCACCGGGCCGGTCGTCGAGCAGCTCCTCGGAGAGTCCCAGGACGTCGCTGTGCAGCAGGTCGATCCCGGCGTACGTCGCCCGCGCCTGCTCCACCAGGGCGCCGTCCGGCTCCAGGCCCACCACCCGGTGCCCACGGGCGGTGAGCGCGGCGGTGACCCGGCCCATGCCGGCGCCGACGTCGAGCACCCGGCCACCCCGCGGCAGCAGGGTGTCGGCGAGGCGCGCCTCGCCGTCGACGTCCTGGCCGGTGGCCACCAGCTCGGCGAACTTCCGTCCGAAGCCGGCGGCCGCCTCCGGACCGGCGAGCTGCCAGCGGGTCGGCGGCGGACCGCTCACGCCTGCTGCTCCTCGGCGCGCATCCGGTCGCGGGCGCGTCGCCGGCGACGGCAGTACTCCACGCCGAAGAGCCCGAGGGCGAAGCCGGTCAGGCACATCCACAGCCACCAGGTGCGGTCGTTGTCCTGGAGGGTGCCGTAGAAGGGGAGGAGCGCGAGGAACCCCAGCAGGAAGAGCCCCGAGCCCACCTGGACCGTGCGGACCCCGTCCACGTCCAGGGGGTCGACGTCCGCGACCAGGTAGGTGCGGTTGCCGATCTCGTGCTGGGTCGGCTGCTCGTCGCGCAGGTCCACGGCGGCGACTCTACGCGCCGACCGCATCCCCCCTCGACGGGCCGCGCAGGGCTCTGGTTTGCTGTGCGCCCGTGAGCAACGGGACCGCCGTGACCGGCACCAACGCCCTGGACCGCTACTTCCTCATCACCGCCCGCGGCTCGACCGTGGGCCGCGAGGTGCGCGGCGGCATCGTCACCTTCCTCACGATGGCCTACATCATCGTGCTGAACCCGCTGATCCTCGGCTACGTGCCCGACTCCACCGGGGCCTATCTGGGCGGCGGCACCGGCAACGGCGAGAACCTCCCGGCCATCGCCGCCGGCACCGCCCTGGTCGCCGGGCTGCTGACCATCCTCATGGGCTCGGTCGCGAAGTTCCCGCTCGCGCTGGCCACCGGCCTGGGCCTCAACGCCTTCGTCGCCTTCTCCATCGCGACCCGCTCCACGTGGGAGGCGGCGATGGGCCTGGTCGTCCTCGAGGGGATCGTGATCCTCGTCCTGGTGCTCACCGGTTTCCGGGCGGCGGTCTTCCACGCCGTGCCCACCCAGCTCAAGGTCGCCATCTCGGTGGGCATCGGCCTGTTCATCGCCCTCATCGGCTTCGCCGACGCCGGCTTCGTCCGCCCCGGCGCGGGCACCGTCACCCAGCTCGGCGCCACCGGTCAGCTGTCCGGCTGGCCGGTCCTGGTCTTCTGCCTGGGCCTGCTGCTGCTGATCGCCCTGTGGGCCCGCGCGGTCAAGGGCGCGATCCTCCTCGCCATCGTCGTCACGACGATCGGCGCCTTCGTCCTGGAGGCGGTCCTCGACCTGGGTGCGCGCGCCGAGGACAACCCCGGCGGCTGGGCCCTGACCGTGCCGAGCTTCGACGGGGTCGTCGACGTCCCCGACTTCGGCACGCTGTTCCAGGTCGACCTGTTCGGGGCGTTCTCCGCCGGCGCCGTGGGCGTGATCGGCGCGATCCTGCTGGTCTTCTCCCTCATGCTGGCCGACTTCTTCGACACGATGGGCACGATGACCGCCATCGGCGCCGAGGCCGGGCTCAACGACGCCGACGGCGTCCCGCCGCACACCGAGCGGATCCTGGTCGTCGACTCGGTCGCCGCGATCGCCGGCGGACTGGGTGGCGTCTCCTCCAACACCTCCTACATCGAGTCCGCCTCGGGCGTGGGCGAGGGCGCCCGCACCGGGCTGGCCTCGATCGTCACGGGCGTGCTGTTCCTGCTCTCGACGTTCTTCGCCCCGATCGTCAGCGCGATCCCCTCCGAGGCGGCGGTCCCGGCGCTGGTCCTGGTCGGCTTCCTGATGATGCAGCAGGTGACCGGCGTCGACTGGTCGGACCTGGAGATCGCGATCCCGGCGTTCCTCACCATCGTGCTGATGCCGTTCACCTACTCCATCTCGGTCGGCATCGGCGCCGGCTTCGTCTCCTACGTGCTCATCAAGCTGGTGCTCGGCAAGACCCGCCAGGTGCACCCGCTGCTGTGGGTCGTGGCCGGGCTCTTCGTCGTCTACTTCGCCATCACGCCGATCACCGACCTGCTCACCTGAGCCCCGGCCGGCTCGCGCGGGCCGGGGCGGGAATGGTTGACGCCGTCCACCGGTTGACCGGTAGACACCCCAGCCACCCCCGCCCGCAGGAGACGACCTGAGCCCCACGTTCCGCGCCCTGTCCCAGCCGAACTACCGGACCTACGCCGCCGGCGCGCTGGTGTCGAACGTGGGTACCTGGATGCAGCGGGTGGCGCAGGACTGGCTGGTGCTCGTCCTCACCGGGTCCGGTGCGGCGCTCGGGATCGTGACCGGGCTGCAGTTCCTCCCGTTCCTGCTGCTCTCGCCGCTCGCCGGGGTCATCGCCGACCGCGTCCCCAAGCGCTGGCTGCTGCAGGTCACCAACATCGGGATGGCGGTGCCGGCGCTCGTGCTGGGCGTCCTGGCCGTGACCGGGACCGTCGAGATCTGGCACGTCTACGCCCTGGCCCTGGTCCTGGGCGTCGCCTCGGCCTTCGACGCCCCGGCGCGGCAGTCCTTCGTCTCCGAGCTGGTCGGCCCCGACGACCTGACCAACGCCGTGGGTCTCAACTCCGCGAGCTTCAACTCCGCCCGCATCATCGGTCCGGCGCTCGCCGGCCTGCTGATCGCCGCCTTCGGCGGGGGAGTGGCGGGCACCGGCTGGGTCATCGTGCTCAACGGGTTCAGCTACGTCGCCCCCGTCCTGACCCTGCGTGCCCTGGACGGCGCCGCCCTGCGCACACCCGACCGGGTGCCCCGGCGGCCCGGCCAGGTCCGCGAGGGGGTCGCCTACGTGCGCGGCCGACCGGACCTGCTGCTCATCCTCGGGATCGTCTTCTTCGCCGGCACCTTCGGGCTGAACTTCCAGATGACCTCGGCGCTGATGGCCACCGACGTCTTCGACAAGGGCCCCACCGAGTACGGCCTGCTCGGCACCTTCCTGGCCGTCGGCTCGCTGACCGGCTCGCTCGTCGCCGCCCGGCGCGAGCGGGTGCGGCACCGACTGGTGGTGGGCGCCGCCGTCGCCTTCGGGGTGCTGGAGGTCGTGGCCGGCCTCGCGCCGTCGTACCTCACCTTCGCCCTGCTCTGCCCGCTGCTGGGCCTGGCCGCGCTGACCATGATCACCAGCGCCAACGCGCACCTGCAGCTGCAGACCACCCCGGCGATGCGGGGACGGGTGATGGCGCTCTACATGATGATCTTCATCGGCGGTACGCCGCTGGGCGCGCCCTTCATCGGGTGGGTCGGCGAGACCTACGGAGCCCGCTGGACCCTCCTGGTCGGAGGGGCCGCGACCGTGCTCGGGACCCTCCTCTGCGCAGCCCTCTTCCTCGGCCCTCGTCGGGTTTTGACCGCCCTGCAGGTGCCCGGTAGCCTCATTCCTCGTGTCTGGGACGACCAGGCCGTTGCGCGTGCGCGGAAGTAGCTGCCGGAAACAGGCCCGGCATCGGCCGCCACGACCAGTCCACCGCCTCCCCGGTTGCGGGGTGGCACCGTGCTGAGGGCGACACGCCCGACCTCGGGGGCGAGCAGCGCGGGTCGAGCAGCACCACCCGACACACGCACGGTGACGAGCAGTCGCCGGCACACCCTGCGGAGCAGATCGCTGCGCAGAGAGTCATGACAAGAAAGGGAACCGCCAGGTGCCCACCATCAACCAGCTGGTCCGCAAGGGCCGCCAGGACAAGGTGTCGAAGAACAAGACGCCTGCCCTGAAGGGGTCTCCGCAGCGCCGTGGCGTCTGCACCCGCGTCTACACCACCACGCCGAAGAAGCCGAACTCCGCCCTGCGCAAGGTCGCCCGTGTGCGCCTGTCCAGCGGCGTCGAGGTCACTGCCTACATCCCCGGCGTGGGCCACAACCTCCAGGAGCACTCGATCGTGCTCGTCCGCGGCGGCCGTGTGAAGGACCTGCCCGGTGTCCGCTACAAGATCATCCGCGGCACGCTCGACACCCAGGGCGTGAAGAACCGCAAGCAGGCTCGCAGCCGCTACGGCGCCAAGAAGGAGAAGAGCTGACATGCCGCGCAAGGGTCCCGCTCCGAAGCGCCCCCTCGACGTCGACCCGGTCTACGGGTCGCAGCTGGTCACCCAGCTCGTCTCCAAGGTGCTGCAGGACGGCAAGAAGCAGGTCGCGCAGCGCATCGTCTACTCCGCGCTCGAGGGCTGCCGCGAGAAGACCGGCACCGACCCCGTCGTGACGCTCAAGCGCGCGATGGACAACGTCAAGCCGGCCATCGAGGTCAAGTCCCGCCGCGTCGGCGGTGCGACCTACCAGGTCCCGATCGAGGTCAAGGGCAACCGCGGCACCACGCTGGCGCTGCGCTGGCTCGTGGGCTACGCCCAGGACCGCCGCGAGAAGACCATGTCCGAGCGGCTGATGAACGAGATCCTCGACGCCTCCAACGGCCTCGGTGCCGCGGTGAAGAAGCGCGAGGACACCCACAAGATGGCCGAGTCCAACAAGGCCTTCGCCCACTACCGCTGGTGACCTCGGGTCGGGGCGGCCACCGCTGGTGCGCCGCCCCGGCCCTCCACCGCACACCCTCGACCTAAGGAACGCTGACCACAGTGGCTGTCGACATCACCACCGACCTCAAGGTCGTCCGCAACATCGGCATCATGGCGCACATCGATGCCGGCAAGACGACCACCACCGAGCGCATCCTGTTCTACACCGGTATCTCCTACAAGATCGGTGAGGTCCACGACGGCGCTGCCACGATGGACTGGATGGAGCAGGAGCAGGAGCGCGGCATCACGATCACCTCCGCCGCCACCACCTGCTGGTGGAAGAAGCACCAGATCAACATCATCGACACCCCCGGCCACGTGGACTTCACCGTCGAGGTCGAGCGCTCGCTGCGCGTCCTCGACGGCGCCGTCGCGGTCTTCGACGGTGTCGCCGGCGTGGAGCCGCAGTCGCAGACCGTGTGGCGCCAGGCCAACAAGTACGCCGTCCCGCGCATGTGCTTCGTCAACAAGCTCGACCGCACCGGCGCGGACTTCTACCGCGTCGTCGACTCGATCGTGAACAAGCTCAACGCCACCCCGCTGGTGCTGCAGATCCCGATCGGTGCCGAGGGCGACTTCATCGGCGTCGTGGACCTGGTCGAGATGAACGCCAAGGTCTGGCGCGGCGAGACCGCCCAGGGCGAGGACTACGTCGTCGAGGAGATCCCCGCGGACCTGGCCGAGAAGGCGGCCGAGTACCGCGAGAAGCTCCTCGAGACCCTCTCCGAGGCCGACGACGAGGTCATGGAGAAGTACCTCGAGGGCGAGGAACTCAGCGTCGCCGAGCTCAAGGCCGCGATCCGTCGCGCGACCCTGGCCGACAAGCTGAACCCGATCCTCACCGGCACCGCGTTCAAGAACAAGGGCGTGCAGACCCTGCTCGACGCGATCGTCGACTACCTGCCCTCGCCGCTGGACGTCGACGCCATCACGGGTCACAAGCCCAACGCGGAGGAGACCCCCGAGAACGAGGTCTCCCGCAAGCCCTCGGCCGACGAGCCGCTGGCCGCCCTGGCGTTCAAGATCGCCTCGGACCCGCACCTGGGCAAGCTGACCTTCGTCCGCGTCTACTCCGGCACCCTCGAGGCCGGCGGCACCGTGCTGAACTCCAGCAACGGCCGCAAGGAGCGGATCGGCAAGATCTACCAGATGCACGCCAACAAGCGTGAGGAGATCGCCTCTGTCGGCGCCGGTCAGATCGTGGCCGTCATGGGTCTGAAGGACACCAAGACCGGTCACACCCTCTCGGACGCCTCCAAGCCGGTCGTGCTGGAGTCGATGACCTTCCCGGCCCCGGTGATCGAGGTCGCCATCGAGCCCAAGACCAAGTCCGACCAGGAGAAGCTGGGTGTCGCCATCCAGCGCCTGGCCGAGGAGGACCCGACCTTCGTCGTCAAGACCGACGAGGAGACCGGCCAGACCATCATCGCCGGCATGGGCGAGCTCCACCTCGAGATCCTGGTCGACCGCATGAAGCGGGAGTTCAAGGTCGAGGCCACCGTCGGCAAGCCGCAGGTCGCCTACCGCGAGACCATCCGCCGCGAGGTCAAGAACCACAGCTACACCCACAAGAAGCAGACCGGTGGTTCGGGCCAGTTCGCGAAGGTCGTCATCTCGATCGAGCCCAACATCGACGCCGAGACCGGTCTCGGTGCGGGCTACGAGTTCGCCAACAACGTCACCGGTGGTCGCGTGCCGAAGGAGTACATCCCTTCGGTCGACCAGGGTGCGCAGGACGCCATGCAGTTCGGTGTCCTCGCCGGCTACCCGATGGTGGACGTCAAGGTGTCCCTGGAGGACGGCGCCTACCACGACGTGGACTCCTCGGAGCTCGCGTTCAAGATCGCCGGCAACCAGGCCTTCAAGGAGGCCTGCCGCCAGGCCAAGCCTGTCCTGCTCGAGCCGATGTTCGCCGTGGAGGTGACGACCCCGGAGTCCTTCCTGGGTACGGTCATCGGCGACATCAACAGCCGTCGCGGTCAGGTCCGGGCGCAGGAGGAGTCCCACGGCGACCTCGTCGTGTCGGCCCTCGTCCCGCTCTCGGAGATGTTCGGGTACGTCGGTGACCTGAGGTCCAAGACCTCCGGCCAGGCGTCGTACTCGATGGAGTTCGACTCGTACGCCGAGGTTCCCTCGAACATCGCCGACGAGATCGTCAAGAAGGCGCGGGGCGAGTAGTCCCCTACCCTCGGCACCACCAGTCCCACTCACGAGTCAAGCAACAAACAACACCAGGAGGAGCCCCCAGTGGCTAAGGCGAAGTTCGAGCGGACCAAGCCGCACGTCAACATCGGCACCATCGGTCACATCGACCACGGGAAGACGACGCTCACCGCGGCGATTTCCAAGGTGCTGCACGACAAGTACCCGGACCTGAACGAGGCGTCGCCCTTCGACTCCATCGACAAGGCCCCCGAGGAGCGCCAGCGCGGCATCACCATCTCGATCGCCCACATCGAGTACCAGACCGAGCAGCGCCACTACGCGCACGTCGACTGCCCCGGTCACGCCGACTACATCAAGAACATGATCACCGGCGCGGCGCAGATGGACGGCGCGATCCTCGTGGTCGCCGCCACCGACGGCCCGATGCCGCAGACCCGCGAGCACGTGCTGCTCGCCCGCCAGGTCGGCGTGCCCGCCCTGGTCGTCGCGCTCAACAAGTGCGACATGGTCGACGACGAGGAGCTCATCGAGCTCGTCGAGATGGAGGTGCGCGAGCTCCTCTCCGAGTACGAGTTCCCGGGCGACGACGTCCCCGTGGTCCGCGTGGCGGCCTTCCCGGCGCTCAACGGCGACCAGAAGTGGGCCGACTCGATCGGCGAGCTCATGGAGGCCGTGGACTCCTACATCCCGCAGCCCGAGCGCGACACCGACAAGCCGTTCCTCATGCCCGTCGAGGACGTCTTCACGATCACCGGTCGTGGCACCGTGGTCACGGGCCGCATCGAGCGCGGCATCGTCAAGGTCGGCGAGGAGATCGAGATCCTCGGTATCCGCGAGACCTCCTCCAAGACCACCGTCACCGGTGTGGAGATGTTCCGCAAGCTCCTCGACGAGGGCCAGGCGGGCGAGAACGTCGGTCTGCTCCTCCGCGGCACCAAGCGCGAGGACGTCGAGCGCGGCATGGTTCTGGCGAAGCCGGGCACCACGACCCCGCACACCAACTTCGACGCCTCGGTCTACATCCTGTCGAAGGAGGAGGGCGGCCGTCACACGCCGTTCTTCAACAACTACCGCCCGCAGTTCTACTTCCGCACCACGGACGTGACCGGCGTCGTGACCCTCCCCGAGGGCACCGAGATGGTCATGCCGGGCGACAACACCGAGATGGCCGTCGAGCTCATCCAGCCGATCGCCATGGACGAGGGTCTGCGCTTCGCGATCCGCGAGGGCGGTCGCACCGTCGGCGCGGGCCGCGTCACCAAGATCACCAAGTGATCCCCGCCGGTCGCTGACCGGCTGATCCACGGCACCACCCGTCGGGCCCCGGCCCCCACGGCCGGGGCCGCCCTGGGGGCCGACCCCCACACCCCAGGCGGCCCCCCCCCCAGTACCAG
>NZ_JASBRN010000046.1 GCF_030149505.1 Nocardioides sp.
ACCTCGCAGCAGCAGCCGTCAACCTCCAGCGACTTCACAACAACGCACTGACCACCTGAGCACCGCTCCGGGCACCCCCGTGCCCGCCACGTCCCAACACCCATCAGGCAAAGCCCAACAGCCACCTGCTTGAACCGGAACTCCACACAGAGCGCTGTCACCACCCGGCGCGCGCCCCGCGGGGGTCGCGAGGAGGCGCGCGGGTGCGCCCCACACGCCTGGCCCCCGTCGTACGCCGGGAGCGGGCTCAGCCCTCGGCGCCGGCCTTGTCGGCGCTGCGGCGCCAGCGGATACCGGCCTCGAGGAAGCCCTCGATCTCGCCGTCGAAGATCGGCTGCGGGTTGCCGGACTCGTAGCCGGTGCGCAGGTCCTTGACGATCTGGTAAGGGTTCAGCACGTAGTTGCGCATCTGGTCGCCCCAGCTGGCGGCGACGTCGCCCTTGAGGTCCTTCTTGAGCGCGGCCTCCTCGGCCTTCTTCTTCGCCAGCAGCTTGGCCTTGAGGACGATCATCGCGGCGGCCTTGTTCTGCAGCTGCGACTTCTCGTTCTGGCAGGACACGACGATGCCGGTGGGGATGTGCGTGAGGCGCACTGCGGAGTCGGTGGTGTTGACCGACTGGCCGCCCGGGCCGCCAGAACGGAAGACGTCGGTGCGGACCTCGTTCTCGTCGATCTCGATCTCGTCGGTCTGCTCCAGCTGGGGCACGACCTCGACGGCGGCGAAGGAGGTCTGGCGGCGGCCCTGGTTGTCGAAGGGGCTGATCCGCACGAGGCGGTGGGTGCCGACCTCGACCGAGAGCGTGCCGTAGGCGTAGGGGGCGTGGATCGCGAACTCGGCCGACTTGATGCCGGCCTCCTCGGCGTAGGAGACGTCGTAGACCTCGACGGGGTACTTGTTGCGCTCGGCCCAGCGGGTGTACATCCGCATGAGCATCTCGGCGAAGTCGGCGGCGTCGACGCCACCGGCGCCGGAGCGGATGGTCACGATCGCCTCGCGGGCGTCGTACTCGCCGTTGAGCAGGGTGCGGACCTCCAGGCTCTCGACCGCGGTCCTGATCTTGCCCAGCTCGCGCTCGGCCTCGGCCAGCGAGTCGGCGTCGCCCTCCTCGGTGCCGAGCTCGACGAGGATGCCGAGGTCCTCGATCCGACCGGAGAGCGCCTCGAAGCGCTCGACCTGGCCCTGGAGGTCGGAGAGCCGGCCGGTCACGCGAGTGGCGTTGGCCTGGTCGTCCCAGAGGTCGGGCGCGGCGACCTGCTCGCCGAGGTCGGTGATCTCGGCCTTCATCGCGTCCAGGTCGAGCACCTGCTCGATGGTGCGCATGGTCGCCTGGAGCTGCTTGATCTCGACGTCGTAATCGGGGCCTGCCACAAGCAGGCAGCCTACGACCCCGCGCCGCGGAGCCCTACTTGCGGCCGAACACCTGCGCGACGTACCAGACGCCCTCGTCGCTCTTGCGCGCCCCAACCCCGAGCTGGCGGTACCCGGGCGTGAGGATGTTGGCACGGTGGCCGGGTGAGTCCATCCAGGCCTTGATCAGGGTGCCGGCCTTGGTGAACCCGTAGGCGACGTTCTCCCCGACCATGGTGAGGCCGCACTTGTCCGTGATGGGGCCGAGGTCCTGGTGGAACATCTCGCCCTCGGTCGCCATCTTCTTGGCCTGGCGGTTGGCGAACCGGTCGATGCAGCCCTTCTTGCGCAGCTTCCCTAGGTCGTGGTCGACGCGGACCGTGTTCGTCGCCGCATGGACCGCTGACTCGAAGTCCGCGGCGGTGCGTGCAGCTGCGCCCGGCGCAGGAGCGAGCAGTGCCGTGAAGGCGAGAAGCAGGGACACCGAGACGAGACGCACGTCACCACGGTAGGTCACCGTCCGCGATCGCGCAGGTCCTCCGGCTCCCTGCGGCCAGGGACAGCACCCGGACTTCGTGGGTCGCCTTCCTGGACCCCGATGGAGCCTTGGCCGGCGTCCTGGCCCCCGCCGGTGGCCGGTCCGTCGTCGGTGACCTGGCCGGGGGTGATTCCCTTGCCGGCAGCGCCGCTCTGCTCCTGCCGGGCTTCGCGGACGTCTCGTGCGGACCCGCGGCCTTGAAGAACCTCCCCTACTCCGCACCCTGGCCGTTGTCACCGGGGTCGGCACCTGTCGGCCCGGCTCGAAGGCACTCCAGCCGCGCCATCACCGGTCCGGCAAGCGCGCCGTGCACGACGACGGAGAGCACGATGGTGAACCCGACCGTCGACCAGAGCCAGTCGTCCTGGAACGCCTCGACCTCGCCGCCGGCGTAGGCCAGGTAGTAGACCGACCCGACGCCGCGGACCCCGAAGAACGCCGTGGCGATCCGCTCCCCCGGCAGCAACCGGCCGGGTTCCTCCCCGGCCGGTCGCACGCTGAGCGCCAGCCACGCCGCCGTCGGACGCAGCACCGCGATCAGGGCCACCCCTACCAGGACGCCGCGCCAGTCCAGGGCCTCGAGCAGTCCGCGCGTGAGCGCGATGCCGAGCACCAGCAGCACGAAGAGGGTCAGCAGCCGCTCCAGCCGCTCCACGACCTCGTGCATGTCGCGGTGGTAGGAGTGCCGCCGCTCCGCGGCCCGGATCGTCATGGCGCAGACGAAGACGGAAAGGAACCCGTAGCCCTGGGCGACCTCCCCGACGCCGTACGCCGTCACCAGGGCCGCCACCGCCAGCAGGGGTTCCCCGCGGTCGGCCACGCGCAGCGCGGGGTTGTCGGAGCGGAACGCGACGCGGGCCAGCAGCGCGCCGACCGCGATGCCCGCGGCGACACCGATGACGACCTTGGCGAGCAGCTCCCAGGCGACCCAGCGGGCACCCCAGTCCACGGCGCTGCCGCCGGCGAGCAGGATCGCGGCGTACACGAACGGGAACGCCAGGCCGTCGTTGAGGCCGGCCTCGGAGGTCAGGGCGAACCGCACCTCGTCGCTCTCGGTCTCGGCCTCGGTGTCCTCCTCGTCCTCGGTGACGCTGGGGCCGCCGACCTGGACGTCGGAGGCGAGCACGGGGTCGGTGGGAGCCAGCACGGCACCGAGCAGCAGCGCCACGGCCGGGGCTGCGCCGAGGGCCCAGCCGAGCAGTGCCACGGTGGTGATCGAGAGCGGCATGGCGACCCCGAGCAGCCGCCACGTCGGTGACCAGGCTCGCCAGGAGCTCCGACGGCGCAGCGACAGCGGCCGGTCGATCGCCAGTCCCACGCCCATCAGGGCGACGATCACCGTCAGCTCGGTGACGTGCTCGATCGCGGCGCGGTTGTCCTGCGGGTCGAGGGGCAGCCCGTCGGGCAGCGGGGTCAGGCCGAGCAGCATCCCCAGCCCGATGAGCAGCATCGGCGAGGTGACGGGCGCGCGGTGCAGCACCGCCGGCAGCACGACGGCGAGGATGAGGCTCAGGCCTGCGACGAGGTAAACGAGGTCTGCTGCCATGACCGGGCCAGGCTCTCCCATCCGGCTCGTCGGCCGCTTCACCCCGCCGCCCGAGCCGGTGCCGGCTCCAGGGGGTCGGGCTGGAGGGTCGCTGCGTGGGCGAGGCCCCGTCGACCTCGCTGTTGAGGGGCGCGTCCTCGGTCGTCGTACCGGTGGCGAAGGCGTAGCGCAGGTTCTGGCCGCGGTCGCCGACGATCCGCAGCGCGTCGGCTGCGGCGTCGACGTCCACACCGAAGCTGTTGCCCTCGAGCAGGGTCGTGGGCCGCCCCGCGAGGGAGACCGAGCGGTCGCTGGTGTCGAACTATGTGGTTCGACAGAGCCCTGGCCGCGGAACACCGACCAGCCCCGCCTGGTTGTGGCGGGCATGGCCACGACTCCCCCGACGCCCGTCGACCCGCCCTTCGACCCCGCCGTGCTGGGCACGCCCGAGCACCCGACGTTCGGCCTGGACACCTTCGGCGACACCGGCATGACCGCCGACGGCGGCTGGCGCTCGCAGGCCGAGGCGTTGCGCGAGGTCGTCGCCGAGGGCGTGCTGGCCGACCAGGTCGGGGTGGACTACCTCGGTCTCGGGGAGCACCACCGCGAGGACTACGCCGTCAGTGCGCCCGACGTGGTGCTCGCCGCGATCGCCGGGCAGACCGAGCGGATCCGGCTCGGCACCGGCGTGACCGTGCTCTCCTCCGACGACCCGATCCGGGTCTTCCAGCGCTTCTCCACCCTCGCGGCACTCAGCCACGGCCGCGCCGAGGCGCAGCTGGGCCGCGGCTCGTTCACCGAGTCCTTCCCGCTCTTCGGCCACGAGCTGTCGGACTACGAGGTGCTGTTCCACGAGAAGCTCGACCTCTTCGCCCACCTGCAGCAGGAGCAGCCGCTGACCTGGCGCGGCAGCATCCGCCCGCCCCTGGAGCAGCAGGAGGTCTTCCCCCGCACAGAGGCTGGGCTGCCGGCGTGGATCGCGGTGGGCGGCACGCCCCAGTCGGTGATCCGCGCGGCGGCGTACGGCTTCCCGCTGGTGCTGGCCGTCATCGGCGGCTCCCCCGCGGGCTTCGTGCAGTTCGCCGACCTCTACCGGCGCGCGCTGGAGGAGTACGGCCGGCCGCTGCTGCCCATCGGGATGCACTCCCCCGGCCACGTCGCCGCGACCGACGAGCTGGCGCGCGAGCAGATGTTCCCGCACCAGGCCGAGGCGTTCGGGAGGATCGGTCGCGAGCGCGGCTGGGGCCCCTACTCCCGCACGACCTTCGACCAGGGCGCCTCGCCCGAGGGCTCGATCTTCGTCGGCTCTCCCGAGACCGTGGCGCAGAAGATCGCCTGGGCGGTGCGCTCGCTGGGCCTCTCGCGCTTCCAGCTGAAGTACGCCGTCGGCTCGCTGCCCCACGAGCAGCGGATGGAGTCGATCCGGCTCTACGGCACCGAGGTCATCCCGCGCGTGCGGGAGCTGCTGGCCGCGGGCTGAGGCCCTGGCCCCTCCCACTCACCTCGGCCACCCGGCAGGCATGAACCGGGCAGTAGTGGGCAGCATGGCCCCCGGACGACACGGCCCCGTGTTCCAGCAGGAGGGATCATGACGACGACGGCGCGCGTGCTGGTCGTGGCCCTAGGGGCGGTCCTCGTGGCGTGGACGCTGCTCGACCTGAGGCGCGCGACCTCGACGAGCGCACGGGTGCGTGCGGTCCTGCCCCCGGTCGTCGGCGTCCTGGGCGGCCTCCTCGCGGCGATGACGCTCGACTAGCGCCGGACCGGGCACGGCCGGGCGATCCGGTAACGCGTCACGCTCACCCCTCGAGCTCGCCAGCCTGCTCCTCGGAGATCACCTCGACGAAGAAGTTGTATCCCCATTCCGAGCCCGGCACCGGGTCTCCTGCTAGCACGCCCTGCCGGGGGATGTCACGGGGCTGGGGCCGGGAACCGACCACGAGCACGTTCCACTTCTGACCTACCTGGTCCTCGGTCGGCGTCAGGGTGAGCGCGGGCTCTGCCGCCCCCTCGGTCCAGGGCAACGGGTAGTCCTCGTCCTCGTAGTAGCCCCCGAAGGTCCCGTCGGCGGCGATCCAGCGGTCGATGCCCTTCGCGAACTGCACGCCAGCGCCCCACGCCCCCTCGAAGGTCACCGTGTGGGTGCGCCCGGCCACGAGGTAGCTGGTCCCTGCGGCGTCGACGCTGTCGATGACGGCTCGGTCGGGGTGCTGCACTGGGATCGGGATGGTGTACCTCCGAGGCTCCGTGGAGCGAACCAGCTTCTTCCGCTTGAACTCGTGGACCACGAAGCGGTAGGTCCGTCCCTCCACCCACCCGAAGGTGCTGCGTGGCAGGATCGCGACGACGCCGTCGACCGGGGCCGTCTGCCTCTCACCGCCGCCGGTGACGACGGTCTTGTAGGTGTGGCCAGGACGGGTGCCCTCGACGAAGAAGAACACCACCGACCAGCCCCACAGGTACCCGGCACCTCCGCACTCGCAGGAGACACCCGGTGCGCTGATGCTGAGCGCCTTGCCCCGCTCGAGCGCTGACCGGCTGGGCTCCTCGGCGACCGACGGGACGGTCGCCGACGCCGCGGGGACAGTGAGGCCGGTGGCCAGCAGGCTGGCGGCGAGGCCGAGCAGCAGGATGCGGAGCGTGGGACGCATTGATTCTCCTGACGTGGGGGGCCGCCAGCGTCGCGGAACCCAAGGCCTGGCGGCGCCCTTCCGGCGGATCCCGGACAACCCCGAACACGAACGAGCCGGTTATCCACAGATTGAGCCCGGCCCGCCCTGGGTAGACCTGCGAGCACCTAGCCTCGACGGCACCTTCATCCATCTCGGGAACGGAGCGGCCATGGCAGTGAGCCCTGCCTCGGCGTACGCCGGTCGGCGCAGCGATGCGCGCGACGACCGCCGCGGCGCCGCCCCCGCCAGCGGCACCCACTCGACCCACGACGCGCTGGTCGAGGGGCTCGACCAGGAGCTCCGGGCCCTGGTGCGCGCCGAGGGCGTGGACCCCCAGCGCGACGCCGACGTCGTGCGCCGGCTCGCCGAGGGTGTCGTGCGCCGCCACGACGACCGCAGCCTCACCGGCGCCGTCGCCCCGCTGGCCGACCCCGGCGCGATGGTCGGTGAGCTGCTCGCCCGGGTCAGCGGCTTCGGCCCGCTCCAGCCGCTCCTCGAGGACCCCACCGTCGAGGAGATCTGGATCAACGACCCCTCCCGGGTCTTCGTCGCGCGCCGCGGCCGGCACGAGCTCACCAACCTCGTGCTCACCCGCGCCCAGGTCGACGAGCTCGTCGAGCGGATGCTCAAGTCGAGCGGCCGCCGCATCGACCTGTCCCGCCCCTTCGTCGACGCCATGCTCCCCGAGGGCCACCGGCTGCACGTGGTGCTCGAAGGCATCTCGCGCGGTTTCTCGGCGGTCAACATCCGGAAGTTCGTGCTGCGCGCAGCGCGGCTGTCCGACCTCGTCGAGCTGGGCAGCCTCACGCCCCAGGCCGCCGCCTTCCTGGAGGGTTCCGTGCGCGCCGGGCTCAACATCCTGGTCACCGGAGGAACCCAGGCCGGCAAGACCACCATGCTCAACTGCCTCGCTGCGGCCGTCCCGGGCGGCGAGCGCGTGGTCAGCGCCGAGGAGGTCTACGAGCTCCGCTTCCCGCACCCGGACCACGTGGCGCTCCAGACCCGGCAGTCAGGCCTCGAGGGCACCGGCGAGATCCGGTTGCGCGACCTGGTCAAGGAGAGCCTGCGCATGCGGCCCTCGCGCATCATCGTCGGCGAGGTGCGCGCCGAGGAGTGCCTCGACCTGGTCCTCGCGCTCAACGCCGGCCTCCCGGGCATGTGCACGCTGCACGCCAACTCCGCGCGCGAGGCGCTGGTGAAGATGTGTCTCCTGCCGCTGCTGGCCGGCGAGAACATCTCCGACCGATTCGTCGTGCCCACCGTCGCCAGCTCCGTCGACCTCGTCGTGCACCTCGGCCTCGACCCGCGCGGTCACCGGCAGGTCCAGGAGATCGTGGCCGTGCCCGGCCGGGTCGAGGGCGGTGTCATCGAGTCCGAGCCGGTCTTCGTGCGACGCGACGGCGAGCTGCGCCGCGCCCACGGCAGCCCGCCTCGACCGGAGCGCTTCGAGCGGGTCGGCCTCGACCTCCGGCTGCTCCTCGGGGAGGCCGGCTGATGGGTGCGCTGGTCGGGCTCGGCGTGGGGGTCGGGCTGCTGCTGGTCTGGTCGGCCTTCGCCGTACCCCGGGCGACGCGCTCCGGCGACGCCGAGGCCCCGCGGTCGGGACGCTGGCAGCGCACGCTGGCCGCCGCCGGGCTCGGCGGCGTGACGCCCGGCGCCCTGGCCGCCCTCTGCGCGATCAGCGGCACCTCGGCGGCGCTCGTCGTCCAGGTCGCCTCCCGCACCCCCACGGTCGCGATCGCCTTCGGGCTGATCGCCGCCTACCTCCCGGTCGCGGTCGTGCGCGGTCGCGCCGTACGCCGCCAGCGCGAGCTCGCCGAGGTCTGGCCCGACGCCGTGGACAACCTCGCCTCGGCCGTCCGCGCGGGCATGTCGCTGCCGGACGCGCTCGCCGCGCTCGGCGAGCGCGGCCCGGTCCCGCTGCGGGACGCCTTCACCGCCTTCGGGCTGGACTACCAGGTGAGCGGGCGCTTCGGCGACTGCCTCGACCGGCTCAAGGTCCGGCTGGCCGACCCGGTCGGCGACCGGGTGTGCGAGAGCCTCCGGGTGGCCCGCGACGTCGGTGGCGGTGACCTCGGCCGGCTGCTGCGCAACCTCTCGGGCTACCTCCGCGACGACGCCCGCACCCGCTCGGAGCTGGAGTCGCGGCAGGCCTGGACCGTCAACGGGGCCCGGCTCGCCGTGGCCGCACCGTGGCTGGTCCTGCTGCTGATGTCCTTCCAGACGGAGGTGATCCGCCGCTACGCCTCGGGCGCCGGGGTCGTCGTCCTCGCCGTCGGTGCCGCGCTCTGCCTGGTCGCCTACCGGTTGATGATGCGCCTGGGCCGGCTCCCCGTCGAGCAGAGGATCCTCTCGTGACCCCCGCGTGGTGGGGCGCTCTGCTCGGTGCCGCCGCCGGCGCCGGGCTGCTCCTCGTCGTGGCGCGGCTGCGGGTGATGGGTCGCGCCCAGCTCTCCGACCGGGTGCTGCCCTACGTCCGCGACCTGCCGCAGGTGGGCTCCCGGCCGACCCCTCGTCGGACCGACGGCTCACCGCTCCTCGGCGCAGCCGTCGCCGTCTACGGCCCCGTGCTCCGGACCCTCGCCGACAGCGTGGAGCGGGTCCTCGGCGGGGCGACCTCGGTGCGGCGGCGCATCGAGCGCGCTGGTCTCGACCTGACCGTCCAGGACTTCCGGGTCCAGCAGGTCGTCTGGGGGCTCGTCGGCCTCGGCACCACCGCGGCCTGGGGGCTGCTGCGCACCCTGGGCGGCAACGGCGGGGTCCTCGGTCACGCCCTCGTCTCGCTCGTCGCCTTCGCCTTCGGGGTGCTGGCCCGCGACACCCACCTGACCTCCCAGGTGCGCACCCGCGAGCGCCGGATCGTCGCGGAGTTCCCCACCATCGCCGAGCTCCTCGCCCTCTCGGTGGCCGCGGGCGAGAGCCCGGTCGGCGCCCTCGACCGGGTCGTCCAACGCTCGCGCGGCGAGCTGAGCCGCGACCTCGGCGCCGTGCTCGCCGCGATCCGCACCGGCGAGCCGGTCGGCGCCGCCTTCGACCGGCTCGCTGCCACCACCGGCGTCCCCGTCGTCGCCCGCTTCGCCCAGGGCGTCGCGGTCGCCGTCGAGCGGGGTACGCCGCTGGCCGACGTCCTCCACGCGCAGGCCGCGGACGTCCGCGAGGCCGGACGCCGGGAGCTGATCGAGACCGCCGCCCGGCGCGAGGTGCTGATGATGGTGCCCGTCGTCTTCCTCGTGCTGCCGGTGACCGTGCTCTTCGCCTTCTGGCCCGGCCTGGTCGGGCTCAGCCTCACCGCCCCCTGACTCACCCCCTCCTGCTCACGCCCTCTCGGAAGGAAGTCCCATGACCCACCTGCAGCTCTTGGTGCTGACGTTGGTCGGCGCCCTGCCCTCCGCCCGGTCCCGTGACGACCGCGGCGACGTGCCGGGCTGGGTGCTCGTGACCGTCATGACGGCCGGGCTGGTCGCGGCACTCACCACCGTCGCCCAGGACGAGCTGGCCTCCCTGCTGCGCCGGGCGCTCAACCAGGTCCAGTAGTGCCCGGCACCCGACGCCGCACCCGGTCCGAGGGCGGCGCCGCCGTCGTCGACTTCGTGCTGGTCGTCGTGGTGCTGGTGCCGCTCGTCCTCGGCGTCATGCAGGTCTCGCTGGTCCTGCTGGTGCGCAACACGCTCACCGCCGCGGCCTCCGACGGAGCGCGGTACGCCGCCACGGTCGGCCGCGGTCCTGCCGACGGTGTCGCCCGCACCCGCGAGCAGATCGCCGGGGCACTTGCGGCCCGGTTCGCCGAGGACGTCGACGCCCGGGTCGTCAGCATCGACGGCGCACCCACGGTCGTCGTGACGGTCCGCGCCTCCGTGCCCGCCCTCGGGCTCGGAGGTCCCGGCGTCGACCTGCAGGTCGACGGGCACGCCGTGCAGGAGGTCCAGCCGTGAGCCACGCCTGGTTCCCGGGTCGCAGGCGTGCCCGACGTACGGCGACTGAGGGACGCCCGGGACACGCAGGACGTCGGGCGCGCACGGGGGTCGCGACCACGGCGGGCAGCCACGACGCAGCCGGGAGGTCGGGAGGCCACCTCCGGGCCGTCCCTGCGGGGCGGCGCAGCGACGAGCAGGGCAGCGCGCTCATCGAGGTGGTGTGGCTCGGCGTCCTCCTGCTGCTGCCGATGCTGTGGATCGTGCTGAGCGTCTTCGAGGTGCAGCGCGGTGCCTTCTCGGTCGAGGCCGCAGCCCGCTCGGCTGCCCGCGCGTACGCCCTGGCCGGCGAGGACGCGTTGGGCCGCTCCCGGGCCGAGGCGGCGGCCCGCCAGGCGCTGGCCGACCAGGGCCTCGAGGACGCGCCGCTGGACGTCCGGGTCAGCTGCACCACGCCGCCCGCCTGCCACAGCGGCACCTCGGTGATCACCGTGGTAGTCGGCACCCAGGTGGATCTCCCGCTGCTGCCCGACGTGCTGGGGGCCGGGCAGCCGACGTTCGCCCTCGACGCGACGCACACCGTGCCGATCGGGCGGTTCCAGGAGGTGGAGGCACCGTGACCGCCGCCGGCCCCCGGGGTCGAGACCTGGGTCGAGGCCGGAGTCGAGGTGCGGGTCGAGGCATGAGCACGCGCAGGAGCGCGTCGTGGGGCCTCGACCCACACCTCGACCCACACCTCGAGCCGCACCTCGACCCAGCCGCCCGTCGACGCACCGACCGCGGCTCGGTAACACCGCTGATCGTCGGGTTCGCCGTGGTGCTCGCGCTCGGGATCGCGCTGGTGACCGATGCGACCGCGGCGTACCTGCAGCGATCGGGCCTGAGCACCCTGGCCGACGGCGCCGCCTTGTCGGGAGCCGACGCGGGCGCCAGCGGGCGCAGCACCTACACCCAGGGCGTGCCGGCCGACGAGTTGCCCGTGGACCTGGCGGCGGCACGCGCCGGGGTGGCGGACTACCTGCGGCAGGTGCGCGCGTTCGAGGAGTACCCCGGGCTGCGCTGGTCGGTGCGGGTCGATGCCGCGACCAGCAGTGTCTACGTCCGCCTCACCGCCCCGCTCGACCTGCCGCTCGCGATCCCGGGCGGCCCCGAGGAGGCGCTGGTCAGCGCGGAGGGCGAGGGCTCGACCTCCGTGGACGACTGAGCCCGGCCCGGCACGAGCTGGAGGTCCTGTCCGGCACCTGGTGCCGGACAGGACCTCCAGCCCGAGGGTCAGCGACCCTCCGGGACCTCGAAGGCCTGGGGTCGACCTCTGCCCAGCGTCCAGGCCAGGACGCCGTCGTCGGCTGCCACGGAGTAGAGCGTCGCGCCGTCTGGGGCGAAGGCCAGGGCCCCGGGCTCGTCGAGGTGACCGACCAGCTCGGTCACCTCCGCGCCGCCCAGGTCGGCCGCCCCGCCGCCGACGGTCCACAGCCGGACCACGGTCGTGTCGAGCGCGGTGAGCGCGAGGGTCGTGGAGTCGGGCGAGAACGCGAGGTCGTGCAGGCGGACCCCCGGCAGCCGCGCGACCTCGGTGCCGTCCGCGGCGTCCCAGACGACCGGCACGCCGTCGTCGCCCGCCCCGGCCAGCCGGCGACCGTCGGGGCTCCACGCCACCGCCGGGGAGAGACCGTTACCCAGCTCGAGGACCTCCTCGGCGGCCAGGTCGTGCACCTCGACCGGACCGCCGCCGGCGGTGGCCAGCCGGGTGCCGTCGGGGCTGAAGGCCAGCTCCTCGGGCGCGTACGACGCCGTCATGCTCGCCACGACCTCGCCCTCCTCCACCGACCAGACCAGCACCTCGGCGCCGGGGCCGGCCGCGGCGACCCGGCTGCCGTCGGGGCTGAACGCGACCGCGGTCACCGGCGACGCGTCCGTGACCTCGGCGTCCTCGAGCCCCTCGAGGGTCTGTTCGGGGCCCTCGGCCTCCAGCGGCTGGAGCACCACGGTGCCGCCGCTCACGGTGGCGACCCGCGACCAGTCCGGTGCCACGGCGACCTGGTTGCGGTCGGGGACCAGGGTCAGGGCCCCGGTCGAGGCGTCCCAGGTGCAGATGCCGTTCCAGCAGTCGGCGAGCACCCGCTCGCCGTCGGGGCTCACCGACAGCTGGTCGTCGAGCACCAGCTGGAAGGGCACGTCCTCGGCGCCGGTCCCGGTCGCCGAGCCGGTCCCGGTCGGGCCGGCCGGCTCCTCGGGGGCCTCGGAGCACCCGGCCAGCAGGCCGACCAGGAGTCCGGCGGCCACGGCACGTGGCAGCCGGGGGCGCGCCGGGGCGACACGCCGCGGAGGGGCCGCCCGCGACACGCAGCAGAGTGCTGCGGCGGCGGAGCGCATGTCGGCCGGGGACACGTGCATCTCGCTCATCGGGTCCTCCGGGGTGGGGTCGCCAGTCTGGCCGCACCCGCGGTCTACCACCGGACCCCGGTCCTCAACCGTCGACGAGCCGTGCGCGACGGCCCCGGGGTCGAGGTGCGGGTCGAGGCCCGTGGACGCGTCGGCGCGCGTCGTGGCACCACGACCCCCACCTCGACGCCACGCGCCGGTGCCCCTCTGCGGGGATCAGGGGGTGAAGACGACCTTGACCATGCCCTCCTCCTTGGCCCGGAAGTGGGCGTAGGCCTCCGGTGCCTCGTCGAGGGGCATGCGGTGCGTCGCGAACCCCTCGGTGCCCAGCGGGTCCTCGTCGTCGAGGAGCAGCGGCAGGATGTCGTCGGTCCAGCGGCGTACGTTGGCCTGGCCCATCCGCAGCTGGATCTGCTTGTCGAACATCGTCATCATCGGCATCGGGTCCAGCTGCCCGCCGTAGACGCCGGAGACCGACACGGTGCCGCCGCGGCGTACGGCGTCGATGGCCGTGTGCAGGGCGTCAAGGCGCTCGATGCCGGCGTTCTTCATCAGCGGCTTGGCCAGCGCGTCGGGCAGTAGGCCGACCATCTTGGCGGCGGTCTCGGCGACGGGGTTTCCGTGCGCCTCCATGCCGACCGCCTCGAGCACGGAGTCGGGGCCGCGGCCGCCGGTGGTGCGCGAGCGGACCTCCTCCCCGACCGAGTCGACCTCGTCGAGGTTGATCGTCTCGGCTCCGCGGGCGGCCACACGGGCCAGCCGCTCGGGCACCCGGTCGACCACGATCACCCGGTGGCCGCGGTGCATCGCGATCCGCGCGGCCATGTCGCCGATAGGTCCGGCGCCGATGACCAGCAGCGTGCCGTCCTTCGGCAGGTCGGCGTACTCGACGCCCTGCCAGGCGGTCGGCAGCACGTCGGAGAGGTAGACGAACCGGTCGTCGGAGGGCCCCTCGGGCACCTTGACCGGCAGGAAGTCGGCGAACTGCACGCGGAGGTACTCCGCCTGCCCGCCCGGCACCGCGCCGTAGAGGCTGGAGTAGCCGAGCAGCTTGGCGCCGGTGCCCTGGTCGCGGTTCTGCGTGGTCTCGCACTGGCTGTAGAGCTGCTGGTCGCACATCCAGCACGAGCCGCAGGAGATGTTGAAGGGCACGACGACCCGGTCGCCGGGCTTGAGGTTCGTGACCGCGCTGCCGACCTCCTCCACGATGCCCATCGGCTCGTGGCCGATGATGTCGCCGGGCGTCATGAACGGCGCGAGCGGCTCGTAGAGGTGCAGGTCCGAGCCGCACAGGCCGGTGGTGGTCACCTTGATGATCGCGTCGGTCGGCTCCTCGATCCGGGGGTCGGGCACCTCCTCGACCGAGACCTTCCGGGGACCCTGCCAGGTGACTGCCTTCATGTCGTGCTCCTCTCGCTCGTGCTCGTGCGCGCCACCACCGGGTCGGTGGCGGAGCGGGGGTGCGGGACGTGCTCGTCGGGGGTCGTGGCGGCCGGCGCGGCTCCGGCGAACCGGCGGCGCAGGTTGGCCAGGACGCCGGCCACGGTCGGTCCAGCGGTCCCGCGCAGGGCGTTGCCCGCGGCGCGCGGCTCCAGGACGTTGCCCGTCGTCGGGCCGGTGGGCCGGGTCAGGTCGGTGGCGATGACGCCGAAAAGCGGCCCGACCAGCCGGTCGTAGATCCAGGGCAGCGCGGTGGCGCCGAACCGGATCAGCTCGTTGGCCGGGTTCAGCTGGGCGGGCAGCCAGGCGCGGTGGGCGCGGCGCAGCAGCTGGCGGGCGGTCAGCTCCGGGGAGAAGACCGGCGGCGGGGGCCGGCCGACGAACCCGGCGTACGACGCGGCCTGCTGGTAGATCGGGGTGTCGACGCCCCCGGGCGCGGCGTAGGCGATCCGGACGCCGGGCAGGTCGCGGTTCTCGATGCGCAGGTGGGCGGCCAGGGCGCGCACGCCGTGCTTGGAGACCGCGTACGCCGCCATACCGGGCACCCGGATGTGGCCGATGACCGAGCCGACCAGGACCAGCGACCCGTGCTCCTGGCGCCGCAGCACCGGGACGACGTGACGGGCGAGGTTGGCCGAGCCGAGCAGGTTGGTGCGCAGGACCCCGTCGAAGACCTCGGCCGGCACCTGGTCGATCCGGCCGTAGGCGACGACGCCGGCGGCGTGCACCGCAAGGTCGATCCGGCCGTGCCGACGTACGACGGACTCGACCATCGCCCGGACCGCCTCGTCGTCGCCGACGTCGAGGGCATGCACGGTCACCGACCCGGCACCGTGCAAGCGGCACTCGGTCGCGACCTGCTGCAGGGTCTTCTCCGACCGGGCCACCAGGACCAGGTCGTCACCGCGCTCCGCCGCGGCCAGGGCGGTGGCGCGGCCGATGCCGCTGGAGGCACCGGTCACGAGGACGGCGGCAGGGCGGGGAGTCGGCGGAGGCATGGGGACCCGGTGCCCGGGGCTCCCGGACCGACCCCCACCTGTCGGGGGGAGGCGGCGCCCGATGCTCGAGGCAGCGCCGAGTCAGGCTCGAACCAGCGCCGAGTCAGGCTCCAACCGGCGCCGAGTCACGCTCGAACCGGCGCCGAGTCACCGGGTGGCGGCCTCAGGCGGGGGTGGCGTCGGTGGCATCGTGACGGACGGGGCAGCCGGCGACGCCGGGGACGGGGAAGGTGCCGAGCTGGGTGACGTCGTGGCCGTCGGGGTAGGAGCGGACCCAGCGCAGGTCGGCGACACCCTGCACGGTCATCCGGGCGGGGAAGACCCGCAGCATCCGGCCGCGGGCACGCAGCGCGCCACGCATCAGCTTCTCGACCCGCGGCGGGGGCGCGGCGTACCCCAGGGCCTCGCGCAGCGGCGCGTCCATGAGGGCGCGGGAGAAGATGTCGACGGCCGGACCGGCGACCTTGGGGTACCACGTCAGCATCAGCCCGAGGGTGGAGTCGGCCACCCGGCGCGAGCCCTCGTCGTACGCGAAGTGGGCGCGCTCGTAGGAGTCCATGAGGTGCGCGAACGCGTCGTAGGTCTCGGGGATGTCGGGGATGCCCATGTGCCTGCCGAGGGCGCGGTAGTAGTTCACCGAGGCGCGCAGCTCGGTCTCGGTGAAGGGCCGCTTGCCGTAGGCGTCGAGCCAACGCTTGGGCACCACCACAAAGGTCGAGAGCACGTACCGCATCTCGTGGTCGGGGATGTCGTAGGCGCGGTGCATCTGGTTGATCCGGCGGATCGCGGCCCGCGCCTCGGGGTCCTCGAACCCCTTCTCGGCGGGCACCTCGAGGAGCAGCGCGGTGTCGTCGTACCTCTTCTGGACCGCGCCGGTGAACTGGCCGGTCGCGTCAAGCAGCGCGCCGATGCCGGGCACGGCGTAGGTGCGGAAGAGCGCGAAGGAGAGCGCCTGGTTCATGTCCCAGGGGAACTCGTGGGCCACCGCGTTGCGGTAGATCTCGCGGTAGTCGGTCTCGGGGTCGAGCCGCTCGTTGGCCTTCCGCCAGTGGTCCCGCGGCACGCCGCCGAACGTCTTGCCCCGCACTCGGAACTCGCGCATGGACGACAAACTAGAGCAACCGCTCCACTCTGGCTAGGGTGCCCGCATGCGTACGCCGCTGCAGACCCGCTCGGAGTCCTCGGCCGACCGGATGCTCGCCGCGACCTTGGCGCTGCTCGACGAGGGCGGGCCGGCCGCGGTGACCGTGGCGGCGGTCGCCCGGGCCGCGGGCACCAGCAACGGCTCCCTCTACCACCGCTTCGGCGACCGGCAGGGGCTGCTGCTCGCCGCGCAGTCCCGGGTGCTGGGCACGATCGAGGCCGAGACGGCGCAGGCCTTCGCCCTGGCCGACACCGAGCCCGACGACGAGCGGGCCGTGGCCCTGCTGGCCGCGGCGGCGGTGGACCTCTTCGTGCGCCACCGCGGCGGGATGCGCGCCTTCCTCGTCGAGGTCGACTCCCCCGAGCTCGAGGCCGCCAGCACGGCCTTCACGCACCGGCTCGCTGCGACGGTGACGCAGTGGCTGCGCGGGCGCTTCGGGTGCCCGGTCCCCGACGCGGAGGCCGCGTGGCGGCTGCTCTTCGCGCTCGGCACGAGCCGGGCGCTGTTCGACGACGAGGCGGTCTCACCCGTGCCGCTCGCTCCCGAGGCCCTCGCGGGCTCGCTGGCGAAGGCGGTGCTGGCGGTGGTGCGACCCGGCAGCGCCGGAGGCCCGCTCAGGCCGGGACCGACTCCAGCCTGAACCCGACGCCGCGCACGGCGACGACCTTCTCGCCGACGCCGGCGCCCTCGAGCTTCTGCCGCAGCCGCCCGATGGTCACGTCGAGGGTCTTGGTCGAGCCGTACCAGTTCTCGTCCCACACGTCGGCCATCAGCCGGCCGCGGGAGACGACCTTGTCCCGGTTGGCGACCAGGATGCTCAGGACGTCGAACTCCTTGCCGGTGAGTGCCACCTCGGTCTGCCCGGCGTAGACCCGGCGGGCCGCGACGTCGACGTGCAGGCCGTCGGGGTCGCCGTGGGTCTCGTCGCGCCCGGGCACGTTGAGCCGGCGCAGCAGGGCGCGCACCCGCGCCTGCAGCTCGGCCAGGCCGAACGGCTTGGAGAGGTAGTCGTCGGCGCCGGTGTCGAGCCCGACCACCCGGTCGAGCTCCCCGGCGCGCGAGGTCACGATCATGATCCCGCCGGTGAAGCCGGCCTCACGAGCGCGCTTGCAGACCTCGAGCCCGTCGATGTCGGGCAGCCCGAGGTCGAGGATGACCAGCTCGGTGGGGGTGGCGGCCACGTCGTCGAGCGCGCGCTGGCCGGTGTCGACCCAGGCGACGTCGTACCCCTCGCGCTCGAGGGTGCGCACGAGGGGGAACGCGATGTCCTCCTCGTCCTCGACGACGAGCACCCGCTGAGCCATGGCCCGAACAATAGGACACCGGCCGGACGGGGACAGGGGATCTCGCAGGTCACCTGACGACTGGCCGCCCGGGCGGGCCCTTGGTCCCGAGCGGTCGGGCCGGCACGACGCGGCCGCGACCAGCGCTCAGGAGGCGGTCTCCCAGGTGTAGGACAGCTCGGCCCGGGAGGCCAGCGGCGGCGCCTCGTCGGGTAGGGAGACGGTGAAGGTGAAGGTCACCCGACTGCCCCCGGCGATCCAGCCCTGGTCGGCAGCCACGTCGCTCATGGCACCCATCGGGCCGGCGTACAACCGCACGCCCTCGCGCTCGACGACCAGCTGCAGGGCGTCCTCGACCACACCGCTGCTCGGGACCACGGTGTCGCCGTGCTCGGTCATCGACAGCCGGGTGGGCTCCGAGCCGGGGTTGCTGATCGAGATGCTGCGCTCGGCGGACTCCCCCGGCGCGAGGTCGGTGACGACCAGCGTCGCCTCGGTGCCCTCCGAGACCAGCCGCACCCCCTCGTCGGTGCCGCCGGCGTTGCTCAGCGGGATGCCGGAGAGCCACAGGACACCGCCCAGCAGCGCGGCGCCCGCGGTCGGGACGACCAGGAGTCTCACGTGGTGCGGCCTCATGTCTCCACGCTAGGGAGTCGGCTGCCCGGGGCGTGCACGTCGCCTGCACGCCCGTTCCACGGTCTGGTAACAGCCGAACCGGCGCGTCCTTCCGGAAGGATGCGCCGGCTCGAGCACCCCGGTCAGCCGCGGACCGGTCAGGCGAAGAGGTCCCCCAGGTCCGCGACCCGCTCCAGGACCTCCTCCATCCGCAGCTGTTCGAGGCCGTCGTCAGCCTCGGCGCCGGCCTCGACCTCGGCCCAGGAGACGGGGGCGGCGACCATGGGCTTCTCGCGCCCGCGCAGGGAGTACGGCGCGATCGTGGTCTTGGACGAGGCGTTCTGCGACCAGTCGAGGAACACCTTGCCGCTGCGCCGCGCCTTCGTCATGGTGGCGGTCACCAGCCGCGGGTGCTCGCCCTGCAGCTCCTCGGCGACCTCCTTGGCCATGGCGGTCGACTCCTCGCCGGCCAGCCGCGTGGGCAGCGTGGCGTAGAGGTGCAGGCCCTTGCTGCCGCTGAGCACCGGCCTCGCGGGCAGGTCCCGCTCGGCGAGCTTGTCGCGGACCAGCAGCGCGACCTGGCAGCACTCGTGCAGGGCCGCGGGCTCGCCGGGGTCGAGGTCGATGACGAGGCGGTCGGCGTTGCGGGGCCGGCCGTTGCGCCCCACCCGCCACTGGTGGACGTGCAGCTCGAGGGCGGCGAGGTTGACCAGCCACGTGAGCGTCGCGAGGTCGTCGACCACCGGGAAGACCAGCCGGTCGCCGTGCCTCGAGGAGCCGCGCGATCCGGTCGTGGGGACGGAGACCGTGCGCACCCACGACGGCGTGCCCTGCGGGACGTTCTTCTCGAAGAAGCTCTCCCCCTCGACCCCGTGCGGCCACCGGATCCGGGTCACGGCCCGGTCGGCGAGGTGCGGCAGCAGCGTCGGCGCGACCTGCGCGTAGTAGTGCAGCACCTCGCCCTTGGTCGTGCCGGTACGCGGGAAGAGCACCTTGTCGAGGTTGCTCACCGTGAGCGTGCGGCCCTCGACGTCGACCTGGATCCGTTCACCGGCGGCGCTCACGACTGCTCCGCCAGCGCGCTCGGGTCCAGGTCGGGACGCAGCCCCTGGTACGACGGCTGGCGCAGCCGCGCGTAGCCGACCCCGTGCGTGTCGACGTCGACCACCAGCACCGGCTCGACCCAGGTGGTGCCCGTCGCGTCGGCCCGCGGCACCTCGTCGGCGAACGGGCTCGACCCGCGCGTCAGGTCCGCCACGGCCTCGGCCAGCTGGCGCGAGACCTTCCCGCCGATGCCGCTGCCGACCCGGCCGCGGTAGAGCAGGCCGTCGGAGGTCGGCTCGCCCACGAGCAGGCTGGCGAGCCGGTCGGTCGTCCCCTCCTGGGGGCGCCAGCCGCCCACGACGTACGACCTGCGGTGGCGGTGGGCCAGCTTGCGCCAGTGCGGGCTGCGGGAGTCCGGCACGTAGCGGCTGTCCAGGCGCTTGCTGACCACGCCCTCCAGCCCCTGGGCGCGGGTCGCCTCCAGCAGCATCGCCCCGTCGTCGTACGCCGTCGGCACCTGCCACCCGCCCAGCTCCAGCGCGGCCAGCCGCGAGCGGCGCTCGGCGAGCGGGAGGCCCGTGAGGTCCTCGCCGTCGAGGCGGAGCAGGTCGAAGACCATGTAGGTCGCCGGGAGGGACTCGGCAAGCCGGGCTGCCGTGCGGGCGCTGCGCACGTGCATCCGGTCCTGGAGCACCCGGAAGTCGGGGAGCCCGCGGTCGTTGAGGGCGATGACCTCGCCGTCGACCAGCAGGTCGCGCGGGCGGTCACGGTCGTCCGCGACGTCCGGCCACGCGGTGGTGACCTCGTTGCCGTTGCGGCTCCAGAGCCTCGTGCGCCCGTCGAGGACCTCGGCCAGGACCCGTACGCCGTCCCACTTCACCTCGTGCGACCACTCCGACCCGACCGGCACGTGGTCGGTCTTGGTGGCGAGCATCGGACGCGGGGCGGACACCCTCGCCATCCTGCCCCAACCGGTCGAGCGATGACTTCCACCGCTCGGACGGGTCAGACTGTGCACCATGCGTGCGATCTGGAAGGGCTCGGTGTCGTTCGGGCTGGTGAGCGTCCCCGTGAAGCTCTATGCCGCGACCGAGTCCCACGACGTCTCCTTCCGGCAGGTGCACGTCAAGGACGGCGGGCGGATCAAGTACCAGCGGGTCTGCTCCCTCGACGGCGAGGAGGTGCCCTACTCCGACATCGCCAAGGGCTACGAGACCGAGGACGGCGAGATGGTCGTCCTCACCGACGACGACCTCGCCGACCTGCCGCTGACCTCCTCCCGCGAGATCGCGGTCGAGAAGTTCGTGCCCACCGAGCAGATCGACCCGATGCTGTTCGAGAAGAGCTACTACCTCGAGCCGGAGAAGAGCGGCGCCAAGCCCTACGCCCTGCTGCGCCAGGCGCTGCAGGAGGCCGACCGGATGGCGGTCGTGACCGTGGCGCTGCGCCAGAGGACGACCGTGGCGGTGCTGCGGGTGCGCGAGACCGAGGCCGGGGACGTCATCGTGCTGCAGACGATGATGTGGCCCGACGAGGTGCGGGTGCCGGACTTCTCCGTCGAGGTCGGCGAGGTCAAGGACGCCGAGGTCAAGATGGCCAGGATGCTCGTCGAGACCCTCGCCGGCGACTTCGATGCCTCCGAGTTCGAGGACGACTACGCCGGCGCCGTCGAGGCGCTGGTCAAGGCCAAGATCGAGGGCGGCGAGGTCGAGCGCACGCCCACGTCCACCAAGACCTCCGGCGAGGTCGTCGACCTGCTGGCCGCGCTGCAGCGCTCGGTCGACGCGGCCAAGAAGGGCCGCGGGGAGTCCGCGGACGAGCCGGCCGCCACCAAGAAGTCCGCCAAGAAGGCATCCGCGAAGAAGTCGTCGACCACGAAGACCGCCGCGAAGAAGACAGCGGCCAAGAAGGCGCCCGCGAAGAAGTCGACGGCCAAGAAGACCGTCGCCAAGAAGACGGCGGCCAAGAAGGCGTCGTAGCCCCCGGCGGTCAGCGCCGCGAGTCGGGGATGCGCTGGTGCAGCTGGTGCATCACGGCGTCGAGCAGCCCGGGCGCGACGAGGTTCATCGCCTCGCCGACGTAGCCGACGGGGTGCCCCCACGCGGGCGGCAGGTCCTCCATGATCCGCAGCACCTGCTGGCCGGCCTGCTCCGCGGTCATGGCGCGCTGGTTCTCGTACTCCTTGGTGGGCGCGATCATCGGCGTCTTCACCAGCCCGAAGCGCATGTTGGTGACGTGCACGCCGTCCGAGCGCGCCTCGCGGGCCAGGATCCGGCCCCAGGTGTCGATCGCGGACTTCGAGGCCAGGTAGGCGGAGAACTTGGGCGCCTTGATCTGCACGCCCCACGACACGACGTTGACCACGTGCCCGAAGCCCTGCTCCCGCATGGCGGGCAGCAGCCCCATCGTGAGCCGCACGGGCCCGAAGTAGTTGATCGCCATCGTCCGCTCCACGTCGTGGAAGCGGTCGGCGCTCTCGGACAGGGAGCGACGGATGGAGCGGCCGGCGTTGTTGACCAGGTGGTCGACCGCACCGTGCTCGGCCAGCACCTGGACCACCAGCGCGTCGACGGCCTCGCCGTCGGTCAGGTCGCAGGAGTACGTCGAGGCACGTGCGCCCAGGGCCCGCACCTGCTCCGCGACCCGCTCCAGCTCCTCGGCCCGGCGGGCGACGAGCAGCACCGTCGCACCGGCCCGCGCGGCGGCGTACGCCGTGTGCTCGCCGATGCCCGAGGAGGCCCCCGTGACCAGGACCGTGCGGCCGGCGACGGGCGACGGCGCGCCGCGCAGGCGGCGCAGCAGGCGGGCCGGGGTGGCGGTGACGGTGGCGGGGAGGGCGGAGGGGAGCAGGTCGAGCACGGGGGAATCCTCGCACCCGGTCGGGAGGGCGGCCCCGGGCGACCACGGGCGACCACGGGCCAGCGCGGGCGGGTGCTCGGCCGGGCCCACACAGCCTCACGGCGCGACCGCCAGCCCACTCCGGGTGAGGTAGGGGTGTTGTCCGCTCGGGGACGCTTGTCCGCAGAGTGTCGACGTGGGTCCCGGTGGGCCGGTGGATGAGGAGTGGGGATGGAACGCGGGGAGTACCTCGTCGTCATGGGGCTGTGTCTGCTGATCACGCTGCCCCTCGAGCTGCTGCTCGGGGCACGCGTGTGGCGGCGGCCGCGTCGGCTGCTGGTGGCGATGGCACCGCTCGTGGTGGCCTACAGCATCTGGGACATCGCGATGATCGCCGCGGGTTCCTGGTCCTACTCCGACGAGAAGCTGACCGGCATCCTGCTGCCCTTCGAGATGCCGCTGGAGGAGCTGGTCTTCTTCGTCGTGGTGCCGATCTGCGGCCTGCTGACGCTGGAGGCCGTGGGCAACGTGCTCACCGCGCTCGGCCGGCTGCGTGCGGGCGAGCCGGTCGGCCGGGTCCTGCGGGACCTGCCGCACGGCGGCGGCCCGCGCCCCGCGCCGGCAGGCAGCACCGGGGCGGAGGTGGCCTGATGGGGATCTACACCCTGACCGCGCTGGTCTCGGTCGTGGTCGTGCTCGCGATCGAGCTGCTGTGGCTGCGCACCGGCATCCTGCGCACCTGGCGCTACTGGCTTGCGATGGCCATCGTCATGGGCTTCCAGGTCCCCGTCGACGGCTGGCTCACCAAGCTGTCGGACCCGCTGGTGCTCTACAACGAGGCCGACATGACCGGCATCCGCGCCCCCTGGGACATCCCGGTGGAGGACTTCGCGTTCGGGTTCGGCATGGTGACCCTCGCGATGGTGCTGTGGGTGCACGCCGGGCGGCGCGAGGAGCGACGCGCGGGGGCCGGTTCGGGCCCCGCCACGGGCACGGCAGGACCACGACAGGAGCAGCGCGCATGACCGAGCTCGCCGGGGGCACCGTCCCCTCCGCCTTCGACCGGGTGGCGCGCAGCTACGACCTCATGGTCGCGCTCAGCCCGGGCTACCACGCCCAGCTGCGGTCCTCCGCGCGTGCGCTCGTGGAGGCGCTGCCCGACACGCCGGGCCGCCGCCCCCGGGTGGTGGACCTCGGCTGCGGGTCCGGCGCCTCGACGGCGGCCCTCGTGCGTGCGCTGGACGACGCAGGCGTGGATGCCGAGGTCGTCGGGATCGACGGGTCGGCCGGGATGCTCGACCAGGCCCGCGGCAAGGCCGCGCTGGCCCGGGTCGACTTCCGCCAGGCCGACGCCGAGCGGCTGACCGGGGCCGAGCTCGGCCCCGTGGACGGCGTGCTGGCGGCGTACCTCGTGCGCAACGTGAGCTCCCGCGACCGCCTGCTCGGCGAGGTGCTGGACGTGCTGATCGACGGCGGCGCGCTGGTGGTGCACGACTACAGCGTCCGCGAGAGCCGGGTCGCCACCTGGGCCTGGCACCTGACCTGCTGGCTGGTCGTGATCCCGCTGGGGTTCGTGACCGCGCCCGGCAGCCCGATCTACCGCTACCTGTGGCGCAGCGTCCTGGACTTCGACGGCGTCAAGGGCCTCGCCGGACGGCTGCGTGCGGTCGGGTTCACCGGCGTCGAGCACCGCTCCGCGTCGGGCTGGCAGCGCGGCCAGGTGCACACCTGGCGCGCCCGGAGGCCTCGATGAGCTCTTTCCTCCCCGCCCTCACCACGCCGTACGCCGCCGGCGGCCGCCTCCCGCGCGGCGCCTGGCGCCCGGGCCGCGACCGGCGCGCCGAGCACCAGCCCGCTCCCCCGGCCGGCCTGCGCGAGGACGGCGGGCGGCACCGGGTGGCCGTCGTCGGGGGCGGCATCGCCGGGCTCGCGGCCGCGACGGCGCTGGCCGAGCGCGGCGTGCGGGTCGAGCTGCTGGAGTCCACCCCGCGGCTCGGCGGACGGGTGGCGTCGTGGCCGGTCCAGGTCGACGGCTCGACGGTGGCGATGAGTCGCGGCTTCCACGCGTTCTTCCGGCAGTACTACAACCTGCGCTCGCTGCTGCGCCGTGCCGACCCGTCGTTGACCGCCCTGCGGGCCGTCGAGGACTACCCGCTGCTCGCGGCCGAGGGCATGCGCGACTCCTTCACCCACATCCCGCGCACGCCGCCGTGGAGCGTCATGGGCTTCGTGCTGCGCTCGCCCTCCTTCACCGCGCGCGACCTGGCCCGCGTGGACGTGGCGGAGGCGCTCGGCCTGCTCGACGTCGCCTTCCCCGACACCTTCTCCGCCCTCGACGGGCGCAGCGCCGCCGACGTGCTGGACCGGCTGCGCTTCCCCGACCGGGCGCGACACCTCGCGCTCGAGGTCTTCGCGCGCAGCTTCTTCGCCGACCCCCGGGACTTCTCCGGCGGCGAGCTGGTCGCGATGTTCCACACCTACTTCCTCGGCTCGGCCGAGGGCCTGCTCTTCGACGTCGCCGCCGACGACTTCGACACCGCGCTCTGGTCGCCGCTGGCCGCGCACCTGCAGCGGCTGGGCGCCTCCGTGGCGCTCGACTCCCCCGTGCGCGGGCTCGAGGAGCGCGGGGAGTCCGTCGTGGTCGTCACCGACGAACGCGTGCTCGAGGTCGACGCCGTCGTCGTGGCGACCGACCGCCGGCCGCTGCAGCGGCTCGTCGACGGCGCACCCTGGCTCGGCGCCTCCGACCCGGCCTGGCGCGAGCGCCTCGCCGGACTGGGCCACGCCCCACCGTTCGGCGTGTGGCGGTTGTGGCTGGACCGTCCCGCCCCGCGCGACGCCGCGCCCTTCCTCGGCACCAGCGGCTTCGGTCCCCTCGACAACATCTCCTTCCTGGAGATGCTCGAGGACGGCGCCCGCGACTGGGCCGTGCGCCACGGCGGGTCCGTCGTCGAGCTGCACGCCTACTCCCTCACCCGCGACCTCGCCGTCGACGAGGCCGCGCTGCGCGAGGTGCTCTGGCGCGAGCTGCTGCGGGTGCACCCCGAGCTCGACGGCGCCCGGGTGCTCGGCGAGGAGCTGCTCGTGCGCGAGGACTGCCCCCTGGTCGGCACCGACCCCTGGGCCACCCGCCCCGGGGTGTGTACGCCGGACCCGCGGATCGTCCTGGCCGGTGACGGCATCCGGTGCGAGCTGCCCGTCGCGCTCATGGAGCGCGCCGCCACCACCGGGTTCCAGGCCGCGGACACGTTGCTCGCCCGCTGGGACGTCGCCGGCCACGGCACCTGGAGCCCGCCCCTGCGCGGTCGGGTCCCCGGGGCCGGCGCCCTGCGTCGTACCCTCACGCGCGGCTGAGCCCTCGCGTCAGATGCCGTAGGACTCCCCGCGGGCGCGGAGCAGCCAGGAACGCTCGGCGTAGACCATGTCGTCGACCCAGAGGCGCCGGGCGGTGTGACGCATGGCCGGCTGCAACAGGGAGGAGACGGCGCGGGCGGCCTTGAAGCCGGGACGGTCGGAGTGCGCGATGGTGGCCTCGACCATCATCGTGCGCGGCTTGCCGTCGGGGCCGGGGCCGATCGGCGTCGCGTGGGTCTCCACCACGCTGCCGGCACCCTCGCCCTCGGTGATGGTCATGACGATCGTGCGGGCGTCGGGGCAGGCGAACTCCGCACGCACCGGCACGCCCCAGCGCCGGCTCAGCCGGAACGTCACGTCGACGGTCAGGACCTCGTCGTCGCTGGCGGCGTCGTCGACCTCGAGGTGGCTGAAGGCGTAGGGGTGGAACCACGAGCCGTGCCAGGGGTCGAGCCGGTTGGCGATGATGTCCCGGGGCTCGCAGGTGCCGGGCAGCTCCACGACCGCCGCCACGGAGCGGGCCAGCGGCGGGCGCGCGGTGATCCGCGGCAGGTCGGAGGGCGTCTCGCCGGGGGTGGGCACGCGGACCCAGAGCAGCACGCCGTCGTCGTGGGCGGCGTACGCCGGCCAGCCGGGCTGCCCCTCGGGGGCCAGCGCGAGGCCGTGCCAGCGGCAGTGCAGCCTGTCGCCGAACACCTCGCAGTCGGTGAGCAACGCGCCCAGGTGCGGGCACGAGCCCGGACCCGCGGCGACCCCGGTGCTGGTGCGCCACAGCACGACCTCGCGGCCGGCGACGGAGCGGGTGATGCTGGTGCTGCCGAGCGCGGTGGAGGGCCCGACGGTGTACCACCCACCGGGGTCGCGGGCCAGGGCCACGTCGAGGGCGGCCCGGATGCGGGCGGGCTTCGCGTGCTGCCACGACGGCTCGAGCTGGTCGCGGCGCGGCATCGGCTTCAGCGCGATGGGGATGCGCGGCGAGGTCTCGTGGCTCGCTCCGCTCGCACCTCGACCGGCAGGGGCGGGGGCGCTCCCGGGCGAAGCGCGCAGCGCACCGGCGGCGGTGACGCCGAGGGCCGCGCCGGCGAGGGCCGCCTTGCGCCAGGTCGGGACGACGACCCGCTCGCCGAAGACGTCGTAGCCGGCGTCCTCGATCCGGTCCAGGATGCCGGCGTACAGGCGGCGGGCGGTGCCGACGCAACGGCGCGAGGCGTCCGGGAGCAGGGCCAGGCCGCGGTCGGCCTCGGCGTACAGCTCGCGGTTGCGCTCGACCTCGAACGCCATGAGCGCGCGCCACGCGGCGTCGGCCCGGCGTCGGGCGGGGTCGGCGCCGAAGCGCTCGAGGTCCTCCTGGGGGATGTAGACCCGGCCGCGGTCGAGGTCATCGGCGACGTCGCGCAGGAAGTTGGTCAGCTGGAAGGCGTTGCCGAGCGCGCGCGCAGGCTCCTTGGCCGAGGCCGAGCTCGGCTCGAGGACGGGCAGCATCATCTCGCCGATGACCGCGGCCGAGCCCTCCATGTAGCCGAGCAGGTCCTCCCAGGTGTCGTACGTCGTGGTGGTGAGGTCCCGGGCCATCGCCCCGAAGAACCGCTCGAAGCACTCCGGGTCGATCCGGGTCTCCCGGACGGTGTGGCCGACGGCGGCCAGCACCGGGTCGGGGCTGGTGCCCTCCTCCACGGCCCGCAGGAACGCGGCCTGGAAGTCGGCCAGGGCCTGCTCGGTCGCGGCGACCTTCCCCGGGTCGGTGGCACCCGGGGCGTCGACGATGTCGTCGGCGAGGCGGCACAGCGCGTAGACCGCGTGCACGTGCCGACGGCGCTCCTTGGGCAGGATCGCCGCACCCCAGTAGTAGGTCGTGCCGTGCCGCCGCGTGAGCTCCGCGCACCGGCGGTAGCCCTCGACGAGGTCCGGTTCCACCGGGGACGTCGCGACCGCTGACACCTCAGGCCACCTCGGTACGCCGCGCCGGCCGCGGCTTCCAGGCGGGCGCAGCCGGCAGGTAGTCGGTGACCCGCTGGGCGGCCAGCTTGCCGGAGACCAGCACCATCGGGACGCCGACACCGGGGGTGGTGCCGGAGCCCGCGAAGAAGAAGCCGGGCACGCGCTTCTCGACGTTGGACGGGCGGAACGGACCGGTCTGGGCGAAGGTGTGGGCCAGCGCGAACGGCGTGCCGCGCTCCATGCCCTGGGCCTCCCAGTCGACGGGGTCCACCAGCTCCTCGGCGACGATGTCGGTCGGGTAGCCCTCGCGCTCCAGGAAGCGCTCCAGCTCCTCGCGGGTGCGGCCCCGCTGGGTCTTCCAGTCCACGACGCCGTCGAGGTTGGGCGCGGGCTCGAGGACGTAGAGGACGTGCGACCCGTCGGGGGCCAGCGAGGGGTCGCTCATCGTCGGGACCGTCACCAGGCGCGAGGGGTCCGGCATCATCCGGCCCTGCTTGATCAGGGCGTCGAAGGAGGAGTCCCAGGCGTCGGCGAAGTGGATGTTGTGGTGCCGGGTCCCCTCGGGGAGCCCGCCGCGGACGCCGACGTGCCACACGACGGCCGAGGGCGAGTACTTGCCCTTCTTCACGACCCGCGGCGGCGCGAGGTCGGGGAGCAGGCGGCGGTAGGCCACCGGCAGGTCGAGGGTGCACACGACGGCGTCGGCGGCCAGCCGCTCACCGCCCTCGGAGTCACCCTCGATGACGATGCCGGCGACGGCACCGTCGGCGCGGCGCAGCACCTCGGTGACCCGCTGGCCCAGGCGCAGCTCGACACCGGCGTCGGTGGCGGCCTTGGCCAGCGCGTGCGGGACCGCCGACATGCCGCCGTCGGGGAACCAGACGCCCTCGATGCAGTCCATGTAGGTGATGACCGCGTAGAGGGCCAGCGCCGAGGACGGCGGCAGCCCGGCGTACATCGCCTGGAAGGTGAAGAGCCGGCGCAGCCGGTCGTCGGCGAAGCGGCGCCGGACGTTGGGCCCGAGCCGCCCGAACCCGCCGAGGCCCAGCAGCTTCGCGGCGGCGGCCGGCGAGGAGACGAGGTCGAGCGGGGAGTCGAAGTTGGCGTCGATGAAGTGCGGCATCTCGACGTCGTAGAGCTTCTTCAGCCACGCGCTGAAGTCGTCGAAGGCGGCCGCGTCGGCGGGCCCGCAGACGGTGCGGATCTCCTCGCGCATCGCCTCGTGGCCGTGGCGGACCAGGATCTCGGAGCCGTCGGCGAACTTGGCGCGGTACGCCGGGTCGAGCATCCGCATGGGGAGCAGGGCGTCGAGGTCGCCACCGGCGGCGGAGACCACGTCGTCGAGCAGCCCGCGCATGGTGAGCACGGTCGGACCGGTGTCGAAGGTGTAGCCGTCACGGTCGACCCGACCGGCGCGCCCGCCCGGGGCGTCCTCGGCCTCGACCAGGACGACCTCGTGGCCCGAGCGGCTCAGGTGGCAGGCCGTCGCGAGACCGGCGAGCCCGGCCCCGATCACGACCACGCGGCTCATCGGGTCCTCCAGCACACGGTGTCGGCGACCTGGCGCAGACCCGCGACCCCGGCGGGGTGCAGCGCGGGCTCCTCGAGTGCTGCGAGGGCACTCGCGTGGCTGCGGCGTACCTGCTCCTCGGCCCGCTGGCGGACCCCGGTGCTCTCCATGATCTGTGCTGCCTCCTCGACGTCGCCGTCCTCGTGCTGCTGGTTCCTGATGCGGGCGACCACGTCCGCGGCGCGGCCGGTCGCCTCCTGCTCCGCCCACGCGAGCAGCACGGTGGCCTTGCCCGCGCGCAGGTCGTCGTGGGCGGGTTTGCCGGTGAGCTCGGGGTCGCCCCAGACGCCGAGCAGGTCGTCGCGCAGGGCGAAGGCCTCGCCGAGGTGCGCGCCGTACTCCCCCAGGGCGCCCAGCACCTCGGACCCGGCGCCGGCCGCGACCGCGCCCAGCTCGAGCGGGCGCTGGATGGTGTAGCCGCCGGACTTGGCGCGGGCCACGGCCCAGGCGCGGTCCTCGGCGTTCGCGCCGCCACCGGCGGCCGCCTCGGACAGGTCGAGGACCTGTCCGCGCACGAGCTCGACGCTGGTGCGCCACCACAGGTGCCGCACCGGCTGGGAGAGCTCGGCGACGATCGCGTCGGCCTCCATGTGGGCCAGGTCGCCGACGAGCACGGCCACGGACTCGCCGTAGCGCAGCGCGTCGTCGCGACCGCCGGCCGCGCGGTGGCAGTCGCTGGCGACCACGTGCGTGGCGGGACGGCCGCGGCGGGTGGTCGAGCCGTCCATCACGTCGTCCTGGGCGAGGCCGAAGGCGTGCAGCAGCTCCAGCGCCGCGCCGATGCGCACGGGCACCGTCGGGTCGGCGCCGGACTCCGCGCCGCCGGCGGCGAGCCAGCCCCAGTGGCACATGAGCGGCCGGAAGCGCTTGCCCGCGCCGAGCACGAGCTCGGCGAGGATGCCGGGCAGGCCCTGCTCGCCGAGCACCGGGTCGGCGTCGCCGGCCAGCGGCTCGGGGCCGGGCCCGCGGCGCCACTCCCCCGCCAGGCGGTCCAGGCGCAGCCGGAGCAGCTCCTCGACGGCAGCGAGGGCCTCGGCCCCGGTCTGCTCGGCGTGCGCGGTGGTGGGTGCGGGCGGCTCCTCACCCGTGGCCGCACCGGCCCGCGCCGAGCGCGGGCGACGCGCCGTCGGCGGGGCCAGCATCTCCGCGGTCACCGGGCGGCTCCCAGGCTGCGGGTCGCCAGCGAGCGCAGGTCGTCGCCGGCGAGCGCGCCCAGCTGGGCGACCTGCAGGACCATCCAGGGACTCAGCAGGAACGGGGAGGCCCCCGCGGTACGGCGTACGTCGGACCAGTCCAGCCAGGCGTGCTCCGCGACTTCCGAGGGGTCGGGCCGAGGCTCGGTGCCGACCGGGACGACGGTGAGGTGGACCGGGCAGATCTCGTTCTCCACGACACCCGAGGCGTCGACGGCGCGGTAGCGGAAGTCGGGCAGCACCACGTCGAGCTCGCCGACCTCGAGGCCGAGCTCCTCGGCGGTACGCCGCCGCACGGCGGCCGGCATCGGCTCGTCCGGCTGGGGGTGGCCGCAGCAGGAGTTGGTCCAGACCCCCGGCCAGGCGGTCTTGCCGGTGGCGCGGCGGGTGAGCAGCAGCCGGCCGTCGGTGTCGACGACGTACAGCGAGAACGCGAGGTGGAGCGGGGTCTCGCGGGTGTGGACGCGAATGCGAGGGGCGGTGCCGGTCGGGCGACCCTCCTCGTCGAGGAGCACTACGAGGTCGCCCGGGTGTGAGGGTGCGTCCTGCGGGGTATCCCCCTGGGCGTCGACCGGGCGGGCCGACATGGCCGCGCCGTGCGCGAGTGGGCTCATCGTGGGCTCGCTCTCTGTTCGCTACGGCTGCACGTCTGCATCGAACGTAGGCAGACGCATCCGAGGACAGGTCACCCAACAGGGTGCCTGACGGGTCAAACCGTCGCCCGAGGTCTAGACGCTGTCCCAGCGGAAGAGCTTGGCCGAGACCAGCGTGACCACGAGGGCGAACGCGGCGAGGATCCCCAGCACCGGCAGGGCGGCGGCCGGGCCCTCTCCCCGGACCATGACGTCGAGCATCCCCTCGTTGAGGTGCTTGAGCGGCATCAGGTCCGAGATGGTCTGCAACCACCGCGGCGCCCCGTCGAGGGAGAAGAAGGAACCGCTGAGGAACGCCATCGGCAGGACCATGAAGTTGGCGGCGTTGACCGCCGCCTCCGCCGTGGTGGTCAGCGCGCCGGCGAGGAGGCCGAGGGCCATGAAGCACAGCGTCCCGACCAGCACCAGCGGCACGGCCATCCACCAGGAGCCGGTGAGCGACAGCCCGAAGAACGCCATGCCGACCCCGAGGAAGATCGCGGTCTGCACCAGCGCGATGCCGAGGGTGACCACGACGCGCGCGGACACGATGGTGCGCGTGCGCACCGGCGCCAGCTGGAGGCGTCGCATCAGCTTGGTCTGCCGCCACCCCTGCAGGGTGGCGGCCGCGCCGATCGCCGCACTGGTCGCGATCGCCCAGCCCAGCAGGCCGGGGGTCACGAACTGGATCACGGTCAGCGACTCGTCCTCCACCCGCTCCACGTCGAGCGCGAACGGCACCGCCGAGCCGGCCTCCTGCGCGAGCAGGGCCACGTTGGTGCCCTCCACGAGGGCCCGCAGGGTCGCCTGCGTGACGGCGGCCTGCACCTGGTCGGTCTGCGTGTAGTGCGCCACCAGGGTGCCGCCGTCCTGGCGCAGCGCGACGTCGGCGTCACCGCTGCGCACCTGCTCCAGCGCGGTGTCGAGGTCGTCGACCCGGCGTACGTCGAAGGCCGCGTCGAACGCCTCGCGGGCCTCCGGGGACAGGGCCTCGACCAGCGCGAGGTCGCCGACCTGCACCAGCTCGGCGGCCGGCTGCCCGCGGTCGGACAGCACGCCACCGAAGAAGACCAGGAACATCAGCGGGAAGACGACCGCGAAGAACAGCGAGGCCCGGTCGCGGACGAAGCCGCGCACGATCGCCGCGGCGATGGCGGAGAAGGCCCTCATGCGCGGTAGCTCCGTCCGGTGAGCGCGAGGAAGACGTCCTCGAGGGTCCCGGTCTGCACCCGCACCCCGTCGAGGGCGCCGAGCTCCCCGAGCCGGGCCACCACGTCGGCGGGGTGCCGGGTGGTGAGCACCGTGCCGTCGGGCCCCACCTCGACCGACTCGGTGCCGGCGATGCCGCGGGCCCCGGCCTCGTCGAGTTGGCCGGGGGCCACGAGAATCCGCGCGGGAGCGTCGAGGTGGCGCACCAGCTCGGCCGGCGACCCGACCTGCAGCACCCGGCCGGAGTCCATCACCGCGACCCGGTCGCAGAGGACCTCCGCCTCGTCCATGTAGTGGGTGGTGAGCACGACGGTGCGGCCGGCCTCGTTGATGCCCGACAGCAGGTCCCAGAGGTTGCGGCGGGCCTGCGGGTCGAGGGAGGCGGTCGGCTCGTCGAGGAAGACCAGCTCGGGGTCGTGCACCAGCGCGCAGGCGATCGAGAGCCGCTGGGCCTGGCCGCCCGAGAGGTCCTCGACCCGCGCCGAGGCCTTCTCCGCGAGCCCGACCCGCTCGAGCCAGTCGTCGGCGCGCGCCGGGCTGACGTCGTACAGGGCCGCGAAGGTGCGGATCTGCTCGCGGGCGGTGAGCCGCTCGAAGAACGCCGAGGCCTGCAGCTGCACGCCGATCCGCGGGAGCACCGCCGCGTTGCGCGGCCACACCTGCTCGCCCAGCACCTCCACGGTCCCGGAGTCGGGGCGGCGCAGGCCCTCCACGACCTCCAGCAGCGTGGTCTTGCCCGCGCCGTTGGGGCCGAGCACGCCCACGAACTCCCCGTCGGCCACGTCGAGGTCCACACCGTCGACGGCGCGCACCTCTCCGTACACCTTGGTCAGGTCCCTCACCCTGATCGCAGTCACGGGCTCACCCTAGGGGCCCACGCCGGAGTCGGTCAGAGGCGCGGGAAGGACCAGGGGCACGCGGCCTCGAGCTGGGCGGAGAGGCTGAGCAGCGTGGTCTCGTCGTGCTGGCGCCCGACGAGCTGGACACCCAGGGGCAGGCCGTCCTCGGCGAGCCCGGCAGGCACGCTGGCGGCGGGGTTGCCGGCGACGTTCCACAGCGCGCAGTAGGCGATGGCCGGCATCGAGGCGAGCGCCGACCCGACCGTGCCCTTGCCGTCGAGGACACCCACGCGCGGCGGGCGGTGCGCGGTCGTCGGGGTGAGGAGGACGTCGACCTCGTCGAAGACCCGGTTGGCCTGCCGCGAGATCTCCTCGCTCTGCCGCAGCGCCCAGTCGCGCACCTTCGGGGTCACCCACGCGCCGAGCCGGCGGGTCTGCCGGGTCCGCCGCTCCAGCCGCTCGGGGTGCTCGACGGCCGCTGCCTCGTCACGGATGCCGGCGAAGAACTGCGGCACGAAGGCCAGGGTCGGGTCCGGGTACTGCGGCTCCACCCGGCGTACGTCGTGACCGAGCTCGGCCAGGAGCCGGGCGGTGTCCTCGACGGCGCGCACGTGCGCGCGGTCGGGGCGTATGCCGAGGGCGACCGGCTTGGTCGACCAGCCGATCCGCAGCCGGCCCGGGGCGGTGCGTGCCGCCTCGGTGAACGACCCGGTGTCGCCCGCGGTGTAGAGGTCGCCCGCGACGTTGCCACGGATGGCGTCGTAGAAGATCGCGCTGTCCAGGACCGTGCGGGTCAGCGGCCCAGCCGTGCCGAGCGCCCACCACAGGTGTGGGTGCGGGGCCGTCGAGACCCGGCCGCGCTGCGGCTTGAGCCCGAAGAGCCCGCACATGGCACTGGGGATGCGGATCGAGCCGCCACCGTCACCACCGAGCCCGACCGGCACCATGCCGGTCGCCACCGCCACGGCCGTCCCACCCGACGAGCCGCCGGGGGTGCGGGTGCGGTCCCACGGGTTGCGGGTCACCCCGCGCGAGGCGCCCTCGGTGTAGGGGAACGCCCCGAACTCCGGCATCGTCGTCTTGCCCACGACCACGGCCCCGGCCGCACGCAGCCGCCGCACGACCTCTGCGTCCGCTGCCACGGGCGTGCTGTTGCCCTCGCCGCCGAAGGTCGTCACCGTGCCGGCGACGTCGACCTCCTCCTTGATGACGACGGGTACGCCGTGCAGCGGGCCGCACGGCTCGCCCGCCGCCAGGGCGTTGTCGCGGGCCTCGGCCTCGGCCAGCGCCTCGGCGTCCAGCACGACCGACATCGCGTTGAGCCCCGGGTCCAGCGCCGCGATCCGGTCCAACGAGGCCCGCACGACCTCCACCGCGCTCACCTCCCCCGCGCTCGTGCGACGGGCGGTCTCGGCGGCGTCCAGCAGGTGCAGGTCGGTCATGGCGCGACCCTAGTCACCGCCGACCCGGCCCTACCGCCGGTCGAGCAGGCGAGCCGCCAGCGAGCCTTCGTCGAGACCCCGCACACCGACATGTACGGCGGTTGAGGAGGCGCGCCAGCGCCGTCTCGAAACCCCGTACGCCGACGCGCCCAGCTGTACCCCCGTGGTTGCTCCCTGGGTCACCGCCTGTGGGTCGTGGCGCGTTCGCGCCGCAGCAGGTCCTGATTGACGGAGAAGCGTGGTCGCCGTGGATGCCACCTGCGCTTCTTGGTTGAGCTTGCCTCGACGGTCGCCCTGCGCTGGGGTGCTCGCTTCGGTCGGGCTTCGAACGGTCGGCATGGTTGCTGCAGAAAAGTGGACCTGACCTGGGGAAACACTGTCTCTAGAACGTGTGTTCGACTATACTTGGACCATGTCCACCAGCTCCCTCCTCGACGCGATCCGCGGCGCCAAGCAGCGCGAGGACGACGCCGCTCGCGAGCTGCTGATCGGGGTCGCCGAGTGGGCAGACCGTCACACCACGGGTGCGTTGATGCCGGACCTCTACGGCACCTACAGCCACCCCGACGAAGAGGCCCTTCAGGTTGCTGAGGACGCGTGGGTCGCTCGGTTCGGGATGCCCGGCGCCGACACCATGCTCGACCTCGCCGGCGCCGGTGCACCCGAGGTCTCCGACTTCGCCGTCACCGAGCTCTCCACCGCCCTCGGCCGCACCCGGGAGTCCGGCCGCCTCCTCGTCGGCGACGTCGTGGAGGCCAAGCACCGGCTCCCCAAGGTGTGGGCGCGACTCGTCGCCGGGCAGGTCACCGCGTGGCGGGTACGCCGCCTGGCCCAAGCCACGCGCGGGCTGTCGGAGGAAGCCGCCCGCTTCGTCGACGCGCAGATCGCCCACGTCGTCCACACCGCCGGCCCCATCGTGGCCGACCGGCTCGTGCTGGAAGCCACCGCCCGCTTCGACCCCGAATCCACCGAGGTCGAGGAGTGCGACAAGAAGTCGCACCTGTTCTTCGACCTCGACCTCGCCTCACCCGCCACCTCGGTCGGGTCCGCGTCCGCCGTGACCGCCTACGGCCTGCTCGACCGCGCCGACGCAGAAGACCTCGAGCACGCGGTCCGCGCCCTTGCCCACCAGCTCCTGGCCGACGGCTCCACCGACACCCTCGCCGTCCGCCGCGCCAAAGCCCTCGGCTACCTCGCCCGCGGCCAAGAAACCCTCACAGGCGATGAGGCGGCCGGCGATACGCAGGAAGGTCGAGCAGCGAGGAGCGCCAGCGACGAGCGTCGTCGAGACCGCGAAACCGACACGCCCACCAGCCCCGGCACCCGCACGAATCCCCGCCGGGTCGTGGTCCTGACAGTCCACCTGAGCGACGCGGCCCTCACCGGAGCCCCCCAGATCGACCCCGTCACCGGCAAGCTCGGACTCAACCTCGCCCGCCTCGACAACCACCGCCAGCTCCTGACCGCCGACGCCGTCAGGGACTGGTGCGGCACCCCAGGCACCCAGGTCATCGTCAAGCCCGTCATCGACCTCCACGACACCGTCGCGGTCTCCTCCTACGAGGTCCCCGACCGCATCGCCACCCGGGTCAAGCTCACCCGCACCACCTGCACCTTCCCCCACTGCAACAAGCCAGCCGAGACCGCCGACCTCGACCACACCATCGAGTACTCCGACACCGGCCCGCCGGACCAGACGTCGACCGACAACCTCGCGCCCCTCTGTCGCCACGACCACCGCGCCAAGACCCACCCCTCACCAGCAGGCAGACCCTGGGCCGTCCGAGGACTCTCACCAGGCCACTGGCTCTGGACCAGCCCCCACGGCCAGCACTACCTCGTCCACCCCGACGGCACCACCTCACTCACGGCCTGACCGGCCGAGACCGCTCGCAGCCCGACCACCACCCCGGCGGCCGGGCTACCAGCACGCCGGCCTGGGCCGGTCGAGCAGGCGAGACCCTGCACCCACCGCGGCATGGTCAAGCAGGCGAGCCCCTGCACCGACCGCGGGATGGTCGAGCACGCGAGCCCCGGCACCCACCGCGGGATGGTCAAGCACGCGAGCCCCGGCACCCACCGCGGGATGGTCGAGCAGGCGAGCCCCGGCGAGCCGTCGTCGAGACCGCGCAAGCCACCGGCGCACCGCCACCGCATCGAACCGCTCCGGGACCACTCCCCCAGCGACCTCGATCTCCACGAGGCCTTCACTGGTACTCGTGCGGAGAGAGCGCGCTCGCCCCTGGACTGCCGATCTGGGCTGCCACTGCAGCAGATGCCGCTCGGCCGTGGTCGCGATCCTGCTGACGACTCAACGCGTTGCTCGCCGACCACAGGCACCTCACCCGGTCTCGACACGCTCCGCCGCGGCTTCGTCCCTCAGCCGCGGTCGCTGCTCGACCACCGACGATCACGCCCGCTGGCGCAGTCGTGATCAGGCCAGGGAGTCGACCCAGGCCTGGTGGAGGCCGGCGAAGCGGCCGCCGCCGGCGACGTCCTGGCCGGCGGCGACGAGGTCGCCGGGGGTGCCGTCCTCGACGATCCGGCCGTGCTCGAGCACCAGCACCCGGTCGGCGATCTCCACGGTGGAGAGCCGGTGGGCGATGATCACGGCCGTCCGACCGGCCAGCACCGTGCGCAGCGCGCGCTGGACCAGCCGCTCGGAGGGGATGTCGAGCGACGACGTGGCCTCGTCGAGGATCAGCACCGCCGGGTCGGCGAGGAACGCCCGCGCGAAGGCCACCAGCTGGCGCTGGCCAGCGGAGAGCCGGCCGCCGGCGTTGGCCACCACCGTGTCGTAGCCCTCGGGCATGGCGGCGATGAAGTCGTGCGCGCCGAGGGCCGTGGTGGCCTCGACGACCTCGGCCATCGTGGCCGAGGGCCGGCCGAAGCGGATGTTGTCGGCGATGGTGCCCGAGAAGAGGTAGTTCTCCTGGGTCACCATCACGACGTTGTCGCGCAGGTCGTCGCCGGCCAGCTCGCGCAGGTCGGTCCCGTCCAGCAGCACCCGGCCGGCGGTCGGGTCGTAGAAGCGGGTGGCGAGCTTGGCGATGGTCGTCTTGCCCGCACCCGTCGTGCCGACCAGGGCCAGGGTCTGCCCCGCGGGGATGGTGAGGTCGAGCCCGGGCAGCACCGGCCGCCCCTCGACGTACGAGAACCGCACGTCCTCGAAGCGCACCTCGCCGCTCGCGCGGCCGATCGGCCGCGGGGAGGTCGGCTCGGGCACGCCCGGCTCCTGCTCGAGCACACCCGCGAGCTTCTCCAGCGCCGCGGAGGCGGACTGGAAGGTGTTGTAGAACTGGCTGATCTCCATCATCGGCTCGAAGAACTGCCGCAGGTAGAGCAGGAACGCCGCCAGCACGCCGACGGTGACGTCGCCCTGGTAGGCGAGGTACCCGCCGTACAGCAGCACGGCCGCGATCGTGACGTTGCCGATCAGGCGGATGCCGGGCATGAACCAGGCGACCAGCCGGAAGGCGACCAGGTTGGCGCGACGGTACTGGTCGTTGACGTCGTCGAAGATCTCCTGGTTGCGGCCCTCGCGCCGGAACGCCTGCACCGCGCGGATGCCGCCCATGGACTCCACGAAGTGCACGATCACCAGCGCGACCTTCTCGCGGGTCACGCGGTACGACGCCGCCGAGGCCTTGCGGAACCAGTTGGTCAGCAGCGCCAGCAGCGGCAGGCACAGCAGCGCGACCAGGCCGAGCTCGAGGTCGAGGAAGAGCAGGATGCCGGCGGTGCCCACGAGCGTCAGCGCAGCCTTGACCAGCCCGTCGAAGCCGGTCTCGAGCATCTCGTAGATCGCGTCGACGTCGGAGGTCTGGCGCGAGATCACGCGCCCCGAGGTGTAGGTGTCGTGGAACTGCGGGTCGAGGGCCTGGAAGTGCCGGAACACCTTGCGCCGCAGGGCGTGCAGGACGTCCTGGCCGACCTGCCCCTGCACTACCAGGAACCGGTAGCGCGCGACCGCCTGGGTCACCGTCGCCAGCAGCACCAGCCCGACCACGGTGCCGAGCGGGGTCAGGTCTCCGTCGGTGCGGATCGGCGGGATGCCGGAGTCGATGCCGACCTTGACGAGGTAGGGGATGGAGAGCCGGGCGACGTTCTCGACGAGGACGACGAGCACGAGCAGCTTCAGCGTGCGGGAGTAGGGCGCCAGCAGCTCGCGCAGCAACCGGCGCGAGCCTCCGCCGAGCCGGCCGGCGGTGAGCCGCTCGGCGGCCTCGTCGGCGTCGACCGCGGCCTGGCCGCGCCACCCGGGAGCCTGCCCGTCCGACGCGGCACCCTCCGACGTACCCGCCTCGGTCGCGGCGCTCATGCCGAGACCTCCTCGGGCCGCTCGGCCTCCGCCGCCAGCAGCTCGCGGTACGCCGGCACGGTGGCCAGCAGGTCGCGGTGCTGCCCCACGTGGGTGATCCGGCCTCCCTGCAGCAGCGCGACCTTGTCGGCGAGCAGCACCGTCGAGGCCCGGTGCGCCACGATGATCCCGGTCGTGTCGGCCAGCACCCGGCGCAGCGCCTCCTCCACGAGCTTCTCGGTGTGCACGTCGAGGGCCGAGAGCGTGTCGTCGAGCACCAGGACCGCGGGCCGGGTCAGCACGGCCCGGGCCAGGGCCAGCCGCTGCCGCTGGCCGCCGGACAGCGCCATGCCCTGCTCGCCGATGCGGGTCTCCAGGCCCCAGGGCAGCTCGTGGACGAACTGCGCCTGCGCGATCTGCAGGGCCTCCTCGATCTCCTCCTCGGTGGCGTCGGCGCGGCCGAGCGTGAGGTTCTCCCGCGCGCTCATCGAGAAGAGCGTCGGCTCCTCGAAGGCCGTGGCGACCAGGCTGCGCAGGTGCTCCAGCCGCAGCTCGCGCACGTCGACGCCGTCGAGGGTGACCCGCCCGCCGGTGACGTCCCACAGCCGCGGGACCAGCGAGGTGAGGACGGTCTTGCCCGAGCCGGTGGCGCCGACCACCGCGACGGTCTCCCCCGGCAGCACCTCCAAGTCCACGCCGCGCAGCACCGGCTCGTCGGGGGCGTCGGGGAAGGCGAAGTCGACCGACTCCAGCCGCAGGTGCCCGCGCGGGGCGTCGACGACCCGGGTGCCACCCACGATCGAGGGCTCGGTGTCGAAGACGTCGAGGATGCGCGCGGCGGCGGTCATCGCCTCCTGGGCCATCGCGAGGATGACGCCCAGGGACGAGACCGGCCAGACCAGGCTCAGCATCAGGGTGATGAAGGCGACCAGCTCGCCGGGGGTCAGTGCCCCGGTGCCGACGCCGTAGGCCCCGAGGGCCAGCACGATGACGACAGCGACGTTGGGGATGACCTCGAGGAACGTCCAGAAGCGTGCGGAGAGCCGCACCTTCTCCATGCTCGTGGCGTGCAGCGTGGTCGAGGCCCGCTCGTAGCCGCGGGAGACGTGCTCGCTGCGTCCGAAGGACTTGATCACCCGGATGCCGACGGCGCCCTCCTCGGCGTGCGTGGCCAGGTCACCCTGCTCGTCCTGGACCCGCCGGGAGATCACGACGTAGCGCTTCTCGAAGCGCATCGAGAGCCACACGATCGGCACGGAGGCGGCGGCCACGACCACACCGAGCGGCCAGTACATCGTCAGCAGCACGACCGTCGTCGCGGTCAGCTGGACGACGTTGATGAGCAGGAACAGCAGCCCGAACCCGGCGAAGCGGCGGATCGCGGCGAGGTCGGTGGTCGCGCGGGAGAGCAGCTGGCCCGAGCCCCAGCGGCCGTGGAAGGCCATCGGCAGCTGCTGCAGGCGGTCGTAGAGGTCGTGGCGCATCGTGGTCTCGAGACCCAGCACCGCCGAGGACTGCACCCACCGGCGCACCCACACCAGCACCGCCTCGGTCACGCCCAGGAGCAGCGCGAGCCCGGCCAGCGCCCACAGCCCACCGAGGTCGCGCTCGGTGACCGGACCGTCGATGATCGCGCGGATCACCAGGGGGATGCCGATCGCCAGCGCCACCGTGCCGAGGGAGGCCAGCAGCATGACGAGCAGCGACCCGGCGTACGGCCGGAGGTAGTGGCGCAGCCGCCAGAGCGAGTGCACGCCTGCCGGCGGCTCGGCGGACGGGTCCACGTCGGGGGCCGGCCCCCCGGACGCCCGAGAAGCGTTCGTTGCCATCGTCAAGCACCCTAGGCGCGGCCACCGACGTCGGTGAAACCGATAATGAACCGGTCTCGTGGCGCAGCGCGGGTCCCGACCTCAGCCGGTGGCCAGCAGCCCCCGCACCACCCGCAGCCCGACCGAGAGCCGCGCCAGGTCGGCGGCGTCGTCGGAGCAGATGTCACCGAGCGTCCCGGACGCCCGCGCCACCTGCACCTCGTCGGCCTCCTCCCACTGCCGGATCCGCGCGTCGACGGGAGCGGAGGCGTCGGTGCCGGCCAGCACCTGCCCGGTGAGCTGGAGGTGCACGGCGTGCAGGTCGTCGCGCAGCGCCGCGCGCGCCATCGTCTGCCAGCGGTCGTGCCGCGGCAGCGCGAGGATCCGCTGCACCAGCACCGGCAGGCCGAGCCGCTCGCCGAGCGCGAAGTGCACCCGCGCGACCTCGGCGGGGTCCAGCCCGTCGCGGAGCGCGGTGTCCACCACCCCGAGCACCATGTACGCCGGCGGCAGCACCGCCACGCGTTCGGCGAGGTCCTCCGGCACGCCCTGGCCCACGAGCCGGTCGCGACGCTCCTCGAAGGCCGCGAGCTCGCGCCCGCCCATCAGCTCGGGCAGCCGCGCCATCGTCTCCTGCACGGGCCCGGAGAAGTGGTCCACGACCGCCTGGCTGTCCATCGGCGGGCGCCGGTTGGCCACGAACCACCGGCTCGCGCGCTCGACCAGCGTGCGCATCTCCAGCCGCATCCGGGTCTGCACCGCGGCGTCGAGCCGGTTGTCGTAGGAGCGCAGCTCCTCGCGCAACGGCAGCGATCCGAAGACCTCGCGGGCCACGAAGTTGGCGCCCACCAGCTCCGGTGCCGTCGCGCCGGTCTCGCCCTCGAGCCGGGTCAGGAACGTGATGCCCGCGCCGTTGACGAGGTCGTTGACGACCTGGGTCACGATGATCTCGCGGCGCAGGGGGTGGTCGGAGATGTAGCCGGCGAACCGCTCGCGCATCGCCGAGGGGAAGTAGGCCGTGAGGTCCTGCACGAGGTAGGGGTCGTCGGGCAGGTCGGAGGCGATCAGCTCGTCGGCGAGCTCGATCTTGGTCCAGGCCATGAGCACCGAGAGCTCCGGTGCCGTCAGGCCCTCCCCGCGGTCGGCGCGCAGCGTGACCGCCTTCGAGGTCGGCAGCCCCTCGACCTCGCGGTCCAGCACGCCGTCGGCCTCGAGCTGCCGCATCTGCTCCTCGTGCACGTGCAGCAGCGACGGCGCGTGGTCCAGGGCGTTGGAGAGCGCGAGGTTCTGCTCGTAGTTGTCGCGCAGCACCAGCGAGGCCACCTCGTCGGTCATCTCCGCGAGCAGCGTGTTGCGCTGCTTCTCGGTGAGGTCGCCGTCGTGCACGACCCGGTCGAGCAGGATCTTGATGTTGACCTCGTGGTCGGAGGTGTCCACGCCCGCGGAGTTGTCGATGAAGTCGGTGGCCATCCGGCCGCCGGCCCGCGCGTACTCGATCCGCCCGGCCTGGGTGAAGCCGAGGTTGCCGCCCTCGCCGATGCAGGCCGCGCGCAGCTGCACGCCGTCGACCCGGATGGGGTCATTGGCCTTGTCCCCCACGTCGGCGTGGGTCTCCTCCGCGCCCTTGACGTAGGTGCCGATGCCGCCGTTCCACAGCAGGTCGACCGGCGCGCAGAGGATCGCGCGCATCAGCTCGTTCGGGGTCATCTGCTCGACCCCGGCGTCGATGCCCAGGGCGCGGCGCACGTGGTCGTTGAGCGGGATCGACTTGCGCGAGCGCGACCACACGCCGCCGCCCTCGCTGATCAGCGAGGCGTCGTAGTCGGCCCAGGACGAGCGCGGGAGCTCGAAGAGCCGCCTGCGCTCGGCGTACGACGTCGCGGCGTCGGGATCGGGGTCGAGGAAGATGTCGCGGTGGTCGAAGGCGGCCACGAGGCGCGTGTGCTCGGAGCACAGCATGCCGTTGCCGAAGACGTCGCCGGACATGTCGCCGATGCCGACGCAGGTGAAGTCCTCGGCCTGGCAGTCGATGCCGCGCTCGCGGAAGTGCCGCTGCACCGAGACCCACGCGCCGCGGGCGGTGATGCCCATCGCCTTGTGGTCGTAGCCCACGGAGCCGCCGGAGGCGAAGGCGTCGCCGAGCCAGAAGCCGTAGTCCTTGGCCACGCCGTTGGCGATGTCGGAGAAGGTCGCGGTGCCCTTGTCCGCGGCGACCACGAGGTAGGAGTCGTCCCCGTCGTGGCGTACGACGTCGGCCGGCGGCACCGTGCGGCCCTCGACCAGGTTGTCGGTGATGTCGAGCAGCCCCGAGATGAAGGTGCGGTAGCAGGCCACGCCCTCGGCCAGCCACGCCTCGCGGTCGCTCGGGTCGGGCAGGTTCTTGGCGTAGAAGCCGCCCTTCGCGCCCACCGGCACGATGACGGTGTTCTTGACCATCTGCGCCTTGACCAGGCCCAGCACCTCGGTGCGGAAGTCGTCGCGCCGGTCGCTCCAGCGCAGCCCTCCGCGGGCGACCGCGCCGAAGCGCAGGTGCACGCCCTCGACCCGCGGGGAGTAGACGAAGATCTCGAACTTCGGCCGCGGCGAGGGCAGGTCGGGGATCGCCGAGGGCTCGAGCTTGAGGCTGAGGTAGTCCTTCGGACGGCCGTCGACGCCGGTCTGGAAGTGGTTGGTGCGCAGCGTCGCACCGATGTGGGTGAGGTAGCCGCGCAGGATGCGGTCGTGGTCGAGGGAGGCGACGTCGTCCAGCGCCGCGGCCAGCCGTTCCCGCAGCGCCGCTGTCTGCTCCTCGCGGGTCGCGTCGTCGACGCCCGGGTCGAAGCGCAGCTCGAAGCAGCGCACCAGCATCCGGGTGATGTCCTTGTTGGAGGCCAGCGCCTCCTCGATGGTGTCGACGGCGAACGGCGAGGCGCCCTGACGCATGTACTTCGCGTAGGCCCGCAGCAACATCGCCTGCCGCCACGACAGCCCGACGCCGAGGACCAGCCGGTTGAACCCGTCGGTCTCCGCGTGCCCGTCCCAGATCGCGCGGAGCGCCTCGACGAACAGCCCGCGGGCCTCCTCGGGCAGGGCGCTGCCGTAGCGCAGCCCGAACTCGTAGACGAAGGTCGGCCGCTCCAGCCCGTCGAGCTCGTAGGGCCGCTCGTCGACCACCTCCACACCCAGGCTGCTCAGCATCGGCAGCACCTCGGAGAGCGAGAGCGGGCTGCCGACGCGGAAGACCTTGAGCCGGGCCTCGCCACGCCCGGCGTCCAGGTGCTGGGTCAGGGCCAGGTCGAGACCCTCCTCGCCCGCGATGCCCTCCAGCCGACCGAGGTCGACCGCCGCGGTCCGCGCGGAGAAGTCCTCCTTGTAGGCCTCGGGGAAGGACTCGGCGTACCTGCGGCCGAGGATGGCGCCGGCCTGCTCGCCGTACTCCGAGAGCACTGCGGCCAGGAAGTCGTCGCGCCACGAGCGGGAGGCGTCGGCCAGCCGGCGCTCGAGGTCGGCGGTGTCCAGGGCACGCAGCGTCCCGGTGACGGTGGGGTCGCCCTGCTCGCGCGGCAGGTGCACCACGAAGTGCACGCGCGCGGTGGTCGACTCGTTGATCCGGACGGTGAACTCCACCGACTCCCCGCCGAGGCGTTCCAGCAGGATCTCGCTGAACTTCTCGCGGACCGCGGTGTTGTAGCGGTCCCTGGGCAGGTAGACCAGCACGCTGACGTAGCGCCCGTAGGTGTCGGCACGGGTGATCGCGCGGACCGCCCGCCGCTCCCGGGCGTGCATCGCGGTCTCGGCCATCGGCGCCAGCTCGTCGACCGTGGTGTGGAACAGCTCGTCGCGCGGGTAGCCCTCGAGGGTGTCCATCAGGGCACGGCCGGCGTAGGAGCGCGGGTCGAAGCCGCTGCGCCGCAGCACCTCGCGCGCCTTCTCGCGCAGCAGCGGGATGCGCAGCAACGACTCGGCGTACGCCGAGGACGAGAACAGGCCCAGGAAGCGACGCTCACCGGTCACCTCGCCGGCCGCGTCGAACGTCTTGACCCCGACGTAGTCGAGGTACGCCGGGCGGTGGACCGTCGCCCGGGAGTTGGCCTTCGCCAGCACCAGCAGGGTCTTCTCGCGCGCCTTGGCCTTCACCGGCTCCGGGAGCCGCGCGAACGCCTCGGACTGGTCCTGGTCGAAGCGCAGGATGCCCAGTCCCGTGCCGGGCACCGCCCGCAGCACGTCGTCGCCGTCGAGCTCCTCGAGCGTGTACTCCCGGTAGCCCAGGAACGTGAAGTGGTCCTCGGCCAGCCACTCCAGCAGCTCGGCCCCCTGACGGACCTCCTCGGCGTCGAGGCTGACCGGCGCGGCGGAGCGCAGCTCGGTGACGATGTCGAGCATCCGCTGGCGCGCGCGCGGCCAGTCCTCCACGGCCTCGCGGACGTCGCCGAGGACCCGTTGGACGTTCTCGACGATCGCCGCGGCGTCCCCGTCGGCGATCCGGTCGATCTCGACGTGCATCCACGACTCGCGCAGGGTGCCGTCGCCGGGCTCCAGCGCCCCGTCGTCGACCGGCGCCACGTGCTGCAGCGCCCCCGTGATGTCACGACGCACGTCGAAGTGCGGGTGCACCACTACGTGCACGTCGCGCAGCTGCCGCGAGAGCTCCATCGTGAGCGAGTCCACGAGGAAGGGCATGTCGTCGGTGACGACCTCCACGACGCTGTGCCCGCCGGCCGACCAGCCTTCCTCGGCCAGCGTCGGCGTCAGCACCCGCACCTTGGCCGTGCCCTGGGGCCGCTCCTCGGCCAGCCGGTAGTGGCTGGCCAGCGCACCGTAGACGTCCACGTCGGCCCGCCCCGAGACGTCCTCGGGAGCCACGTGCCGGTAGTAGGCAGCCAGCAGCGCCCCCACCTCGTCGTGCGGCGGCCCCCCGCTCCCCCTCCCGGCCCTCGCCAGCTCCGTCGCCCTCGCGACCAGGTCCTTCAGCTCACTGTCGTGCGACGTCGTTGTCACCCTCCCGACCCTAGGACCCACCTCACCCCCCGGCCAACCGCCCTCCCCCCTCGGCGCGCCCACCCACCCGAGGGCGCCGAGCCGTCGGGATGCAGGGCCCGCGACGCCCCGGGCGCGGCCACGGCGCCCGGACGGCGGGCCGCGACGCTCGGAGCGCCCGGACGGCGCGAGGCAGCCGACCGAAGGCGCCCCCGGCGGTGGGTGGCGGGGCCGGCCCCCCGCCGGGTGAGGGCCCTCCGGGGGGGGTGGTTGGCGAGGAGGGGGGGCCCCCGGGTCGGCTGCCTCGTGCCGGGAGGGCGCTCCCACCCGCGGCACGCCGGGAGGGTGCCCACCCGGCGGGACCTGGCCACCCCGGCCCCTCGTCCCGACGGCGCGGCCCCCGAGGCCACCCCCCACCTACAGGTTGCTGCGCAGCTCCCACAGCAGCGGGTAGTACTGCAGCGGCAGCCTGGACCGGAGGTACGTCGAGCCCGAGCTCCCGCCCGTGCCGGACTTCGCCCCGATCATCCGCTCCACCATCACCACGTGCCGGGCCCGCCACGACGCCGCGAGCTCGTCGTGCTGCAGCAGCGCCTCCGCGAGCGCCCAGAGGGCGGCGTACGTGTCCCGGTCGTGGGCGACGGTGCGCAGCGAGGCGGCGGCCTGCTCGTCGGTCCCGACGTCCAGGCCGGCCGAGGAGAGGGCGGCGAGGAAGGCGTCCCAAAGCGTCGGCTCCTCGAGCCGCCGGGCGAGCCGGGCCTGCTCGTCGGGGGTGAGTCCGCGGAAGCGCTCGACGTACCCCGCGTCCTTGGCGCCGGAGACGAACTCCAGCTCGCGGAACTGCACCGACTGGAATCCGCTGGCGGGTGCGAGCCGCTGGCGGAACTCCAGGAAGTCCTGCGGGGTCATCGTCTCCAGCACGTCGACCTGCTGGACGAGCGTGCGCTCGATGACGTGGACCCGCTGCAGCAGGTGCTGGGCCCACCACAGCCGCCCACCCGGTACGCCGGCGGCCATCGCGTCGCGCGCGGCCCCGACCTCGTGCAGCAGCTGCTGGAACCACAGCTCGTAGACCTGGTGGATGGTGATGAAGAGCAGCTCGTCGTGTGCGGGCGGTCCGTCCCCGCCGCCGGACTCGCAGCGCTGGGCGCCGAGCAGCGTGGGCAGCTGGAGGTAGGAGCCGTAGGTCAGCTGGGCCCCCTGCTCGCCGAAGGACACGAAGTCCTCCCGGGGGTCCTGCTGGCCATCCTCCCGAGCCGTCCGTCCGCTCTCGCTCATGTCGGCCAACCTGTCACACACCGACCCGGCATGATGTGCGCCGTGAAGTTCCGACACGAGCTGACCTACGACGCCCCGCCCGACGAGGTCTTCGCGATGCTGGCCGACCCGGCCTTCCGCGCGAGGGTCTGCGAGGAGCAGGGCGTGGTCTCCCACGACATCGACCTGAGGCCGGCCGAGGACGGCGCGGGGTTCACGCTCGTGAGCGAGCAGGTCCAGGACACCGCCGGCCTGCCCGCGATCGCGAAGAAGATCGTCGGCGACACCACGACGGCCGTCATCGAGGAGCAGTGGACCTCGCGCACCGGCGGGACAGTCTCCATCACGGCCCCCGGCAAGCCGACGACCGCCACCGGCACCGTCCGGCTCGAGGCGCGCGGCAGCGGCACCACCGAGGTCGTCGAGCTCGACGTCAAGGTCAAGGTGCCGGTCATCGGCGGCAAGCTCGAGGCCCTCATGGCCGACAACATCAAGGCGGGCCTGGAGGTCGAGCAGACCACCGGCACCGCGTGGCTGGGAGGACAGCGATGAGCAAGCGGCTCGTGCACGAGATGACCTACGACGCGCCCGCCGACCGGGTCATGGCGATGCTGGCGGACCCGGCGTTCCGCGAGGAGGTCTGCGACTACCAGCGGGTCCTGCGCCGCACCGTCACCGTCGAGCAGACGGCGTCGGGCATGGACGTGGTCATCGACCAGTTCCAGTCCGTCCAGGGCCTGCCGTCCTTCGCCACCAAGATCGTCGGCGACGAGGCGAACATCGTGCAGCGCGAGTCCTGGACCGGCACCCGTGCCGACATCGAGGTCACCATCCCCGGCAAACCCGGCGAGATGAAGGGCACCGCCGCCGTCGTCGAGAGCGGCGGGACCACCACCGAGACGGTCGACCTCACCGTCAAGGTCGGCATCCCGCTCGTCGGCGGCAAGATCGAGGGCCTCATCTCCGACCTGCTGCTCAAGGCGCTCAAGGCCGAGAACAAGGTGGGCCGGGACTACCTGTCCCGATGACTCCCCCCGGCCCGGGGGTCTGGACCGCTGTGACGCCGGTGCGCCCTGCTCGTTGAGCAGGGCGTGCCGCTCCACCGCTGGGTCCGCCTGCTGCTCGGTCTCATGGCCGTGCCGCTCGCGCTCGGCCTCGACACGGCGTACGACGCCGTCGACGGACGTCGGTTCTGCCTGGACCACGCGGTCGCGGCCACCTCGCCCGACCTGACCGAGACGCTCTGCCACACGATCGGCATCGACGGCGGCGCCCTGCCCGACCGGCTCGTTGACGTCGTGGGCCGGGCCGTCGGCGGCGCCTGGGGCCCGGTCGAGGGCGAGCTGCGCCGCGCCTGGGCCCGACTGGGTTGATGCCGAGCCGGCGCTACGTTCCGGAAGGATGCGCCGGTTCGACCCCGGACCAGCGGACTCAGTCGGTCGTGGACCTGGGGTCTGCGGGAGCGTCGGGCGTGGCGGGGTCGACCGGCGGCTGCTGCTCGGCCGCCGCGTCCTGCCGGCGGCGTACGGCGACGACGACCGCGAGGACCACGAACGGCCCGAAGGCCAACAGCAGTGTGAGGCCCTTCTCGACCGGGTGCAGGGCACCGAGGTGGAGCAGCGAGAGCAGCGCGGACGTCACTCGTCCATGGTGGACCATCCCCGCGGGCCGCAAGGACCGGGGATGCGTGACCTCGGGCACGGTGGGGCGTTGGAGGGATCGGCGGCGTGTCCGCGCCGCCCTCTCGGAACACTCTCTCGGAAGGACACTCCTGTGAAGCGACTCCTCGCCGTCACCCTCCTCGCCCCCGTGCTCGCCGTCGGCGCCTCGGTGGCCACCGCCGGCTCGGCCAGCGCTGCGGGCATCTGCATCGACTACGACATCACCGTCAACGGCACGCAGTACGCCGGGGCGCAGTGCCTGCCGCCCGCGTGACCCGAGCCTGAGCAGCACCTGCTGCACGCGACGGCCCCCGAGCACTGCTCGGGGGCCGTCGTCGTGGTCGTGGCGCAGTCGTGCGGGGGCTCAGCCCATGTAGGGGTAGCGGTAGTCCGTCGGCGGCACGAAGGTCTCCTTGATGGAGCGCGGGCTGGTCCAGCGCAGCAGGTTGACCGCCGCGCCGGCCTTGTCGTTGGTGCCCGACGCGCGACCGCCGCCGAAGGGCTGCTGGCCCACGACCGCGCCGGTCGGCTTGTCGTTGACGTAGAAGTTGCCGGCGGCGAAGCGCAGGGCGTCCCGGGTCCACGCGACCGCCGCGCGGTCCTGCGAGATGACCGCGCCGGTGAGGGCGTACGGCGACACCGACTCCAGCTGGCGCACCACCGCCTCGTAGCCCCCCTCGACCCGGTCGTCGTAGACGTGCACCGCGAGGATCGGCCCGAAGTACTCGGTCGTGAACATCTCGTCGGCCGGGTCGTCGACGACCACGATGGTGGGCCGCACGAAGTACCCGACCGAGTCGTCGACCGTGCCGCCCGCGACGACCTCGAGGCCGTCGGTGGCGTGCGCCCGCTCGATCGCCGCCTTGTGCTTGGCGAACGCCCGGGCGTCGATGACGGCGCCCATGAAGTGGGAGAAGTCGGTCGGGTCGCCCATGGAGATGGCTTCGGTCTCGGCGACCAGGTCGTCCTTCAACCGGGCCCAGAGCGAGCGCGGGACGTAGGCCCGGGAGGCGGCCGAGCACTTCTGACCCTGGAACTCGAAGGCGCCGCGGATCATCGCGGTCCGCACGACGTCGACGTCGGCGGAGGGGTGGGCGACGATGAAGTCCTTGCCGCCGGTCTCGCCCACGATCCGCGGGTAGGAGCGGTAGCCGGTGATGTTCTCCCCGACCGTGCGCCACAGGTGCTGGAAGGTCGGGGTCGAGCCGGTGAAGTGGATGCCGGCCAGGTCGCGGTGCGGCAGCGCCACCTCGGACACCGCCAGGCCGTCGCCGGGGACCATGTTGATGACGCCCGGCGGCATGCCGGCCTCGACGAGCAGCTCCATCGTCAGCGACGCGGCCAGCTGCTGGGTCGGGCTGGGCTTCCAGACCACGGTGTTGCCCATGAGCGCCGGGGCGGTGGGCAGGTTGCCGGCGATGGCGGTGAAGTTGAACGGCGTGATCGCGTAGACGAAGCCCTCGAGCGGGCGGTGGTCGGTGCGGTTCCAGATGCCCGGGCTGTTGGCGATCGGCTGGTCGGTGAGGATCTGCTTGGCGTAGTGGACGTTGAATCGCCAGAAGTCGATCAGCTCGCAGGCCGAGTCGATCTCGGCCTGGAAGGCCGTCTTGGACTGGCCCAGCACGGTCGCGGCGTTGAGCCGCTGCCGCCACGGACCGGCCAGCAGGTCGGCGGCCTTGAGCAGGATCGCGCACCGGTCGTCGAAGGGCATGTCCCGCCAGGCCGGCGCCGCCTCGAGCGCGGCGTCGACGGCGGCCTGCGCGTCGGCGGTGGTGGCGTTGCGGGTCGTCCCGAGCACGTGGGCGTGGTCGTGCGGCTGCACGACCTGGATCTCCTCGCCGCCGCCCGGGCGCCACTGCCCGCCGACGTACGCCGGGAGGTCGCGCTGCTCGGCCTCGAGCCGGGCGATCTCGCTCCGCAGGGACTCGCGCTCCGGGGTGCCGGGTGCGTAGGTCAGGTTGGGCTCGTTCGTGGGAGCCGGGGGGAAGCTGATGGCGTCCATGCCCAGCGACCCTAGCGAGCGCCCCCCCGCGGGCGCGAAAGCCGCTGGTCGCGGGCCAGGGGCACCGGGGCCGGGCCGGGCGGCGCGCCCGGCGTCGGGGCGACCTCGGTGCAGGGTCAGTGCAGCCCGTGCACCCAGCGACCCAGCTGCCGACCCCGCGCGAGCGCCGACTCCCACAGCACGCCGATCGCCAGCAGCGCGGCGCCGGCGGAGGCGAGCAGCACCCAGGCCGGGACAAAGGCCAGGAAGGGACTGCCCTGCACGAGCGCCACGAGGCCGAGCGTCAGTGCACCCAGCAGCACCGGCGCCTGGAGGGCGCGGGCGACGCCGAGGACGAGCAGCGCCATCCCGGCCAGGACGACGAGCAGCAGTCGCAGGACCTCGTCGCCGGTGACGGCGACGAGCAGCGAGGGCACGAGCGCGACCGCCAGGGCCGGCGCCGACGTGAGCATCGTGCTCGGGTGCCGGCCAGGGTCGGCGGCCCGGGCGACCCGGTGCTGGGCCACCCCCAGGACGGCGAAGGCCGCCGCGGCCGGGAGCGTGTACAGCTCGACCTGGTCGCCACCCAGCTCCCACACGAGCAGGCCGTTGCCCACGGAGACCAGGGCGGCGGCGACGTACCCGGCCTCCAGGCGACCGGGGGCGGAGGCGTACCACGCGACGGCTGCGGCCACGACCCAGCAGCCGGCCGCCTGGACCCGCCCGTCCGCGCCCTCGACCAGCAGCTGCAGGGGCGGGACCACTGCATAGCCCGCGGCGAGCAGCGCCGCGGCGTGCACCGACGACCAGCCCGGCTGAGGGTCCTGGGTGGTGCGCACCGACGCGGCGCGGGCCAGGAGGAGGGCCGCGACCGTCCAGGCGAGCCCGATCGGGACGGTCCACTCCCAGGTGCCGTGGGACACGCCCAGCAACTGGGCGACGGTGCCGCCGAGGACGACACCCGCAGCCGCGGGAGCCACCACCGGGGCACCGGCACTGTCAGCCATCGTCACGGACGGTTGGGCGACGAGCGCGCGCACCAGGTGGACCGCACAGGCCGCGGCCCACAGCGCCGGGAGCGCGATCTCGAGCGCGACGGGCACCCACGGCTCCACGACGTCCCCGCGCAGGAGGTCGGCCAGGGTGCGCGCACCTCCCTCCACGGTGGACACCACGACGGCGGCCGCCCCGGGCGCGAGCAGGCCGGCGGACCACACCAGGACCGCCCGCGCGGACCGCAGGGCCAGGACGACCAGCACCACCGAGGACACGACCGACAGCGCCGCCCAGCCGAGGTCGGGCACGTCGAGCAGGACGCTCCCCGCGGCCAGCACGCCGAGGGCGGCTCCGGCCAGGCGGGAGGCGGAGGCGGCTGTGACCCGACCGGGAGCGGTGGCGGGGGCGGGCGCCGCAGGTGCGGACCCGGCCGGCACCGTCGTCCCGGTGAGGACCCGGACCGGCACGGTGAGCAGGACCCCGCCGAGCACCAGCAGGGCGAGGGCGGCCCCGTAGCGGTCGACCAGGCCCCGGTCGAGGTCGTAGGTCGTGGCGAGCAGCAGCAGCACGGCGCCGGCGGCGACCACCAGCGCGAGCACCAGGCCCGTCACGCTGGGGAGCCGGCCCCGGCGGGCGTCCAGCACCCGGCGTACGACGGCGGCCAGGGTGACCAGCGCACCCGCGACCGCGAGCAGCCCGACGCCCCGCAGCACGTCGCCCGGGCCGGCGGCGTCCACCGCCGCGGCCCCGGCGGCGCCGAGCGCGAGCACGGCCGACGGGAGGTAGACCGAGGTCGCCCCCGTCACCGACCAGACCCGCGCTGTGAGGGCGTCGTAGCCGAGCCACACCAGCGCCAGCACTGGTCCCGCGAGCGCGACGAAGGTGGTGAAGGCGAGGTCGTCGGCCCCGGCGAGACCCAGCGACCACGCACCCAGGGCCATCAGCGCCGACACCCCGACGGCGATGACCGCCGCCGTGTGCGCCGCCGCGGGCAGCCGGTGCGTCGAGGCCGCGCGGGAGGACACGGCGGCACCGACCGTGACGCAGGTCAGGATGAGGGCCTGGCCCGCGATGCCGATCAGGCTCCACGCCACCAGCGCGAAGACCGAGACCGCCGAGAGCAGCAGCAGCGCACCGAAGCCGAGCAGCAGCTGCTGGCCGGCGGAGCGGTGCGGGGCGACGGGGTACGGCTGCGGCGCGACGGGGTACGCCGTCGGCTGCCACGGACCCGGGTGGGCTGCGCCACCGGGCGTCCCGGGCGTCCCGGGCATCCCGGGCGCCCCAGGGGCGGGCACCGGCGACGCCGGCGCGGGCACGCGCATCGAGGCCAGCAGCGACTCCGCCTCACGGCTGAGCACCGCGATCTGCTGGTTGACCTCCCACAGCCGCGCGGCGTCCTGGCCGACCAGCCGGATGCCGCACGCGGGGCAGGCGGGGGCGCCGGGCGGGACCGGCTCGTCGCACGCCGGGCAGGGGATGTCGCTGGCAGTCATGGATCGATCCTCCGAGAGCCGGGACCGGCCGGGTAGAGCACGAGTACTCATCCTGGCGGTCCGGAGGCCCACGAGCGGCGGGTCGCGGCCCCGGGTGGGTCGCTGCGCAGGGTGCCGCATGCGCTGGTGCGCGGCGGGTTCAGCCCAGGAGGTGCGGGATCTCCTGGGTGGCGAACCACGCGAGGTCGTCGTCGGGCTCGGCACCGTCCTCGGTGTCGACGTGGACGGCCGCGACGTCGCGCATCGCAGCGACCGCTCCGATGTGCGGGACCAGCGCGACGACCACGACCCGGCGCCCGCCCCCGCTCATCGCGTGGGAGGCCTCGGCGGCCTCGAGCAGCGCGGCGTACTCCGCCTCCTCGGACTCGTCGGCCGCCTCCACGGCGCCGGCGGTCGGGACCTCGCCGTCCTCGTGGAAGCGCGCGAGCAGGTCGAAGGTCGCGGGGACGTAGGCGCGCACCGTCACGGCTTCCTCCCGCCGGTGGAGCGGCCCGAGCCGCCGGTCGGCCGGGGGCTCGTCGTCCTGGCTGCCTGCTTGGCCGGCTGCTTCGACGGCTGCTTCGCCGAGGCCTTGCGGGCGGCGGGCTTGCGGCGCCCCCGCGGGACGCGCGGCCTGCTGCCGCTGGCGGTGTCGAGCAGCTCGGCGAGCGCCTCGGTGAGGCACTGGCCCAGCACGTCGGCGTCCGGCACGGCGTCGCGGTCGGCGGTGATGCCGTACGCCACGCCCCCGTCGTACGACGTGACGCCGATCGCCAGCAGGTGGTGCGGCGGCAGCGGCGGGACCGGGAAGGTCGCCTCCATCCGCGCGCCCGCGGCGTAGAGCGGGGACTGGGGACCGGGGACGTTGGTGACGCTGAGCTGCATCCCGCGACCCACCTCGGCCGCGGCGACCCGCGACCCGATGGCGTGGAAGGTCGCGGGGGCGAAGCCGGCGATGCCCGCGAGCCGGTTGGCGGCCACGCCGCGGCCGGTCTCCTTGTGCACCTTGAAGGAGTAGGAGACCTGGTGCAGTCGCACGACGGGGCTGGGCTCCCCGATCGGGAGGTCTACGAAGTGGGCGGCGATCTGGCTGCCCAGCGAGGTGGCCTCGAGCTCGGAGTCGATGACCGAGACCGGCACGACCGCGCGGATGCGGCGCAGCCCGCCGAGCGACTCGTGACGGGTCATGAGCCAGCCGCGCAGGCCCCCGGTGATGGTGGCGAGGATGACGTCGTTGACGGTGCCGCCGTGGACGTCGCGGATGGCGCGGTGGTCGGCGAGGTCGGTGAAGACGGAGATGACGCGGCGCTGCTGCCCGTGGGTGCCGACCAGCGGCCCCTCGCGGACCGAGCGGCGACCGGTCAGGCCACCGACGACGCGACCGGTCGTCTCGGCTGCGGCGTCGGCGACCCGCAGCAGGCTGGTCGCCCGGGTGCGGACGGTGTCGGCGGCCACGTGGGGGTCGCGCAGCGTGTCGCGCACCGCGCCGACGGCCAGCGTGCCCGGCGAAGGCAGCCGCCGCGGCGCCCACAGGTCGCCCCCGAGGCTCTTCGGCTCCTTGCCGACGTCGAGCAGCACCTGGCCGAGGTCGACGGTGGCGACCCCGTCGACGAGCGCCTGGTGGGACTTCGACAGCATCGCGACCCGGCCGCCCGCCAGACCCTCGACGAAGTAGACCTCCCACAGGGGCTTGGAGCGGTCGAGGGGGCGGGAGACGATCCGGGCGACCAGCTCCTGCAGCTGCTCGAGGCTGCCCGGGCGGGGCAGGGCGGAGCGGCGTACGTGGTAGCCGAGGTCGAAGTGCGGGTCGTCGACCCAGACCGGGTTGGCCAGCCGGCCCGGCACCCGCTGGATCCGCTGGCGGTAGCGCGGGACGAAGGAGATCCGGTCCTCGATCAGCTCCACGAGCCGGTCGTAGTCGAACCCGGAGTCGCCCGGGTCGAAGATCTCGACCGTGGCGTTGTGCATGGGGGTCGACGGCGTCTCCTCGGCCAGGAAGGCGAGGTCCCGCGGCCGCAGCCGCTCGCTCATCGGTGTCCCTTTCGTCGGCCCATGGAGCGCTGCCCGGTCAGGTCGCTCTCAGGTCTGCGTGAGATTCTGTCAGACATGTCCCGTTCCACCCTGCGTGTCCTGCCCCTCGTCGCCGGCCTCGTGCTGGCCCTCGGTGCCTGCGGCGCCGAGGACGACAGCAACGCCGTCGACGAGCCGCCCGCCACCGAGACCTCGGCGAGCGTCGAGGCCACTCCCTCGCAGGCTCCGAGCGAGCCGACCGAGGCGGAGACCGAGGACCCCTACGAGGGTGCGGTCGTGGTCGACATGACCTTCGAGAACGGCACCGCCTCGCCTCTGGGCGAGCGCGTCATGGCCGAGGTCGGCCAGCAGATCGTGTTCCGCGTGAGCGCCGACGAGCCCGGTGAGCTGCACGCGCACACCACCGAGGAGCTGACGCTGGAGTACGGCGTCGGCGAGACCGAGCTGACGATGGTCGTCGAGCAGCCGGGCGTGGTCGAGGTGGAGTCCCACGACCTCGACGCGATCCTCGTGCAGCTCCAGGTCTCCTGAGCATGACCCTGCTGCAGGCCGGGCCCGGCGCACTTTCCGGACTCGCCTCCTACGCGAACGCGCTGGTGCCGGGCCTGCTGCCGATGCACGGCATCGGCGGCGCGAAGGACCTGCCGATCTCCCCCGAGCTGGCGATCGCCGGCGCGGTCGCGGCGCTCACCATCTCCTTCATCGTCCTGGCCTTCGCCTGGCGGCGGCCGCGCTACGACGCCGCCGCCGACGGGCGCCCGGCCCCCGCCTGGCTCGGCTCGTTGGTCCTCTCGACCGGCTGGGCCGTGGCCATGCGGGTCCTGGGCATGGTCGTCTTCCTCTACGCCGCCTTCGCGGCCGTCTTCGGCGAGGACCTGCTCACCAACCCGTTCTTCGGGATGTTCTACGTGTGGCTGTGGGTGGGCCTGGTCTTCGCCTCGGTCCTGCTCGGCCCGGTGTGGAAGGCGATCAGCCCGGTCCGCACGATCAACCTGGCCTTCGCCAAGATCTCCGGCTCCGACCCCGACCAGGGGATCCTGCGCTACCCCACCTGGCTGGGCTACTGGCCGGCCGCGATCGGGCTCTTCGCGTTCGTGTGGCTGGAGCTGGTCTACCCCTACTCCACCGAGCTCGGCCCGGTGCGCCTGTGGTGCGCGGCGTACGTCGCGGTGATGCTGCTGGGCGGTGCGCTGTTCGGCAACGAGTTCTACGAGAAGGCCGACCCCTTCGAGGCCTACTCCACGCTCATCGGGAAGCTCTCGCCGTGGAACGTGCGCGAGGGGCGCCTGCTGGTGATGTCCCCGCTGGCCAACCTCAACACGATCGTCCCCGCCCCCGGACTGGTGGCGGTGGTGGCCGTGCTGTTCGGCAGCACCGCGTTCGACTCCTTCGAGGACTCCGCACGCTGGGTCCGCTTCGTGCAGACCAACTCCCTCATCACCGAGAACGACCTGGGCCTGCTCGCCGACAACCTGGCGCTGCTGGTCTTCTGCGTCGGTGTGGGGATCGTGCTCGCAGTCGGGTCGATGCTCACCGGGGTGCGCGCCGGAGAGTCGCGCCGTGCCCTGCCGGCCGCCTTCGCCCACTCGGTGGTGCCGATCGTCCTGGGCTACATCGTGGCCCACTACCTGTCGTACTGGTTCGAGGTCGGCCAGGACACCCTGATCAAGGCCAGCGACCCGCTCACCACGGGCGCGGACTACCTCGGCACGGGTGACTGGTCGGTCAACTACTGGCTCTCCTACCACCCGACCCTGCTGGCCAACATCAAGGTGATCGCGGTCGTGCTCGGCCACGTGGTCGGCGTCGTCGCCGCCCACGACCGGGCCGTGCGGCTGCTGCCGCCCAAGCACCACCTGACCGGTCAGCTCGGCATGCTCGTGGCGATGGTCTTCTTCACCGCCGGCGGGTTGTACCTGCTCTTCGCAGCCTGACCTGCGGCCCTCCGGCGCCGCGGCGGGTCCGCCGCGGGGCGCCCGCGGTCGCGTCCGCCGCGTCCGCGCCGAGCACGGCGTCGGCCAGTCGGCACACCGCCTCGGCGAGCGGCCCGTCCCCGACCTCGACGACGGAACGGCCGGCGACCAGGGCCCGGTCGGTGGCCGCCTGGTCCTCGGGCAGGAAGGTCGTCGACGCGATCTCGGCGAAGCCGCGGACCATCTGCTCCACGTCCCCGGCCGACCAGCCCAGCGAGGCCCGCATCCGGTTGACCGCCAGGTGCACCGGTCGCCCGCCGGTCTCCTCGGCGAGCTCCACCAGCCCTCGCGCGAGACGGGACAGGCCCACGGGGTCGGCGGTGCCGACCACCACGAGCTCGTCGGCCTCGGCCAGGGCGGCCAGGGTGGTGCCGTTGCGGCCGGGGCGGCCCGCGAGGTCGACCGCCGCGTCGCGCTCGAGCGGCGCCCCGGTGTCGACGACGACGTGGCCGCGCTGCCGGGCCAGGTCGAGCACCTCCTCGACGACCCCGTCCCGGACCTCGGGCCAGCGGTCGGCCCGCGGCAACCCGGTGAGCAGCTCGAGGTGCTGGCCGAGGCTGCGCAGGACGGTCGGGAACCGCTCGGCGAGGACTCCCCCGGACGCCAGCCGGGCGGCCGCCAGGAGGCCGGAGACCTCGTCGAGGACGCCCAGCTGTTGGGCCACCGAGCCGCCCCAGGGGTCGACGTCGACCAGGACCGTACGCCGGCGCCGGGCTGCCAGGGTGGCGGCCAGCGTCGTGGCGACCGTGCTGCGCCCGGGTGCACCGGCCGGGCCCCAGACCGCGACGACCCGGCCGGGCACCGTGCCGGGCTCGCCGCTGTCGGGCTCGTCGTGCAGGGCCTCGCTCCAGGCCTGCTCGGGGTCGCCGGCCCCCTCGCGCACGG